>NZ_JBFPFP010000002.1:0-586342 GCF_047977885.1 Arthrobacter sp. LFS091
AAAAAATGATTCGTTGATATTCCACCCATGAGCACCCACCGCAGAACAGACGCCTGCGCAATGGGCAACACTGACAACCACCACGAACCGCATACACAGAACACGGACAGTTGTTAGCAGCTCCTTAGAAAGGAGGTGATCCAGCCGCACCTTCCGGTACGGCTACCTTGTTACGACTTAGTCCCAATCGCCGGTCCCACCTTCGACGGCTCCCCCCACAAGGGTTAGGCCACCGGCTTCGGGTGTTACCAACTTTCGTGACTTGACGGGCGGTGTGTACAAGGCCCGGGAACGTATTCACCGCAGCGTTGCTGATCTGCGATTACTAGCGACTCCGACTTCATGGGGTCGAGTTGCAGACCCCAATCCGAACTGAGACCGGCTTTTTGGGATTAGCTCCACCTCACAGTATCGCAACCCTTTGTACCGGCCATTGTAGCATGCGTGAAGCCCAAGACATAAGGGGCATGATGATTTGACGTCGTCCCCACCTTCCTCCGAGTTGACCCCGGCAGTCTCCTATGAGTCCCCGGCCGAACCGCTGGCAACATAGAACGAGGGTTGCGCTCGTTGCGGGACTTAACCCAACATCTCACGACACGAGCTGACGACAACCATGCACCACCTGTAAACCGACCGCAAGCGGGGCACCTGTTTCCAGGTATTACCGGTTCATGTCAAGCCTTGGTAAGGTTCTTCGCGTTGCATCGAATTAATCCGCATGCTCCGCCGCTTGTGCGGGCCCCCGTCAATTCCTTTGAGTTTTAGCCTTGCGGCCGTACTCCCCAGGCGGGGCACTTAATGCGTTAGCTACGGCGCGGAAAACGTGGAATGTCCCCCACACCTAGTGCCCAACGTTTACGGCATGGACTACCAGGGTATCTAATCCTGTTCGCTCCCCATGCTTTCGCTCCTCAGCGTCAGTTACAGCCCAGAGACCTGCCTTCGCCATCGGTGTTCCTCCTGATATCTGCGCATTTCACCGCTACACCAGGAATTCCAGTCTCCCCTACTGCACTCTAGTCTGCCCGTACCCACTGCAGAACCGGAGTTGAGCCCCGGTCTTTCACAGCAGACGCGACAAACCGCCTACGAGCTCTTTACGCCCAATAATTCCGGATAACGCTTGCGCCCTACGTATTACCGCGGCTGCTGGCACGTAGTTAGCCGGCGCTTCTTCTGCAGGTACCGTCACTTTCGCTTCTTCCCTACTGAAAGAGGTTTACAACCCGAAGGCCGTCATCCCTCACGCGGCGTCGCTGCATCAGGCTTGCGCCCATTGTGCAATATTCCCCACTGCTGCCTCCCGTAGGAGTCTGGGCCGTGTCTCAGTCCCAGTGTGGCCGGTCACCCTCTCAGGCCGGCTACCCGTCGTCGCCTTGGTAGGCCATTACCCCACCAACAAGCTGATAGGCCGCGAGTCCATCCAAAACCACAAAAGCTTTCCACCACCACCACATGCGTGGAATGGTCGTATCCGGTATTAGACCCAGTTTCCCAGGCTTATCCCAGAGTCAAGGGCAGGTTACTCACGTGTTACTCACCCGTTCGCCACTAATCCCCCAGCAAGCTGGGATCATCGTTCGACTTGCATGTGTTAAGCACGCCGCCAGCGTTCATCCTGAGCCAGGATCAAACTCTCCGTTGAAGTAAAACAAATCAAACAGACACAACCACACCCACCGGAAATAACGGTAAAACGCGGCTGCACAAAATTCGAAACCAGCTGAAAACCAGACCACCACACACGGGGGTGCGCAATGATCCAGCCATAATTTCAACCAATCAATAAAACAATCGGTATCAACAAACTTGGCACACTATTGAGTTCTCAAACAACAGACACTTACCGGCACCACCCACACCCCACAAGGGGCCCAGGATCGCTCCGGAGCAACTTTTCAAACTTACCCGCTGCCCGCCTCCGGGTCAAATCGGCGAAGTTGACTTGATTTTCCTTGAGGATTCATGTCGGTTTCGCCTTCCTCCACTGGGGAGCAGCGCGGGTACTAACTATACACACACTCTGCCGGCTTGGCAAAGACCCGTATCGGGACGGGCTAGCCGGTCGGAGAACCAGGGCTCGCCGGGCTGATCGGAAGCCAAACGCCACGGCCGGCAACCGCCGTCGAACGCTTGACCCAAGCTGAACAGGCAACGCTCCCCCACCACAGTGGAGGAGCGTTGCCTGGAAGGGGTGATTACGTGAGAGAGCGTCGGCCGGAAGGGGTGATTACGTGAGAGAGCGTGGGTCTATTCGGAGGGCGCGAACCACGAGGCCCCAAGCGGCGGAAGCGTGACGGTGAGCGCGGCCGGCTGTCCATCGGTTCCCGGCGCGCTGGCCTTCAAGGTGCCGGCGTTGACGACACCCGAGCCGCCATACGTTTCGGCGTCGGTGTTCAGCACCTCCACCCACTCCCCTGCTCCAGGTACACCCAGGATGTAGTCCTTGTGCGGGCCGCCGGAGAAGTTGATGGCACAGACCAGCGGCTTGCCTTCATGGTCCCACCGGATGAAGGTGAGGACGTTGTGGTCCGCGTCCCCGCCGTTGATCCACTGGAAACCGCCGGCTTCGTTGTCGCGTTGGTACAGTGCCGGCGTCGAGGAATACAGCTCATTGAGTTCCTTGACCAGAAGCTGGAGTCCGCGGTGGGCCGGGATGTCGGCGAGGAACCAGTCCAGCCCGTACTGTTCGGACCACTCCGCTTCCTGGCCGAACTCGGTACCCATGAAGATGAGCTGCTTGCCCGGGTGCGCCCACTGGTATGCAAAGAAGGCGCGAAGGTTTGCCAGCTGCTGCCACCGGTCACCCGGCATCTTGCGCAGCATGGAACCCTTGCCGTGGACTACCTCGTCGTGGCTGATGGGCAGCAGGAAGTTTTCCGTGAACGCGTAGACCAGGGAGAACGTGATGGTGCCATGGTGCCATTTGCGGTTGATGGGGTCTTCGGAGATGTACTTCAGCGAATCGTGCATCCAGCCCATGTTCCATTTGAGCCCAAAACCAAGCCCGCCGTGGTTGGTCGGTGCCGTCACGCCGGGGAATGCCGTGGACTCCTCGGCGATGATGATGGCTCCCGGGTGGGACTTGTAGACCGTGGCGTTGACTTCCTGCATGAAGGAGATGGCCTCGAGGTTTTCGCGGCCGCCGAACTTGTTGGGGCGCCACTGTCCTTCTTCGCGGGAGTAATCCAGGTAGATCATGGATGCCACCGCGTCCACGCGCAGGCCGTCGATGTGGAACTCCTCCAGCCAGTACAGCGCGTTGGCCACCAGGAAGTTCCGGACCTCGCTGCGCCCGAAGTCAAAGATCAGTGTTCCCCAGTCCGGGTGCTCACCGAGGGCGGGATCGGAGTGCTCATACAGGGGCTGGCCGTCGAACTTGGCCAAAGCCCAGGCGTCCTTGGGGAAGTGCGCCGGGACCCAGTCCAGGAGCACGCCGATGCCTGCCTGGTGCAGGGAATCCACGAGGAACCGGAACTCGTCCGGGTGCCCGAACCGGGAAGTCGGCGCAAAATAGGACGTCACCTGATAGCCCCACGAGCCACCGAAAGGGTGCTCGGCGACGGGCATGAACTCCACGTGGGAGAAGCCAAGCCACTTCACATAGTCGACGAGTTCCTTGGCCAGTTCCTTGTAGCCAAGGCCCAATCGCCAGGAGCCCAGGTGGACTTCGTAGACGCTCATCGGCGAATTGTGGGGATCCCTTTGTGCACGGGCAGCCATCCACTCTTCATCCTTGAAGCGGTAGCTCGGATCAACCACCCGCGAGGCAGTCAGCGGCGGAACTTCTGTCCCGAAGGCCAGGGGGTCCGCTTTCTCCACCCACTGCCCTTCTTTGGTCAGGATCTCGTATTTGTAGCACGCCCCTGCTACAACACCGGGAATGAAGAGTTCCCATACGCCCGAGGAGCCCAGGGAACGCATGCCGTGAGAGCGGCCGTCCCAGCCGTTGAAGTCACCCTTGACCCGGACAGCCTGCGCGTTTGGAGCCCAAACCGCGAAGGAGACCCCGTCCACTTCGCTCAGCGAGGACCGGTAGTGCTGGACATGGGCACCAAGGACGTCCCACAGCCGCTCGTGCCGGCCTTCGCCGATCAAGTGCAGGTCTACCTCGCCCACCGTGGGCAAGTAGTGGTACGGGTCATCAACGGTGACTGTCTCGGCGTCGTACGCCACTTCCAAACGGTAGTCCGGCACGTGGCCGGGCTGCAGCGGTTCCAGGACGGCAGCCCAGACCCCGTGTGCCTCGTGCGTCATGTCCGTGCGTCCGGCTTCGGTCACTACCGCAACGGACTTGGCCAAGTGCTTCACGGTCCGGATGGTGACGTGGCCGTGATCATCCAGATGGGCGCCGAGCACGGAGTGCGGTGCGTGGTAAGCCCCCGCTGCCACGCGTTCCAAGGTCTCGGAATCCACGTGCAGTGGGACTCGGGGCCGTTCGGTACGTGCAGAGCCAGTCATGTCATTACCTTCCGCTGTAGCTGCCGCATGCTTGCCGCGGCTTGTGTTGTCGAGGATTCGTCGCGATGCGTTGACCGGGATCGACAGCCAGTCGGGCCGGTTTCGCAGCTCGTAGACCACCTCGTATAAGGCCTTGTCCAGCCACAATGCCACAAAGAGCGGCGAGCGGCGGTCTATGGTTCCGGGGGTGACGTCGCTGTACCCCTCAAGGAAGGCGGCAGCGCAGTCATCCACCCAGGTTTCGGGCACCGAGGCGTCGGCGTTCTCGCGCGTGGCGGCGCCTGCGGCGTAGTCGAAGGACCGCAGCATTCCCGACACGTCCCGCAGGGGAAGGTCGGGCATATTGCGTTCGTCAATGGTGCGCAGCGGTTCCCCTTCGAAGTCCAGGATGGCCCAACGCCCTGCGCGGTCTTCAGCGCCCGGGACCCAAAGGATCTGCCCAAGGTGAAGATCGCCATGCACGCGTTGCAACTGCCCGACGTCGCGCGGGTTCAAAGTGTCCAGCAGTTCCTGAACATTCGCGTCGTAAGGCCCGACGGCGGAGGCGGCCTCTGCCCAGGACTGACGGACCCGCCTGGCAACAGTGGCGATGATGTCCGGGCCCTGTGCCTGACCGTCCAGAACGCCGAACGTTTCGGCCAGCCGGGCATGGACTGTGGCTGTCGCCGCTCCCAAGCCGCGGGCTTCCGCGGTGAAATCTTTCCCTGCCGCCGCGGCGTCGACGGCCAGGCGCCAGGCATCCTGCCCACCCAGGAGGAACTCGTGGGCGACTGTCAGCTCACCGGTGGCGGTTGCGGAACCGTTCGACGCCGGTTGGTGCCACGAGCCGGTGATCCAACCAAGCGTCGCGGGAACCTCGCTGGTTCCGGCCGCCGTCAGTGCTGCGCCCAGCTCCACTTCCGGGTTCTTGCCGGCCGCCAGCACGCGGAAAACCTTGAGGATGGCGGCCGAGTCGCCGTCGTCGATGATGACCGAGGTATTCGATTGCTCACCGGAGAGGACTCGCGCAGAAACCGGATTCCTGGGGAGCGTGACCTTGCCGTGGGTGAGATGCCCCTGCG
Source organism: Arthrobacter sp. LFS091 (assembly GCF_047977885.1). Classification (NCBI taxonomy): domain Bacteria; kingdom Bacillati; phylum Actinomycetota; class Actinomycetes; order Micrococcales; family Micrococcaceae; genus Arthrobacter; species Arthrobacter sp. LFS091. The sequence goes on from NZ_JBFPFP010000002.1 coordinate 5,526, forward strand.
CCAGGCTGTCCTCCAAGGAGGCTTCGCTGCGCATGAAGTCCAGCCAAGCGGAAACGAACGCGGAGTCGTACACGGCGTCGTACACCAGTTGAAGCCCTCGTTCCGGATCAGTGAACTCACCCAAAAGCGCTGTGGGCGCGTCCACGAGCGGCTGGCTGCGGAAGCTCAACGGCACCTGGACAACGTCAGTCCGGGGACCGCCGTCGGCCGTCCGGTAGGTGACTGCCAACAACACCACCTCAAACGCGGCATCATCGGCGGCGGCCGGGAGTCTGAAACCGCCCACCTGCTCAACGGCAAAATCGGGGCTCTTCACCGGGAACCAGCGCTTGGTGGGGAGCCAGGTCCGGAGAAGACTTTCAATGGCGGGGTTGTTTGTTCCCTTGCTCATCTCATCCTTTGGTCGACACCACGGGGATCGCCTGGGTAAAAGGCGACGATGGATTGGAAGATGCCGAGCGCAGCCGCAGCCAATAGAAGCTGTGGCTGCCCAGCATCACGGTCAGGTTGCCGTTCTCGCCGACAGCCGGGAAGGGTTGGCCGCCGAAGATATCGCGCAGGCCGCGGCCCGCAAACTCGGGAAGGTCCAAGGTAGCTGCCACAGGGTGCTGCGAAAGGTTGAACACACACAGTATGGTTTCGGCGACCTCCCCATCCGGATTACCGGGCGGCAACTCACGCACGTACGCCAGCACTACCTCGTGGTCGGCCTCAATGTGGCGGAAACCGCCCAAGCCGAACACCGGATGGTTCTTTCGAACGCTGAGGATCTGCCGCGTCCAGCGCAGCAGCGAACCGGAGTGCGCCGCCTCCGCCTCAACGTTGGCCATGCTGTAGTTGTAAACCAGCGACTGGATGACCGGCAGGTACAGCTTTCCCGGATCCGCTCCCGAGAAGCCCGCATTCCGATCGGGGTTCCACTGCATGGGCGTGCGGACGGCGTCGCGGTCGTCCAACCAGATGTTGTCTCCCATGCCGATCTCATCCCCGTAGTAAAGGAAGGGACTACCAGGCAGGGACAGCAACAGCGCGTTGATCAGTTCGATCTCGGCGCGGGAATTATCCAGCAGCGGGGCCAGCCTGCGCCTGATACCGATGTTCGCCCGCATGCGCGGATCCGGGGCGTACCACCCCAGCATCGCGGCACGCTCCTCGGCCGGCACCATCTCCAGGGTGAGCTCGTCGTGGTTCCTGAGGAATGTGCCCCATTGGGCACCCTTGGGGATCTCGGGGGTCTCCCGCAACGTCTCGATGATCGGCGCGGCTTTCTGGTCACGCAGGGCGTAATACAGCCGGGGCATGATCGGGAAGTGGAAGGCCATATGGCATTCAGGAGCTTCCTCGGTGCCGAAATACTCCACCACTTCATGCGGCGGCTGGTTGGCCTCCGCGATGATCACACGGCCCGGGTAGTTCGCGTCCACCATCCGGCGAAGATCCTGCAGGAAGGCGTGCGTGGCCGGCAGGTTCTCGCAGTTTGTGCCCTCTTCTTCGAACAGGTACGGAATGGCATCGGCACGGAAACCGTCGATGCCCTGGTCCAGCCAGAACCGGACCACGTCGAAGAGGGCCTCGATGACCTTGGGGTTCTCGAAGTTCAGGTCGGGTTGGTGGCTGAAGAACCGGTGCCAGAAGAACTGGCGGCGGATAGGGTCGAAGGTCCAGTTCGACTCTTCCGTATCAACGAAAATGATGCGGGCATCCTGGTACTTCTCGTCCGTGTCACTCCACACATAGAAATCCCCGTAGGGGCCCGTGGGGTCCTTGCGTGATTCCTGGAACCAAGGGTGCTGGTCCGAGGTGTGGTTCAGGGGAAGATCGATGATCACCCGGACGCCGCGGGCATGCGCCTCAGCCACCAGCCGCTTGAAATCGCTGATGGTCCCGAACTCGTCCAGCACCGAGGTGTAGTCCGCAATGTCGTAGCCGCCATCACGCAACGGAGAATGGAAGAACGGCGGCAGCCACAGGCAATCCACGCCCAGCCACTGCAGGTAGTCCAACTTCTCGATCAGCCCATGGAAGTCGCCCGAGCCGTCCCCGTTGGCATCCGCAAAGGCCCGCACCAGTACCTCATAGAAGACTGCCTTGCGGTACCAGTTCGGATCGTGCTGGAGACCTGGGGCGTTCAACTCGAAGGTGTTCTTCGGAGTGAAGTACTGGCTGGGGTTTTGCGGAGAGAAACTCACTAAAGCTGCCTCCGGATGCTCAGGATGTGTGCGGGTTCAACATGAGCGTCCAAGCGAACGTAGTTGTGCTCGCCCCACTCCCAGCTCTGTCCGCTGATCAGGTCGTCCACGCGGAAGCGGCCGTCCTCGTTGAAGTCCTCAGGGTCCAGCTGCAACGCTGCCAGGTCCAGGGACACCGTGCTCTCCCGGGCGCTGTGCGGATCCACGTTGACCACAATGATCAACGTGTCCTTGGTGCCGTCCGGAAGAGTCTTGTGCTTGGAGTAGACAATCGTGGCGTCGTCCGTGCTGTGGTGCAACGTCAGGTTCTGCAGGTCCCCCAACGCCACGTGGTTCTTGCGGATGGCGTTGAGCCGCGTGATGTACGGAGCAAGGGTCCGCCCGGACTCGGCCGCACCCTCCCAGTCCCGGGCCTTGATCTCGAACTTTTCGTTGTCGATGTACTCCTCGGCACCAGGGCGGGCAACATGCTCATACAGTTCGTAGCCTGCGTACACGCCCCACAACGGGCTGGCTGTGGAAGCCAGGACTGCGCGGATCTTGAAAGCCGCCGGACCACCGTACTGCAGGTACTCGGTGAGGATGTCAGGGGTGTTGACGAAGAAGTTGGGCCGGAAATACGCCGGGCTGACGTGGCTGACCTCGTAGAAGTACTCTTCCAGCTCCGTCTTGGTGTTGCGCCACGTGAAATACGTGTAGGACTGCTGGAAACCGGCCCGGCCCAGGGCATGCATCATGGGTGGGCGGGTGAAAGCTTCGGCGAGGAAAACGACGTCGGGGTGCTTCTTGTTGACCTTCCCGATCAGCCACTCCCAGAACCAGACCGGTTTGGTGTGCGGGTTGTCCACGCGGAAGACCTTCACGCCGTGGCTGATCCACAAGAGCACGATCCGCAGGATTTCCTTCGACAGGCCCGCGGGATCATTGTCAAAGTTCAGCGGGTAGATGTCCTGGTACTTCTTGGGCGGGTTCTCCGCATATGCAATGGATCCGTCCACGCGCGTCGTGAACCATTCAGGGTTCGACGTCACCCAAGGGTGGTCGGGGGCGGCCTGCAACGCGAGGTCCAGCGCTACCTCTAGCCCCAGCTCGTTGGCGCGGGCAACAAAAGCGTCAAAATCCTCAAACGTTCCCAGCTCGGGGTGGATGGCGTCGTGGCCACCGTCCTTGGAGCCAATGGCCCACGGCGAACCCGGGTCGTTGGGCCCCGGAGTCAGGGTGTTGTTGCGTCCCTTCCGGTGCTGGAAGCCGATCGGGTGGATGGGCGGCATGTAGATAACATCGAATCCCATCTCCGCCACGGCGTCGAGCCGCTTCGCCGCCGTACGGAAATTACCGGACGTCCACACCCCGGTGTTGTGGTCGAAAACCGCGCCCTCGGAACGGGGGAAGAACTCGTACCAGGCGGCCCGACCGGCAAGGTCGCGCTCCACCTGCAGGGGGAAGCGTTCGGAAACAGTCACCAATTCGCGGATCGGAAGGCGCTCGACGGCGTCCAGCACCTGGGCGCTGAACCCGGCTGCAAGGCGCTCCTCGGCAGACTTGGAGGTGTCGGCCAGCACGACAGAAGCGGCACGAAGGGTGCGCTTGTCCGCCCCGCTGCGCCCGGCGTCGTCGGCTGCTTCGGCCAGGAGGGCTGCGCCCTCGGCGAGCATCAACTCGACGTCGATGCCGGCGGCGATCTTGACCTCTGCGTTGTGGTGCCACGTTCCGTAGCGGTCGTGCCACGCCTCGATGACGAATGACCATGCGCCAGTGCCACCGGGGGTGATGAGGCCCTCCCAGCGGTCAAGGCCCTTCCATTGTTCGCCCTGGGCGGGATTCAAGCGCACACGCTGGCGCTCCCTGCCTCTCGGGTCGAGCAGCACAGCGGACACACCAAGCTGGTCGTGGCCTTCACGGAAGACCGTGGCACCCACCACGAGGTCCTCCCCCGGCAGGGCCTTCGCCGGGAAACGGCCACCCTCCACCACCGGCTGAACAGCCGTGATGGGGAACCGGCCGAAACGAAGTCCGTCGGTGATGTCCGTTTTCGTCTTGGTTTTCAGGGCGGTGATGTTTCGCACGGTATTCGTCACAAGCACGACGTTAGCGACAAAAATCGGGAAATGCTAAGCAAACGACCTTTCTCCTCTGCGCAAGATGACTTTTACCTAAAAGAAACCCAATCCGGTTCCGACTGCCATGCCAGTCCGTTAGTGTGGCGCTCGTGAAGGCAATTCGAAGGTTTACAGTCCGCACCGTCCTCCCTGAGCCCATCAGGCCCCTGGCCCGCTTGGCGACCAACTTGCGCTGGTCCTGGCACAGGCCCACCAGGGAACTTTTTGCGAGCCTTAACCCGGCTCTCTGGGAGGCCTCGCAACACGACCCCATAGCCCTCCTGGGGTCGATCAGCCGCGAACAGCTGCAGGACCTCGCCAACAACGGCGACGTAGTGTCCCGCGTGCAGGACGCAGCAGCGGACCTGGACCGGTACCTCAGCGAACCGCGCTGGTACCAGGGCCTCGGAGAGGACGCTCCCGCCTGCATCGCCTACTTCTCTCCGGAATTCGGCATCACCGAGGTCCTGCCGCAGTACTCCGGTGGCCTCGGCATCCTGGCAGGCGACCACCTCAAAGCCGCGTCCGACCTCGGCGTGCCGCTGATCGGCGTCGGCCTCCTCTACCAGGCCGGCTACTTCAAGCAGTCCTTGTCGCGCGACGCCTGGCAGCAGGAAACGTACCCCGTCCTGGACCCGGACGGCCTGCCGCTGACCCTGCTTCGCCACGCCGGCAAGGACGGCGTCCCGGGGAAGCCAGTCCACATTTCCCTGCCGCTGCCCAACGGCCGTGAACTCCACGCGCACGTGTGGCGTGCCGACGTCGGACGCGTTCCACTGCTGTTGCTGGACTCAAACGTTCCGTCCAACGACGAAGCTGCCCGTGGCATCACCGACCGCCTCTACGGCGGCGGCGGCGACCACCGCCTCCAGCAGGAACTGCTGCTGGGCATGGGCGGCGTCAAGGCCCTTCGCGTCTACCAGGAGCTCACCGGCACGCCGGCGCCCGAGGTTTTCCACACCAACGAAGGCCACGCAGGTTTCCTGGGCATCGAACGCATCCAGGAAGCCATGTCCAACGCCACCGATCCCCTCAGCTGGGATGAAGCCCTGGCCGCAGGACGCGCCTCCACCGTCTTCACGACGCACACCCCCGTGCCTGCAGGCATCGACCGCTTCGAAACCGTGCAGATCAAGCACTTCTTCGACGCCGGACTGGCGCCAGCCGTTCCCACCGACCGGATCCTGGAACTCGGCCGGGAAAACTACGAAGGCGGCAACCCCTCCGTCTTCAACATGGCCGTCATGGGCCTGCGCCTCGCGCAGCGGGCCAACGGCGTCGCCAAACTGCACGGCGTGGTTTCGCGCGAAATGTTCGCCGGGCTGTGGCCGGGATTCGACCACTCCGAAATTCCCATCACGTCCGTCACCAACGGCGTCCACGTACCCACCTGGGTGGACCCGCGCATCTCTTCCCTGGCCCGGCACCAGTTCGGCGCCGAAGCGGAAGCGCTGGGACGCTGGGACCTGGCCTACAACGTCAGCGACGAGGACGTGTGGGCGCTCCGCCGCGACCTGCGCGCCCAGCTCATCGACGACGTTCGACGCCGTCTCCGGGCGTCGTGGAAGAAGCGCGGCGCCGCGGACGCCGAACTTGGGTGGACCGATTCAGTGCTGGACCCCGACGTCCTCACCATCGGCTTCGCCCGCCGCGTCCCCACCTACAAGCGGCTCACCCTCATGCTGCGCGACCCCGCACGCCTGAAGGCCCTGCTCCTGGACCCCAAGCACCCCATCCAATTGGTCATCGCCGGGAAGTCCCACCCTGCGGACGATGCCGGCAAGAAAATGATCCAGGACCTGGTCCGCTTCACTGACGACCCCGCAGTCCGGCACAGGATCGTGTTCCTGCCCAACTACGACATCGCCATGGCGCGGACCCTCTTCCCGGGCTGCGACGTCTGGCTCAACAACCCGCTCCGCCCGCTCGAAGCCTGCGGTACGTCCGGCATGAAGGCCGCGATCAACGGCTCGCTCAACCTGTCCGTCCTCGACGGCTGGTGGGACGAAATGTACGACGGCGAAAACGGCTGGGCCATCCCCACGGCCAACAACAACGCCTCCGCCGACGAGCGCGACGACATCGAAGCATCCGCACTGTACGAGTTGCTTGAAACCCAGGTGGCGCCGCGCTTCTACGGCACAACCGTGGCCCAGGGCGCCGGTGCGGCAGGCCCGTCCGAGTCCAGCACCGAGACCGTGCCCACCCACTGGGTATCCATGATCAAGCACACCCTGGCCAACCTCGGCCCGGCGGTCTCGGCAGAACGCATGCTGCACGACTACGTGAACAACCTCTACTGCCCGGCCGCTGTTTCGGGGCGCCGCGCTGTGGCTGAATCGTTCAAGGAAGCGAAGGAACTCGCTGCCTGGACGTCGAAGGTGCGGAGCGCGTGGCCCGAAGTCGTGGTGGAGCATGTGGACTCCGTTGGCGTCTCGGAGGAACCCCAGGTGGGCGACACCCTGCAGGTCAACGCCTACGTGGCCCTCAACAACCTGACACCCGACGACGTCTCCGTGGAGGTCGCCTTCGGCCGCGCCGAAGAGACCGATGAGCTGGAGGATGTGGTGGTGGCCGAACTGGACTCCGTGGAGGACCTCGGGAACGGACGCCACCTCTTCAACGGCTCCCTGGTCATCAACCGCTCAGGCTCCTTCGGCTACACCGTCCGCGTGTTCCCGAAGCACTCGGCGTTGGCTTCCAAAGCTGAGTTGGGGTTGATCGCGAACGCCTAGGCCTGATCCGTTGCTGGCCCGCTTTGCCGTTGTTGCCCAACAACGAATTAACGGGCCAGCGACGTTTGAGTCGGATCCCAAAGCCTGTGGGCTTGCTAGCCCCGAATTGCAATAGCGGGATCCTTGCGGCTGGCGACCCAGGCAGGATATATGGCACTCACAATACCGGTGGCCGTACCTAGAAGGATTCCGACGAGCCAGAGATCTGACGGCAACACAGGCGGCCAGGACTGGATCCAAGAGACCCCGAGCGTGGTCATGGTTCCGATGATGCCGCCAAGCAAACCTGCTGTTATTCCAACGATGAAGCCCTCAAGAATGAAGGACCGGCAAATCAGCCATCGACTTGAGCCGATCGCTCGTCGGAGGGCTACCTCTGCCGACCGGTTCTGAACCGTCAGGTACATCGAGGAAGCCGCAGTGATAACGGCCAGGAGCGTCAGGACAAGCGACAGCAAAGCAATGAGGGACCCGAGGTCATTTGAGACACCCTGCCTGATCGACTGAATATCGGCGGTGACGTCCACCTGCGCCTTTCCGGGGTCGCTCGGCGAGTACGCCAGCGGTGCAACTTGCGCGATCGCAGCCGAGAAGCCCTTTTCAGTTCTAACTTGAATTTTTAGGTCGGTCCTGGATACGGCACGCATTATGCTGGCGTCTACGAAGACGGAGTTGGCGTACTCAGGAAAATTTGGACCGGGATCGAATACACCAATAACGGGCACGAGCCGGTCATCGATCCATATGCTCGCCCCCTCAACCGGACCCGTTTTCTTGCTATACGGGATGTCGAGCGCTTTTGCTGCCTTGGTCGAGACTACTGCGAGAGGACCAGCTCGTGGGTTGTCGAGGGCAGTCCGGCTGTTGTCGGGAATTAGCCGTATACCGAAGTCATCGAAGTAGTTCTTCGAGGAGGAATGAAGTGACAACGGCGTTTCAGGTTCCAGATCGGAAGGTCCAACCCGTGTAATACGTACGTCTGCCGGAACCGCTGAGTAAACATAGGATGCGCCAACTACATGAGGAACGCGGGTAATGCGATCTACCCCGGAACGAAGTTCATCGAAATCGCTCGGAAGCACAACAGGTCCGTCTCCGACAGTCATGGACAGAGTATCCTGTGACGCAATCGCCAGCCGAGTGTTAATGGCATTCGAAGTGGTTGAACTGATACCAAGGGCGCCAGTCATCCCGCCAATGGCGATGGCAAAGGCAAGGATGAGGAGGGTCGTTCGGATGGTACGAGCGGAGAGCGCCGTGAGCGCATCACCCCAATCATCCAAAAGGGACTGAGCGATGCGTGACGCCCATGACTGCTGGCTTGACATAACGAAGGGCGCTGGGTGGGCCGGGACCTTACGTCGCGGCCTGGGATGATTATTGGTTTCGGCGTCACTCGTGATTCGACCGTCCTGGATCTCGATCCGGCGATTTGCTTGGTTCGCCACATTCAAATCATGGGTGATGATAATTACGGTGACACCCTCGGAGTTGAGCTTCCGAAGGTATTCGATGACCCGTTGACCGTTGTCGGAATCAAGATTGCCTGTCGGCTCGTCGGCAAGGATGATCTGCGGGTGCGTTGCGATTGCTCTTGCTATTGCAAGGCGTTGCCGTTCTCCGCCTGACAGGAGTTTAGCTTGCACCATGCGCTTATGCTCCAGCCCCACGAACTCCAGCGCGTCCAATGCAGTCTCTGCTCGTTCGTCCATCGGCACGCCCTGGACCCGCAGCCCGATAGCGGCATTGCTTATCACGCTTTGGTCACCGATGACGTTAGACGACTGGAAAACAAACCCGATGGAGTCCAGGCGCACCGTGTCGAGGTTTCGTTCTGAAGCGGCTCCGGCGGCCTGCCCACGAATTACGAGGCGTCCGGAGCTGGGCCTGTCCAATAAGCCCATGATGTTCAAAAGCGTTGATTTCCCCGAGCCTGAGGGGCCCACAATGGACACGAACTCACCGGACTGAATCGCCAGTGAGACGTCAGATAGAGCCGGGGGCCCGCCGCCTGGATATGTGCGCGAAACTCCTGCCAAGCTGATGGCCAATGTTTCATCGAATCCCGCTTCTCCCGCTCCATGTGCGAGGAGCGCCGATCGCGAAGTCGTCACGATATTTGGACCTCGTCCCCCTCGCTGAGATCACCAGTGACCGCGGCGAAACCTCCCCCTGACCGAAGAACCGTGATGGGGACGCGTGCTGCGGGATCCTTTGTACTTCTATCGCCCCCCGAACTTCTGAGAACGTAAGCCCCATCGGCATCCTGTCGAATACCGGATAACGGCACTGCGAGAGCCTGTGCCGCACTACCCTTACCTGCCACAGTGACGCTTAAATTGGGGGTCAACAAGGCCAGATCTGCCTTAGTTATGGCCTCTACCGTCACGGGATATCCCACACGTTGCCCATTACCCGCATCCGTAAATGGACCTACTGCTGTGATCCGTCCTGTCAGTTCCTTCTCCGCGACCCTGATAGTGACATCCTGCCCAGTCCTGAGGGATTCCGCCTGCTGGCCCTCAGCAATGAATTCGACGAAGTTGTTTTCGGTTTGAAACGTGGCCAGAGGGCTTTGGACGGTCACTTTCTGCCCTATTTCCAGCGCGGAGATTACGGTCGCGCTAGCGACGGGGAGGGCCAGCAGTTGCCTGAACGGGATCGACACCGTAGAAGTTTTCGAGCCGTCTGGTGCCGGATTTTCCGGTGTAGCTCCTGGTTCGACTTGGTGACTCTTCTCGGCGGGCACTCGGCCGCTGTTCAAGGTGAAACCCTCGCTGGCAAAGAAAGAGGATGCTGCTGCTATGGTTGCGCTGTCCAAGTGACCAGTTTCGCGGGTGACGTACCCCATTTGCGTAAGCGCCCGTTGCAGAGCCAACACGTCATCTCCCTCATCGCCTTGAGAGAGATCCCGATACAACGGGAGCGGACCCGGCAGAACGAAATAGGGCTTGCCGGAAACTACCCCCGCAAGGTCGCCCCACTCTAACGCTTCCCCCGCCTTAAGCGTCTGACGCACGACAATTGGTTCTTGTCCCTCTAGATCGATGAGGATCGGCACTTCCGGTCCGGCTTTGATAACTCCGGCGAACGTTAGCCGATCGTCGACAATACGGTTTTCAACCTTTGCATAGACGGGGACTTCGGCCATAGAGTTCTCTGGCCGAATGACATCTGATTGATCAAAGACGCGCCCAGCCAGCAAGCCCACCCCCGCCGAAATGACTGCGGTCAGTGCCAAAAGGACGACCAGCCACCGTCGCGAGAGCCGAGTCAAGCCAACAGCTGCCGCCGCTCTCTTGGGCCGGGCATCCTTCACTGCGTCTCTTTCAACAACTTCTCAGCGGCATCCACGTACTTCTGGCTCTTCTTCTTGAGCTCAACAAGAACTGCCTCATTCTGCCTTATGAGCGGCAACTGGTAGCTTGCTTGAATATCGCCGAGCGTTTGGGTTAGCCGTACCTCCTGATTGCATTCGGCTTCAATCGTGGCGATTCGGATGCCCTCAGCCGCGTCCGCCTTCGACGGGTTTTGCTGATCTGTCCTCACCTGCAGGTCAAAGGACTGCTGGCTCGACCACATCGCGGTGGCGGCGTCCCGTCCCGGCGTCAAGCCGGCCGCTGAGACGCAATTGTCCCAGTCATCTTTGGCGGCTTTCCAGGCAGAGGTTTCTGATGCCATGCTCAGGCTCTTCAAGGCAATTTCTGCTGCAGTGCCCCCGTTCATAAGATCGTCCGGTGGAGTGATTTCATCGATCTTGCTCTTTTCACTGGCGAGACACTCATATCTGGCGTCGCCCCACGCACCCGCCTCATCGTGCTTCCGGTTCGATTGAGAGTCTTCTCCAATAAGCCGGAAGCCGTGCTGCCTCACGCGATCAACGTTCCACACGCCAAAGTTCCGGTTCTCTGCCCTGGGATAAGCAGCGTTCGGATCGTCGATGAAGCCAAATTTCTTCATGCACGTAGTCATAATGACTTCCCGCGCGAGGAGAATTTGAGAGCGATCACGAGCCGAGATTCCATACGAATCGACAGGAAACACAATCAGAGAATTCTCGTAGTCCAGATTCACTTTTCCAGATGGGTCTGGGGTGATTGGACTGTCCGCGGCCCCAGAACAGGATGAAATAGCCAAAGCTACGGCCATGGCTAGCGAGACCGAAACAAGCACAGCCCAGCGCGTCCTTCGTTCAGGAATTCTTCTCGGCACTTCCGCTTCCAATCTCACTTCGAGCGCCTCGACTGAGTCGCCTAGCCACTTCTCAGACAGCAACTTTGACCTGCAGATACTTTGATCGGCAGGTCAAAGCATGGTGGTGCTCACTCTGTGCTAAGCGGACAGAGTGCTGCTGGACTTATCCCCGATGGAAGCTGCTGATGTTGTCATTCCACGTTCCCAGGAAGGGCACGTACCAACCCATGGCGCTATAGTCGTTGGAGCTGCCGAAGCCAGCTCCGCCGTAGTTAATGTCTTGCCACCAGGTTACGTAGTAGCCGAAGTTTTTTACTGAACTCGCCTTATTGTCAAAGGACCCCATCCAGGTCGAATTGTCGGCTCCGTACGTCGCGCCGCCGTAATCATTGTTATCGTAAAAGATACTGGCATTCGCCGACTGGCCGGCGGTAAAAAGGGCCCCAGTGGAAAGCGCGACGACAGCAGCCGCCCGTGAGAGCTTTTTCATATTTACTGATCCTCATTCAGCTCGTGCGCCATGAGGTTTGCAATTACGTCCGCGCGTTCCCCAATTCGCAAGTGACGAGGCACATAATTGCCTCTGCAAGAATGTATCTCCCGACACTTTTAATTTCAACCTTTTGAAACAAAGGGAACAAACAAAGAAATATTCAATTTTTCGCGTCACGATTGGGCCGCTCGCACCACTTAGGATATTTCGGCGGTTGCCACAACTCAGGTGGGAACCACTTGTGACGTCGGAGCGACTAGTTCTGGAAAACCGCGATCACTGCCAGGTCCCGGCCCGCGTAACGCTCTGCGTCCTGCAGGATCTCGCAGACCACGCCGAAGGAGCGGTCCGTTCGGTAGGCCGCCGGGACCTGCCAGATCATGGTGACCGGGCCGCCGTCGTCCTCTGACAAGGCGTCCGCGTAGTCGTGCAGGGAGTCGTTCAAGGCGTCCAGGTTCACGCCGTAGAACTCGGGGAAGTCGAGGACCTGGGCGAAGACTTCCAACACTGACTGCTTGGTGTTGGCGGGCGGTACCAGGAGGGTGCGGCGGCCGGCGTCGGAGACCTGTTCCTTGAGTTCTTCAAGGGTCCAAGTGTCTGCTGAATAGATTTTCATGGGCTCCTACTTGCCTTCGACAATGAACTTGAACGACTCGTAATGGTCGGCGGTGTAGTACTTGGCGGTGTCCTTGCCCACGATGATCCGGCGTGCGCCGCGGTTGGACGCGCCGGGTGTGACAACGGTGTACTCCTTATAGAAGCCGCTCGCCTTCTTAGGGAGAAGTCCTTCGAAGTTACCGAAGTTTCCATCATCTTCACCGTACGGGTACGGACCACCCTTCGCGATCAGGGCCAGTGTCTGCCGGGCTTCCTTGGGGAGCTGCGACGCGTTGATCGTGGGCAGGCTGGAAGGGTTCGCCACGCCGGCAGCCGCCGTGGAAACGGCGCCAGGTACCGGCGTCGTGGTTTGCGCGCTGGAAGGCGTCGGCGGCGCGGTGGAGGGGGCGGTCAGGGCGCCGCCGCCCACCATGGCAACCACAAGAACGACGACGGCGATCACCAGCCCCGCGAAAGCCACCAGTTTGCTGCGGCTGCGGTTCATGTGGGGATTTCCTGTTCGGTGGGGCTACGTGCGGTAGACGTTGATGGTGTTGGCTTGCAGGATATCCCTCTCGCCCGACGCCACCAACGCGCCCTTGCGACGCTCGTGCAGCACCGATGTGGTGAAGCGGAGTTCAAACATCCGCTTGCCGATGCCCGACTCGCTCAGGATCTCGGGCAAGATCATCTTCACGTCGTGGTTGGTGCCGTTCACGACGATCAGGCCCCGGATCTCACTGTCTTCATGGCCCATCAGCAGTTGGACCGAGCGGACGTTGGGATCGTTCCAGCGGGCCGGAGTCATCCGTTTGCCCTTGTCATCGAACCACTGCAGGCTCGCGTCATTCGCCTGGCCGGGGAAGCTCTCAGGCTGGCGCCTCAGGAACCACCTGCGAAGCCTGACCAGCTCCCGTGTGGTCCGGAACATGGCGTTGGCTTCCTGCGTGCGGCTCCAGTCGAGCCAGGCCGTGGGATTGTCCTGGCAGTAAGCATTGTTGTTGCCCTGCTGCGTTCGGCCAAGCTCGTCGCCGGCCGTGATCATGGGGACACCGAAGGACAGCAGCAACGTGGCCATCAGGTTGCGGATGGACAAGGAACGGGCGGCAACAATCGCCTCATTCTCGCTGCGGCCCTCCACTCCGTGGTTGTAGCTCCGGTTGTCGCCGTGCCCGTCGCGGTTCTGCTCCCCGTTGGCCTCATTGTGCTTACGGTCGTAGCTGACCAGGTCCTTCAACGTGAAGCCATCGTGGGCCGTGATGAAGTTGACCGAGGCAAGGCGCGTGCGCCCGGATGATGCGAAGAGATTGGCTGAACCGGCCATGAGCTCAGCCAACGACGCCACGGAGCCACCCTGGCCACCGGCCTCAATGGCGGCGCGGTCGGACAGCCAGAAGCTGCGTACGCCGTCGCGGAAGTGGTCATTCCAGTCCGACCAGCCCTGCGGGAAGCGGCCTGTCTGCCAGCCGCCGTAGCCTACATCCCACGGCTCAGCGATGAGCTTGACCTCAGACAACACCGGGTCTTCGGCGATGGCTTGCAGGAACGGGTGCTGGGGGTCGAACGTGTTCCCCGCGTCACGGCAGAGGGTCACCGCAAGGTCGAAGCGGAAACCGTCCACGTGGAAGTCGTTCACCCAGTAACGCAAGGAATCCAGGGCGAGGTCCACTACCACGGGATCGCTGAAGTCCAACGTGTTTCCGCAGCCGGTGGTGTCCAGGTAGCGTCCGTGGGCGTCGTGCCGGTAGTACCGCTTCTCAGCCAACCCCCGGAAGCTGATGGCGGGTCCGTCAGGTCCGGCCTCGGCTGTGTGGTTGTACACAACATCGAGGATCACCTCGATGCCGGCCGCATGCAGCAACTTGATCATGCCCTTGAGCTCATCCTGCACGGCGTGCGGGCCAGCGTTCCGGGCGGCCTCGGTGGCGTAGTCGGCATGCGGGGCAAAGAATGCCGCCGTGTTGTAGCCCCAGTAGTTGGTCATGCCAAGGTCCTGCAGGTGCGCCTCATCCAAATGGAAGTGGATGGGCAACAACTGAACCGCGGTAATCCCCAGCTCCGTGAGGTGCTGGATCATGACAGGATGCGCCATCCCCGCGTACGTGCCGCGGAGGTGCTCCGGGATGTCCGGGTGAAGCATCGTCTGCCCACGGACGTGGGCTTCATAAATCACGGACGTCCGCATGGGTGTCCTTGGCGGCTGGTCGTCGCCCCAATCAAAACTGTTGTCCATGTGGACGCTCGTGAGGAACTCGCCCCGCTGGTCCACAGCGCGCCCGTAAGGATCGAGCAGCAGCCCGGTCCCGCCGTCGTCGTCCAGGTCCAAAGCAGGAACCGGCATGGGGAGGCCAGCCTCTGCGGGTGCCTCGCGGAAACCATAACGGGTGCCGGGCGGCATTCCGGCGATCAGCCCGAAGTGCACGCCATCTTCCACATTGGGAAGAACCTGCGCGCGCCATGGCGCGCCCGGGGACTGGAAGGCAACCTCCACCCGCTCCAAGTCAGGCGCGAAGACGGCCACATTCACTTCATGGTCCTGCGCATCCGTCGCACCGGAAAGGCCGGACTGGGGCGTGCTCAGTCCGAGGGGCCGGGGACGCGACGCGTCGACGGCAGCTTCTGTGTCAAAGATAGGCATAACCATTGATTGCAAGTTTAGTTCCACGCCCACTATGTGCCGCGTCCGGCGCTCATGTGACGACGTTCGGCCCAGTGAATTCATTACTTGGCATACTGGAACGGAGACAACTGGAGGTTCAATGGTGCGCGTTGCACTCGCCCAAGTCATCACCGGCCGGGATCTGACCGAAAATCTGCGGCTCCTGGAGGAGTACGCCCGCCGCGCCAAGGAGGGCGGAGCCGGGCTTGTGGTTTTCCCGGAGGCCATGATGCGAGCGTTCGGGAACTCGCTGTTGGACATCGCCGAACCCCTCGATGGACCGTGGGCCAGCCGCGTGCGCGCCCTCGCTGCGGAGCTTGATGTGGTGATCGTCGCGGGTATGTTCACACCCGGCACTCCCTCCGAGGCAGGTAAGCCGCGGGTGCGGAACACGCTTCTGGCCACCGGGCCCAACGTCGAGGCCAGTTACGACAAGATCCACCTCTTCGACGCGTTCGGCTTTGCGGAATCGGACACCGTTGAGGCCGGTACAGACCCGGTGACGTTCGACGCCGGCGGCGTCACCTTTGGTTTGGCCACCTGTTACGACATCCGTTTCCCTGCACTCTTCACGGCCAACGCCCAACGCGGCGCCGTGGTGAACATCGTGTCCGCGTCATGGGGATCAGGACCCGGCAAGGCCGAGCAATGGCAGCTTCTGGCCAGGGCCCGCGCCGTGGACACCACCACGTTCGTGCTCGCTTGTGGCCAGGGGGACCCCGCCACCCAAGGCATCGAAGCCAAAGGCACCGCGCCCACGGGAGTCGGGTACTCCGCCGTCGTATCCCCCTTCGGGCAGGTTCTGGAAGCTCTTGAAAGCGAACCCGGCCTCATCTTCGCCGACCTCGACCCCGCCGACGTCGAAGAAGCCCGCCAAAAACTTCCCGTCCTGGCCAACCGCCGCGACTTCTAGCCCTCCCTCACATCCCTACCCCTTGAGCCCAACGCTCCTCCACATCCCTGCCCCTTGAGCCCAACGCTCCTCCACATCGCGGCAAGAACTGGGAGAGCGTTGGGCCCAAACGGGCGGGACGTGAGAGAGCGTTGGGCCCAAACGGGCGGAACGTGAGAGAGCGTCCACACCAAACAGGCGGGACGTGAGAGAGCGTCAGGTCCAGGCGCACGAAAGGCGCCACGAGAGCCATCACACGGATGGCGCTTGCGGCGCCTTAATGGCTACTTGGCGGAACGCTGCCTCGATACTTCGTACAGCGAGATTCCCACGGCCATGGATGCGTTGAGCGACTCCATGGACGAGTCAATCGGGATGGACACGATCTGGTCGCAGTTTTCTCGGACCAAACGGCTCAGGCCCTTGCCTTCGGAGCCAACCACGATGCAGACCGGTTCCGTGGCTACGGTGAGGTCGGGCAACGAAACATCGCCGTCCCCGTCCAGGCCCAGGACGTAGATGCCCATGTTCTTGAACTGCTTGAGCGCGTTGTTGAGGTTCGACGCGCGGGCCACGGGCACGCGGACAGCGGCACCGGCGCTGGTCTTCCAAGCGGACGCTGTGACGCCGACGGAGCGACGCTCGGGGACGATCACGCCGTGGCCGCTGAACGCGGAGACGGAGCGGATGATTGCGCCGAGGTTGCGGGGGTCGGTGATGCCGTCGAGGGCCACGAAGATGGGGGCGTTGGAAATGTGCCCCTTCTTCCATTTGGCGATGGTTTCCTCGGCGAGGTCGTACGCGTCCTGGTATTCGTAGGGCGGGATCTGCAGTACGAGGCCCTGGTGGACAGCCTCTTCAGTCATCCGGTCTAGCTCGGGCTTGCCGGTTTCGAGCAGCGGGATGCCGCGCTCGGCTGCGAGCTTCAGGGATTCCTTGACGCGGTCGTCCATCTCAATGCGGATGGCTACGTGCAGCGCCTTGGCCGGGATACCCGCGCGGAGGGCTTCGACCACGGAGTTGCGTCCAGTAACCAGTTCTTCCGTCGCGCGGCCCTTGGGCCCTGAGCGTGCGCCTGAGCCCGGACGTGCCGGCCCGCGCTTGGCGGCCGAGCGCTCCGCGAGCTGCTTGTTCTTGAATGCCTTGTGGTAGGTGCGGTCCTCCGCCTTGGGCGTAGGACCCTTGCCTTCCAGGGCCTTGCGGCCGTGGCCACCGGTTCCGGTGGTGGGGCCCTTCTTCTGCTTGACCGACCGGCGACCATTATTGGCCATGAGATTCCATCCTTGATTTCGTGAGTAAGTCTGGAATCCAGTCTACTGACCCAATGCAATTCGGCCGTCGAGGCCCCTTGTCAGTCGCGCTTCAGGCTCCAGGTGGCCCCGTCCGCACCATCTTCGACGACGACGCCGGCGGCAGCGAGCGTGTCACGGATCGCGTCGGATGCTGCCCAGTCCTTGCTGGCCCTCGCTGCTGCGCGCGCCTGGAGTTGGGCTTCCACCAGGACTTCCAGCGCGGCGTGCTCCCGGCCCCGGGTAGCTTCGGGCTGGGTGACGGAATCCAGGCCAAGGACCTCTGTCATGGACATCACGGAATCAAGCGCAGCCTTGGTCGCCTCGAGGTCACCGGAGGCCAGCGCAGTGTTCCCAGCGCGCACGGTTTCGTGCAGCACACCGAGCGCCTGGGGCACGTTGAGGTCATCGTCCATGGCGGCAATGAAGGCTGCGGGCATGGCAGTCTGAGGTGCGACCTCGACGGCGTCCCGAACCACCTTTGCCGTGGCCTTGGAGATGAACCCGTCAATGCGTTCCACGGCCGCGGCGGCTTCCTGGAGCGAAGTGGGCCGGTAGTCCAGGACGGAGCGGTAGTGTGCTTGGCCGAGGTAGTAGCGGACCACGCGTGGTGAGGCGAGCTCCAGCATTTCCGCGGGGCTTACTGTGTTGCCAATGGACTTAGACATCTTTTCGCCCTCGAAAGTGACCATGCCGTTGTGCATCCAGAAGTTGGCGAACTCATCCCCTGCAGCTTGGGACTGCGCCATCTCGTTCTCGTGATGCGGGAAGCGGAGGTCCAGTCCCCCACCGTGGATATCGAAACGTGTGCCAAGGTACTTGGTCACCATGGCGGAGCACTCGAGGTGCCAGCCCGGACGGCCCGCACCCCACGGCGAATCCCACTTCGCGGTGGCGGGCTCGCCTTCTTTGTAACCCTTCCACAGCGCGAAGTCGCGGGCGTCGCGCTTGCCCCGAGGGTCGGCGTCGGCAGCCCCTTGCATGTCATCAATGTTCTGCCGCGTCAGGGAGCCGTACTTGCTCCAGGAGCGCACGTCGAAGTAGACGTCGCCGGAATCATCCAAGGCGGGGTAGGCATGGCCGCGGTCGATGAGTCGCTGTATGAGTGCGTGCATCTCGGGGATGTGGCCAGTTGCACGTGGCTCGTAGGTGGGCCGCTGGACGCCCAGGGATTCGTAGGCTTTCTCGAATTCCTGCTCATAGCGGTAGGCCAAAGCCCACCATTCCTCGGCATGCTTGGCGGTGGGTTCAGCGTCCCAGTCCGGGCCAAACGACTGCTGGGACTTGGCCAGGATTTTGTCGTCAATGTCGGTGACGTTGCGCACCACGGTGACGCGGAGGCCGCGGAATTCCAGCCAACGGGTCAGCTGGTCGAAAGCGATGGCGGACCGGACGTGACCCACGTGTGGCATTCCCTGGACGGTGGCTCCGCAGTAGTAGACGCTGGCCTTGCCGTCTTCGAGGGGAACGAAGTCGCGGACTTCGGCGGAGGCGGTGTCATAAAAGCGCAGGGTCACCGCTCCAGATTAGCCGATGACGCGGCGTGACCTGCCTACTTGCAGTATTCGCCGATCTTGTTGAAGTGCACCTTGAGCTTTTCCTGTTGCTCCTGCGTGGCCGCCCCCAGCGACGAGGCAGCAGCCTTGTCCATGATCGCGGCCATTTCCTTGATGGGATCGGCAATCTCCGGGGCCAGCTTGTCCCCCAGCTCGTGGTAGTGCTCAGCGAGCTGCTTCGACTGCTGTTGTTGGTTGCCGTCCGGTTTGAAGGCGTCACCGTTCAGGAAGTCGCAACTGGCCTTCACGTCCATCTTTGGCGCCCCTGCACAGCCGCCCAGCAGGAGCGCGGCGGCAAGCCCTGCGGACAGCAGCACCGCGGGACGTACGACGCCGGTAGGTGGCTTAGGCATGCGGCGCACCTTTCGCGGGTCCCGGGTGGGGGCTGGCAGCCGGGTAGACGAGGGCCGTGGCGACGGCGGAGATACCTTCGCCGCGTCCGGTGAAACCAAGACCGTCGCTGGTGGTAGCGGTGACGCTGACCGGAGCGTTGGCGGCCTGGCTCAGGACCCGTTGGGACTCCTCGCGCCGGGGGCCGAACTTTGGTCGGTTGGCGACGAATTGGACGGCGACGTTGCCGATTTCGAAGCCCGCCTCGCGCACGATCCGCGCGGCCTCCCCGAGAAGCTTGACCCCCGACGCCCCGGCGTACTCGGGGCGGTCCGTGCCGAAGTGCGTTCCGAGGTCGCCGATGCCACAGGCGGAGAAGAGCGCGTCCGCAGCTGCGTGGGCGACGCAATCGCCGTCGGAATGGCCGGACAGCCCTTGCTCACCTTCCCAAAGGAGCCCGCCCAACCAGAGCGGCTGGGGGTCGTCGTCGGGGGCAAAGGCGTGGACATCGATGCCGATGCCGGTCCGGGGCAGCAGCATGTTCTCGGCAGCCACTATCCCTCCACCCACCGGATGCCCAAGGGACCCTCGAGGAGACCTTCAGCGATGATGAGGTCCAGCGGCGTCGTGATTTTCAGTGATTGGCTGGCCCCGCGAACGGCATGAACGGGGACGCCCAGGAGTTCGACGAGCATGGCGTCGTCGGTGACGGCCGCGGCCTGCTTCCCGTCGAAGAGCCCGGCAGCCTCGTGGGCGCGGAGCAACGTAGCCAGTTCAAAGCCCTGCGGGGTCTGTACGGCGCGGAGCTCTTCGCGGGGAGCCGTGCCGGTGACCAATTCAGGGGCGATCAAGGCATCCGCCCCGTCGGTCCCGGCGACAGTCTTGATCGTGTCGACCACGGGCATTGTGGGGATGACGGCTTTAGCGCCTGCGGCCAAGGCTTCGGACACCCGCTCGAAGACGCGCTCCGGGGCCAGGGCGCGCGCGGCATCGTGCACGAGGACGAACTCGGTCCCGTCTTCCAAGGCAGCCAAAGCGGCGCGGACGGAGTCGGCGCGGGTCGATCCGCCGTCGACGACCGAAATTTCAGGGCCACCGTCAACGAGGTCAACGGTGAATTCGGCGATCAGCGCGCGGAGGGCAGTGTCGCCCTGGGGCACGGCGATGCAGACCTGGCGTGCGACGTCGGATGCCACCACGCCACGCAGGGCGTGCATCAGGATGGTTTCCCCGCCCAGCGGAACCTGGGCTTTGGGCATGCCGTATCCGAGGCGTTCGCCGGAACCGGCTGCCACCACGATCACGGCCGTAACGGCGCGCTTGGAAGGATGAGTCATGCGCCCAAGGTTATGCGCATTCTGGCTGGAATACCCACATGGCGGGCGGGTTCCGTGGAACGGCGGCCACGTTTTTGGGCAAAAAGAAACCCGGCGGCGCTTTCGCACCACCGGGGCTCAATTCTTAGGAAGCCAAGACCTCGTCAAGAACGCTTGCAGCCTTCTCTTCATCCGTCTTCTCAGCCAGGGCCAGTTCTGAAATCAGAATCTGCCGCGCCTTGGCCAGCATGCGCTTCTCGCCTGCGGAAAGGCCGCGATCGTGATCACGACGCCAAAGATCGCGAACGACCTCTGCCACCTTGATGACATCGCCCGAAGCAAGCTTCTCCAGGTTCGCCTTGTAACGACGTGACCAGTTGGTAGGCTCTTCAGTGAACTCGGCGCGGAGAACGTCAAAAACGTGCTCCAAGCCTTCTTTGCCCACTACGTCCCGGACCCCAACAAGGTCAACGTTCTCTGCTGGAACTTCAATGGTCAGATCACCCTGAGCCACCTTGAGCTTGAGATACATCTTCTCTTCGCCCTTGATGGTGCGCATCTTGATTTCCTCAATTTTTGCTGCACCGTGGTGAGGGTAAACTACTGTCTCGCCGACCTCAAAAACCATGTGGACTTTCCCCTTTCCCGCAGATTAGTCTATCACGATTAAGGCATACGACTGGCATCGGATGGGCTCTCCAGCCGCGCCAATACTGGGAAAGAGGCCCAAAAGGGATTCGTCCAACCTCTTGACGTAATCAAGGAAAGATGCATCGAGCAGGGAAGCTGTCGGACAAATCGTTCCCGTTGACTGCGCCACATACGCTCCCCGAATCCTTATTTCGACGGGTTTGCCGATAGGCTATGGCTGAAAAGTGTTCCAATGACTCTTGAGGAGTAGGTGTCGTGCGCAATACTGCGATGAACCCTGTCCAGCGCGGCAAGCTGGCAATTGCGGCGGCTGCAATCGGCGTCGGTCTTCTGTCCGTCACCGGCTGCGGATTCGTCAACGCCCAGCAGACTACCCACCAGTACTCGGCATCGGACGGGATCAAAGCTGATCTCGGCAAGCTGCAGCTGCGCAACATGCTGATTGTTGCTTCGGGCGAGAAGGAATCCGGCCGAGTCATCGGTGCCGTATTCAACCAGTCCAACTCCGACGCAACGCTGACCATCAGCGGAGCGGACGGCGCCCAGACGGAAATCCCCGTCAAGGCAAAGTCGGAGACCTACCTGAACGAGGAAAGCGACGCTGCCGTACTCAGCACGGCCGGCGCTGCACCCGGCGGCCTGGCGAAGGTCACGGTCCGCAGCGGTTCCGACTCCGCCCAGATCAACATTCCTGTTGTCAACGGCACGCTTCCCGAATACAAGAAGTACCTTCCGTCCAGCTCGGCAACGCCTTCGCCGTCCGGATCGGCCACGCCGTCCACCACTGCTACCTCCACGGAGTCGGCAGCAGCCGGCCACTAGCAGGCGGCACACGAAAGCCATACAACAAAAGGAAGGGTTCCGCCGCGGCGGAACCCTTCCTTTTGTTTTTTACCCGCCAACGCGCCTATGCGGGGGCGAAGGCTTACGGCTCGAACTTGTAGCCCAGGCCCCGCACAGTCACCAGGTAGCGCGGCAGCGAGGGATCCGGCTCGATCTTGCTGCGTAGCCGCTTGACGTGGACGTCCAGGGTCTTGGTGTCCCCCACGTAGTCCGAACCCCAAACGCGGTCGATCAATTGGCCACGCGTCAGGACCCTGCCGGAGTTCCGGAGCAGCATTTCCAGCAGCTCAAACTCCTTCAGCGGCAGGGACACCTGCTCGCCGTTCACGCTCACCACGTGGCGCTCGATGTCCATGCGGACAGGACCGGCCTGCACGGTGGACGTGATCAGCTCCTCCGGTTCCCCTTGGCGGCGAAGGACGGCGCGGACCCTGGCTACAAGCTCACGGGAGGAATAAGGCTTGGTGACGTAATCGTCGGCGCCGAGTTCCAGGCCCACTACCTTGTCGATCTCCGAGTCCTTGGCGGTCAGCATGATCACAGGAACGCTGGAGCGTTGACGCAGTTGGCGGCAGACTTCGGTGCCCGGAGTGCCCGGCAGCTGGAGGTCAAGGAGCACCAGGTCGGCACCATTCCGATCGAACTCCACCAAAGCGTCGCTGCCGTTGTCCACTACCTCAACGTCGAAACCCTCCTTGCCCAGCAAGTAGGAAAGGGGATCGCTAAAGGACTCCTCGTCCTCAACTATCAAAATCCGGCTCAAGCGCTGGCTCCTTGCTCTTGGGCACCGCTGGTGCCCGTTTTTTCACTCGCGTTTTGGCTCGCGTGATGGGGTTCGACGGCGGCCGCGGCCGCCGGAAGTTCGTGCGCCGTTGGCGGCAGGCCGGCGTCGTCGTCCTGGCCCTCCATCTCCGGCAGGCGGACAGTGAACGTGGAACCCTGGCCGGGCTGGGACCAAACGGTCACCTCGCCGCCATGGTTGGAGACCACGTGCTTGACGATGCTGAGGCCAAGGCCCGTACCGCCGGTGTGCCTGGAACGCGCGGCGTCCACGCGGTAGAAGCGCTCGAAGACGCGTTCCTGGTCCTCGGGAGTCAGGCCCTCGCCCTGGTCCGTGACGGAAATGGCCACGACGCCTTCACGGGTCCTGACGCCGACGCCGACCCGCGTGTTCTCGGGCGAATAGCGGATCGCGTTGTCGATCAGGTTCCGCAGGGCCGTCACCAGGAGGTCGCGGTCACCGAAAACCAGGGACTCGGAATGGCCACCCACCACGATCTGGATGTTCTTGCTTTCGGCTGGGAGCTGCGAGCGGTCCACGGCTTCGTTGATGACTGTGTTGATGTCCACAGCGTGCCCTTGCTGGGCCACGTTGGCGCCCTGCAGGCGGGACAGTTCAATGATGTCCTGGACCAGGGCCGCGAGCCTGCCGGATTCCTTGTGCATGCGCTTGGCAAAACGCCGCACCGCTTCTTCGTCGTCGGGCGAGGCTTCCAGTGCCTCGGCAAGCAACGAAATGGCCCCCACGGGCGTCTTGAGTTCGTGGGAGACGTTGGCCACGAAGTCGTTCCGGATCTCCTCCGTGCGGGTGATCTCGGTGCGGTCGTCGGCCAGGAGCACGATGTATTCCCAGCCGAGCATGGCAGCGCGGACCTGGACCACGATGGTGCCCTTGCCCAGCGGGCCACGCGGAAGCTCGTACTGTTCCTCCAGGATCACGCCATCGCGGCGGACCTTCGCGGTCATGTCCAGAAGTTGCTTGTGCACCACGGTGTGGCCGCGGACCAGGCCGTAGGCGTAGGCGGCGGGACTTGCGCGGACCACGCCATCAATGGCGTCGACCACCACGAAGGCACGCCCGACGACGGCAAGGACTTCCGCTGCGCCTTCAGGAAGCAGGGGTTCAGTGACGTCGAGGTCGACAATGCTCCGCTGGCGTTCGCTGATCTTGAATGCGAGCATGCCAAAGACGCCCAATGACAGGCCAACGAGGCCTGCGACGACACCTATGAGCAATGGATCCACGGGTCCAGCTTATGCTGTTGAAACACGGCCGAGCATGGATCCGGGGCCAAACGCGGACGGTTCAACTAACGTTCATCTAAAGGTGCCGAACAGTTCACTGACCCCTGACACAGTTACTGGTTGGACTGTCAATGGTTTTGAGATCCGGCCCCCATCATGGGAACGGGATCTCCAAGGAAAGGACGCCTTAGTGCGCAAGGTTTTTCAGGCGGAACTTACCCAGGTAGGTGACGACCTCATCGAGATCTCCAAGCTGGTTCACGAAGCAATCACGAAGGCCACAACATCCTTCGAAGGCGCCGACGTGGATCTGGCCCAGGACGTTATCGCAGCGGACGCCCGCATCGACTTCCTGCAGAACAGCCTCGACGAGCGCGCCATCGACATCCTGGCGTTGCAGGGTCCCGTGGCCAGCGACCTCCGCATGATCGTCGGTTCGCTTCGCATGAGCGCTTCGCTGGAGCGCATGGGCGACCTCGCCCGCCACGTAGCCCAGCTGGCACGCCTCCGTTACCCGGCAACGGTCATCCCCGCGTCAATGACCCAAACCTTCAAGGCCATGGCGCAGCACGACATTGAGATCACCGCGAAGGTCATCGAGCTTCTCGAAACCCGCGATCTTGAGGTTGCCCGCGACATCCTGAAGATCAACATCGCCGTGGACGACCTCCACCTCAGCGTCTTCAAGGCGATCGCTTCCCCGGACTGGACTGAAAGCCCGTCCACCACCGTGGACGTTGCCTTGGCCAGCCGCTACTTCGAGCGCTTCGCTGATCACGGCGTTTCCGTCGCCCGGAAGGTCACCTACCTGGTGACGGGCGAATGGCAGCCCGAGGGCTTCTAGCCTTACAACTGAAAATACGACGGCGGCCGGTCACCTTTCTCGGAAAGGTAACCGGCCGCCGTCGTTTTGCGGCGCGGCGAAGAACCGCGAAGCCTTATTTTTTGCCCTGGTTGGCCACCGCGAGGATGGCCTGGGCTGCTGCTTCGGGGTCGAGGTAGGTTCCGCCCGGGGTGATGGGCTGGAAGTCCTCGTCCAGTTCGTATACCAGCGGGATGCCCGTGGGGATGTTCAGCCCGGCAATGGCTTCGTCGCTGATGCCGTCCAGGTGCTTGACCAGTGCGCGCAGGGAGTTGCCGTGTGCGGTGACCAGGACGGTCTTGCCGGCCTTGAGGTCTTCCTTGATGTCCGATTCCCAGTACGGGAGGAGGCGCACAAGGACGTCCTTGAGGCACTCGGTGCGCGGCAGCGCGTCGCCGAGGTCCGCGTAGCGGGGGTCGTGGGCCTGGGAGAATTCGCTGTCGTCGGACAGGGGCGGCGGCGGGGTGTCGTAGCTGCGGCGCCATTCCATGAACTGCTCTTCACCGAACTCGGCCAGCGTCTGGGCCTTGTCCTTGCCCTGGAGGGCACCGTAGTGGCGTTCGTTGAGGCGCCAGTCGCGCTTGACGGGGATCCAACCGCGGTCGGCCTTGTCCAGTGCCATGTTGGCGGTGTTGATGGCGCGCTTCAGGAGCGAGGTGTAGAGGATATCCGGGAGGATGTTGTTCTCAACCAGGAGTTCCCCACCGCGTACTGCTTCTTTGCGGCCTTGGTCGTTCAGGTCAACGTCCACCCAACCGGTGAACAGGTTCTTGGCGTTCCAGTCGCTGTGGCCGTGGCGCAGCAGAATCAGCTTGTAAGTCATGGTTTTTATCCTAGCCGAGGGGTCCGGTGCCGTGCCGGGCGTTACGGCATGCGCACCCGTTACACGCTTGGGGCGGGCATCGGACCCGATAAAGTGTTGGCCGTGGTGCAAAAAGCGGAACGGGTGGGCTCTCCCCGGAGTCGGGGCGGGAAACCCGTTGGCAACATCACCCGTGGCACCACCAACCCCAACCGGATGCGCCGCCTGGATCGTTGGCTGGCCGGGCCACAGGCGTGGCGGCTGCGCGCCGCCGTCGAGCCCTTGGTGGTGGACCTGGGCTACGGCGCTTCGCCGACCACCGCCGTCGAGCTTTTTGAACGGCTCCAGGCCGTCCGCCCGGATGTGCGGGTCTGCGGGATCGAGATCGAACCGGTGCGGGTGCGGATCGCTAAGGCCCTCGAACGGCCAGGGCTGAGCTTCCACGTGGGCGGCTTCGAGCTCCCCGTGCCCGGCAATCCAGTGTTGGTCCGGGCCTTCAACGTGCTGCGGCAATACGAGGAGGCCGACGTCAAAGACATCTGGGCCTTGGTGCAGTCCCGGTTGGCCCCCGGGGGCCTGTTCATTGATGGAACGTGCGATGAAATCGGCAGGCGCGTCACGTGGGTGGCGCTGGATCCGGAGCGACCGTTGAGCTTGAGCTTTTCCGTGCGGTTCGGGAGTTTCGAATTGCCCTCGGAGGTAGCTGAACGGCTTCCCAAGGCACTGATTCACCGCAACGTGCCCGGCGAACCGGTCCATGCTTTCCTGCAGGCCATGGACAAGGCGTGGCTGGAGGCGGCTCCCCTGGCGTCGTTCGGGAACCGGCAGCGCTGGACGGCTATGTGCCGTTCACTGCGCGACGCCGGGTGGCCGCTTCAGGACGGGCCAGCCCGGTGGCGCCTTGGCGAACTTACCGTCGCTTGGGACGCGGTGGCGCCGAAATAACGCTGTTTACCAGGGGCCGTATGGTCCGACGTTGCGGTTGCCGCCGCTGCCGGCTTCCTTGAGCGCGGGACGGACGTCGGCGAGGTAGACGGAGGCTGCGGTCACGGCAGCGATGCCGAACAGGCCAAGCCCGTTGCCTCCAGTGAAGACCGTCAACGCGCCGATGGCGAAAGCGACACCTGTAAGGGCCAGCCAGAACGTCTTGGTGCGCTTGGACGCGGCCACGAACAGCGTGGGCCGGTGCCGCAGGCAGTCCGCGAAAGCCCACACTTCAAGGGCGAGGGCCACCAATCCCAAAATGAAGTAGACCGCGTTGGTGACAATAGCGATCAAGAATTTTCCGTCCACGCCCTTTAGCCTAGCTGTCCAAAGACTTCAGCGCTTGGTCCAGGTCCGACCAGAGGTCTTCGACACTTTCGATCCCGACACTCAACCGGACCAGGTTCTCCGGAACGCTGACCGGCTCAGCCGCGTGCCGGCGTCGACGTTCTATAAGGGACTCCACCCCACCCAACGAGGTGGCGGGGAGCCAAAGCTGCAGGCCCCGGACCAGTTCGTCCGCGGCCTCAGCGCCGCTTCGGTGGTGGTCACCGGCGATCTGGATACACAGGATGGAACCGAAGCCCTTCATCTGATCCTTGGCACGCTGGTGGCCTGGATCGGTGGCCAGACCGGGGAAACGGATGGTTTCCACGCGTGGGTGGGTGCTGAGGCGTTCGGCGAGCGTGGCCGCCGAGGCTTGCGAACGTTCGATCCGCAGCGCCAGCGTACGCAGGCCCCGCAGGGCCAGCCATGCTTCAAAGGGTCCGGCGATGCCGCCGTGGATGATCCGGTGGTGCAGCAGCGTGGCCCGCAGTTCCGGGTTGGACGTCACCAACGCACCGAGGACGACGTCGGAATGCCCGGCGAGGTACTTGGTTACCGAGTGGAGGACGACGTCGGAGCCCAGGCTCAGCGGCTGCTGCACCAAGGGCGTCGAAAAGGTGTTGTCCGTGACGACGAGGGCGCCCACGGCGTGTGCAGCGTCAGTGAGGGCGCGGATGTCGGCGATGCCGAGCATGGGGTTGGTGGGGCTCTCAAGCCAGAGGAGGTCGGCTTTCTTGCCCTCCTCGGGGCTGATCAGGGCCTTGACAGCGTCCGTGTCCGTGATATCAACGGTCCGCAGCTCCAGGAAACCCTTCTCCGCCAACTCGGTGGCCATCACCAATGAGCCCGAGTAGCTGTGTGAAGGCATGACCACTACGCCGCCGGCCGGAACCAGCGAAAGCGCCGAACTGACGGCTGCCAGGCCGGACGCGTAGAGCAGGCCGGGAAGGGATGCGCCCTCGAGCTTCGCCAAGGCATCCTCGAAAGGGTCCCACGTGGGGTTGGCGTAGCGTCCGTAGCCGCGGTCCCCGTCGTTCAGGGAGCCGGTACCGAAGTATGTGGAGGAAAGGACGATGGGCGGATTCACGGGCTCATCATGGGCACGCTCCGGGCGGCCAGCAGCCACCACAACGGTTTCCGGGGACAATTCGGCAGCGCGCTGATCGGAAAGGCTCATGGTTTTAGCGTAGCCGCGGCCAAGGCTGTGGATGAAAGGCGTTACGCGCCTTGATGTCAGTGAAGCTCGGTAGGCTAGACGCGTGAGTATTCCGAGAGCAGGTCTTTTTATCGCCTTCGAAGGCGGGGACGGAGCGGGCAAGTCCACGCAGGCCGCCCGGCTCTCTGACGCCCTTGAGTCACGCGGACTTTCCGTGCTGCGAACCCGCGAACCCGGCGGCACTCCCATTGGCGAGAAACTTCGCTCCCTGGTCCTGGACCACGGACACGGCACCATCGATGCGCGCACCGAAGCCCTCATGTTTGCCGCAGCCCGCGCCGCACACGCCAGCCAGGTCATCCGGCCGGCCCTTGCCGAGGGGACGGTGGTCATCACGGACCGCTACGTCGATTCGTCGGTTGCCTATCAGGGCGCTGGCCGCGGTTTGGGCGCCGAAGGCGTTTTGACCCTTAATGAATGGGCTACTGAAGGGCTGCATCCGGACCTGACAATACTGCTCGACGTCGATCCCGCCGCCGGCCGCCAGCGCCGCACCGCAGGAGACGCCGCCGAGGACCGGCTGGAGTCGGAACCTGACCACTTCCACTCCACTATCCGCCACGCGTTCCTGGACCGGGCAGCGGCGGACCCGTCAAGCTACCTGGTACTGCCGGCGAACGCGGACATCGAGTCGCTGACCGCCAGGATCCTGGACCGGGTGGAGTCGTTGTTGGCTGGCCACGTTCCGGACGTGCCTGTTTCGGACGTGCCTGTTTCGGACGTGCGTCCGTGAGTGTCTGGGACGACCTCCAGGGGCAGGCGCCCGTCGTGGCGCAGCTGAAGCAGGCGGCGCAGGGCGAAACCGGCCTCACGCATGCCTGGCTGTTCACCGGTCCTCCCGGGTCCGGCCGTTCCAATGCAGCCAAAGCGTTCGCTGCTGCCCTGAACTGCGAGCAGGACGACGTCACCCGTCGCGGCTGCGGCGAATGCGCGGCCTGCCACACGATTCTGGGCGAGACGCACTCGGATGTGACGTTCGTGCGGACCGAAAAAGTCACCATTACTATCGACGAAGCCCGCGAACTCGTGTCCAAGGCCGGAGACCGGCCAGCCACGGGCCGTTGGCGGATCATTGTGGTGGAGGATGCGGACCGCATGGCGGAGCGCACCACCAACGTGTTGCTCAAGGCCATCGAGGAACCCACGCCACGCACCATCTGGATGCTGTGTGCCCCTTCGCCGGCCGATGTCCTGGTCACTATCCGGTCGCGATGCCGTCCGGTGAGCCTGCGGCTCCCGCCGGCCTCCGATGTCGCGGACCTCCTGGTAAGGCGCGACGGCGTTGATCGCCAACTTGCGGACCGTGCTGCGCGTGCTGCGCAAAGCCACATCGGTATCGCCAGACGTCTGGCCCGTGACGCCGACGCCAGGGAGCGTCGTTTGGAAACCGTCCGGATTCCCTTGGGGCTCCGGGGCGTCACGGCTGCCGTGATGATGGCCGAGAAACTTGTGAAGATCGCCACCGACGAAGCGAACAGCTCCAATGACGAACGCGACGCGGCAGAGAAGATTGCCCTGCTCGCTAGCCTTGGCGCCCCGGAATCCGGAACGCTGCCGCCCTCCATGCGCAGCCAGGTAAAACAGCTTGAGGATGACCAGAAGCGGCGCGCCAAGCGCTCCATCACGGACTCGCTGGACCGCACTTTGACGGATTTGCTGTCCTTCTACCGGGACGTGCTGATCATCCAGTTGGGGAACGCCGTGGAGCTGGTCAACGTTGAGCTCAAGGGCGAGCTGGAAGAGTACGCCGGTCGTTCAACCCCGGAAACCACCCTTGCCCGGATGGACGCCATCAACAAAGCACGTGTCCGCATCACCACCACCAACGTGGCCCCGCTGTTGGCCGTCGAGTCCATGGCTACCAGCCTCATCCAGCAATAGGAGAATCCATGAAGTCCGCACCACGCCGGTTCGCAGCGCTGTGCGTCGCTCTCGCTTCCTTGCTGGTACTGAGCGCCTGCACCCTTCCGTTCATGCCCACCCCCACGGCCAAGCCGTCCACCAGCACGGTGGACCCGTCCATCGCCGCTTCGGCTCCCAAGGGTTTGGAGAAGTTCTACTCCCAGTCCGTGGAGTGGAGTTCATGCGAGGACGGATTCCACTGCGGCAAAGTCCAGGTGCCCTTGGACTACGCAAACCCCGACGCCGGCGATATCTCGCTGTCCATCATCAAGCTGCCCAGCACCAGCAACAAGCAAGGCACCGTCCTTGTGAATCCTGGCGGACCGGGCGGCTCCGGTGTGGACTTCGTGAAGGACGCAGGCAAGACCCTCCTGACGGAAAAGCTCCGCGCCAACTTTGACGTGGTGGGCTTCGATCCGAGGGGCGTGGGCCGTTCAGCCCCCGTGACCTGCATGACCGATGCCGAACGGGATGCTGCCCGCGCGAAGGTCTTCAGGAAAGACACTGACCAAGGACTTGAAGCCGCTTTTGCCTTCAACAAGACGTTGGCACAGCAGTGTTCCCAGCAAACCGGCGCGGTCCTGGGCCACATAGACACCGTGAGTGCTGCCAAGGACCTGGATGTCCTGCGCGCTGTCATGAACGATGCGAAGCTGAACTACCTGGGCTTCTCCTACGGGACTTTCCTTGGGTCCACCTACGCCTCGCTCTTCCCGGACAACGTGGGTCGCCTGGTCCTGGACGGGGCCGTGGATCCCTCCATCAGCAATGAAGCCTTGACTGCGGGACAGGCAAAGGCCTTCGAACGGGCCATCCACACCTACGTGGCCAACTGCCAGCAGCAAAACTCGTGCCCGCTCAGCGGGTCCGTGGACAACGGCGTCCAGGAGATCAGGGACCTCATCAACGCCGTGGACCAAAACCCGCAAACGGCGAAGGACGGCCGCCTGGTGACCAGCAACGACTTTGTCAATGGCCTGATCCTGCCGTTGTACAACGACCAAAGCTGGCCAGCCCTCACCCAGGCACTTGACGCTGCGTTTTCCGGCGACGCTTCCCCCATGATGCGGCTCGCAGATCTGGGAGCGGACCGCGAAGCCAACGGCACCTACAGTTCCAACTCCGCCCTCGCGTTCCAAGCCATCAACTGCCTGGACTACCCCATGGTCAGTGATCCCGCCGCAATGCGGGCAGAGGAAGCCCAGCTCAAGCTGGACTCCCCCACGTTCGGTTCCTTCTTCGCTTATGGCGGTGTCAACTGCAGGGACTGGCCGTACCCGCACACACGGACACCGGCACCTGTGGAGTACAAGGGATCCGCACCAATCGTGGTGGTAGGCACAACCGGCGACCCCGCAACTCCCCTGGAATGGTCCGAGTCGTTGCGCAAACAGCTGGGAACCGCATCCCTGGTCACATGGGAAGGTGAGGGGCACACCGCCTACGGCCGCAGCAACACCTGCGTCAGCAACGCCGTCGACGACTACTTTGTCGACGGGAAGCTGCCGCAGGATGGCCTGAAATGCTAGAGGTGCCTGGCTTCGCGCTTTTCCACCAGGAGCGGGAGCTGCTTGATGGAGTCCACCACGGCGGTTGCGCCGGCAGCGCGCAGGGTGGCCTCCGAATGCGAGCCGGTCAGCACGCCGGCGATGAGCGACGCCCCTGAACGTACGCCCGACACCATGTCCGAACTCGTGTCCCCGACTACGGCCACCTCCCGGACATCGTCGAGATCCAACGCGAGCACGGCCGTCAGGATCATGTCCGGGTAGGGTCGGCCCCGTCCGGCGTCCGCGGGGCACAGGCTAAGATCCGCGAGCCCCATCCAGCCGAGCGATTCAAGCACGGTATTCTGCGTGTGGCGGCCAAAGCCGGTGGCAAGGCAGATCTGCATGCCGGATTCACGCATCCACAGGATGGCGTCCTCCGCCCCCGGAATGGCGCGTACGCCGCCGTCGTCGATCATCTCGTCGTAGGCCTTCTCGAAGACCTTGTTGGCGCTCTCTGCGGTGGCTGCATCCTCAAAAAGGTGGCTGAATACCGTCATTTTCGAGAATCCCATAGTGTCGCGGGCGTAACCAAGCATGCTCTCGAACCGGCTGCTGCCGGGTTCTATGCCATGTTCCACTAGTGCCCGGGACATGGCCCGCTCCGTACGGCCGTCGTCGGTGATGGTGGTGCCCACCATGTCCACCACCGCGAGCCGCAGCCTGTTGGGTGTGTGGCTGGCGTCCGTGATCAATGCGTCCCCGGTCATTGGGCGGCTCCTTCGGCTTGTGTGCGTGGCACGGTTGGTTCCCCAGCTTCAGGCCGCCGGGAGACCGCAGCCTGAACCCGGCCCGACATGCGGGTGAACATCCCCGCAACGGCCGCCGCCGCCCTCGTTTTGACCCGGGCGCGCTGCCTCTATTACAGTTATGTCTTGCGTGATCGCCCGGGAAACCGGTGATGAACGCGGTGCTTCCTTAGCTCAGTCGGTAGAGCGTTTCACTCGTAATGAAAAGGTCATCAGTTCGATTCTGATAGGAAGCTCTGAGCAAGCCCCGGCCAGCCCTTACTTTAGGACTGGCCGGGGCTTTTTGCTGCTTAAGGCCCGTAAGCCTGACGTGGAGCGACCTCGCACGTGCCCGTACCGCCGTGGTTCCACCCTTCAGATGGGCGCTGTTCACCATCGCGCCACTTCCGGTTAATTACCCATAAGTAACTTTGGAGTTCCTGTTGAGACCCCAACCTTAAGAGGCCCCCATGAGCTCCAAAACCACCCGGCGCGCCATCACAACGGTCGCGTCCCTGATACTTGCCGCAGCGGCGATCGCCAGCACCACGGCAGCGCAGGCCAATGAACCGGGCAAGGGCGCAAGCCCCGCGGAAACCGGAACCCACCACGAAACGGATACCGCACTGGCCGACGCCTTCAACCACGTCGACCGAAACACCGCCTGGCAGCAGACCTCCAAGTTGAAGCTGAACTTCCCGACCTATCACACCGAAGGAATTGCCTACACCCAGGACCACATCTTCCTCTCTGCCGTGCAGATCACGGAACCCACCGTCAAATACACGGCACCGCAGGACGGTTACGACCGCACCCCTGGCAAGGGCATCGGCCACCTGTTCGTCATGGACCGGTCCGGGAACCTGCAACAAGACATCATCCTGGGCGAGGGCGACATGTACCACCCCGGCGGCATCGACTTTGACGGAACCAATGTTTGGGTTCCCGTCGCCCAATACCGACCCAACAGCAGCGCCATCATCTACAAGGTCGACGCCACGACCCTGGCTGTGCACAAGCAGTTCGAGGTCAAAGACCACTTCGGTGGCATCGTCCTGGACAAGCAGACCGGCCACCTGGTCGGCAACACCTGGGGCTCGCGCCGGTTCGCCGAATGGGACCTCCAGGGCAAGGAACTGTCCACTTGGGAGAACCCGAACTACTTCATCGACTACCAGGACTGCCAGTACGTCCCCAACGCCAAAATGCTCTGCGCCGGGGTAACCAACCTCCCGCAGACCCCCGCTGCCGGCGGCACCACGGCAACCTACGAACTTGGCGGCATGGCCATGATTGACCTCAAATCCCACGAGGTATCCCGCGAGGTGCCGTTCCAGAAATGGTCCACCGCCGGGCACGTGGCCACCCGCAACCCGTTCAAGATGACCGCCGACGGGAGCCACCTCACCATGAAGGTCGCCCCGGACAACGGCGAAGAAGGCAACGGCACCGAAATCCTCACCTACGAAGCCGACGTCGCGCCCGCCAAGTAACACCCCCAAGACCCGCCGCCCCGCGGCAACCCACACCCAAACTGAACGATTGGATACCCCATGCCTATTCAGGCACCCGTTACCCGCAAACGAGTGGCCGCCGCGACCGGCGCGGCCGCCCTCGCCGCCTCAGCCCTAGCGGCCGGACTGGTCGGATTCGGCGTGGCCCCGGCCACCGCCCTTGAAGCCCAGGGCGATACCGCCACGCCTATCAAACATGTGGTGGTGCTCTTCCAGGAGAACGTCTCCTTTGACCACTACTTCGCGACGTACCCCAACGCGGCGAACATTCCGGGCGAGGCCCAGCAGGGCTCCGGCACACCGGCTGCCGCATTTAAGGCATCCGAGGACACACCGAAGGAAATCAATACTCTCGCCAAGGCTG
This sequence comes from Arthrobacter sp. LFS091, assembly GCF_047977885.1. Lineage (NCBI taxonomy): Bacteria > Bacillati > Actinomycetota > Actinomycetes > Micrococcales > Micrococcaceae > Arthrobacter > Arthrobacter sp. LFS091. The sequence goes on from NZ_JBFPFP010000002.1 coordinate 39,640, forward strand.
GCCTGCTGGCTCCGAACAACCCCAACTCGGTCCAACCGGCGCGGCTGTCCCCGATGCAGGCTGTCACCTGCGACCAGGACCACGAGTACACCGCCGAACAGAAGGCGTACAACGGCGGGCTGATGGATAAGTTCGTGGAGTTCACCAGCAAGGATGCATGTGCACCGAACCAGTACGGGCGCCCCGGGCTGACCATGGACTACTACGACGGCAACACCGTCACCGGAATCTGGAACTACGCCCAGAACTACGCCATGAGCGACAACCACTTCAGCACCGTCTTCGGGCCTTCCACCCCCGGCGCGCTGAACCTGGTCTCCGGCCAGACCCACGGTGTCAAGGAATTCACGGCAGCCGGCCAGCCTGTGAACCCCACCGCCAGCGACTACACGGTCCGCGTCCCCGACTCCAACGGCGTCGGGACCATGATCAATGACCCGGACCCGGTCTACGACGACTGCTCCAACAACAGCCACGCCAAGACCAGCAACCTCGCCGGCATGACCGGCAAGAACATCGGCGACCTGCTCAACGACCAGGGCGTGTCCTGGGGCTGGTTCCAGGGCGGCTTCGCACCCACCGCCGCGGCAACCGCAACGACGCCCGCTGCCTGCAAGAGCACCCATAACAACGTCGCCGGAGTCTCCAGCACGGACTACAACCCCCACCACCAGCCCTTCCAGTACTACGCCTCCACTGCCAACCCCCACCACCTGGCCCCAGCCTCCGACGCGGAAATCGGGCACAACGGCCAGGCGAACCACCAATACGACCTCACCGACTTCACCAAGGTCGTCAACAGCGACAACATGCCCGCCGTGTCCTTCCTGAAAGCCTCCAACTACCAGGACGGCCACGCCTCATACTCAGACACGGTCGATGAGCAGAACTTCATCACCAAGACCGTCAACGAGATCCAGCAGTCCAAAAACTGGGACAGCACCGCCGTCGTTCTCGCCTACGACGACTCCGACGGCTGGTACGACCACGTCGCCGCCCAGCCCAAGAACGCCTCCAACAGCCCCGACGACGCCGCCTGGTGCCAGAACGCCGCGGCCAACGGCGTCCCCATCGCCGGCGGGTACGCTGACCGCTGCGGCCCCGGCCCGCGCCAACCGCTCGTAGTCATCTCCCCCTATGCCAAGAAAAACTTCGTGGACCACAACGAAACCGACCAGGCCTCGATCCTGCGCTTTATCGAAGACAACTGGCATACCGGCCAGATCGGCGACGCCTCAGCGGACGCCGCCGCCGGAACCATGAACGCCATGTTCAACTTCCACCACGAACGCAACGACAACGTCCTGCTCAACGAACAGACCGGCGCCATCGCCAACATCACCCACAAAGGCCACGACAACAAGCGCAACTAGGCGCCACCCGACCCACTTTGGAGAACCCATGAAATACACGAAGCTGCTGACCGCGGCCGCCATTACCGCCGGCCTCGCCCTGGGAACATCCCTCCCGGCCCACGCCTCGGACACCAACCCCCACGGCACCGACAACCACTTTGACCTGCAAGCGCACCGCGGCGGCATCGGCCTGACCGTCGAATCCACGCTCGCCTCTTTCGCCAAGGGCATCGAGACCGGCGTGTCCACCCTGGAGATGGACCTGCAGATCACCAAGGACGGCCGGGAGGTCATCACCCACGACCGGAAGATCAGCGGCCAGAAATGCAAAGACACCGCACCCGTCACCCCGGGTGACCCGTCCTACCCGTACGTCGGCAAGTACATCAAGGACCTCACCTTCGACCAGGTCCGCAGCCTGGACTGCGGCTCCCAGACACTGCCCCAGTTCCCCGGCCAACAGCCCTCCCCGGGTGCGAAGATGCCCACCCTCGCCGAAGTATTCGACCTCGCCAACCGTTACCGGGCCAGCCAGGTCAAGTTCAACATCGAAACCAAGGTCGAAGCCGGCGCACCCGAAGAGACCGCCCCGCGCGAACAGTTCGTCGAGGTGGCCCTGCGCGAAATCAACAAAGCACACATGGCAGAACGCGTCTCCATCGAAAGCTTCGACTGGGGCTCGCTGCGCCTGGTGAAGGAACGCCAGCCCGGCATCCGCACCGTCGCACTGACCAACAAGGACTTCCTCCAGGTCGGACAACCGGGCAAATCCCCCTGGCTCGGCGGAATCGACGCGGACGACTTCGGCGGGGACCTGGTGGACGCTGCCGCTTCCCTCGGCTTCGACGCTATCTCTCCCGTCCACGGCACACCACAGAACGGCACCGTCACAGACCCTGGCTACGTGCCCTACGTGAACGCCGACATGGTGACCCGCGCCCACGCCAAGGGAATGCAAGTCATCCCATGGACGGTCGATGACAAACCAACGATGCGCAAACTCATGGACGACGGCGTGGACGGCGTCATCACCGACTACCCGGACCAGCTGCGGGACGTGATGGCCGAACGGTCCCTGAAGCTGCCCAAGCAATACACCCTGCAACCGGGCATGTCAGCCGCCAAGTAGCCCGACGCAGGTCTTCATTGACCGCGGCTTCGAGTTACCAGACTTGCCAACCAGATACTAAGACTGCTTAGTATGGAGGCGGCCGAACACGATCGGCTGCCGAACCAGAGGAGGAAACACCATGGGACTGGGCGACAAGATTGAGAACGCTGCCGAAAAGGCAGGCGGCAAGGGCAAGGAAGCTGCAGGCAACGCCACCGGCGACGAAAGCCTGAAGGCTGAGGGCCAGACTGACCAAGCCAAGGGCGATCTGAAGCAGGCCGGCGAAAAGGTCAAGGACGCTTTCAAGGACTGACAAGACATCACGGGAAAGGCGCGCTCAGCGAACGGGCGCGCCTTTTTCGTGCCTGCAGCTGGCTGGGTTGGAGCAGCAGACTATGCGCAGGCAGCCCGGCGCATGCGCCCCTCAGTTCCCCAGCCGGGACAACAAAACCGCGACGGCGGCAGAGACTCCCCCGGCCAGTGAACCTTCCAGCTCGGGAGCGAAGAACGGCGAGTGGTTGACCGGGACAGGCCCTTCAAGCCCGGCAACCGGCGTCCCACCGAACATCCAAAACACCGACGGAACACCGATCGCAGTGCCGAGGTGCCCGAAGTCCTCGCTGCCCATCATCGGAGGAGTGATTTCCACCGACTCGGCCCCCAACGCCAGCCGCAGCGCCTCCAGCACGGGAGGAACGGCGTCGGGGTCGTTGAAGCACTGCGGGAAACGGTACATTTCCTCGATGTCCGGCCCGGGTGCACCTGACGCGGCGGCCTCGGCCGTAACGATGCGACGGACCGCGGCAAGGACCTGGCGACGGACGTCCTCATCGAACGTGCGAATGTTGAGCGTGAACTCGGCCGAGGCCGGAATGATGTTCTCCTTAAGGCCGGCATGGAAGGTCCCAACGGTGACGACGGCGGACTTCCGCGGGTCGATCTCGCGGGACACGATCCCCTGCAACCGGGTGACCATGTGTGCGGCCATGACGATCGGATCAATGGAATCCTGCGGCTGTGAGCCGTGTGATTGCTGCCCATGTACGGTGACCCTGAGTGAATCGGCCATGGCAGCGACCGGTCCGCTGGAGATCGCGACAGTGCCCACCGGACGTGGCATGACGTGCTGCCCGAACACCACTTCCGGCTTCGGCGCCTTGTCCCACAGTCCGTCGTCGAGCATGGCAAGCGCGCCGGCTGCAGTCTCCTCGCCGGGCTGGAAGATCAGCACCAGCGTTCCTGACCAGACGTCCCGGTTGTCTGTAAGCACTTCGGCGGCACCCAACAGGCTGGCCACGTGCGTGTCGTGGCCGCAACCGTGCATGACGGGAACCACCGTGCCATCCGGAAGCGTGCCAGTGTCCGTGCTTGCATAGTGGAGGCCGGTTGCTTCCTCGATGGGAAGGCCATCGGAGTCGGCGCGGAAGGCCACCACTGGTCCGTCGCCGTTCCGCAGGACGCCCACAACACCGGTTCCTCCGCAGCGGAAGTGCTCGATGCCGAGCCCGTCCAGCTGCTCCTCGATCAGGGTGGCGGTGGCGAACTCCTGCATGGACAGCTCCGGGTGTGCGTGGAGGTGCCGGTACAACTCGTGGAGCTTGGCTGTCTGGTTGGCGTCGAGCATGGGGAGGGTAGCTGTGGCTGTCATTTGTCCTGTCTTCCTTCGCGGGTGATGGCTCTGTTCTGTGCGCTGCTGCTACTCAATGTGGATGGGCTTCGCCTCAGCGATGGTGGCCTTGTTGCGGAAGAACCAGGCCAACAGGATGGTCCCCAGAACGGCGATGGCGGTGGAAACCATGGCGAGTGACGGCACCAGCGGCAACACCACGAACACGACGACGGCCGAGACCAGCAGGGCGAACACGGTGGTGCGGGGCTGCTTCATGGACACGAAGGCCTGGACCAGCACGGCACCCAGCACAGTGGGCAGCACATACAAGCGGGTGACCATCAAAACCGAAGGCGGGATGACGCTGATCAACCACGTGCCCAGGAGCCCAACAAAGATCGCCAGCGAGGTCAGGTGGACTACCGCGGCGCCGCAGATGGCGACGACGGCGGCAAGTTCAGCCCGCTTGCTGCCCGGCTTTGCGCCGATGTTGGTTTGGGCGATCAGCGCGGCTGGCAGGAGCTTGTTGGAGATGTTGCCGATCATGAACGCCTGGTACATCGCGGCTGGCCCCAGGATCGGATAGTACGTGAGCGGCTCGACGATCCAGATGATGCCGAACGTTGCAGCGACGGCCGCAAAAGCGACCCAGAGCTGCGCCGGTCCAATATCGAGGCCGGTGGCGAAGACAAGGTACAGCGGACCGGCAACGGAAATCAGCAGGCCGGCGATCATGGTGATTTGGCCCCAGCGGGACGTGGTGCGGTTGAAGTCCGCCATGGAGGCGGTGCTGGTGGTGGTGGGATCAGAGGTGATGGAAGACATGGGGTGTTCCTTTCGTGCCCGGGTCAGGTGCCGGTGTGGAGGACGACGGCGGCGGGCCGGCTCAGGCGCCGGCGGCCAGATAAGCGGCGGCCAGGCCGATGACGATGGAAATCCCGAGACCCCACTCCCGCAGCCAGCTCTTGCCCAACTTCTTGGCCAGCAGGAGGCAGGTCCCCATAACGGCCGCGGAGACGATGAAGGACAGCACATGGATGCCGGACTTGGGCAACTCGGTGAGCCCCAGGCAGGAGAAAGCTCCGATCAGTGCCGCCGCCGGGACGATGGCCATGGCCGCGGGGTTGATGGAGCGGATCTTGGCGTCGCCTTTGCGCAGCAGCGGCGTCAGAATGAGGGTGGCGAGCATCCACATGGCTCCGCCGATGCTCATGGCGAAGAACGCGACGGCGAAGACACTTTGCGTATAAGTGGCGTCCCCAAGCTTGGCGCCCATGGACCCTGCTGCGATGCCGGCGGCCGAAACGTCGTAGGCCGCGGAGCCGATCAGGCCGATACGGGACAGGACCGCCGGGGCTCCGAAAAGGCCCAGGAGGGCAATGGCTACAAGGGAGACAGCCAGGGAAGGGCCAATGGCCGATACGGCGCCCGAACGGAATGAGGTTTTGATGTCCTGCGTACTCATGTCCACGGAGGGGGCTGCGCGTCGGGCCGCTTTCATGAAGATCACGGATTGGATGATGATGACGCCGAAGACGCCGGCCACGCAGATCCACAGCACGGGATTGTTGGCGATGGCCATGATGTCGGTGGAGTCAGTGGGGGCGAGGGGTTGAAGTGCCAGGGGTTGGAACAAAGGAACCTCCGGGTGTTGGCCCCGCGGCAACTCCGTGACCGAACCACGCTGTGCGGTATGCGGCGCCGTAGGGCTAATCCTTACCCTCCGACCAGATCGGCCAGCGGGTTACCAACACCTTCTGCTATGAGCCGGATCACACACAATAGCTGACGGAATCAGCCACATGAATGGCCGAATCGGTCAAAGCTTGCCATCACTCGATCGCGGCTTCCCTACCTCGGTGTGACCCGGCACACTTTCAGGCAGTAGACATCCAGCAAAGGAGCACCATGTCCGACACCATTGGCGAGCTGTCCGCCGTCGAACTTTCCGCAGCAATCCGGGGGAAGAAAATCTCGGCGCGGGAAGCGTTGGCCGATCACCTGGACCGCATTGCCGAAGTGAACCCCGTGATCAACGCCGTGGTGACCCTGGACGCCGACGGCGCCCAGGAGTTGGCCCATCGCGCCGACCAGCTGACGGCTTCGGGGGCTGACCTGCCGCCCCTCCACGGCCTGCCCATGACGCACAAGGACACGAACAACACCGCCGGGATGCGCACCACCCAGGGCTCCCTCGCCTTGCGCGACTTCGTACCCGACGCCGACGACCTCATCATCGCGCGGCTCAAGGCAGCCGGCGTGGTCAGCACAGGGAAGTCGAATGTTCCCGAGTTCGGCGCGGGCTCGCACACGTTCAACGACCTCTTCGGCACCACTACCAATCCCTACGCACCAACCCTGAGTGCCGGAGGCAGCAGCGGCGGGGTGGCCGCCGTCGTAGCCTCCCGCGTCCAAAGCATCGGCGACGGCAGCGACATGGGCGGTTCGCTGCGCATCCCGGCTTCCTTCTGCAACGTGGTGGGTTTCAGGCCGTCGACGGCGGTCATCCCCATGCCGTCCGATGTCAACGCCTTCGCGTGGCTGGGAAGGACCGGACCGATGGCCCGGAGCGTGGAGGACATTGCGTTGTTCATGTCCGTCACGGCAGGCAAGGATCCGCGGGTTCCGCACCCTGAGGGCCTGGATCCTGAGGTTTTCCGCTCCAGCATGGAGACGGACATGCGCGGCGTGCGGATCGGCTGGTCCCGCGACTTTGGCATCGGCGTGCCTGTGGAGCCCGAAATCGTGGAACATCTGGAACGGCAGCTTTCCGTTTTCGAGGAACTCGGGGCGATCGTGGAAGAAGCGACTCCCGATTTCAGCGAAGCGGACCTGGTGTTTGGCAACACGCGCGCCATGGACTTCGCTGCTGGCCTGGGGCCCCTCCTGGCTCGCGCGGGGGACGTGATCAAGCCTGAAGTGCACTGGAATGTGGAAAAGGGGTTCGCGTTGACGGCCCGGGACCTCATTGAAACCGCGGCAGCCCGGACCCGGTTGGAACGTGGCATCCAGGACTTCTTTGGCCGATACGATCTGTTCGCCAGCCCGTGCGCCCAGGTGCTCCCCTTCGACGCCGCCCTCCGCTACCCCTTGGACGTTGCCGGCGTACCCTCCGAGACCTATCTGGATTGGATGCGATCGGCCTGCCTCCTCTCGGCCACCGGCCTTCCTGTGCTCAGCGTGCCGGCGGGATTCAGTTCCTCCGGGCTGCCCATCGGCCTCCAGCTGGCCAGCAACCACTACACGGATATGCAGCTGCTCCGCTACGGCCATGCCTTCGAGCAGCGGACCCGGTACGCCGCCGTCGCGCCTGTTGTGAAAGCCGAGCCCGTCACCACGGCGAGCGCATGACCCGTCCCCCGCGCTTTCGCGCGTCCAGCAGGATCGACACGTCCACGCCGGTGGCCTCCTGGGCCCACTCAGAGTCCGTGATGAAACGGTAAAGGGAGGACATGTCCTCCACAGTGACGTCGGCCATGATCTGGTAATTGCCGGCGATCGCGGCGGCATACCGGACCGTGGGAAGTTCAGCGAGGCTCTTTCCTACACGCTCAACGTGCTGCGGCGAAGCCCTGATCCAGAGCAGCGCCTCAACAGCCAGGCCAAAGGACGCAGGCTCAACAATCGCCCGCACATGGACCTGGTTGTTGGTCAGCAGCCATTCGCTTCGCCGCCGCGCGGTGGCCTCCGACACCCCTACCCGACGCCCCAGCGCTTCGAAGCTCATCCTGCCATCAGCGCACAGTGCGTCGATGAGTTCGTTATCCTGGCGGCTCATGTGCTGCTGCCTGACCAGGATGCCGGAGTCCTGCGCGAGGTTCGAACGCAACGCCTCGGCCTTATCTGCCGGAAGGACTTCCGGCCGCCAGCCGCGAATCGTGCGGAAGTATCGGAGCACCGGATAGCTGGTCGAATCCCTGAGCCCAATGGTGGATGGGAGTTCATCTGACAGGACGTCCCCCATCCGGCCCGTTTCGGTGAGGACTTCGGCCACGCAGTCGCCCGTGCCCGTTGTGGTGTAGACGAACGTGGTGTCACCGCGCTGGGAAAGTGCATTCGCGGCTGCGCGCACTGTCCCGGGCAGGCACCGCATCTCCACCAACACCACCGCGGGCCTTGGCCGGATTCCCACTACCGCTACGGCACCGGACTCCAGCAGCTGCGATCCGCGGCGGGCCACAGTCCGCTCGGCCTCACCCAGGACGGCGGCCATCTTGCGCCAGGGACACCGGGGATCCAGCTGCAGGGCAGCCACGATCTGCCGCTCCAATGCGTCAAACACCGCCATGCAGGCTCCGTCCGGTCTGTGCTGGTGAACTGGGCGTATGCGCCCGGGGGCTCCTCCGGGCAACTGCCGAGAGGGGTTCCTGCCACAGTTTAGGGACAACTGCGGGCAGAAACACGTCGAGGCCGACGGCGGGAGGCATGACAGCGCGCATGAACCCTTACGCTGTCTTGGAGGACGGGCAAGGCGCCATTGTCATCAGCCTCGACAACTACTGTCCTTGACGACGACCCAGGAGACATTCACTGCATGGAACCGTACGGACATCCGCCACCTCAACCGTTTCCCGGCCAGCATCACCAGCAGCGCCCGCAGTACGACCCGCCACAGCAGTACGGCCCACCACAGCAGTACGGCCCGCTACAGCCCAAAAAGAAGAGCAAACTCGGGTGGATTCTCGGTGGCATCGGCATTTTCGTGCTGATCCTCCTGTTCGCGGGGTGCTCCGCCCTGGTCAACTCCATCAACGGCGGTGGGAGCCACGCCGAGAAGGCCAAAGCTGTCATGGCCGCGGCCGACAATGCACCGGAGGGCGACTGGGTTCTCACGCACCGGAGCGATCCGAAGGTAGAGGCCGGCTGTCTCTCCATCGACACCGCCTGCATTAGACTCCGGGCCGAGTGGAGGGTTGATCATCCCGTCAGCCTCAACGACGTTGCCACCCGCATAGGGATGGACGTCAGCAAATCGAAGCTGTCAGAGGACGGCTGCATCAAAGAAAACGACCGCGACGGAGGCGGCACGGACGAAGTATGCATAGTGGAAGAAGAATGGCCCGCGGACGGCTATCGGGTCATCCTTAACATGTCCCGGCGGTAGGCCGACGCAGCAAGCCCCTCGGCTACAGGTAATCCCCCGCGCGCTCACGCGCTATCTCCAGCAGGGTGGAGTGGAAGGCCACTTCCGCCGGTGCGTAGACCTTGTCCTGGCGTTGGGCCAGCAGTACCCGGCGCAAAGGTGCGGCGGAACCCAAGCTGATAACCCTTACGTCAGGGTGTTGGAGTGCGACGGCGGTTTTGGGCACCATGGCCACGCCCATCCCCACGCTCACCATGGCCTGGGCTTCCTGGTAGTCGTTGGCCAGGAAGCCGATGGTTGGTTCGAACCCGGCTTCGTGGGCTGAACGTTGCAGCACTTCCACCACGGGGTGGGCCTCCGCCCGAACGATCCAGGATTCCTTGCGCAGCTCCTCCATTCGGATCTCTTCGCGCCCCGCCAAGGGGTGTCCCCGGGACACCAGGATCACCGTGCTCTCCTGGAAGACTTCAGTGACCCGAATCGAGTCGTCCTGGAATCTGTTCCACGGGTAGTCCCAGAGGAGGCACAGGCCAGTGACGCCGGACTGCAGGTCCGATACCAGGTCATCGAAACGCGCACTGCGCACGGACAGGCCAATTGCCGGGTAGCGCTTTTTGAACGCCCTGATGACTACCGGGAGGAAGGATCCGGCAAGGGTAGGGAAGGTTCCAACTGTCAGCGACCCGCGCTTGAGTCCAGCGATTTGGTCCAGGTCCGATTGGGCCGCACGCATCTGGCCAACGATCTTGCGGGCGTGGCCAGCCAGCACTTGTCCCGCTTCTGTCGGCACCACCCCACGTGAGCGGCGGTTGAGGAGCGGTTGCCCCACTTCCTGTTCCAGTTTCCTCAGCTGCTGGGAAACCGCCGAGGGAGAGTAAAGCATGAGATCCGCGGCCGCGGTGATGGAACCTTGCTCAACAACCTCGACCAGCAGCGCGAGCCGTCGAATATCAAAAAGATCCTGGCCCTCATCGTTAAGCAACAGTTCACCCTTCCTAGGAATTCGTTCATTCTATACAAGCTGCCTTCGATACCGCAGGATAAAAGGGTTTCCAGTGGGTGTAAACGCCTCCTCCATCGTCCATTCAGGACTGATCCGCTGGTGAATGAAGCATTGCTTCATCCCACCCAAGATATCCAACATTGTCTTCAAATGTGATGTGCCTCAATCTCGAAGTATGCCCTTGAACGAGCCTGGGCGACAGAGAAGCAAGGAACTGACCATGAACATCGAAGCGGAATGGATGCGCGGAGGCACCAGCAAATGCTGGGTCTTCGAAAGCGGGCAATTCGGTGAGACTGAAACCAGTCCGGATGCGCTGCTCCCGCGGCTGTTCGGCAGCCCCGACCACCGGCAAATCGACGGTGTGGGCGGCGCGACGTCGACAACCAGCAAAGCGATGATCGTTCGCCGCCCAGCGGACGACGACGTGGATGTCGAGTTCACCTTCGCCCAGGTGGGAATTGAGGAAGCCACCGTGGACTGGGGCAGCAACTGCGGCAACTGCTCGGCCGTGGTGGGCTTGTATGCCATCGAGAAGGGCTGGGTCACACCCACCGGGGAGATCACCCGGATCGTCACGCGGAATACCAACACAGGCCAGATCATCATCCAGCGGATATCCACCCCGGCCGGGGCCCTCCCGATCGTCCCGCAGGCGGAGATGCCCGGCGTTCCGTTCCCCGGGTACCGGGTGGGCCTTGGTTTCCAGGACCCTGCCGGTAAAACCACGGGCCAGCTTCTTCCCACCGGCTCCCCGACGGAGACGATCACTGCAGGCGGGACACGCTGGACTGCTTCGCTTGTCGACGCCGGAGCGCCGGTAGTAATCGTCCGGGCCGAAGAGCTCGGCCTGGACCCTGAGCGCTACGACAGCTGGTTGACCGGCGTCGAACTGCAATTGGAGACACTCGAGACGATTCGACGCCAAGCAGCAGTACGCATGGGGCTCGCCGCGTCCACCAGCGAAGCGGCACGGGCCATCCCGAAAGTCGCCATCGTCGCCCCGCCCGCCCAGTCCGACGCCGGCAGCGACGTCAGCGTCATGATGCTCTCCATGGGCAAGCCGCACCCCGCCCTCGCCATCACGGGAAGCATCGCACTGACGCTCGCAGCCGGCACACCAGGCACCGTTTTGTACGACATCACCGAACATGACCTTCGGCCAACCCTGAAGCTGCGGACGCCGGCCGGCGTGATCGAGACATGGAGCGAGGAAAAGGACGGTTCCCTGATCATTGGCGTGGATCGGACAGCCCGCACCATCGCAACCACCACCATCCACCTCCCCGAGACGCTCGACAACACCGTCGACGCCTCACTTGCCGGCGCTACCCGCTGAACAGCCAGCGCTACTCGATGAAGAGAGAGCACCATGACTAACACCGCAGAAAAGACTGCACCAAGCCCCACAGTTGAAGCGCGGCCCAAGCGCCGCCGTCGTATCCTGCTGGTGACGGCTGTCGCCATCACCGTCTTGGGTCTTGCCGCCCTCCTGTTCGGAGGTGTCCTTGGCAGCCCTGCGGCGGCCTCGGGATCGGAGCCGACCTTGACCGCAACGCAGATCATCCCGCTCATCATCCTGGTGGTGATGTTCGTGGTGGCAACCAAGTGGCCGCTCAACATCGGTGTGATGGGGCTGGTTGCTTCCTTCGGCGTCGGCTATTTCGTCCTTGGCATGTCCGACAAGGAGATCCTGGAAGAGTTCCCGGCCAGCATCGTGCTGACGATCATCGGCGTCACGTACTTCTTCAGCATGGCGCAGCGGAATGGCTCCATCGACATCATTGTGCAGACATGCGTCCGCCTGGTCCGCGGCAAGACCATGCTGCTGCCTTGGGTTTTCTTCCTCATGGCCGCAGCCCTGACTTCATTGGGCACGTTCTCCCCCGCAGCTGTGGCACTTCTGGCTCCGGCGGCGCTGGGGCTGGCCTATGAGTCGCGCATCCATCCCGTCCTCATGGGGGCCTTCGTCATCAATGGCGCACATGCCGGCGGTTTCTCGCCCCTGTCCGTGGCTGGCGTATTGGTTCACGACATCGCCATGAAGAACGGCTTCCCGATCGACCAGGGGTCACTGTTCCTGGCAAGCTTCGCCCTGAACTTCATTCTTTCGGCGCTGACGATCGTACTGTTTGGGCTGCTGGGCAAACTCCGGGACAAGCACGCCAACGAGTACTCCGCGCTGGACACCCCGCGGATCGGACGCCCCAATGGACAGCAGTTCCTGACCCTGGCCCTGATCCTGGCAATCCTCGTGTGCACTTTGGGCTTCCACATGCCCATCGGCTTCGTTGCCCTGTCCGCCGGCCTTCTCCTGGCACTGGTAAACATCAAGGAGCACCAGACGTTCATCGGTGGCATTTCCTGGTCCACCGTCCTGCTGGTCGCCGGCATGATCACCTACGTCTCCCTGCTCCAGCACGTCGGCGTCATCGACACCCTCGCCGAGCAGGCACTCGCCCTGGGCGCACCCCTGCTGATCGCCTTGGTCCTCTGCTACGTCATTGGCGTCGGATCGGCCTTCGCCTCGTCCACCGCCCTGCTGACCGCCTTCATCCCGCTAGCGGGGCCCCTGCTGGCCACCAGCTCACTCAGCGCTTCCGGAACGGTCGCGGCCCTGGCGATTGCAGCCACGGTGGTAGACGTTTCGCCGTTCTCCACTGACGGCGCACTGGTGGTGGCCAACGCACGGGAGCACGACCGCCAGCGCGTATACAAGCAGCTGATGATGTACGCCGGTGGAGTCGTCCTGGTTGCCCCGGCACTGGCTTGGGCCCTGCTGGTACCCACCGGCATCATGTAGGCCTGCCGGAGCAATATCCGGCAAGCGCGGGAAGGCCCTGCACTCCATCGCAACAGGAAACCCGACGGACGGGCGCAGGGACTTCATGCGCTAAGGACAAAGGCAGGACGCTCACAGAGCGTCCTGCCTTTGGCTTACCCGGGAAAGGGCGGATGTCAGGCGAAGTCGGAGACTGCCGGGTCCGGACCGATGCGGCCCTCAGCGCCGCGGTCCAGGCCGTTGATGGCCTCGACGTCGGTAGCGTCCAGCGTGACGTTCAGGGCGGCGAAGTTCTCCCGGATACGTGACTCGGTGACCGACTTGGGGATGACAACGTTGCCGATGGCCAGGTGCCAGGCGATGACCACCTGTGCCGGCGTGGCGTCGTGCTTGGTAGCGATCTCAGCAATGGTGGCGCTCTCCAACAGCTCGCCTCCCTGGCCCAGCGGGGACCACGCCTGGGTCAGGATGCCCTTGGACGCGTTGAACTCGCGCAGCTCGGACTGGTTGAAGAACGGGTGCAGCTCCACCTGGTTGATGGCCGGCACTACGCCGGTCTCATCAATGATGTGCTGCAGGCCTTCCTTGGTGAAGTTGGAAACACCGATGGACTTGACCCGGCCGCGCTTCTGGAGCTCGATAAGGGCCTTCCAGGTGTCAACGTACTTTTCCTGCTTGGGCTGCTGCCAGTGGATGAGGTAGAGGTCCAGGGTCTCCAGGCCGAGGCGATCCATGGATTCCTCGAAAGCCTGCAGCGTGGACTCGTAGCCCTGGTCGGCATTCCACAGCTTGGTGGTGATGAAGATTTCTTCGGCGGAAAGGCCGGAGGAGGCAATGGCACGGCCGACGCCAGCCTCGTTGCCGTAGATCTTGGCGGTATCGATGTGGCGGAACCCGGCCTCGAAAGCCTGGCGCACCACCTTTTCGGCTACATCGTCTTCAACTTGCCACACCCCGTAGCCGAGCTGGGGGATGGTGTTGCCGTCGTTGAAAGTAAGTGTTGGTGACGAAGTCATGTTTGCCATACTGCCAGCACGGCGTATCGAAAAGCGCCAATTATTACGCAGATCAGCTATGCGCTTAACTTATTGCGTCCGAGGAATAAAGGCGCACGCCTGTAGTTGCGCACGCTGCACACTATGCGTCTTGGGAGAGTTCCCGCTCAGCGTCGGCGACCTGCTCGAAGACGGCTTCCGCGCGACGACGGACCGAAAGCGCGCCCACCGGCACCGGGCCGACCGCCAGCCTCAACATTGCCGCAGCTTCCGCTGTCGTCGCAAGGGAGTTCCCAGCCTTGGACAGCGCACGGTGCACGCCCGCCAGCGCGCCGGGAACATCCAGTCCGTCACTGGGCGAACGTCGTTGCGCCTCAACGCAAATAGCCCTGACACGCGGCGACAAACCGGCCAGTTCATTGGCGATCACCACCAGTTCGTTGTACAACTGCTCGTCATCCACGCCCTCCAGTACCTGGTGGTACCGGTCCAATCCCCGATGGAAGCGGTCATGGGCGCGGCGCCACAGGCCCTTGCCGAGCTCCACATCGTCTTTCCGCCCTTGCCGGACGGCCCCAAAGAAACCCACCCCCAGGCTCAGAGGTACTGGCCCGGGCCGTGGTCGGGATCTTCGGGACGTCCCTGCGGAACGCCGGGCGCGGCGGCCCGCTGCGGTTGCCCATTTTCCCCGATAACGATTCCGGGAGCGATGACGGTTCCAGGTGGGAGCTGCCGCAGGTGCATCTGGGCGGCTGCGTGTTCTTTGGCGGCTTGTTGGGCCGCAATGGCGGCCTGGATCCCATGGAAAAGACCCTCAAGCCAGCCCACCAGCTGGGCTTGGGCGATGCGGAGTTCGGCGTCGGAAGGCGCCTTTTCCTCCGGGAACGGAAGGCTGATGCGCTCCAGTTCCTCGATGAGTTCCGGCGCAAGCCCATCTTCGAGTTCCTTGATGGAGCGTTCGTGGATTTCTGCCAGGCGTCCGCGGGCAGCATCGTCCAACGGTGCTGCCTTAACTTCTTCCAGGAGCTGCCGGACCATGGTGCCGATCCGCATCACCTTGGCAGGCTCATCCACCAGTTCGTGGAGGCCACCGCTCCTGGGCTTGGCATCGTCCGCAGGTTGCCCGTGAGTCTGCGGCTGGCCAGGGGCCTGTGCCTCACCCTCGTCCAGCATGGTGCCCTCCACGGGGGTGTCGTCCGAAGCCTCATCCTTGGGCTGAATGTCGTTCAGATCGCTCATTGGTTCATACTCTCATGTGGTTCGGGCGAACCCAGGTCCGAGTCATCATTTTTGGACTTCGTTCGTAGCGAAACAGGCAACCACCGGCGCAGGTGTCAGCAGCACCTTCCCTGCGGGTTGCTGTCCTGCCGGTCCATCCGGTCCCGCCAGAACTCGCGTTCGGTCATGGCGGGACCGGCATGACCGGTAGCGGCGAAATGCTCAAGGTACTTCGCGTAGGCATCAGCACCCATGAGCGAACCCATGTAGGCGGCGAAGCCCCGGAAGCCCTTGGCGATGGCGTTCATCAGTGGTGTCCGGCCTTCTCAGTGCGTTTCTCCACGGGTAGCGCGTTCCATTCAGCGAGCAAAGCCTTCTCCGCCGCAGTGGGGATCAGCCCTGCAGGGGCGAAGACCCTGGAAGGCACCGCTGGATCCTCGTGCCCTTGTCCCCCACCTGCGCGGATAGCCTTGAAGGAGGCCAGGAGGGCGGTGAGGATCACGATGATGCTCAGCACCACAAAGATCACGGACAGCCACCCTTGGATAGCGGTATTCCGGATCACTGCTTCCATGGCTGCGACAGTCTTGGCTGTACCGAATTCTGTCTTGCCATCAGCCAGGGCCTTGGAGAAGGCCTGGTTGTTGGCGAAGTATCCAACGGCCGGGACGGGCGAGAAGATCTTGTGGAAGCTCGCCGTGATGGTGACGACGGCGGCAAACGCCAACGGGACGGCGACGATCCACAGCCACTTAAAGGTGCCCCGCTTGGCCACGATGGCCATGCATACCGCCAAAGCGATCGCGGCGAGGAGCTGGTTGGCGATACCGAACAGCGGGAAGAGGGTGTTGATGCCACCCAAGGGATCTGTGACACCCATGATCAGCACCGCTCCCCAGGCTGCCACCATGATGGCCGTGCACAGCCAAGCACCGGGCCGCCACGAGGCTTCCTTGAACTTGGGAACAAAGTTTCCAATGGAGTCCTGCAGCATGAACCGCGCAACACGAGTACCCGCGTCCACTGCGGTCAGGATGAAGAGGGCCTCGAACATGATGGCGAAGTGGTACCAGAAGGCCATCAGGCCGGGTCCGCCGATGAACTGCTGCATGATGTGCGCCAAGCCAACAGCAAGCGTCGGGGCACCACCGGAGCGCGAGATGATGCTTTCCTCGCCCACGTCCTTCGCTGTCTGGGCAAGGACGTCCGGCGTGATGTTCACGTTGGCCAGGCCCAGGCTGTTCACCCAGGTCGCCGCGGTCTCCACGGTCCCGCCGGTCAGGGCCAAAGGAGCGTTCATGGCGAAGTAGATGCCGCGGTCGATCGAGATCGCTGCCACGAGGGCCATGATGGCCACGAAGGACTCCATCAGCATGCCGCCGTAAGCGATGAAGCGGGTCTGCCGCTCCTTCTCGATCAGTTTGGGGGTGGTGCCCGAAGAAATGAGCGCGTGGAACCCTGAAAGCGCACCACAGGCGATGGTCACGAACAGGAACGGGAACAGTGCGCCGGAGAAGACCGGCCCATTCTCGCGGCCGGCGAACTCGCTGAACGCCGGGACCGTGATTTCCGGACGAACCACAATGATGGCAAGCGCGAGCATCACGATCACGCCGATCTTCATGAACGTCGAGAGATAGTCCCGAGGCGCCAGGAGCAGCCAAACCGGCAGGATCGCGGCGATGAAGCCATAGATGATGAGGCCCCAGGCGATGGTTACCTTGTCCAGGTGGAAGAAGGCCGCACCCCACTCGGTGCCGGCCACCGCACCGCCGCCAATGATGGCGGCCATGAGGAGCACGAAGCCGATGATGGACACTTCCATGACCTTGCCGGGCCTGATAAAGCGTAGGTAAACGCCCATGAACAACGCGATGGGGATCGTCATGCCTACGGAGAACACACCCCACGGGCTCTCACCAAGGGCGTTGACCACCACGAGCGCGAGGATGGCCACAATGATGATCATGATCAGGAGCGTGGCAATCAGCGCAGCGGTCCCGCCAATGAGGCCAAGTTCTTCGCGGGCCATCTGGCCCAGCGAACGGCCACCGCGGCGCATCGAGAAGAACATCACCAGGTAGTCCTGCACAGCACCGGCAAGGACGACGCCGACGATGATCCAGATGGTGCCCGGCAGGTATCCCATCTGGGCCGCGATGACAGGTCCCACCAGCGGGCCAGCGCCTGCAATGGCAGCAAAGTGGTGGCCGA
This sequence comes from Arthrobacter sp. LFS091, assembly GCF_047977885.1. Taxonomy (NCBI): domain Bacteria; kingdom Bacillati; phylum Actinomycetota; class Actinomycetes; order Micrococcales; family Micrococcaceae; genus Arthrobacter; species Arthrobacter sp. LFS091. The sequence continues at coordinate 57,010 of NZ_JBFPFP010000002.1, forward strand.
ACAGCACGTTGCGGTCTGTCCGGACATAGTCCTTGCCATCCGCCTTGTATTCAGCGGGCGTGGCCCGGCGATCGTCCGGTTTGAGCAAGTACCGCTCGATGACCTTCGAGTAGAACCGGTAGCCGATCAGGTACGTGCACACCGCGGCGAAAACGAACCAGATGGCGTTCACTGTTTCGCCACGGACCAGCGCAACCATGAACCATGCCACTGCTCCAAGGAGCGAAATTGCCACCCAGAGCCCGATCTTGGCCGGCGTCCAGCGTCGTTCTTCGGCCTCGCGAACGGAATCATCCACGGCCGGCGATGGCAGTGTTGGATCCAGTCCTTCCGCGAGTCCGGCCTGGTCAGGAATCTTGCCCATATCTCCTCCTTGAGAACTGCTGCGGTGATGGGAAATGCTGTGTGGAGAATCCCGCGGTGGGGACCGCTTCGCCACGTGTCTTCCAGCACAGTAACAACTGCTACCGACAAGGGAAGGCCGTACACGCCTTCGGAAGCCGAGCCAGCGGTGAGCGGTCACACCCGTGCGACGGACGCCTGTGCAGGGACACCCTGAAAAGGCCTCCGCACGCCCAAAGACGCTAGACCGCTCCCCCGTTGCCCTGCGCCTGGACCATCCGCGCTTCACAGAGGTCCAGCCAGCGCACCTCCGCTTCGGCCTGGAAAATCAAGGAGTCCAGGACCAAAAGCCAGGCTGTGTCGGACAGTCGCTGGTTGGCGGAGACTGCCTTGCGGGCCTGCGTGTGTTCCTGCAGGGCACGGAGTGAGACTTCGCGCTGTGACTGGATCACTTCAGAAGCGTCAACGCCAGGCAGGGTTACGGCGAGCGCCAGTTTGATGGCGATCTCGTTCCGCGGCGGACTGCCCCGGTCAACTGCCCCCGCGAACCAGGCCGCGACTTCCTCGGCCCCGGCGGCAGTGATGCTGTAGACGACGTGGCCACCGCCGTCGTCGCCGTCTTTGCTGACCAGGCCGTCACGTTCCAGCCGGTCCAGGGTGGTGTAGACCTGCCCGATATTAAGGGGCCAGGCGGCACCGGTCCGGTCCTCGAATTCGACCCGCAGCTCATAGCCGTACCGCGGCCGGTCCTGGAGCAGGGCCAGCAGACTGTGCCGGATGGACATTGGACTCCTCGCTGCGGTGGATTGACTGGTCAGAGCAGAAGCAGGATCTTGCCCACGTGGTCGCCGGAGTCAAAGTACCGGTGCGCCTCCTGCACCTGGTGCAGCGGGAAGGACTTGGCCACCAGGGGCCGGATTCTGCCGTCGGTGATCATGGGCCATACGGACTCGCGCACGGCGGACATGATGATGCCTTTTTCGGCCACGGACCGGGGCCGGAGGGCTGTTCCGATGACGGCCGCCCGTTTGCTGAGCAGCTGGCCAAGGTTGATGTCCGCCGTGGTCCCGCCCTGCAGCCCGATGACGATGAGCCTGCCGTAGTCGGCAAGGGCGTCAATGTTTTGCTGCAGGTATTTGGCGCCGACGACGTCGAGGATCACGTCGGCGCCTTTGCCGCCGTTTTGTGCCCGAAGGCTTTCAGCGAAGTCCTCTTCGGTGTAGTTGATGGCGATGTCGGCGCCCAGGAAGGCCTTGGCGGTGCCGACCTTCTCGTCCGTGCCGGCTGTGGCCGCAACTTTTGCGCCGTAGGCCTTGGCCAACTGGATGGCCATGGTGCCGATGCCGCCCGTTGCCCCGTGGATGAGGACCGTCTCACCGGGTTGCAGTTGGGCGGTCATGATCAGGTTGGAGTACACGGTGGCAGCAACCTCGGGCAAGGCGGCTGCGGTGATGAGGTCCACGCCGTCGGGAACCCGGAGCACTTGCTCGGCTGACACCGCGACCTGCTGGGCGTAGCCGCCACCGGAAAGGAGGGCCACAACTTTGTCTCCCACGGAGAATGCCTTGGTGACACCCGGACCGAAGGCGGCGATGCGGCCGGACACTTCAAGCCCGGGAATCTCTGAAGCCCCGGGGGGTGGCGGGTAGAAACCGCGTCGCTGCTGGACATCTGCCCTGTTCAGGCCTGCGGCCACGACGTCGATCAGGACTTCGCCCTCGCCCGGCACCGGAGCAGGGACCTCCCGGACCTCGAGGACTTCGGGCCCGCCTGGCTCTGAGATGTAGACGGCTTTCATGACGAACTCCCGGTTTCTTGCTTGTCCGCCGGCCCCGGGGCGGGGACCGGACAGACGTGATGTTTTGGAACAGCCAACTCCCTATGAAACACTACTAGGCGAGGAAGGTTGTCCGAGCGGCCTAAGGAGCTGGTCTTGAAAACCAGTGTGCGGTAACCCCGTACCAAGGGTTCAAATCCCTTACCTTCCGCCAATGAATGCCCCGGGTTCCAAACCCGGGGCATTTTTGTGCCCGTGATCCCAGTGCGTCCGGGCTAACTGAGAACCTGCAACCGGAACATCATTGAAACTGTCATACCCCCCGCATAGTGTTCTACCTGTCTCCACACCTCTGACCTAAACCGCAGATTTACCGCGGAACTACAACAGGAGCCTGACCTATGCCTACGCCTGACATCACCCCCGGCGCACCGTGCTGGATCGATCTGATGACGTCCGATACAGAGAAAGCCAAGGACTTCTATAACGCCCTCTTCGGATGGACCTACGAAACCGGTGATGAGGAGACGTACGGCGGCTACATCACCGCATCCAAGGACGGAAAGCTGGTGGCCGGCATCATGCAGAAGCAGGCCGACATGGGTGCCATGCCGGACCTCTGGTCCACCTACCTGCGCACGGATGACATCAAGGCCACCACGGAATCCGCAGCGGCCAACGGCGGCCAGGTCTACATGGAACCCATGGATGTTCCGGAGCAAGGCAGCATGGCCATGTACGGCGATTCCACGGGCGCATCCATCGGTGCCTGGCAATTCGGTCAGATGAAGGGTTTCGAAGTAGCTGCAGAACCGGGCTCACCGGCGTGGCACGAACTCCTTGCCAAGGACTACGACTCAGCCGTGTCTTTCTACCAGAAAGTCTTCGGCTGGGACACGAATGTCATGAGTGATACCCCGGAGTTCCGCTACACCACCCTGGGCGCAGGAGACAACGCGAAGGCGGGCATCATGGATGCCGCCGGCGTACTCTCTGACGAAGTACCGTCCATGTGGAGCGTCTACTTCGCGGTTGAGAACACCGACGCCACAGTAGAGCAAGCCCTCGCCCTGGGAGCAACAGTCATGCATGCCGCGGAAGAAACACCGTTCGGCCGCCTGGCGACGCTCATTGATCCCACCGGCGCAGTATTCAAGGTCATCCAGGACCTGGGCCAGTCCGCTTAGACTTTTGATTTCCGGGTGGTGCCCGGCGCCTCCTACCCAGGGGCGCCCGGCTCCACCCGCCCACCGCCGATCCTGGGGGATCGTTCGGCGTTGGTGCCCTGACCGGTCCCTCATTGTTTGGCCGCAGAGTGGGCATCCACGATCTCCCCCTGCGGTCCTTGGGGAACGAGGACCTGAGTTGCAGCACCTTTCACAAACCATCAAAGCCACCGCCGTGTTGGGCTTGGCGACCCTGGCCCTCTCGGGTTGTTCCCTGATCAGCAGCGGGGACGCCAAGCGGGACGAGTCCGGAAAACCCACCGAAACATCTGTTGCGGATGCCTTCAAAGTGAAGGTGGGCGACTGCATCGCGGAGCCTTCCGGCACTGAGGTCAAGGACGTGTCCATCATTCCTTGCGAGCAGGAACACGATCTCGAGGCGTACGCGGCGAAGAACATTGTGGCCGACACCTACCCGGGCCAGTCCGAGGTTGAGAAGCAATCCGAAGAGTTTTGCGGTTCCGAGTTCGCAAGCTTCGTGGGCGTGCCCTTTGATTCATCAACCCTGGAACTGACCTACTTCTACCCCACTACCGATACGTGGAAGGCCGATGACCGCGAGATCGTCTGCCTGATCGGCGGCGCGTCCGGCGCAGCTACGTCCGGGACCCTTAAGGGCGCCGCCAAGTAAAGAGGGCCAGTGGGGGCACTCTCCGGCCACCACTGGTCCACTTCCCATTCATCCGTTCGTGTTCTGCTACGTCTGAGGCAGCTTTACCCCGGAGTAACTTCCGGGAACAGCGCCCACTTCACAAGAAGGTGGGCGTCGTCCACAGGGCCATACAGGGCTCCCTAATGAAAGTTAGAGCGGATGCACCAACACCATTGGAAATTACTGGCGGGAACGGCCTTGTCGGCAGGGTTGCTTGCAGCCCCGTTGACGGCTGTCCCGGCCATGGCGGCGGACGATCCCGCCACGCCGGCGGGCACCTCGCCGGTGGTCATCAACGAGGCCTATCTAAGCGGCGGAAGCAGCGGCGCCGCCTTCAAGAACAAATTCGTGGAGCTCTACAACTCCTCCGACGCGCCCGTCAGCTTGGCTGGCTGGTCCTTGCAATACCGGTCGGGCACCGCCACCGCAGCACCGACGGGAATCACTCCGTTGACAGGGAGCATCCCGGCCAAGGGCTACTTCCTGGTCCAAGGGGCCAGCAACAGCGCCTCCTCTACGGCGCCGGCCCTCCCCACGCCGGATGTTCAGGCTTCCGGAACCCTGAACCCGAGCGGAACCACCGGGACACTGGTCCTGGCGAAACAGAGCACCGCCGTGTCCCCACTTCCCGCGGGTTCAGTGACGGCCAACGCCGCCATCGCCGATCTCCTGGGTTACGGAACGTCCAACACTTTTGAGACTGCGCCTGCAACGGCTCCCGCCAGTAATTCAGACGTCAAGAGCCTCAACCGGACCAACGGCGTTGACACCGATTCCAATGCCGCTGATTTCACCCTCAGCGCCACCATCACCCCCACGCCTTCGGCTGGCACCACGCCGCCCACCGATCCTGGGCCGCAACCGGGTATCAAGACCATCGCGGAAATACAAGGCACCGGCACGGCCAGCCCGTTAGTCGGCAGCACGGTAACCACCCGCGGCAAGGTCACCGCCGTTTACGCCACCGGCGGGTTCAACGGCTACTACGTCCAGACCCCCGGCACCGGCGGCGACGCCGCAGGGGCGGCCAGGACGGCGTCGGACGCTCTGTTCGTCTATTCACCCACGACGGCGGCCACGGTCCAGCCGGGCGACTACCTGGAACTCACCGGCGCGGTCAGCGAATTTGCCAACCAAACACAGATCACAGTGGAAGCCGCGGGGCTGAAGAAGCTCGCCGAAGCGGCACCCGAGGTCAAGGCCACGCCGTTCGCGTTGCCGGCGAACGAGGCCGCCCGCGAGAGCCTCGAAGGGATGCTTGTCTCGCCTCAGGGTGACTTCACGGTTACGGACAACTACTCCCTGAACCAGTACGGCGAGATTGGCCTTGCCGCCGGTAAGTCGCCGTTGGTCCAGCCGACGGCGGTGGCTGCTTATGGCTCCCCCGAGTATGCCGCCGTGGTGGCAGATAACGCCCTGCGCGGCATCAAGCTCGACGACGGCGCGTCCACCAACTTCCTCAAGGACGCCGCCACTAAGGCCCAGCAATTGCCCTACCTGACCCCTTCGGACCCCGTACGTGTCGGTTCGCCCGCCACGTTCAAGACCGATGTCATCCTGGGGTACGGGAACAATTCGTGGAGGTTCCAGCCGCTGACGGCGCTGAGCCCCGCAAACGCCGCGTCCGTCCAGCCTGCAACCTTCACCTCCACCCGCCCCGAAGGTCCTGCAGACGTGGGTGGCAGTCTAAAGCTGGCCTCCTTCAATGTGCTGAACTACTTCCCCACCACGGGTGACCAACTCACTGGCTGTGTTTTCTACACCGACCGCGACGGCAACCCGATCACCGTCAAGGATGGCTGCAACGCCCGCGGCGCTGCCAACGCAGAGAACTTCGAGCGCCAGCAGGCCAAGATCGTTGCCGCGATCACCAAATCGGGCGCCGACGTCGTGTCCCTCGAGGAGATCGAGAACTCGGCCCAGTTCGGCAAGAACCGCGACGACGCCCTGTCCAAGCTCGTGGAGTCCCTTAACGTCAAGACTCCCGGCGTGTGGGATTACGTGCGCACACCAGCGAACGCTCCCCCGCTGAGCGATGAAGACATGATCCGCACCGCATTCATCTACAAAAAGGCCGCGGCCGAACCTGTCGGCGAGTCCATCATCCACAACGACACCGTGGCTTTCGCCAGCGCCCGTAAGCCACTGGCTCAGGTGTTCAAGCCGGTTGGCGGCAGCGATGACAAGAAATTCATCGCGATCGTGAACCACTTCAAGTCCAAGGGCTCCGCAGCGACCCCGGACGATACCGACAAGGGCCAGGGCGCCTCCAACGTTGCCCGCACCAAGCAGGCCGAATCCCTGCTGGCTTTCTCCAAGGACCTCCAGGCCTCCAAGGGCACTGACAAGGTCTTCCTGATCGGTGACTTCAACGCCTACTCCAAGGAGGACCCCATCAACGTCCTCACCGGCGCAGGGTACACCGACCTTGAGGTCGGCACCGGAAAGCACTCCTACCTGTTCGGCGGCATGGTGGGCTCCCTCGACCACATCCTGGCGTCCCCGGCAGCCCACAAGGTTGTCACGGGAACCGACATCTGGAACATCAACTCCGTGGAGTCAGTGGCGCTGGAATACAGCCGGTATAACAACAATGTGACCAACTACTATGCCCCGGACGAGTTCCGGGCCAGCGACCACGATCCCGTGGTCGTGGGCCTTAACCTGACTCCGGACGCGCCGGCCACCGTTGACCTGCAATTCCTGGGCATCAACGACTTCCACGGCCGGATCGACGCCAACACGGTGCTCTTTGCCGGAACGGTTGAGAAGCTCCGTGCAACAGCAGCGCCCGGCGCGACTGCCTTCATTTCCGCAGGCGACAACATCGGCGCTTCCCTCTTCGCATCCTCGGTTGCGAAGGACCAGCCCACCATCGACGTCCTGAACGCACTTGAGCTGCAGGCCTCTGCTGTGGGCAACCACGAGTTCGACGGCGGCTGGTCAGACCTGCGCAACCGCGTCATCGCCGGAGGCAACAACGCAAAGTTCGCCTACCTGGGCGCCAACGTTTACCAGAAGGGCACCACCACCCCGGTCCTGCCGGAGTACAAGGTCCTGGACATGAACGGCATGAAGGTAGCGGTCATCGGTACGGTCACCCAGGAAGTTCCTTCCCTGGTAACCCCCGCGGGGATCACCGATCTTGAGTTCGGCGACCCCGTGGACGCCATCAACCGGGTGGCTGCGAAGATCAAGGCCGAAAAGCTGGCGGACCTGATCATCGTCGAAAACCATGACGGCGCCGCCTCCGGTACCCCCGAGGGCGCCACCTTGGAGCAGGAAGTTGCCGCGGGCGGCCCGTTCGCCAAGCTCGTCAACGAAACCACCCCTGACGTAGCTGCCATCTACACCGGGCACACCCACAAGGAGTACGCCTGGGACGCGCCCGTATTGGACGCCAACGGCCAACCCACCGGCAAGACCCGCCCGATCGTGCAGACCGGCAACTACGGAGAGAACGTGGGCAGCGTAACGCTCACCGTGGATACGGCAACCAAGTCCGTCACCGCCTACAAGGCCGCAGTCGTGGACCGTACCACCGAAACCGCGGAAAGCCTCGTCGCGGCCTACCCGCGGGCGGCCGCAGTGAAAACCATCGTGGATAAGGCCCTGGCCCAGGCTGCTGAAATCGGCAACCAGGCCGTAGGTGCCGTGACCGCCGATATCACCACAGCATTCACCCCGGACCCTGCCGGAGGCGCCCCCAAGCGGGACGACCGCGCCAGCGAATCCACGCTGGGCAACCTGGTAGCGGACTCCCTGGTGGACACGCTCAAGGCGCCCGAACTCGGCGCGGCTGAAATCGGCGTCGTCAACCCCGGCGGCCTGCGCAACGAGCTGTACTACGCGCCGGACGGCACCATCACCTACGCCGAGGCCAACGCGGTCCTGCCGTTCGTGAACAACCTGTGGACCACGTCCCTGACGGGTGCACAGTTCAAAACGCTCCTGGAGCAGCAGTGGCAGACCAACCCGGACGGTACCGTACCAAGCCGCCCGTACCAGCAGCTGGGGGTGTCCAAGAACGTCAACTACACCTACGATGCTGCCCGTCCTGCGGGTGACCGGATTACCGGCATCTGGGTCAATGGCGCTGTGATCGACTCGGCAAAGCAGTACAGGATCGGTACCTTCAGCTTCCTGGCAACCGGCGGTGACAACTTCCGGGTCTTCAAGGAGGGCAGCAACACGAAGGACACCGGCCTGGTGGACCGTGACGCCTGGATCAAGTACCTTCAGGCGCACAACCCCGTCTCGCCGGACTTCGCGCGCCGCTCAGTTGCTGTGGCAAACTCCACCGCTGCCGAGGTCAAGGCCGGCGAGTCCGTGACGTTGACGGTTTCCAAGCTGAACCTGACCTCCATTGGCAGCCCGGCGAACACCTCCCTGAAGGCTGTCTTCGTTGATGCCAAGGGCGCCTCCGTGGCTCTTGGAAATGTTCCGGTGACCGCAGGAGCGGCCACTGTCAACGTGAAGGTTCCCGCCACGGCGGCCGCAGGTACCGGGACCTTGGTGCTCACCGCCGTCGAGTCCGGAACGGTAGTGAAGGCCCTGGTCAAGGTGGCCGCAAGCGGCCCCAACCCGCCGCAGTGCACCCCGCCCACCAAGCCGTCCAAGTGGTACGACATTGTGGGATGGCTGCGGTACGGCATCGAATGGTTGCAGTACCAGAAATGCCTGAGGGGCTAAGCGCCCCGTAGCATGCCCCAAGAGACAGGCCCCTCACGATTGGTTCGTGAGGGGCCTGTCTTGTGGTTACTTGTTTGCCGGCTCCGGGTCCTGGACCCTGGCAGCATCGCTGCGCAGCTCGGCCTGGAAAGCGGCGTACCGGGCCAGGTGGGCCGGACGGCGTCGGAGTACCGCCCAAGCGACCCCCAAAATCACGAACCACAGGGGCGTGGCCAGCAACGCTGCGAGGGTGTCCGGCTGGGTGGTCAGCGCCCACAGCACGAAGGCAAAGAAGGCGAACACCACCCACACCATGGCCACTCCACCTGGCATCTTGAACGCCGAAGACTCGTGAAGGTGGGGACGGCGCTTCCGGAAGGCCAGGTAGCTGGCCAGGATGATCGACCACACGAAGACGAAGCAGACGGCAGACACGGTGGTCACCATGTCGAACGCCTTACCGACGTCCTGGCCGGCGTACATGAGCACGACGCCGGACAGCAACAGGACGCAGGACAGGAACAGTGCGTTGCGGGGTACTTTGCGTCCGGAGAGCGCGCCGAAGACCTTGGGGGCATCGCCTTCCTGGGCCAGGCCGAACACCATGCGGGACGTGGAGTAGATCCCGGAGTTGGCTGAGGACATGGCGGAGGTGAGGACCACCAGGTTGACGATCGTGGCTGCTGCGCCCAGGCCGGCCAGTGAGAACATGGCAATGAACGGGCTGTGACCGGCAGCGAACTGGGTCCACGGGGTGACGGACATGAGGATGATCAGCGCGCCCACGTAGAAGAGGAGCACGCGGATGGGAATCGAGTTGATGGCCTTGGGCAGGTTCTTTTCCGGGTCCTTGGCCTCGGCCGCAGTAGTGCCCACCAGTTCGATGCCTACGAAAGCGAAGACCGCGATCTGGAATCCGGCGACGAAGCCCATGAATTCGTTCGGGAAGAATCCTCCATGGCTCCAAAGGTTGGTGAAGCTGGCGGGTCCGGCGTCGGACTGGAAGCCACTGAAGATCATGAAGAGGCCAACAATAATCAGGGCCGCGATGGCGACGATCTTGATGAGGGCGAACCAGAACTCGGTCTCGCCGAATGCCTTCACCGTTGCCAGGTTCAGCAGCAGGAGGATGCCGATGGTAATGAGCCCCGGCACCCAGAGGGGCAGGGAAGGCCACAGCTCCTGCGAATAGCCTGCGATTGCGATGACGTCCGCGATCCCCGTGATGACCCAGCAGAACCAGTAGGTCCAGCCGGTGAAGAAGCCGGCCCAGGGGCCCAGGAGGTCAGCTGCGAAGTCGCTGAAGGACTTGTAGTTCAGGTTGCTCAGCAGCAGTTCGCCCATGGCACGCATGACGAAGAACAGCATGAAGCCGATGATCATGTAGACGAAGATGACGGACGGGCCGGCGGCTGAGATGGTTTTGCCGGAGCCCATGAAAAGGCCTGTTCCGATTGCTCCGCCGATGGCGATGAGCTGGATGTGGCGGTTGCTGAGCTGGCGCTCAAGATGCGGTGAATCGGTACCGGTTGAGGGTGGGCGCTGAATCGTCAAAGGAACTCCATCGTTCAGGCGGCACTGGGTGCCACAAGATTCGGGTTCCTCCCCGCTCTGTAGATGGACCTGAGAGTTTCCGCAGGCGTGGGCCTGCTTGCACCTTCGGTGAGCCCGGCGTTCCGGACTGCTTTCCAGAGTTGCCTCGCCGCGGCGGTACATGGGCCTGAGAGATTCCTGGGGAGGGTTTGCTCCTACGGCGCCTGTGGTGATGTACCGGCAGGGCTCTCCCGCCGCGGATCAAAAGCGCGCACCACCAGTTCGGTGATGCAGCTCACACACTAACGAAGGCCGGGCGGCACTGCAACCCTGGGTCCTCAGCGGGCCAGAATGCTACGCGCAATCTCGTCGGCGTCCCGCAGGGTCCGCTGTCCGCTGGCATAGGCCTGCCCGGTTCGGGGCCGGGCCTCCGCCGCGATGGCCGTGCCCCACTGTGAGGCGGACAACTGTAGGCCCAGCACGTATAGGTTTTCGGTGACCGCCCCGTTCGCCGCCAAGGGCCGGTAGGGATGTGGCACGACGTCCAAACCCGTGGTCTGCATCGGGGTACCTTCGACGCTCATCATGATCTTGGTTCGGACCAACCCGTCAGCCATGAGCTGCTCCAGCAGCGGTGACATATTGATGCCCACCCTGTTGGCAGGCGACATCGCCTCGATCAGGGTCCGGGCTTCCACCGGCGCGTCGCGCACCCACGGCGAAACCGCACGGAACAGTTTCGCGCTCCGGTCCACACTGAACTTCGGGTCCGGGCCAACAAAACTTACGACGCCGGCCCGCGCCAGTGCGGCCAGCTGCTCCGAACGCAGCGCGGGTGCCCCACTGGCCAGCCCCTCTACGAAGGACTCAAACCAGCCGCGAAGCCCTGCCAACCAGGATTCGTCGGTGATGCCGCCATCGGCCACCACCGATTTCAGGATTGCCCGACCGGTGTGGAGTGCTCCGATGGCCATCTTCACAGGGTCCGATTCGCCCAAAGCCGATCGGCGCGCGTCATCATCAAGGTATGCCGTGATGGCCGCGTCCAGCTCCCGCCTGGACGCAAAAGTACGCCCTGCCAGCGGCGCGGCTAGCCCGCGAAGATTCAGCCGACGGGACGCGACGACGTGCTTTTCCACGAGATCGCCCACGTCGTTCTCCCACTTCGCTGTGGTGTGCGCGTGCGGTTGGAGTGCGTCCTCGAGGTCCGCCAGGAACTGCGCGGGGTCCTTGATCGCAGTGGGTTGTGAGCGGGCCAGCGTTGAGTAATACGCCCACAGCGCATCACGGTGCAGCAGCGGCCAAAGATCGTGGTCGAAACCGGGCTGGATTCCGGCCGCGCGAAACCGGTCCACGGCGTCTTCGGTCAGGTAGCGCATGGTGATGCTGCTGGGGTAGTAACCCGCCAGCCCCGCCTTGGCCCGGTAAGGGGTGCCCCGCCGGGAGGCAGCAATAATCCTGGGTTCCCGGCCCGATGCCCGATACTCCAACACCCCTGCCCCCGGAGAACCGGCCTCGACGAACTTCCCGCCGCGGCCCTCCGTCAGCTGTCCCATGACGTCGAAGAAGTTCAATCCCATTCCGCGGATCAGCACCGGCTCGTTATCCGGCACCGCCTCCCAGTCAACGTCGGCGGGTGGCGCCGGCGGAAAATAGAGCAGTCCTTGCTCCTCCGCCGCGCTCTTGAAAGACCTTTGCTCGGGATTCAGCCGGGACTCGATATGACCTAACGCGAGGACCACGGAGCCGACGGTGAGGGTGGCACCGTTGGCGAGTTCGACGTCGAACGCGTTTTTTGTTCCGTCCTTCACCGGTCGCGCCGCGACGGCGGAGGTCTCATGGAACGTGACCTTGACGCCGTCGGGCAGCCGCTCGAGCAAGCCATCCAGGGTCTGGCGCAAGTACCGCCCATACAGGGCACGGCTGGGGAAGTCATGCGATTCGAGGGTGGCAAGCTCCGCCTTTTCGGCGTCGTCCAGTCCCAAGCCATCACGACGCCGGGCCTCGCGCCACTTGTCGAACGAACCACCGGCCAGCGGAGGAGCGAGCTCAGGGTCCTCCGGGATGAGCGTCGGATAAAACGACTGGGTGTTCATCAGGTAGAGCCGGGACTGCCCCGGCTGCCACACGTGGCCCGAACCCGCGGGGAAAGGATCCACCACGTCGATGTGCAGGGTGGCCCCCGACGCGCGCACAGCATGACCCCCGGCAGCCCAATTCGCGAGCAACCGCTCAAGGACGCTGGTGCCCCGGGGGCCAGCCCCCAGCAGGGCAACACGGTTGGTTTCGGATTTAGCCACGCTCAAGCCTAACTTCTGCGTGACTTGCTTACTGTTGAAAAGTGTTGCTTGGATGGGGCAATGACCACCACAGAAGCTGATCAGACGCCACTTCCCGGGAACGAGGCTGCGCCAGGCCGTCCCCGCCACGCCGCTGAGGTTGCGCCTGAACCCACGGATGAAAACATCTGGCTCGAAGACATCCATGGCGAAGAGCAGCTTGCATGGGTCCGGGAACAGAACGCGCGAACCGAAGAATTGCTTGAGGACGCTGAATACTCCGCCGTCGAAGCCGGAATCCTTGAGGTCCTGGACTCAACGGACCGCATTGCCATGGTCTCCAAGCGCGGCGGGTTCTACTACAACTTCTGGAAAGACCAGGAACACCCCAAGGGTCTCTGGCGCCGCACCACATGGGATAGCTACCTCACCGACGCTCCTGAATGGGACGTCCTCCTGGACGTTGATGCGCTGGCTGCAGCGGAGGGCGTCGAATGGGTCTTCCATGGGGCCGGTTTCCTCCGCCCTGCGGACGGAAACGAGTACCGGCTGGCCATGGTGTCGCTGTCCCCGGACGGCGGCGACGCGGACCGCCACCGCGAGTTCGACGTCGAATCGCGCACCTTCGTTGAGGGCGGCTTCGACCTCCCCACCGCCAAGGGCAACGTCAGCTGGCTCGATGCCGACACCCTGCTGGTGTCCAGCACCGCCGACGGGCTCCCTGCCACGACCTCCTCTTACGCCCGGACCGGTGTCAAGCTTCGACGCGGCCAGGCCCTGGCCGATGCTGAACAGCTCTTCGAAATCCCCGAGGACCACATGCTGGCCATGGTGAGCCACGATTCCACCCCCGGCTTTGAGCGGACCTTTGCCGTTGACTACATCGACTTCTACAACCGCAGCACGTGGGTGCTGCGGGACGGATCCTGGGTGGCCATCGATGTACCAACCGACGTGAACATCAGCGCCCACCGCGACTGGCTGCTGTTCCGCCCCCAGAAGGACTGGGACGTTGATGGCACTGTTTACCCGGCAGGGTCCTTGCTCGGGGCTGCCTTCGAGGACTACCTGGCGGGCACACGTTCCTTGACGGTGCTGTTTGCGCCGGACGAGCACACATCCCTGCAATCCTGGAGCTGGACGCGGGACTACCTCCTGCTGAACCTCCTCCGCGATGTCTCCTCGGAGATCCGGGTGTTGAATCCGTCAGCCCTCGACTCCCATGGAGCCTGGGCTTCAACGCCGCTGGACGCCTGCCCTCCGCTGCACGACGTGAACGCCTACGCCGTGGACGACGAAGACCCAGGCTCCGCCGGCAACGACTTCTGGCTCGTGGCCACCGGTTTCACCACGCCCACCACCCTGACCCGTGGAACGCTCTCCCCTGCCTCGTCCCAAGGCGAGGACGGCGGCGTGGTGAGCGAGCACTCGGTAGTGAAGCGGTCGCCGTCGTTCTTCAACGAATCGGACTATGAAGTCCAGCAACACTTCGCCGTCTCGGCGGACGGAACCAAGGTCCCCTACTTCCAGGTCGCCTCCAAGGACCTGGTCCTGGACGGCCAGAACCCCACCCAGCTCTCCGGCTACGGCGGGTTCGAGATTTCCCGTACACCCGCATACAGCGGCACGATTGGGCGGGCCTGGTTGGAACGGCGGACGCTTGGAGCCCCCTCCGACGACGGCACTGCCGCGCACTCGCGTGGCGGCGTGTACGTAGTGGCCAACATCCGTGGCGGCGGCGAATACGGACCCTCCTGGCACCGCGCCGCGCTCCAGGAGAACCGGCACCGCGCCTATGAGGACTTCGCCGCGGTCGCGAAAGACCTCATCTCCCGCGGCGTCACCAGTCGACGCCGGCTGGGCTGCGTAGGTGGTTCCAACGGTGGGCTGCTGGTGGGAAACATGCTCACCCAGTATCCAGAACTGTTCGGCGCTGTTTCCTGCGGCGTTCCGCTCCTGGACATGCGCCGCTACACCAAGCTGTCCGCCGGCTACTCCTGGATTGCCGAGTATGGCGACCCCGACGTGCCTGGACAGTGGGAGTTCATCCGCACGTTCTCGCCGTATCACCTCCTCCACGACGGCGTGGAATATCCCGAAACCTTCATCTGGACTGCCACGTCCGACGATCGGGTGGGACCCGTCCAAGCCCGCAAGATGGCCGCCCGCATGCAGGCCATGGGTATCCCGAACGTCTGGTTCCACGAGGCCTTGGAGGGCGGCCACGCGGGAGCATCGGACAACCGGCAGGCTGCCGCGCTGCAGGCACGGAGCAACCATTTCCTGTGGCGTTCGCTGGCCGGGAGCAACTGACCAACAACTGGTTTTGCGCTGGAGTGCAGGTTCTGCGTATCCTTGGTGGGCTAGCAATAGCAAAGGGAGACGTGCCAGAGCGGCCGAATGGGCTTCACTGCTAATGAAGTGTGGGGCACAACTCCACCGGGGGTTCAAATCCCCCCGTCTCCGCGAATTGGTCCCGGTTTTCGAACCGGGACCTTTTGCGTTTAACCCCGCTTCGCTCCCCCACTCACTTCGGCGCCCGCGTGCCGGTGCAAGGCCAGGCTGTCCACCGTGCTGATCAGCATCAGGACGGCCATGGCAATGAACGCCCCCTTATATGCCGCTACCTGGTCACCGCCCAGGAGATGCGTCGCTTCGAACAGCCGCAGGAACAAAGCTCCCACCGCGATGCCGGCCGCGGCAGCCAACTGAACCAGCGTCGCGGAGATCGCGTTGGCCGAGGGCAGCTGTTCCGGGACGATGTCCGCGTACTGCACCGAGGCGTACGCCGAGAATCCGATGGAGCGGAAAGCTCCGCTGAAGAGCAGCAAAGCGAAGATCACGGGCTCGGGAGTTTGGGCATCCAGGAACGCGCACAACGCAAACGTTACGGCGGAAGCGAACGAAGCGAAGACGAGCACCGGCTTGAACCCGAAGCGCCTGATCAAGGGCGTGGTGGCCGGCTTGATTCCGATGTTGCCAACGAAAACGGCGGCGACCATCACACCGGCTTTGAGGGGGTCCCAGCCAAAGCCATCCTGGAACATCAGCGGCAGCAGAAACGGCACCGAACTGATGGTCAGCCGGTAAATGAAACCGCCCGTGGAGGTCGCCCTGAACGTCCTGGTCCGGAACACTCCGAGGTTGAACAGGGGAACGTCGGCTTTCCGCATCCACCAGACAGCACCCGCGAGTGACAGCAGCCCTGCGGCGACCACCATGACGGCGATCGCGTTGGATGCGTGGCCGCCCAATGTTTCCAAACCCACCACCAAGGCACCCACACCCAGGGTGGTCAGCAGGAGCCCAAACCAGTCAAGGCGGCGCTTGGAGTCGAACTGGGTCCGGGGCACCAGCCTGAGCGCAGCAATGAACGCCGCCAGGCCAAGGGGCACATTGATGATGAAGATCCAGTGCCAGGACAGGAAGGTAGTGAGCGCGCCACCGACCATCGGAGCCAGTACAGGGGCGAGCAGTCCGGGCCACACCAAATAGGCGGTGGCCCGGAGGAGCTCGGATTTGGGAGTCCCGCGCAACACCACCAGGGTGCCAACGGGCACCATCATGGCCCCGCCCATGCCCTGGGCCACCCTGCTGAGGGTAAGCATGGACAGGTCTGTGCTCACGGCGCACAGCAGGGAGGCGACGGTGAACACCGAGATGGCGAGGCAGAAGATCCGGCGGGCACCGAACCGTTCAGCCAGCCAACTGCTGAGCGGGATTCCCATCGCAACCGTCACCAGGTATGCGGTCATGGTGATGTTGATGTCGGCCGGTGCCACGCGGAAATCGGAGGCGATGCTGGGGATTGCTGTGGTGAGGATGGTGCCGTCGAGGAACTCCATGAAGAACGTTGCAGCCACCAACAGGGCCAGGCGCGGCCGCCAGCTGGTTTCGCTGGAGGTGTCGACTTCTGTGTTGCTGGGGTTTGTGCTCATGGCTCCGGTCCAGGATCTGGCTGTGGGCCCGTGACAGGCCGCTGGCGTGTTGGCTCGATCCTATAGAGGCACAGTGGGAGCGATCACAACATGACGTTCTTTACCCCGCCTTCCTATCCCGCTTGCGCCAAGGCCAGGGGTAGAACGGCTCCCACACCGGCTTGGCGCAAGGCCAAGGCCGAAACTGTCATGGTCCAGCGGCTGTCGATAAGGTCGTCCACCAGCAGCACTGGCTGGCCTCCGGTACCAGCCAGGGCCTGGGCAAGGTCCGGGCCCACAACAAGCCGGTCCCAGACGCCGGCAAGCCTGTAGGCGCTGTTGCCTCCTCGGGCTCCGGTGGGCCCACCGTGTTGGGGCTGCAGCTGGCCCAGGTAGGGCATCCGCCCGATGCTGGCTATTCCCTGTGCCAGGGACTCCACCAGCTGCGGCTTACTCCTGGACGGGATGCTGACCACGGCTGCGGGTCGACCCACTCCGCTCCAAGGAGTTCCGCCTTCAGCTCCTGACCACTCACGAAGCACCTGGACACAGGCTTGCAGCATGGCCGGATCCACGGCGCGGTCCGGGGAACCAGCAGCGAACAATTCTCGCAGCGCCCCACCCCAGCCCAGGTCCGTCAGCCTGGCCAGGACCCGGCCTTCTGAGACGCTTTGGTCAGGTTTGATCTTGCCCTTGACGGCCACCCCCAGCCGATCCATGCCGCTGGGCCATTGGAGTCGCGGCTCCACGGCGATACCGGCGCGTCGTAGGGTCTGGCCAGCGGCATCGGCTGCCGAGGCTGCCACGTCCACGGGGAACCATCGGCCGGCACAATTGTCGCAGCGACCACACGCTGCTGCGGTCTCGTCGTCGAGGACGGACGTGATGTACTCCATGCGGCATCCAGCCGTGTCCTGGTAGATCACCATGGAGTCCTGCTCGTCCACCCGCGCCTCTGCGATGCGTGCGTACCGCTCGGCGTCGTAATGCCAGGGGCTCCCGGTTGCTCTCCAGCCGCCGCCAACGCGTTCAACTGCCCCGTCCACGGCAAGGACCTTAAGGAGGAGTTCCAAGGGCGTGCGGCGGAGGTCCACGCGGGCCTCCAGAGCGACGGTGGACAAAGCTGAGCCTGCTTCCCCGAGGGCACCAAGCACGGCATCGGCCTTTTCAGCGGACGGCATGGAAGCCGTTGCAAAATACTGCCAGATCTCGCGGTCCTCTGAGCCTGGAAGCAGCAGCACGTCTGCATTGGCCGCTCCACGGCCTGCGCGGCCAACCTGTTGGTAATAGGCAACGGGCGATGATGGTGCACCAAGGTGGATGACAAAACCCAGGTCCGGCTTGTCGAATCCCATGCCCAGCGCTGATGTGGCCACGAGCGCCTTCACCTGGTTGTCCTTAAGCAGTTGTTCTGCGCGCTCCCGGTCTGCAGGGTCCGTCCGGCCTGTATAGGACAAGACGTTGTGCCCGGCCTCAGCGAGGAGCCTGGCTGTGTCCTCCGCAGCTGAAACGGTGAGCGTGTAAATGATGCCGCTGCCGGGCATGTCCTTTAGATGGGTCAGCAGCCATCCCAGGCGGTCCCTGGAATCAGGCAAGGACAGGACGCCCAGGCGCAGGGACTCCCGCCCCAGGGCCCCACGGATGGTCAGTACTCCGGCACCGAGCTGTTCCTCGATGTCGTGGACCACCCGGGAGTTGGCCGTAGCCGTGGTGGCCAGCACCGGAACCGACTCCGGCAATTGGGCAATGAGGTCGGCGATGCGCCGGTAGTCGGGCCGGAAGTCGTGACCCCAGTCCGAAATACAGTGGGCCTCGTCAATAACCAGGAGGCCGGTACGGCGAATGAGCTCCGGAAGCTGGTTTTCCCGGAAAGATGGGTTGGTAAGGCGCTCCGGTGAAACCAGAAGGACATCAACTTCGTCGGCGGCCAGCTGCGCCAGGACGGTATCCCATTCGAGGGCGTTTGCAGAGTTGATGGCCACGGCACGCACTCCTGCCCTGGCGGCTGCAGCCACCTGGTCCCGCATGAGTGCCAGCAGCGGGGAAACAATCAGCGTTGGTCCCGCGCCCCGGCGCCGTAGAAGCAGGGATGCCACGAAGTAGACGGCGGACTTCCCCCAACCTGTCCTCTGGACCACCAGTGCCCTGCGGCCGGCATCGACCAGCGCTTCAATAGCTTCGTACTGGCCGTCGTGGAACCGGGCTTCCGGGTGTCCCACCAACTCCCGCAGGCACGCCAGGGCCTGCTGTTCGGTAGGTGATTGCACGGAAACGGCAGCATTCGGGGAGTTGTTGGCCATGAACCCAGTATTCCAGCCACCCCCGACGCCCATCACCCGCGGACCTGGCTATGTGGATAGTGATTATCCACATAGCCCCCCCGCCCGGTTCATGCCCCATTGCGTAGCCACAGTAGGATTGAGCGCGTGACTAGCGAGCAGAACAAGACATTCGACCTCTCGGCATCCTTCAAGGCGTACGACGTCCGGGGAATCGTGGGTGAATCCATCACGGCTGAAATTGTCGAGGCCGTAGGCGCTGCGTTCATCGACGTCCTGGGCCTTGAAGGCGGCACCGTTCTGGTGGGCGGCGACATGCGCCCTTCGTCCCCTGAGTTCAGCCAGGCTTTTGCCAACGGGGCAGCCACCCGGGGCGCCAACGTCCGGTTGCTGGACCTGATCTCCACCGACGAGCTCTACTACGCCTGCGGGGCCCTGAACGCAGCCGGAGCCACGTTCACAGCCAGTCACAACCCAGCCGAATACAACGGCATCAAGATGGCCAAGGCCGGCGCGCAGCCCATCTCATCGGAATCGGGCCTGAAGGAAATCCAGGCCCTGGCCGAGGAATACCTCAACACCGGCATCATTCCCGCAGCCGAAACCCGCGGAGAGATCAGTGTCCATGACGTCCTAAAGGACTACTCCGAGTACCTGCGCCAGCTCGTGGACCTCTCCGGCTCGCGTCCCCTGAAGATCGTGGTGGACGCAGGCAATGGCATGGCCGGCCTGACCACCCCCGCAGTTCTCGGCGATAAATTGCTCCCTGCCCTGCCTTTCGAGATCGTGCCGCTCTATTTCGAACTCGACGGCTCGTTCCCGAACCACCCCGCCAATCCCCTCGAACCGGAAAACCTCCGCGACCTGCAGGCCGCCGTGGTCAAGCACGGTGCCGACATCGGCTTGGCATTCGATGGTGACGCTGACCGCTGCTTCGTGATCGACGAGAAGGGCGAGCCCGTCTCCCCGTCCGCCATCACCGGCATGGTGGCCAGGCGTGAAATCGCCCGTGCCCGGGCAGCAGGCGAGGAAACCCCCGTGATCATCCACAACCTGCTCACCTCCAAGGCCGTACCGGAACTGGTGGCCAAGGACGGCGGCCGTGCCGTACGCACCCGTGTGGGCCACTCCTTCATCAAGGCTGTCATGGCGGAGGAAGGCGCTGTCTTCGGCGGCGAGCACTCCGCACACTTCTACTTCCGGGACTTCTGGAACGCTGACACAGGCATGCTCGCAGCCATGCACGTCCTCGCTGCCCTCGGCGAGCAGGACGGCCCGCTCTCCGATCTCGGCCGCCAATACGAGCCCTACGTTTCATCCGGAGAAATCAACTCCGAGATCGAAGACAAGGCCGGGGCCGTGGAGCGGGTCCGCGTGGACTTCGAAAGCGAAGACATCGACATCGACCACATGGACGGCTCCACGTTCACTGCAAAGGACGGCAGCTGGTGGTTCAACCTGCGGCCTTCCAACACTGAACCGTTCCTGCGCCTGAATGCCGAAGCCAAGGACCAGCCCACCATGGAGAAGATCCGCGACCGCGTCCTGGCTCTGGTTCGGGCCTGAGGCCAAGCCATGACCGACCAGTCCACTGGCGAGACGTTGCCGGAAGAATCCGACCAGGACCGCGAGCTCCGGGAGACACTGGGCACGGCGCTGGGGACCGCGCAGGAGCACATCCAGCAGAACGGTGGTTTCTTTCCGTTCGGCGTGACGCTCTCGAACGATGGTGAGTTCCGGATCGTCATGATCGCACCTGGCGAGCCGGACGAAAATGGTGACGTCGATGCCGGGCAGATGCTGACCGATATCCACCACCTCCTGCGCCAAGGCCGCGACGATTTCAAAGCGGTGGCCCTTGTCAGTGACGTCATGTTGCCGGACCATGGTTCGGACGGCATCCATGGTGCCGCCGAACACAGGAATGGCGAAGTCCGGGCAGCAATCATCCCGTACTCCCCCACCGCGGAGGGTTTTGCCTTCCGTCCTATGGAGCCCGATACCCACGAGCCATCCATCTGGGTGGACTAGACCCTACTCACATGAGCTGATCCCATGAAAATCAACGCGTTCGCAGACGTTAGCCTCCGCGCCATCATGGTGTTGGCCGCGGCCCCCGAAGGCATGTTGTTGACCACACAGGCCGTGGCCGACGCCGTGGGGACGCCGTACAACCACGTCAGCAAAGCCATGGTCCGGCTCCGTGCTTTAGGTTTCATTGACGTCGAGCGTGGCCGGCTTGGTGGTTCGCGGCTCAGCGAACACGGCCGGCGGGCCACCGTCGGCGAGGTCCTGCGCCGCTTGGACAGCCGGCAGGATCCAGCCGAGTGCCAATCCCCCACCAAGAATTGCCCGCTCATCAACGAGTGCGAACTGCGCCGAGCCATGACCCGGGCCAAGGAGGCCTTTTACCGCGAGCTCGACTCCGTGGTCATTTCCACCCTTCCGCACGCGCGCCAAATGAACCCGGTGTTCCAATCAATCGGGCTCCGTCCGGAGTTCAGGACACCCGCCCCACTGACCTAACCGCCGCGCGGAACGATACCGTTCCTAACCTGCGCAAAGAACGACGGCGGCCCGTCACCTTTCCAACGAAAGGTGACGGGCCGTCGTCGTTCACTTAAGAACGCCGTTGTTCCTAAGAGGTCTAGCCCAGACGGGACTTGAGCCCATCCAGCTCGGACTGGAGTGCCGCCGGGAGCGATTCGCCGAAGTTGGCGAACCATTCCTCGATGGACGCCAGCTCGGTTGCCCATTCTTCAGGATCGACGCGCACGGCTGCCTCGACCTCTGCCGGGGTCATGTCCAGCCCTTCGAGGTCGATGGATTCGCCGGTCGGTACGAAACCGATCGGAGTCTCCACAGCGTCGGCCTTGCCTTCGAGGCGCTCGATGGCCCACTTCAGCACGCGGGCGTTGTCACCAAAGCCCGGCCAGGCGAAGCCACCCTCAGCCGTGCGACGGAACCAGTTGACCAGGAAGATCTTGGGCAGTCGCTCCGGGTTGGCCTTCGCGGACAGGTTGACCCAGTGGTTCAGGTAGTCGCCCGCGTCGTATCCGATGAACGGCAGCATGGCCATGGGGTCGCGGCGGACAACGCCAACGGCACCGGCTGCAGCAGCCGTGGTTTCCGAGGACAGCGTGGATCCCATGAAGATACCGTTGGACCAGTTGCGGGCCTCGGTAACCAGCGGAATGGTGGTCTTGCGGCGGCCACCGAACAGGATGGCGGAGAGCTCAACGCCTTCGGGGCTGAAGTACTCTTCGGCCAGCATGTCGATCTGGTCGATCGGCGTGCAGAAGCGGGAGTTCGGATGCGCGGCGGGGGCGTCGGAGTCCGGTGTCCAGGACTCGCCGCGCCAGTCGGTCAGGTGCGCCGGAGTCTCCTCCGTCATACCCTCCCACCAGACGCCACCGTCATCAGTCAGTGCGACGTTGGTGAAGATGCTGTTGCCCTTGGCGATGGCACGCATGGCGTTGGGGTTGGTGCCCCAGCCGGTGCCGGGAGCGACGCCGAACAGGCCGGCTTCGGGGTTGACGGCGCGGAGCTCGCCTTCCTTGCCGAAGCGCATCCAGGTGATGTCGTCACCCAGGGTCTCCACCTTCCAGCCCTTGATGGTGGGGTCGAGCAACGCAAGGTTGGTCTTGCCGCACGCGGACGGGAAGGCAGCAGAGATGTAGTAGGTCTTCTGCTCCGGGGAGGTCAGCTTGAGGATCAGCATGTGTTCGGCCAGCCAACCCTCGTCGCGGGCCATCACCGAGGCGATGCGCAGCGCGTAGCACTTCTTGCCGAGGAGGGCGTTTCCGCCGTAACCGGATCCGAAGGACCAGATGGAGCGCTCTTCGGGGAAGTGGACAATCCACTTGTCCGGGTTGCAGGGCCAGGCGACGTCGGCCTGGCCGGCTTCCAGCGGGGCACCGAGTGAGTGCAGGGCCGGGACGAAGAAGGCATCGGTTTCGGTGATGCGGTCCAAGACGTCCGTGCCAATGCGGGCCATGATGCGCATGGAGGCAACAACGTAGGCGGAGTCGGTGATCTCGACGCCAAACTTGGGGTCTTCAGCATCCAGGTGGCCCATGACGAACGGAATGACGTACATGGTGCGGCCGCGCATGGAGCCGGCGAACAGACCGCGCAGCTTCTGCTTCATCTCGGCCGGGGCCATCCAGTTGTTGGTGAAGCCTGCGTCGCGCTCGTTTTCGGAGCAGATGAAGGTCTGCTCTTCCACACGTGCAACGTCAGCCGGGTCAGAGAATGCCGCGAAGGAATTCGGGAACGTCTCCGGGTTCAGCCGCTTGAGCGTGCCGGCCTCGACAAGCTCGTCGGTGAGTTTCTTGTTTTCTGCTTCGCTGCCATCGACCCAGTGGATGCGGTCCGGCTGGGTCAGCTCGGCAACTTCCTCAACCCAAGCCAGCAGGCGTGCATGCGTAGTAGGTGCCTTCTCAAGCAGCGGCAGTCGCGCCAGATCGCCCATTGTGGTTCCCTTCCTCGGGTTCAGTGGTGTGTCCTAAACGATAGGGGCCGCGGACCAGACCAATGGGCTGTCAGACATCGGACAACTGTGGGACCGAAAAGTAAAAACGCCTAGAAATCAGGGGCAATGGCTCGCCAGAGGCAGATTTAAGTGACTAAGGTCACGTAGACCGGTCTAGTTGCGCAGATTACAGCTTTTCGATTTGGAACTTCACATGAACTTCTGTAAAGTTTATTGAGGTTCGAGGGGGTCAGAGAAACAGACCGCCGAGAATCACACGAAATGCGCCCATAGCTCAGCTGGATAGAGCGTCTGTCTACGGAACAGAAGGTCAGGGGTTCGAATCCCTTTGGGCGCACAAATAAAGACCCGCACCGGCTCGCCGGTGCGGGTCTTTTGTTTTGCTCAGCATTAGTTCGCACAGCGCGCGGTGACCCGCGCGCAGAACGGAACGGGCCGCCGTCGTACTTCAGGTGAAAGTACGACGGCGGCCCGTCACGTTGCGAGTGTAGGGTCAGTCGCCCACGGCCTCGCCGATACGGCGGCGGATTCCGTCGAAGTGCCGGTTGAGCAGCTCGGAGGCTGAGGCCTTGTCCCCGGCGGCAACGGCGGCGTAGATGTTGCGGTGCATGGCGGCGGTCTTCATGAGGTCCTCGTTGCCCGGACCGATTTCGACGTGGATCTTCCGGTAGACCTTCCAGAAAACACCCATCAGGTTGATCAGGAGCTCGTTGTTGAGCGGCTCGAAGAGCCTGCGGTGGAATTCAGCATCGGCGGCCACGAAGTTTTCGCCGGCAGCGGCGAGATCCTCCATCTGCTTCACCGCTTCCTCAATGGAGGCAAGCTGTTCGGGTGTCATGACGTCCATCGAAGAGCCGATCAAGCCCGACTCCAACGCCTGGCGCACATCGACGAGCTGCAACGCCTCAAGCCCCTGGTGCCGCAGCGACAACCGGCCCCTGAAGGTGAGGCCGTCGGCGAGGGCGTCAAAATTGCTCGGGGCCACGAACATGCCGAAGCCATGCCGGATCTCGATGACACCCAGGGCTTGCAGGACCTTGAGGGATTCGCGCAGCGTATTGCGCCCGACGCCGAGAGCCACTGACAGCTCGCTCTCTGTCGGCAATGGATCGCCCGCCTCCAGCTCGCGCTCGAGGATCAATTCCATAATGTCCGACTGCAAGGCACGAAGCCGGGCCTGTGCACTGAACCGCGCCTGCGGAACTACACCGGAAGTTGTCATGGCTTTCTCCTTGCCGCTGCATCACCCGGGAAGCCTGGGCGATGCGGTGTTAATATTGAGGCGAGCTTAGCGCCCACCGCAGAATGAGTGACTCGCAACATACAATATCGGATGTCCCACCTCCCTGATAAGTATGTTCAGGGATTTCGCTGGGATTTACCCTTAGGACCGGCCGCAGCCGGAAAACCGCCGGGCGCGCGGACGAGGCCATGCCGCCCACTCTCACTTGACGTTCTCTTGTGACCGCCCTTACAGTTTCCATACGAGCATCGGACGTCCTACATCCGATAACCCACGAAACGCGATTGGTGAGGCACCCTATGAGCAAGACGATCAACAGCCTGCCGCTGGTCAATGACGCCAGCCGCCGGAACTTCCTGAAGCTAAGCGGCGCAGTTGGTGCAGCAGCCGCCTTCACGGCAACACTTTCTGCGTGCGGCGGCGCTGCCAGCACGACCACCGGCACCAGCACCAACACGGCCGCCGTCAACAAGGACCTCACCATCGAGGCAGGCATTTCCTACGCGCTCTCCACGGGTTTCGACCCGCTGAGCTCTTCGGGTGCGACGCCGATGGCTGCCAACCTGCATATCTTCGAAGGCCTCATCGAGCTGCACCCGGCCACACGCGAGCCCTACAACGCCCTGGCCGCAGCGGACCCCAAGAAGATCAACGACACCACCTATCAGGTGACCATCCGCGATGGCGCAAAGTTCCACGACGGCTCCCCCGTCACCACCGAGGACGTCGCTTTCTCCTTCACCCGCGTGATGGACCCGGCGAACAAGTCGCTGTTCTCGCAGTTCATCCCCTTCATCCAGGACGTCAAGCCTGTTGATGCCAAGACGGTGGAGTTCACCCTTAAGTACGCCTTCCCCGGCTTCGGACCCCGGATCTCCGTGGTCAAGATCGTCCCCAAGGCACTCGCTACCGACCTGAAGGCGTTCGACGCCAAGCCAGTCGGCTCCGGACCGTACAAACTCATCTCCGCAGTCAAGGACGACAAGATCGTCTTCGAGGCATTCGCCGACTACAACGGCCCCAAGCCTGCACTGGCCAAGGGCATGACCTGGCTGCTGCTCTCCGATGCCGCTGCCCGCGTCACCGCAGTCCAGTCCGGCCGCGTCCAGGCCATCGAAGACGTTCCCTACCTGGACGTCGATGGGCTGAAGTCCAAGGTGAAGGTCGAATCCGTCCAGTCCTTCGGCCTGCTGTTCCTCATGTTCAACTGCGCCAAGGCACCGTTCGACAACAAGCTGGTCCGCCAGGCACTGCACTACGGCCTGGACAAGGAAGCCATCATCAAGAAGGCACTGTTCGGCAACGCCAAAGCCGCTACCTCCTACTTCCAGGAAGGCCACCCGGACTACGTCAAGGCCAAGAACGTTTATGGCTTCGACACGTCCAAGGCCGAGGAACTCCTGAAGCGGGCCGGCGTCACCACCCTCGAATTCGAACTCCTCACCACAGACACCGCCTGGGTTAAGGACGTTGCGCCACTGATCCTCGAGTCCTGGAACAAGATTCCCGGTGTGAAGGTCACGGTCAAGAGCCTCCAGTCGGGCGCCTTGTACAGCGACCGTGTTGGCAAGGGCGACTACAGTGTGGTCGCTGCCCCCCGGCGATCCCTCCGTCTTCGGCAACGATGCAGACCTCCTGCTGAGCTGGTTCTACTCGGGTGCCACCTGGATGGACAAGCGCGCTTTCTGGACCACCCCGGAGCGCACCAAACTGCAGGGCCTCATGGACAAGGGCTCGCAGGCCTCGGGCGATGAAGCCAAGAAGATCGTCGGCGAAATCGTGGACATGGTCTCCGAAGAGGTCCCCCTGTACCCGGTCTTCCACCGCCAGCTTCCCAGCGCCTGGGACGAAAAGAAGCTCAACGGCTTCCAGCCCCTTCCCACCACCGGCCTGTCGTTCGTCGGCGTCGGACGCACTGCCTAAGCAATCCTTCGCGTTGTGAGGCCTGCTCTGCAGGGTTGAACCCCCGAAAACCCTGCAGAGCGGGCCCCACAACCAGATCAACCGGAGAACAAATTGGTCACGATATTGCGTCTGCTTGGCCGCAGGCTTGCAGCATTGCCATTGATGATCCTGGGCATCACGTTGCTCGTCTTCCTCGTCCTGCAGGCCGCTCCCGGCGACCAAGCCAGTTCAGCCCTCGGCGACGGCGCCAGCGAAGAAGCCAAGCAGCAATACCGCCAGGACAATGGCCTGAACGACCCCTTGGTCCTGCAGTACTTCCGATTCCTCGGCAAGCTCCTGCAGTTCGACCTCGGCACCACCACCCCACCGGCAAAGTCGGTGGCGTCCATGATCGGCTCGGCCTTCCCGCTGACCCTGCAACTGACTTTCCTTGGCGTCCTCATCGCGATCGTCCTCTCCCTGGCCTTTGGCATCATGGGCGCCCTGTACCGCGACAAGTGGCAGGACCAGTTGGTCCGCGTCTTCTCAATCGCCGCAATTGCCACGCCGTCGTTTTGGCTGGGCATCCTGCTGATCCAGTGGTTCGCCCTGGGTGAGAACCCGATGTTCCCCTCGGGTGGAATTGCGACGCCGGAGTCCGGCTTTGGCGGTTGGCTCAACTCGATGGCCCTCCCGGCCCTGGCGCTCGGCATCCCTGTCTCGGCGTCGCTGATCCGGGTGGTCCGTACCTCGATGGTTGAAGAACTGGACCGCGACTACGTCCGGACCGCCATCGGCAACGGTGTGCCCTACCGCGAAGTCGTCTCCAAGAATGTCCTCCGCAACGCGCTCGTCACCCCGGTCACCGTGCTGGGACTCCGCGTCGGATACCTGCTGGGTGGCGCCGTCGTGATTGAAATGATTTTCGCCCTGCCCGGCATGGGCCAACTGATCCTCAACGGCATCACCAACCTGGACGTCAACCTGGTCCAGGGCGTGGTGCTCACCATCTCGGTCACCTTTGTTCTGGTGAACATCGTGGTGGACCTTCTCTACCTGCTCATCAACCCCCGAATCAGGACGGTATAGCTCATGCGCAGCAAGCTCGCAGAACGGCTAAGTGCCCCGGGCATTCGTTTCAAGGCCCTGCCCTGGGGCTCCCGTATCGCCCTGCTTTTCCTTGTGCTGATTGTGCTGGCGGCCATCTTCGCGCCCGTCATCGCCCCGCATGATCCGCTGGAAACATTCATTCCCGCCACGCCTCCGGGCGCCGAGCACTTCTTCGGCACCGACCGCCTGGGCCGGGACATTTTCTCCCGCCTGCTTTTCGGCGCACAGTCGTCGCTGATGATCGGCCTCGGCGCCGTGGGCCTGGCCATTCTGGCCGGCGCGCTTTTGGGCTCCTTTGCCGCCACGTCCAGCAAGTCCATCAATGAAATCATCATGCGGCTCATGGACATCCTCATGGCGTTCCCGGGCATCGCCCTGGCCGCTGTGCTGCTGGCAGCGTTCGGCAACTCGGTGCCCACCATCATCATCGCGATCGCCATCATCTACACCCCGCAACTTGCCCGGGTGGTCCGCGCCAACGTGCTGGCCCAGTATGGCGAGGACTACGTCCGTGCCGAGCGGGTCATCGGAGCCGGCCGCTTCTACATCCTGGTCAAGCACATTGTCCGCAACACTGCCGCTCCCGTGCTGGTGTTCGCCACGGTCATGGTTGCCGACGCCATCATCCTCGAAGCCTCGCTGTCCTTCCTGGGCGCAGGCGTCCAGGATCCCGCACCGTCATGGGGCAACGTGATCTCCTACGGCCGCAACCTGGTCCTGTCCGGCGGCTGGTGGGCCACTACGTTCGCCGGCCTCACCATCCTTTTGACCGTTCTTTCCTTGAACATCCTGGCCGAGGGCCTCACCGATGCCATGGTGAACCCGAAGCTTCGCCGCGCCCCGGTGGTGAAGGACGACGACGGTTCGGCTGCAGTTGTTGCCGTGGACACCGCAGTTGGTACGTCCGTTGCCCAGCCTTCAGTGGTTGAGGAACACGAGCTCGACGGCGTACTGGCGGGTTCCAGCGTCGGCGCCACTTCAGAGGTGGGCGCCTCAGCCGTCCTCACCGATGTGAAGCTCGCCGCCGCCAACCCGCACCTCCTCCTGGACCGCGAACTGGAACTCCTGGCAGCAATCGAAGCGAAGCGCACCGACCGCCTCCCGCAGGTACCGGCAGGCTCACGCAACGTGCTGGAAGTAAAGAACCTGTCCATCCGGTTCCCAGGCCGCTTCGGCGACATCGCGATCGTAGACAACGTGTCCTTCACTGTCCGCGAGGGCGAAACGATGGGCCTTGTGGGCGAGTCCGGTTGCGGCAAGTCCATCACCTCGCTGGCCGTCATGGGCCTGCTCCCCAAAACCGCGGAGGTCACGGGCTCCATCAAGTTCGATGGCAAGGAACTCTTGGATTCCAGCACCAAGCACAGCGATCCCAAGGCCTACGTTGGCCTGCGCGGTGAGCAGATCGCCATGGTCTACCAGGACGCCCTCAGTTCGCTGAACCCGTCCATGAAGATCAAGGACCAGATGGAGCAGCTCACCAAGCGAGGTGGCCGCAAGACACCCGCGGAACTGCTGGAGATGGTGAAGCTGGACCCGGTCCGGACACTTGCCAGCTATCCGCATGAGCTCTCCGGCGGCCAGCGACAACGTGTGCTGATTGCCATGGCGTTGTCCCGTTCCCCCAAGATCGTGGTGGCCGACGAGCCGACTACCGCCCTGGACGTCACTGTCCAGAAGCAAGTTGTGGATCTGCTGAACGAGCTGCGGGAACAACTCGGGTTTGCCATGGTGTTCGTCAGCCACGACCTCGCGTTGGTGGCCTCCCTGGCCCACCGCATCACTGTGATGTACGCCGGCCAGGTGGTGGAATCCGCGCAGGCTTCCGAGCTTCTGCGGAACCCCAAGCACGAGTACACCCGTGGCCTGCTGGGTGCCGTCCTGTCCATTGAAGCGGACGCCGCCAGGCTCCACCAGATCCCCGGCACGGTCCCGTCACCCCGCGACTTTGCCACGGGAGATCGCTTTGCCGCCCGGTCGCT
This sequence comes from Arthrobacter sp. LFS091, assembly GCF_047977885.1. NCBI lineage: Bacteria > Bacillati > Actinomycetota > Actinomycetes > Micrococcales > Micrococcaceae > Arthrobacter > Arthrobacter sp. LFS091. Next base: position 86,400 of record NZ_JBFPFP010000002.1, read on the forward strand.
GCGCCCCGACGCCGATCCCCACCAAAAGCTGGTGCTCACTTCGGTGGCCTCGGCCAATGGCGATGACGATGCCGACCACTACTGGGCAAGCCACCTGAAGGAGGACGCACGATGAGTGAATCAACCGGCAAACCGGTCATCGAGCTCAAGGACGTCAAGGTCTACCACCACGCACGGACCGGTGGTCTGTTCCGCCCTAACATCGTCAAAGCGGTAGACGGCGTCGACTTCACCATCAGCCGCGGCGAAACCGTCGGCATCGTCGGTGAGTCCGGCTGCGGCAAGTCCACGCTTGCTTCGGTGCTCGTGGGACTGCAGCCGCCGACGTCGGGCAAGGTTTTGTTCCACGGACAGCCGGCCATCAAGCGGAACGCAGCCATGCGCAAGGCGTTTGGCCGCTCCGTTTCCGTGGTCTTCCAGGACCCGGCCACGGCGCTGAACCCGCGCATGACCATCCAGGACATCCTCACCGATCCACTGCAGATCCATGGCATCGGCAACGCTTCCTCCCGTGCCGCCAAGGTCAAGGAACTGTTGGCGCTGGTTGGCTTGCCGCAATCGGCAGCCGAAGTAACGCCGTCGCAGGTTTCCGGTGGCCAGCGCCAGCGCGTGGCGATTGCCCGCGCGTTGGCCCTGGACCCGGACATCATCGTGGCGGACGAACCGACGTCGGCACTGGACGTTTCGGTCCGCGCGCAGGTCCTGAACCTGCTCTCCGACCTGAAGACCCAGCTGAACCTGGGAATGGTGTTTATTTCCCACGACATCCAGACTGTCCGCTACGTTTCGGACCGGATCTGCGTCATGTACTTCGGCAAGATCGTCGAGCAAGGCTCCGCTGCGCAAGTCTTCGACAACCCGAGCAACGACTACACCAAGAAGCTGCTGGGCGCCGCGCCGAGCCTTCTTCACATCTAGTTTTTCCCTTCACAAGTTACAAACAACGGAGATTTCTGTGTCCACTCAATTCCAGGGCGTCATCCCCCCGGTCATCACCCCCCGCCACGCCGACGGCAGCATCGACACCGCGTCGCTGAAGAACGTCACCAAGCACCTGATCGACGGCGGTGTGTCCGGCCTTTTCGTCCTGGGCTCCTCCGGCGAAGTCCCCTACCTGACCAACGACGAGCGTGAGCTGGTGGTCTCCACCATCGCCGACGCCAACGCCGGTGCGGTCCCGCTGATCGTGGGCGCCAACGAGCAGACCACCACCCGCGTGATCGAGGAAGCCCGCAAGGTGGTTGACCTTGGTGCCGACGCGATCGTGGTGACCTCCATGTACTACGCAATCGGCAACGCAGCGGAGACGGAGACCCACTTCCGCGACATCCACGCCGCCATCGAGAAGCCGATCTTTGCCTACGACGTTCCCGTCCGCACCCACTTCAAGCTGCCCACGGACCTCTTGGTTCGTCTGGGACGCGACGGTGTGATTGCCGGCGTCAAGGACTCCTCCGGCGACGACGTCTCCTTCCGACAGCTGCTCCTGGCTGCCAAGGACATCCCTAACTTCGACATCTTCACCGGCCACGAAGTAGTGGTGGATGGCGCCCTCCTTGGCGGCGCGCAGGGTGTTGTCCCGGGGCTCGGCAACGTGGATCCGGCCGGCTACCGCCGCCTGTTTGATGCTGCGCAGGCCGGCGACTGGGCTACAGCGGCACGCGAGCAGGACCGCCTGGCCGACGTCTTCGAGATCGTCTACACCCCCAACGGACGCGTCTCCGGAGGCGCAGCCGGCCTGGGTGCGTTCAAGACCGCGCTGCAGGTGATGGGCGTGATCGAGTCCAACACCATGAGCTCGCCCATGCTCAGCCTGAACGATTCCGAGACCGCTGCGATCCGGGAAATCCTGGAACGCAACGGGCTGGTCTAACCTTCATGACCCACGTGATCGGCGTTGACCTCGGCGGCACCAAGACCGCCGCCGGGGTTGTCTCCCCCTCTGGCGAAGTTTTAATGACGGAGACCATTCCGACGTTGAACCGGGACGGTGGCGAAGCGATCCTGGACGCCACCGCTGCGCTGATCGCGGGCTTGGCGGAGCGCGCTGCCGACGCCGGACATCAAGTGTCCGGTGTCGGCGTCGGCTCCGCCGGGGTCATTGACGCTACGTCCGGGATGGTGGTGTCCGCGACCGACGCAATTTCGGGCTGGGCGGGCACTGCGCTGGTTTCCGGACTTTCTTCACGCCTCGGCCTTGCTGTTCGGGCCGTCAACGATGTCCACGCGCACGCCCTGGGCGAGGCATGGCTGGGAGCCTCGGCAGGTTCGGCCAGCTCACTGATGGTCGCGTTCGGCACAGGGGTTGGCGGCAGTTTTGTGCTGGGTGGCTCCCCGGTCCTGGGGCACCGTTTTGTTGGCGGGCATGTGGGTCATTTCGCTTCACCTTTCGCGGTTTCCGACGGCGTTCCGTTGCCTTGTGTTTGTGGTTCGGCCGGTCACGTTGAGGCGATAGCTTCCGGGCCTGCGATCCATGAGGCGTATCTGCGCGGTGGCGGCTCTGCTGTGTCAGCGACCGACACGCGCGGCGTGTTCGCGCTGGCCGCTGCTGAAGATCACGACGGCGGTGCCTCCTTTGGGGCCAGCCGCGCCGCCGCTGTGCGCGCCATCCACGTCGGTGCCCGCGCAGCCGGCCAGGCCGTGGGCGGCCTCATTAACATCCTGGACCCAGAAACAGTGGTGATCTCCGGAGGACTGGCCGATGCCGGCGAACTCTGGTGGAAACCCATGGAAGCTGCCCTACGCCAGGAACTCTTGGCCCCCTTGGCTGCAGTCCCCGTGCTCAGGGCGTCCCTGGGCAACTCCGCTGCCATTATTGGCGCCGCAAAACTCGTCCTTCTTTAAAGGGAGACATCATGATCCTCACCCCTAAAAACCTTGAAGCCCTCCGCTCTCAGCTGATCGTCTCCTGCCAGGCCTACCCGGGTGAGCCCATGCGTGATCCCCGGACAACGGGCCAGGTGGCGGCATCCGCTGTGATCGGCGGGGCTGCGGCGATCCGCGTCCAAGGGTTGGCCGATGTGCAGTTCACACGCGCCGCCGTCGAGGTCCCTGTCATCGGACTGTGGAAGGACGGGCACGACGGCGTCTTCGTCACCCCCACACTCCGGCACGCCCTTGCAGTGGCGAACGCAGGGGCGCACGTTGTGGCGATCGATGGAACACGCCGGACCCGTCCGGATGGGCTGTCCCTTTCCGCCACGATCAGTGGTATCCACGCAGAGTCGCATGCTCTGGTCATGGCCGATTGTGGCTCGTTCGATGACGCCGTTGCCGCCGTCGAAGCCGGGGCGGACCTGATCGGCACCACGTTGTCCGGCTACACCGGCGAGCGCGCCAAGACGGATGGGCCGGATCTGGAGCTTCTTGAGAAGATTGCGGCCGCCGATCTGGGCAAACCCCTGATCGCCGAAGGCCGTATCCATACTCCCGCCCATGCCCGCCAGGCCCTCGACGCCGGCGCGTTCGCCGTGGTTGTTGGCACGGCAATCACCCACCCGGCCAGCATCACGGGCTGGTTCAAGGGCGCGATGCACGCCTAGCCCGTGTTGCGAGGCCCGCTTTGCACCCTAAAACCCCCACACACCCCGCAGAGCGGGCCCCACAACGCACCACCCACACATGCGAGGCCCACTCTGCGCCCCAAAACCCACACCAACCCCGCACACCAGGCCCCACAACGCACCACCCACACTTGCGAGGCCCACTCTGCGCCCCAAAACCCACACCAACCCCGCACACCAGGCCCCACAACGCACCACCCACACATGCGAGGCCCACTCTGCGCCCCAAAACCCCCACACACCCAGCACACCAGGCCCCACAACGCAGGGCTCCCGGCGTAGGCTTTCCCCATGACTGCCGAGAGCTCCCGCGAGTACGACGTAATAGTGATCGGCGCAGGCGCCGTGGGGGAAAACGTGGCGGACCGGGTGGTCCGGGGCGGCCTGTCGGCGGTGATCGTGGAGAACGAGTTGGTGGGCGGCGAGTGTTCCTACTGGGCGTGCATTCCTTCGAAGGCGCTCCTTCGCCCGGGGAGTGTGCTGCACGCGGCCCAGGTCATCCCGGGCGCGTCCGAGGCCATCACCGGGGTGGTGGACGCGAAGGCCGCACTGAAGCATCGCGACTGGTTCACCAACAACTGGGAAGACGGCAGCCAGGTCGAATGGCTGGACAGCGCCGGCATCGACCTCATCCGTGGCCGCGGCCGGATCACGGGGGCCCGCGAGGTCCAGGTGGACGGCCTGGACGGAAACAGCTACGCACTGAAGGCGCATCATGCCGTAGTGGTGGCAACGGGTTCCACACCCACCATCCCGGGGATCGCGGGCTTGGAAGACGTACCCTTTTGGACGACGCGCGGCGCCACGGCAGCCAAGGAGATCCCCAAACGCCTCGTGGTCCTGGGCGGTGGAGTGGCTGGCGTTGAAATGGCGCAGGCGTTCGCGCGGCTTGGATCCGATGTGGCGGTTGTCGCCCGCGGACGCCTCCTGAGCAGCTATCCGGAGGAAGCGGCCAACCTTGTCCTGGCGGGCCTCCGCGCCGACGGTATCGATGTCCGCCTCCACACTGACGTGGACAAGGTGGAAAAGAACGACGACGGCTCGGTAACAGTCACGCTCGACGGCGCAACGCTCCAAGCCGATCAACTCCTGGTCGCTTCAGGAAGGCACCCGTCCTTGGCCAACCTTGGCCTGGACAGTGTGGGCATCGAAGCGCCTGACGGCAAACCCCTCAAGCTCACCACGGACGCCAGCGGGCTCGTCGACGGTCCTGCCAGCGATGGCACCAGTGGGCTGTGGCTCTACGCGGCCGGGGATGCCGCGGGCAAGGTGCTCCTGACCCACCAGGGCAAGTACGAGGCCCGCGCCACGGGGGACGCCATTGTCGCCCGGGCCAACGGCAAGCTCAAGGGCACTCCGCAGCCGTGGAGTCCATGGGCCCACACTGCCAACGACCACGCTGTACCAAGTGTCGTGTTCACTGATCCCGAAGTTGCTTCCGTGGGACTGAGCCTGGAGCAGGCCCTTCTGCAGGGAAAGAACGTCACGGGCGTCGAGTTGCCCATCAACGTATCCGGTTCCCAGTTGCATTCCCCCGACTACAAGGGGTGGGCGCAGATGGTGGTGGACGAGGACCGGAAGGTGATCCTCGGTGCAACGTTTGCCGGTCCGGGCGTGGCTGAACTGCTCCACTCCGCCACCATCGCGATCGTGGGCGAAGTTCCCTTGGACAGGCTGTGGCATGCGGTTCCGTCTTACCCGACCATCAGCGAGATCTGGTTGCGCCTGCTGGAAAAGTACGGACTTTAGAATCTATTTGAACTGACCAGTCAGTTCAGTTAGACTTTTCGCAGACACCATTTCTGCGAAAGGCTTCATTGTGCTGTCCGTACAGCAACTCCAGATCAACGGCCGCCGGGGCGATCTCCTTCCGGCAACGTCCCTCACCGTGAGCCGCGGGGAACTCCTGCTGGTGGCCGGCGAAGGCCAAGACCAGCGGACAGCTTTGGCATTGGCCCTTAGCGGCCGCATGAAGCCCAGCAATGGCGTCCTCAGCTGGGACAACAACACCAAGACCAAGAAGATCCGCCTCGCGAGCGCCCTGGTTGACTCCCCCGGCGTCAACGAGCCGGAGCAGCATCTCAGCGTCCGGGACCTCGTCACCGAGGACCTCTCACTCATCCCGCGCCGCTACCGTGGAGCGCTGCTGAGCAAGCCCTGGCTGAAGGTCAACAGCTTTGAAGACATCGCCGACCTGTGGATCGAACAGCTGCCTGCGGGACGGCGCCTGGAACTCCTGTCCGCGCTCGCCCTGGCTGACCCTGCCACCGACCTCCTGGTGGTGGACTCCCCCGACCGGCACAGCGCCGATCCGTCAACGTGGTTGCCTCGCCTGCAGGCCCTGGCGTCCGACGCCGGGCGGCCGCTTGCGGTGGTAGCCGTGGTCGGTGCCCTGCCGGACAACTGGACCGGAGCCGCAGCGGTGATCGGCAACTCAGTTTCGCACCCGCCCGAACCGGAATCGGAACCCGCCCCCTTGGCGCCCGAGCCGGCTGCCGCCGTCGAGCCCCAGCACGCCGTCGAGCCCCAGCCCAGCGCAGAGCCCCAGCCGCACGCAAAGCACGCCGGCGACGCGGCACCCGAAGCGGCCGAACCCGCCGCCAAGGCGGCCGAACCCCTCGACGAACCCGAAACCCAAAACCTCCAAAGGACTGCAAAGTGACTGTTCTGCGGCTCGCCCGCTCCGAACTCAAGCGCATGACCGGCGGGCTCCTGCCCAAGCTGACCATCCTCGCCCTGACCATGGTTCCGTTGTTGTACGGTGCCGTGTACCTTTACGCGAACTGGGATCCGTACGGCAACCTGAACCAGATCGACGCCGCCCTGGTGGTCGAGGACACCGGTGCCACCACCAAGGACGGCAGCGAACTGCAGGCGGGCAAGAAGGTGGCGGACAGCCTGGTGGAAGGCCATGTCTTCAACTGGAAGCAGGTCGCCAGCGCCGAGGATGCGGACGCCGGCGTCAAGACCGGCGAATACGCCTTCGCGCTGCGGATCCCCAAGGACTTCTCCGCAAACCTGGCATCCCCGGGCAGCTTCGACGCCGCCAACCAGGCCATGCTGCACGTGACCACCAATGACGCCAACAACTACCTGTTGAGCACTATTGTGGACAAACTCACCACCGCTGTGCACTCCACGGTCGCCAAAGAGGTGGGCGAAGAGACAGCCAACCAGCTCCTCACCGGTTTCGGCACCATCCACGCTTCAATCGTCAAAGCAGCGGACGGCGCAGGACAACTCGCCGATGGTGTCGGTAAGCTCAGCGACGGCGCCGCGACCCTCCATGACGGCACCACGCAACTGGTTGCCGGCGCCGACCAGCTGGTCGCCGGCCAAACGAAACTGCGCGACGGCGCGGTACAGCTCAACGGAGGCGCCAGCCAGCTGAGTTCCGGCCTGACAGAGCTCAAGAACAAGACCTCCACGCTGCCTGCAGACTCCCAGAAGCTGGCTGACGGCGCGGCACAGGTCGCCGCCGGAAACGCCCAGTTGAACGCGAAAGTCCAGGACGTCGTGGGTCAGCTCGAAGCCGCGGACAAGGGTCTGCGCACCAGGGTTGTGGAGTCCAACACCCGGCTGGTGACGTCCGGTGTGCTCACACAGGAGCAGGCTGACAAGGTCCTGGCCGACTTCGATGCCGCTGCTGCATCCAACCCGGTCCAGGACGCCAAGGCGAAGATCTCCGGCGACGCCGCAAAGATCCAGCAACTCTCCGACGGCTCGGCCGCGGTGAGCGCCGGAGCCTCAAAGCTTGCAGCCGCCACCCCCACGCTCACGGACGCCATCTCCAAGGCAGCCGCCGGCGCCGGCCAGCTCCAAACCGGCGCGTCCACCCTCGCCGCCGGCCAACAGTCGGCGCTCGATGGGGCGGTAAAGCTCGACGACGGCGCCCACCAACTGGACGACGGCGCCGGGCAACTCGCGAGCGGAGCAGTGACCGCCTCCGATGGCTCGCACACCCTGGCCTCCGAACTAGCGAAGGGCGCGGGAGACATCCCCAACCCGAACGACGAGCAAAAGAGCAGCGTCTCCAAGGTGATCGCTGATCCCGTCGCAGTGGAGAACGTCTCGCAGGCCAAAGCCAACTCCTATGGCGCCGGCCTTGCACCGTTCTTCCTGACTCTTGCCCTGTGGATCGGCGTGTTCATGCTGGTCCAGGCCATGCGGCCCATCACCCAGCGCGCCCTTGCCTCGAACGCACCTTCCTGGAAGATCGCCGTGGGCGGCTGGTTGCCGTTCTTCGTGGTCTCCGTTTTCCAGGCCACGATCCTCACACTCGTAGTGAACCTGGGCCTGGGTCTCAACGCCTCGCACCCGATCGGCATGTGGCTGTTCATGCTGGCAGCCGTCATGGCGTTCACCGCGATCATCCAAGGCATTGTGGCCCTCCTCGGGACGCCCGGCAAGTTCGTGGTGCTGATCCTCCTGGTCCTCCAGCTCGTTTCCTCCGGCGGCACCTTCCCTTGGCAGACCACGCCGATGCCGTTGCATGTGGTCCACGAGATCATGCCCATGGGCTACGTTGTCACGGGTATGCGGCACCTGATCTACGGCGGTGAGCTCAGCATGATCTGGCCTACCGTACTGGGCCTGCTTGGGTACACTTTGCTGGGAGCGGCGCTGTCCACCCTCGCCGTCCGCAAGCACAAGATGTGGACCCTTAAGACCCTGAAGCCGGAGATCGCAGTATGAGCACCAGTGAGCCGCTCTCTTCGGATTCCGCGGTGGGCGGGAGCAAGAAGCTTCGGCCCGAACGAACCAACGCCACTAAGCAACGGTTGTTCGAGGCCTCCATGGAGCTGATCGGCGAACGCGGCGCTGCCGGAGTGACAGTTGACGAAATCGCCGCCGCCGCCGGGGTTTCCAAAGGATCCGTCTACTACAACTTCGGCAGCAAGTCCGACCTCATCGCCCAACTGCTGCGGCATGGCGTGGACATCATGCTGGTCCGGCTCCAGGACGTCCAAGGCCAGAGCAGCGACCCGCTCGAATCCATGAAGAACATGGTGGGTCAGGCGATGGACTTCATGGACGACTACCCCTCGTTCGCCCGCCTGTGGGTCAGCGAAAACTGGCGCACGCCGGGCGAATGGAGCGCGGTGTTCACGGAACTCCGCGCCGAACTCCTCGCAGTCATCGGCTCGGCGGTGGAACGGGTGGCAGAGGGCTACAGAGTGGACGAGTCGATCGCCCGCGGGAGCCTGGAAGCAGCCATCTTCGGTGCGATCTTCGTCGTGGGGCTCGACCAGCAGACCTACAACCCGGAACGAACCCGCGACCAAAGCGTCGCGGCTGTGATGACCATCATGCACGGGTACGTCATCAAGTAAGACGGTATCCAACTGCAATCTACGACGGCGTGGCGTGGCTACTTGGTCGGCGATGATTAACCTCATGCGTCACATGGGGAACAGCGGAAAGCTAGCGGTTATTGCCGCCTTCGTATCCCTCGGGCTGTTGGTTCTCGCCGCCGTCGTCCTCGAGGAACTGGTTCTATACCTCTTCCTTGGCGCCGTGCTGGTTTGTTATCTGGCCTGCATAGTCCAGCTCTTCAACCGACGCAGGTACCTGGTGGTTCTCCTCGGCGCAGCCGGCACCAGCCTGTTCATCGGATTCAGCATCGCCTTCCTTCGGATGTGGGGCCTGGCGTTCAACCAGGACACCAACGCCATGGGAAGCGCCGTCAGCACCGAAGACTCGGACATCTACTTCTACCTTGCCGCCGTGGCCGGTGTTGGCACCTTGGCGGTGATGTTCCTCGGAGCCGTGGTGCCGTCCTTCGGATCGCGGGCACCTGCTCCCGCCAAGCGGCCGGCAGCCGGAGCCAAGCGAAATCCCGCTCCACGCAAGCCCGCGGCGCGCCCGGCTGCGACTGTTGCTCGTCCTGGTACGCCTGCTAAACGCCCGGCCACGTCGGCTGCACGAGGCGCCGGAACCGCCAACCCCACTGCCGCCAAGCGTCCCATGGCACCCCGGACCCCTGCAGCGGCAGCCAAGCGACCGGCGTCGAGCTCTTCTTCCCAACGCAGGCCGGCACCCAAACGCTGAGCCCTGCGTTGTGAGGCCCGCTCTACGCGCCTACGCGAGAGCTAAGCACGCAAAGCAGGCCCCACAACCGAACCACGCCACGTTGCGGGGCCCGCTCTACGCCTCCACACACGAGCTAAACACGCAAAGCGGGCCCCACAACGGGCGGGTCAGGAGTCGAAACCCAACCCCACGGCGTCGAGCGCTTTGAGGATCAGGTTCCGTTTGCCCTGGTTGTGGTCCGCCCTGTCCATGGACCAGCGGGTCAGGTTGATACCCAAGGAAGCCAACGGTTCTGGCGGGAAGGGCAAGGGCCGTTTCCTGACCATTTCCACACGCGTGCGTTCAGTGTCCAGGCCAGCCAACAGGTCCAGGAGCACATCGGCCGCGAACGCCGTTGCACCAACTCCGAGCCCTGTGAAGCCGGCCGCGTAAGCCACCCTGTTCCTGCGCGCGGTGCCGAAGAAGGCGCAGAACTGCGTGCTCGAATCGATGGGTCCGGCCCACTTGTGCGTGAACTTCAGGCCTTCGAGTTGGGGGAACGTAGTGAAGAAGTGGGAGGCGATCTTCTCCCACGTGGCGGGCTGGTGCTCGTGCCGCTGGTCCACGCGCCGACCCCAGAAGTAGAGGGCATCGTAGCCACCGAAAAGGATCCTGTGGTCCTTGGTGATCCGGTAGTAGTGGAATTGGTTGGCGACGTCCCCAATGCCCTGGCGCTTGGTCCAGCCGACGGATGCCAGCTGTTCGGCGCTGAGGGGCTCGGTCATGAGCGCATAGTCGTACACGGGCACGGTCATCAGCTGGTTGCGCTTGAGCAACGACGGAAACACGTTGGTGCCCAGGACCACCTGACCGGCTTCGACGTTGCCGCGCTCCGTGACAATCGTGACGCCACGATCGTGGTCATTGAGCTCCCTGACGCGGGTACCCTCATGGATCCGGACGCCCAGCTCCGAGACCACCCTGGCCAGCTCGAGGCCCAGTTTGTACGGGTGGACCATGGCCACGGAATCCTTGTGCCAGCGGCCCGCCAAGTACGTGGGTGAATTGACCTCGGCCCGGATGGCGTCCTGGTCCAGGAAGACGCTCCCGGGACTGTCGTCCTCGCGGAGCCAGGCAACCTGGTGCGGTTCAACGGCCACGTTGAGTTCGCCCGTGCGCTCCCACTCGCAGTCCATGGCGTATTTCTCCACGGCCTCCTGCATGCGGTCCAGGTTCTCCATGCCCAGCCGGTCCAGGGTGTCCAACTCGTGCGGCCACCGGTTCCTGCCGTTCTCATGGCCGTGGGTGAGGCTGGCCTCGCAGAAGCCTCCGTTGCGGCCCGACGCCGCCCAGGCCACCCGTTCGGCTTCGAGCAGGATCACAGTTCGCTCGGGGTCCCGTTCTTTGGCTCGCAGGGCTGTCCACAGCCCGGTGTAACCGCCGCCGACAATCACCAGGTCGGCGGCAGCATCGCCGTCGAGCTGTGGGTACTGCGTTGCTTGGTCCTGCATGTCGTCGATCCAAAAGGGCCGGTGGGCGGCACCTTGAAGCGCATTGGCTACGACGTCTGCCTGCGGGACGTTCCGTTCGAAAACGGTGGTATTCACGGGAAACTCTCCTGTTTCTGGGGTAGGTTCTAGGCCTGCCTGCTCAGGCAGTGACCGGCTCGGCGTCCCACAATGGCCGGGGACGGGAGGCGATGAGGTTCTTGGTGTAGTCGTCGCCGGGGTCCTCCAGGATCCGCACCGTGGACCCTTGCTCCACGATCCGTCCCTGATGCATCACGAGCAGCTCCGAGCACAGCCGCGAGACCACTGCCAGGTCATGGGTCACGAACAGGATGGTCAGCCCGAACTGGTCCCGCAGTTCCTCCACGAGTTCCAGGACCTGCGCTTGGACGGAGACATCCAGGGCACTTGTGGCTTCGTCCAGAACCAGGAGCCGGGGACGTGCTGCGAGCGCCTTGGCCAGGGCGACCCGCTGCCGCTGGCCACCCGAAAGCGCCCGCGGCCGCGCATCCAACCGCTCAGGTCCGATTCCCACCCTGCCCAGGAGTTCCGCGGCGCTGGCCCTGGCTTGCTTGCGTCCTTGCCTCTGGTGGAGGCGGTACACATCGGCCACGGCGTTGCCCACCGGAATCCGCGGATCCAGGGACAGGTACGGGTCCTGGAAGACAATTTGGACGTCCTTCGCCAGGACCTTGCGCTCGGAGGCTTTGAGTGAGCGCCGGGGCCTGAGGACACCGCCCAGCGTGAGCTCGCCGTCGGTGGCGGTTTCGAGTGCCACCACAAGGCGGGCAAGGGTGGATTTACCAGATCCCGATTCCCCCACAACACCCAAGGAGCCGCCTTCGGGCAGGCTGAAGCGTGCCTTGTCCAAAGCGGTGATGACTTCACCACCAGGCAATTCGTAGCTCTTGCTGAGCCCTGAGACTTCCAGCAAAGCCGCAGTCCCGGCCTGTGTTTCGGGGACATCGCCCAGTTCAATGACGGGCGTGGCCTCCACCAGTTGCCGTGTGTAGTCCTGCTGCGGCATCTGGAACACCGTCTGGGTAGGACCCTGCTCCACCACCTTGCCGCGACGGAGCACGTAGACGCGTTCGCAGACGCTGGCCGCGAGATTCAGGTCGTGGGTAATGAACAACATGCCCATTCCCCGTGACTGCTGCTCTTCGCGGAGGAGCCGCACAATCCCGGCCTGGGTCGTGACATCCAAGGCCGTGGTGGGCTCGTCGCACAGCAGGAGGTCAGGGGAATTGAGCAGCGCCGCCGCAATCATGACGCGTTGGAGCATTCCGCCCGACAGCTGGTGCGGGTGCTGGTCCATGAGCTCCTTGGCCCGGCGCAGTCCCACCTGCTCGAGTTGCTTCACTGCCCGTTCGGTGGCTTCGGCACGGGACAATCCATCGAAACGCAGCAGCGTCTCGGTCAGGAAGTCACCCACCGTCCGGACGGGGTTGATGCCTGCCCTGGGGTCCTGGAAGATCATGGACGCGTGGCCGCGCCGCAGCTCCATAAGGCGTCGTTTGCTGGCCGTAAGGGTATCGAGACCCCTAACGGACACGGTTCCTGAGTACCGCGTGCCTTCGGGGAACAACCCCAGGGCGGCCCGGGTTGTCAGGGACTTCCCCGAGCCTGACTCCCCCACCAAGGCGACCGCTTCGCCGTGGTCCACGTGCAAGGTGACGCTGTCCAGAAGGGGCGGCCTGTCCGGGAAACCCAGGGTGAAGTCTTCAATCTTCAGGAGCTGGCTCATGACAGTTTTCCTCCGATGCGGTCTGAAAGTTCTTCGCCGATGATGTTGACGGCCACTACCACCAGGACCACCACCAGCGCGGGCCAGAACGCGGGCAGCACGTAGCCGCCCAGCAGCGCGCCCCGGGATTCCTCGATCATGGCGCCCCAGTCGCTGGTGGGCGGCTGGACTCCGAGTCCGATGAAGGAGAGCGCGGCGAGGTCGGCCAGTACGTAGCCGAAGTTCAACGTCGATTGCGCACCCACCGTGGGAATGAGGTTGGGCAGGACCCGCCCCAGCACCACCCAAGGTGTCCGGAATCCGAGGACCCGGTACGCCTGGACGTAAGGGCGGCCACGCTCGGCCACCACCAGCGACTGGGCCAGCCTGGCAATGTAGGGCACATAGGCGATGGTCATGGCGAGGATAGGGGCCAGGAGTCCCTTGCCGAAGAGCGCGATTGCCAGCATGGCCATCAGGAGGGCAGGGAAAGCGAAGAGAAGGTCGAAAAGCCGGCCCAAGACCTTGCCCAGCCATCCCTCGGACCAGCCGGCCACCAGGCCCAGCAGCAAGCCCAGGACCGTTGATCCGATCACCACAATGGTGGGGCCCAGCAACGAGGTCCGGCCGCCGTGCATCAGCCGGCTCAGGAGGTCCCGGCCCAGCGCGTCCGTACCGAGCAGGTGTTGTGCGCCGGGACCGGCCAGGACGTTGTTGAGGTCCACATAGTCGGGGTCGTACGGCGCCAGGGCCGGGGCAAAGACTGAGAGAAGGACGACGGCGGCGGCAACGGCGAGCGCCGCCCACGCCATCGGTGACAGGAGGCTGCCGTAACGGCGAAGACCCGCCTGTGGCAGTTGCATCGCCAGGGTCATCGGGACTCCGTTCCGGCCGCGATACGCGGATCAATGAGGGGCTGGACCAGGTCCACCACGGTGTTCACAAGGACGAACGCGGTAACAACCACCATGACGATTGCCTGGACCACGGCGAAGTCCAGCCTGTCGATGGACTGCACCAGGAGCTGGCCGATACCTGACAGGCCGAAGGTCCGTTCGATGATGGCGCTTGAAACCAGCAGCCCCGCCACCAGGACACCGCTCACCGTCAGGATTGGTCCCAGCGCGTTGCGGAGTACGTGGCGTGCCACAACCGAGCCCCGGGTGAGGCCACGGCTGGTAGCCACCTCCACGTGTTCGCGGAGCAGTTGCTCGTTCATGGAGGAACGGGTTACCCGGGCAACCATGGCGATGTAGGTGATGCCCAAGGCAAGCGCCGGGAGGGTGAGGTGCCAGATCCGGTCCCACCCGCCGTCGCCGCTTCCAAAGGAGGGAAACCAGCCCAGTCCCACGGAGAAGAGTGCCACCAGGGCGATGGCCGCAACGAAGGGCGGCACGGCTCCGGCCGCGGTCAGGGTGATGAGGATGAAACGGTCGCCGAAGCCTTTGTTCAGGCTTGCCACGATGCCCGCGAAGAGGCCAAGAATGGTGATGAACACCGCGGCGAGCGCAACCAGTTGAAGGGTAGTGGGCAACCGTCCAAGCAACACGTCCGAAACGTCCTGCCGGTAGGTCAGCGAACGACCCCAATCGCCATGGAGGATGCCGCCGAGCCAGTTCAGGTACTGTTCCCAGGCCGGCTTGTCGAGGCCGAACTGCCGGGTAATTTCTTCCAGGGCCTCGGGCTTGGGGCTGCGGCCCCTGAGGAGGAACCGTGCCGGGTCACCCGGCACCAGGAAGCGGGAGAAGAACACGGCCAGTGAGGCGACGAACAGGGTGGCCACCAGGGCCAGCACCTTCTTCGCAATGAAGACTACGGAACGGTTTGCCTTGCTCTTCTTACCTGCCGGTTTCAGGGCTGGCGTGGGTGCCATTGCTTGATCCACAACGGTCATGTCAGAGACCTCCGATCTTGGCGGCCCACGGGAAGTACATGTAGTTGATGGACGGGTCTGCACCGGTGATGCGCTTGCCCAGCCACATGGTGGTGACGGTTTCGTAGAGCGGGCCCCACACGACGTCTTCGCTGGCGATCCTGGCCGCCTGGCCGGTGAGCTTGCCGCGGGCATCAGGATCCTGCACTCCGTAGGCGCTGTTGACCAGGTCGTCGAATTCCGGGTTGCTCCAGCCGCCGTAGTTGCTGAAGTCGCCCGTTCGCAGCACGCTGTACATTTCCAGGGGTTCGGTGCTGGACAGGTACCAGGAGGTCACCAGCAGGTCTACGTTCTTGCGGGCTTCGGGGTCGGAGAAGAGGGTGGTGTATTTGTCGTTGGACATGGTCTGGATTTCCGGGTCCAGGCCGATTTCCTTGGCCGCGGAGGCGATGGCGCGGGCAGTGATGTCGAAGGCTGCGTTCAACGACGCGGTGGCGAAGACAAATTTGCTCCCGTCCGCCCCTGCTTCCTTGACCAGTTTCTTGGCTTCCGCTACGTCATATGGTGTGGAGAGCAGTCCGTCGAAAGCTTGGTCCGTGGTCTCCGGGGAGGCGTCCTTCCACACGTTGCGGGTGGTCAATGCGTCCGTCTTGCTTGCGTAGCCTTGTTCCGCGGCCTTGATCAGGGCTTCCCGGTTGATGGCCATCATGAGTGCCTTCCGAACCTTGACGTCCTTGAAGGTGCCGCCGAGGTTGGTGAAGACCATGCTCTGCACCGAGGTGTCCTTGCCGAAGTAGACCGAACCTGCGTCCTTGTTGGCTTTCAGGATGTCCATGGCGTTGGAGGGAATCGCGAAACCGCCGTCGATCTCCCCTGTCTGGAAGGCGTTGATGCGGGACGTTGCGTCCGGAAGCATGGTGAATGTGACCTGCCGGGACTTGGCCTTGAGGTCCGGATCCCAGTAGTCGTCGAAGCGCTTGAGGGTGATGCTTTCGCCGGGCTCCCACGAGTCGAAACTGAACGGCCCTGTGCAGTTCACGCCGGTGCTGGAGTTGCCGTAGTCCTTGCCTGCGGCTTCCAGTGTTTTGGCGGATTCCACCACACCTGGCGCGCCCACCAACGAGGCATTGAATACGTAGTCCGGCCGCGTGGTGTGGACCGTTACCTGGTACTCGCCGGTCTTTTCGATCGACTCCACATTCTGGTACGACGAGGCCCAGAAAGAGCCCACCTCGGGGTTCAGGTGCCGGCTGAGGGAGGCGACCACATCGTCTGCTGTCATCTCGCTGCCGTCGTGGAATTTCACGCCTTGTCGGATGGTGTAGATCCACGTCAAGGGGTCCGGGTTCTCCACGCCGGTTGCCAGTCCGGGCGAGGTGGACAGGTCCGCGTTCCAACGGAACAGGGACTCGCAGACGTTGGAAAGGACAGTGTTATCGGGGTAGTCGAACGCGTAGGCATAGTCCAGCGAGAACGGCTCCGCGTACATGGCCCAGGTGAAGTTGTCGATTTCCTTGACGGGTGCCGGCGTTGAGTCGGACAGCGTGAACTTGGGACCCCCGCCGGCTTCAGTCACGCCGGCCGGTCGGGCGCCACAGCCGGCCAGGACCAAGCCGGCCACGACGGCGGTGGCACCGATCGCTGTGATGCGCGACGGCGTCGTCCGCTGTTTGCGGCGCACCGCGCCCCGCGCTGGTTGCGGCCTCACTGCAGTACCCGGGTTTTCCGGTTTTGGGCCGTGGCATCGGTGGCGCGGTGGTAGACGCATTCGCCCCCAATCCACGTTTGCGTCACCACCGCCCGGTGCAGTTCCTCCACGGGGACGTCGAAAATGTTCACGTCAAGCACAGCGAGGTCGGCGAGTTTGCCGGGTTCCAGCGTGCCGGTGTCCGGGTCCAGGTGGTTGATCCACGCAGTGCCCTGGGTGTAGGCGTCCACGATCTGCTTGGTGCTGAGTTTCTGCGATTCGGGGCCGAGTGCCGGGAGGTCCTCCCCCGGTGACGCGCGGTTAACAGCTACGTGGATGGCGGCGATGGGGTCTGCGGTGGAGACGGGCCAGTCGCTGCCGGCAACCAGGCGGGCACCTGCTGCTGCGAGTTCGCCAAAGGGGTAGTGCCTGTCCTCCGCGCCGGGTTCGAGGAACGGCAGGGTCAAGGTGTCCAGTTGTTCTTCGTGGCAGGCCCAGAGAGCCTGCACATTGGCAGCAGCTCCGAGTTCCGAGAAACGGGGAATGTCCTCGCTGCGGACCACTTGGAGGTGGGCGAGGTGGTGGCGCTGATCGTTGGAGCCGTTGGCCTCGCGGGCTGCCTGGAGGGCGTCCAGGGCATCGGTCACTGCACGATCGCCCAGGGCGTGGAAATGGAGCTGCATGCCGGCGGCATCGATCGCTGTGACGAACTCCTGCAGCTCACTCTTTTCGAAGAACTCGATGCCGCGATTCTCCGTGTGGTGGCCGTGGTGGTCCAGGTAGACGTGGTGCATGGCAGCAGTGAAGTTCTCCGCCACGCCGTCCACCATGACTTTGACAGTGTTGGCATTGAGCCGGAGGGGGTCGCTGGATTCAGCGACACGCTGCCGCCTCGCCACGATCCGGTCCAGCTGGGGCATCCCCGCAGTCCTGTCCCACCACTGGCACGCGGTCACGCGTGCTTTGAGGTCTCCAGCCTTGGCCGCGTCCACGTAGACGTCCAGGTGGTCGGCATGTCCGCCCTCAGGGATGGGAACCCAGGCATCCTGCCAGGCCGTGATTCCCTGCGACAGCAACAGCTGCTGGGAGGCGAGCAGGCCCTGGTACGCCAGCTCGTAGGGCACCGCAGGCTTGACGTCGTTGAACAGGTCCATGGCGCCCTCGTGGATGGTGCCGGCAGGGGTGCCGTCGGGCTCGCGTTCCAGGCGCCCGCCCGCTGGATCCGGGGTTTCCCGGGTGATCCCAGCCGCTGTGAACGCAGCAGTGTTGGCCCAGGCTCCGTGGTGGTCCCTGTTCACCAGGTACACCGGCCGGTCCGGCACTACGGCGTCCAGCAGGTCCCGTGTGGGGGTGCCGCCCGGGAAGAAGTCCATGGACCAGCCGGCGCCAACGATCCACTCGGCATCGGGGTTCCCGTCAGCATAGCGGGCAACTATGGCAACCGCCTCTTCTGCGTTGGTGGCCTCGGTAAGGTCGCACTGAAGCATCTCGATCCCGGCGAAAATGGGGTGGATGTGGGCGTCCTGGAAGCCAGGAACCACCAGCTGCCCCGCCAGGTCCACCCTGTGGGTCTCCGGGGTGACGGTCCCGTTGAGGTCGCCGGGTCCTGCGACTGCGAGGATCCGGCCTTTCGCAAGGGCCAGGTCCGCACGAACGGGTCCGGCGTCGTTGCCGGTGTAAACCCATCCGTTCTCAAACAAAATCTCTGCGTGCACTGTCGAGTCCTTTCATGGGAATCCAACTCTCCGGCACACACTATGAGCCGGATCACACTAAAGTCAACAGTGTTGACATCAGTGCTGACAAAGACTTTGACTTGTCCTTGGAAGGAGGCGGCCATGAATCATGTAGTTTGAATATCAACCCGGATCGCGTGGAAGGCGGACAACTGATGGTGCAGCCAGCCCAGTCGACGGACCGCCGAACGCGCCTGGACCCCGGCACCATCATTGACGCCGTCCTGCGGATTTCCAGCCAGGAACCCGAGGAGCGTCTGACCGTCCGGAGGCTGGGCCAGGAACTCGAAGTTGATGCCACCGCCGTCTACCGGCATTTCCGGAACCGGGACGCGATCGTGAGGGCAGCTCTGGACCAGTTGTTCATGATGTCGGTGGAGCGCACCCTGGCCTCGGCGCGCGACCAAAACTGGCGCGCCCGGCTGGAGGCCTACCTCGACGAACTCCTCAGGGTCTTCATGCAGCACCCATCGCTTGGCAGCGAGTCGTTCGCCACGGACACCTACGGCCCCGGCGAATTGAAGGCCATTGAGTTCGTCCTGCAATGCCTGACCGACGCAGGCCTGGAAGAGGAACGCGTGGTCCACTACTACGCAGCACTCGAAAGCTACACCCTGGCCTTGGGTGCCGGGATCGCAGTGGAAATCCAGCGGCTCCCCGATTCCGAAGGCCACGACCCCTGGATCAGCCCCCGGGTCTTCACCCGCATTACCGGACATCCGCTCCTCGAGAAACACCACGCAGCATTGCAAAACCTCGATTCACTCAAAGCGTTCCAGGCAGGCCTCACGGCGATCCTGGACAGCGCCGAACGCGAAAGCAAGCAGGCCTGACGGGCCCCCAGCCCAACGCAACCAGAACCTAACCGCACAACGACACCCTCCGGCGTCGTTCATTCAGCACTGCCCGGACACCGCCGTCCGGCAGGGAAAGCACGGCACCATGCACCAGTTCATCAGCGGGCAACCGTACTCCGGCACGTCGGGAAACAGCATCGATGTCATCAATCCGGCTACCTCAGAGGTGGTGGCGACGGTCGGCCTGGCGTCGTCCGCCGACCTCGATCTGGCGGTGGCAGCGGCCCGTGCGGCCTTCCCGTCGTGGTCGCGGACGGCCCCCGGCGAGCGCGCCGGAATCCTGCAGAAGTTCGCCAGGATCATGGAGGAACGCGCGGACGAATTCGCCCGCGTGGAGAGTTCCCAGACGGGCAAGCCATGGCGCTTGACCCGGGAGTTCGACGTTCCCGGCACCATTGACAACATCGACTTCTTCGCAGGCGCTGCCCGGCACCTCGAAGGCAAAGCCACCGCCGAGTACTCCCCGCAGCACACCTCCTCGATCCGACGCGAGGCCATCGGCGTCGTGGGTTCCATTGCGCCGTGGAACTACCCCTTGCAGATGGCGGCGTGGAAGATCCTGCCGGCCATCGCCGCTGGCAACACCGTTGTCCTCAAACCTGCCGAAATCACGCCCCTCACATCGCTGATGTTCGCACAGGCGCTCACGGATGCGGGACTGCCCGACGGCGTGGTGAACGTGGTGGTGGGCGAAGGCCACACTGTGGGGGCGGCACTCATGCGGCACCCGGATGTGGACATGGTCTCCTTCACGGGGTCCACCGCTATCGGCCGGACGGTACTGGAAGCGGCCGCCGTCAACGCCAAACGCGTGCATCTGGAGTTGGGTGGAAAGGCACCTTTGGTGGTGTTCGACGACGCCACCGTGGACGCTGCGGTGCACGGCGCTGTGGCAGGTTCGCTCATCAACACGGGCCAGGATTGCACGGCCGCCACGCGGGCCATAGTCCACCGAAGCGTGTACGACGAGTTCGTGGCCAAGGTCGCGGCGCGCTTCGATTCGATCACCCTCGGCGCCCCGGACGACACCGCGGCGGACCTCGGCCCCCTGGTTTCCTTCAAGCAGCGGGACCACGTGGCCGGGATGGTGGAACGCGCCCGCGGCTACAGCAAGATCATGGCGGGCGGCTTCGCCCCAAGCGATGGCAGCCTTGGCAGGGGCGCGTTTTACCGGCCGACGCTGGTTGTCGACGCCGCTCCAGACTCGGAAATCGTGAAGGACGAGGTTTTCGGTCCCGTCTTGGCCGTCATCCCCTTCGACACGGACGACGAAGCGATCCGCCTGGCCAACGACACCGTGTACGGACTCGCGGCATCAGCTTGGACCAACAACCTCCAACGCGCCCTGCGGGCCACCCGTGAGATCAAGGCAGGCTGCGTCTGGGTCAATGACCACGTCCCGATCATCTCCGAGATGCCCCACGGCGGGTTCAAGCAGTCAGGTTTCGGGAAGGACATGTCCGCCTACTCGTTCGAGGAATACACCCAGGTGAAGCACGTGATGTTCGAGCTGGAGGGCCAGGCTGAGAAGGACTGGCACCGAACCATCTTTACTTTGCGCTGATCCCCTCCCGTTGCGGGGCCTGCCCTGCGCGCTAAGGCGAGAGCTAAACGCGCAAAGCGGGCCCCTCAACGGGGATGTCCGGGCGTTTCCGCGAGGCGCCGAGCACTGCGGTCGCCACGCCCAGCAGCAGGATCAGCCCGCCCAGGATTTCGGCTGGTGTGGGAACCTCGTTCAGGACCAGCCACGCCGCCGTCATGCCCACCACCGGGACCAGCAGCGTGAAGGGCACGACGTCGGAACTTGGGTAGAGCGACAACAGACGGTTCCAGATGCCGTAGCCCACCAGCGAGGCGAACACTGCGGTATAGATCGCACTCAGGATTGTGGCTGCCTGAAGGTCCGAAAGCGTCGCCCACACAGTGTCCGGACCGTCCACAACGAGCGACAATCCTGCCAACGGGACGGGCACCACCGCACCGGACCACACCACCAGGCCAAGCCCGGACTTGGCCTTCGAGTGCCGCGCCACCACGTTGCCCACCGCCCATGACAACGCCGCTGCCAGCACGATCATCAGCGGGAGCACCGGGGCTACTGCGCTGCGCCCCAAGGCCACCACCGCCAAGCCTGCGATGCCAAGCACTACCCCGGCCAGTTGGCGGCGACTGGGCCTCTCACCGAGGAACCTGGAAGCCAGCAAAATGGTGAACAAAACCTGCGCCTGGAGGACCAGGGACGCCAGGCCAGCCGGCATCCCCAGTGCCATGCCGAGATAGAGGAGCCCGAACTGGCCGGCACTCATGAAGAGTCCGACGCCGACAATCGCCTTCCAGCCGACGTCGGGTTTGCGGATGAACAAGATGAAGGGGAACACGACCAGGAAGAAGCGCATGGCAACGAAGAGCAACGGCGGCACATCCCGGCCGTTCGCGTGCAGGCCGAGGTCGATAGCGACGAAGTTGATGCCCCAGAGGACGGCTACCAGGACGGCGAGGGCAGAGTGGCGAAGGTTCACAAGTCCACTCTGGACCCCGCGTCCTTGAAGCACCAGCATTGATTTCCGCATGGAACCACGTAGATTTGCTTCATGATCGACATCTCGGCCTTAAGGGCGCTGGTCGCCGTGGAACAGCACGGTTCGGTGGTGGCCGCCTCCGACGTGATGGGCTATAGCCCCTCGGCAGTCTCGCAGCAGATCAAGAAACTGGAAAAACAGACAGGCGTTGCTGTATTGGAGCGCAATGGCCGCGGCGTGCTGCTGACGGAGCGGGGGCTGGCGCTGGCAGGCTACGGCCGCCGCATCATGGGCGAGCTCGAGGAACTGCAGGCCACTCTGCTGGCCGATCCCGCCAAACCCACGGGGCTGCTGAGGATGGTGGCATTCTCCACCGCCTGCCGCGGACTGGTGGGACCCATGCTCGGGCGACTCGCCGCATCCCACCCCACCCTGGACATCACTGTGCTGGCAGAGGATCCCCGCGAAGCCGTGCAAAGGGTGGCCTCCGGAGAAGCTGAGCTCGCAGTGGTCCACAACTGGAACTCGGTGCCTTTGGTCATCCCCGAGAACCTGGTACACGAGGACCTGTGCGTGGACCAGGCCGA
The DNA here is from genome assembly GCF_047977885.1 of Arthrobacter sp. LFS091. Lineage (NCBI taxonomy): Bacteria > Bacillati > Actinomycetota > Actinomycetes > Micrococcales > Micrococcaceae > Arthrobacter > Arthrobacter sp. LFS091. The sequence continues at coordinate 108,468 of NZ_JBFPFP010000002.1, forward strand.
TGTGCTCGTCAACAGCACCCACCCACTCGCGGCGAGGGCCGCCGTCGAGCGTGAAGACCTGCTGGACGAGACCTGGATCAGCACCCCGGCGGGCGCAATCTGCAACGAGGCGCTCCTGCAGATTTTCGCAGGACTGGGGCGGGTGCCTGACATCCGCGTGTACGACCCCGACTTTTCCACGCACATCGCCATGGTGGAGCAGGGGGTGGCCGTGGCACTTGTTCCGCGGCTCGGCAGGCCTCCGCTCCCATCCGGCGTGGTCGCCATTCCGGTGATGAACCCCACCCAGCAGCGCTCCGTTGGAGTGGTGTACCGCAAGACCATGACAGCCAGCCCCAACATCCGCCTGGCCGTACGCATGCTGCGCGAAGTCGCGGCGGAACAGCTTCCTAGTGGCGGGGCACCTTAAAATGCGTCAGCCGGGCATCCTGGCCATCCAGCTCCGCCCACGGTTTTTCCGTCTCCAACACCGTCAACGCACTGGTTGGGTAGCGAGTGGCGGCGTCCATGTAGGCATCGTGATCGGAATCGCGGGACGCCAAGTGCATGGCGAGGTCCTGCACTCCGGGCATATGCGAAATGACCATCAGCGTGGTTACGGTGTCCGGAACGTGATTGATCACCGTCAGCATGCGGTTCGCTGAGGCAGCATACAGGCCGTCCTCCAGCTTCGGAGTGGGAGCCTTCTCCCCCAGCTCGTTGCACACCCAGGTACACGTCTGGCGCGTCCTGAGCGCGGACGAGCACAGGATGAAATCCGGAACCACCCCGTGCTTGAGCAACCACTGTCCGGCCAACGGGGCTTCCCGGTGGCCGCGTTCCTCCAAGGGACGCTCATGATCGGGCACGCCCACCGGCCAGTCCGCCTTGGCATGCCGCATGATCACAAGGCGCTTTAGGTGATGGTCGCTCATGCAACAACCCTATCGAAAGCAAAAGCGCCCGCCCCAAGGGGACGGGCGCTTTCGGCTGAAACCGCAGGTCAGATCGAGTATTCCGGAGCGGCCCAGACAATGACTTCGGGGTGCTCGTAGAAGCGGTAGCCCTGGCCGCGGACCGTGCGGACGGTGTTGGCGAGGCGGCCCAGCTTCGAGCGCAGCCGGCGGATGTGAACGTCGATGGTGCGCTCGTTGGGCACTTCCTCGGCGTTACGCCACAGGCCTTCGAGCAGTTCATCGCGACCCACGGTGCGGGTGCCGTTCTCAACGAGGTAGTTGAGGAGCTCGAATTCCTTGAACGTCAGGTTCAGCGATTCGCCGTCCAGGTGAACTTCACGCCGGGCGAGGTCGATCAGCACACCGGACGGGCGGGACTCCTGCTGCGGCGCCGGACGGGCAGCTTCGGTGCGCTGCCGTGAGGCAACCGTGGGGTCACCGAAGGTGGAACGCACGACGTCGAGGGCGGACCCGGGCGCGCCGGCGGGGGCCACTGCCACGGCAGCGTAGCTCTCCGCGCCGGTCACCAAAGACTGCGCGTAGGCGCGGATTTCCTGGGCAAGCTTGGCGATGGACGTTCCTGCGGCGGCTGCGGTTTCTTCGTCAATACCCATGTAGAGCACGAAGCCGCGGGCTACGTTGTCGTTGGCAACGGGGCGCAGCCGGTCGGACTGGGCAATGACCGGCGTGGGAGCGGTCATGGGTGCCGGCTCTGCGGCGGGCACGGCGCGCAACTGGCCGTAGGAGTTGGGGTTGTAACCCTGCGGGACGTAGCCCGGAGCCTGCTGGCCGGCGCCTTGCGGGGCCGCAGAGTAGCCGGGACGGTTGCCGAACCCGGGGCGGAGTCCTGCGTTTGACGCGGCCTTGTTGGCGTTACGGACGGAGATGTGGACGTATCCAGATGCAACTGACATGGAGTGCTTACCTCAAAAGTGAATAGCCGTCATCGCGGCTTCGAATGCTGGTTGTCCCCGCAATGAGTTTGGGGAGGGGCGCCCAACGCTGGGCTAGGGGGCGAATGCCTGAAACTTCTTGGGGTGGAAAGTTAGGCTTGCATTCGACAACAGCGGTCATCGTGGCCAGCGGGTGTGCTGGGCCAGGTTGCTGCGGCTGCAGGTGCTGTTGAGTTCTTGTTCACATTGGAAGTGTGCAACGTAACAATGGCAACACGCAAGTAACAAAGCGCCGAACCATCCACATTTTGAGACGTCCGGGTCTATTGTGCCGCAAATCACAATTCATAATGGCCCGGAAATGAACGGCATTTCATTCGGTACGGGCAGGAAGTAACGGCCATTTGCTGAATTATCTTCGGATGATGCGGCAGAATGTGGCCCTCGCTTCCCATCAACCACGTCCACGCGGAATCTCACGATCTGAAACAGTTGTTGTCCAATCGGCGCAGGTTCCGATTTCGAATTTTTTTGCCTTCAGTCCGCTGGAAGCGGTGAAAACGGGCCCGGCAAGCGCCCGTTTTCTCAGGAGGTCGTCCCTGAACCGGACGTGGAGCCCTGCCCCGTGGAAGACGTCGCGGCGGTCAGCCGCACCGACGACGCGTTGTATGCATCCCCGCTCTTGGTAGCCGTGACCCGGACCGTCGCACCTGACGTGATGTCAGCTATGGTCAGGCTGCTGGAGGTGCCGCCACGCTGCCTGGTTCCTTGCGCCACGGCAGTGTCCGGGCCGAGGACGTAGGTTCGCGTAAACCCGTCAGTGCTCTTGACTGTCAGCGAGTTGGAAGAAACCTCGCTGACAACTCCCACCTGATCAGCCATGGACACGTACTCGTTGTCGCGGAGGATGACGTACTCCGAATGGATGGCGGCATTCAGGCCCCCTCCGAATCCATCGGGCGCCAACCCGCCCATCTGGCCTGGCATTCCTTGGCCGGTTACATCCTGGCCGGTTCCGTTTTGACCGCTTCCGTTTTGCCCCGTTCCGCCCGGACCCAGCCCCTGTCCCGGTAGTGCTTGTCCCGGTACTGTCTGGCCCTGTTGCCCGCCCAGGCCGCCGGCCCGGCCCGGGGAAACGTTGGCAGCATCCGCAGAGCCTGCATTGCCCAGGGAGTAGAAACCGACGGCCGTACCTGCCGCTACCGCCACGGCAACACCAGCCACTATCAGCGTCCTCTTGACGGTCCACCGGTTCTGCACTCCCGCCTTGTCGTTCGCCCCGTCGTTCGCCTTGTCGTTGTCCACGAGCGGCAAGCCCCAGCCGGAACCGTTGCTGCCGGGTTGGCTGCTTGGGGGCTGAGCAGGCGGGGCCTCGCCCCACGCCCAGGATGACCCGGGGTTGCGGTCGATGGGTTGTGCGGGCGGCGTCCGGACGGCTTCAGGCTCCTGGCCTGCGGGCTCCCGGCCTGCGGGGGTCGACTGCTGGGGTAGCCGCGGCGCTGGGTCATGGGGGAATTGCTGGTTCTCGGGGAATTTCTGCTCGCTCATGATGCTCTTTCTTGTCTGTTGTTGTCCGATTACGCCCCAGCGTCAGTCCGCCGGCTGTGCGGAAGCTGTGTTGAGGAGTAGTTGATCCTGTGACCTGTGGATTCCCGCGCCCCGGAGCTCCCACCTCGCTAGTGTTGACTTCACAGGGTCCTCACAGGAGCGGCTCAGCCCGGGCAAACCAGCAGAATGGAGAGTTGTCACATGGCATCCCCGCACTCCATGACCAACAACCTCCCCCAGCTCACCCACCCCGATGGCTCACCCATCCGCGCCCTCGTGGTAGATGACGAGCCAAGCCTTGCCGAGCTCATGAGCATGGGCCTTCGCATGGCCGGCTGGTCGGTGGGCGTGGCCGCTGATGGACCCCAAGCCGTAAAGCTCGCCAAGGAATTCCGCCCCGACGTCCTGGTGCTTGACGTGATGCTCCCCGGTTTTGACGGCGTGGAAGTCCTTAACCGGATACGGGCCTTCGCCCCGGAGGTTCCTGCCCTGTTCCTGACAGCAAAGGATGCCGTGCAGGATCGCATCGTGGGCCTCGCGGCCGGAGGAGACGACTACGTCACCAAACCCTTCAGCATGGAAGAAGTGCTGCTTCGCCTGCACCGGCTGGTCCAGCGCTCAGGTGTCGCTGCGATGGACACCGCTGAGCTCGTTGTGGGTGATCTGATCCTGAACGTGGACACCCGGGAGGTCACCCGCGCCGGGGAGGACATTGCCCTGACGGCAACCCAGTTCGAACTCCTGCGCTATCTCATGGAGAACCCGAAACGGGTGGTCAGCAAAGCACAAATCCTTGACCGGGTGTGGGACTACGACTTCGGCGGCCAAGCCAACATCGTGGAGCTGTACATTTCCTACCTCCGCAAGAAGATCGAAGCGAAACACCCGCCAATGATCCATACCGTTCGCGGAGCCGGCTATGTCATCAAACCTGCGGACTAAGCCTTGAGCGCACTCTCCGGGGTTGCCAGAAGCCAGCAGCGCAATTGGCTCAATCCCTCCACCTGGCATTTGCGCACTCGCCTGGTCCTGGTGGCGATGGCTTTGCTGGTGGCCATTTGCGGCGCAGTCGGGGTGGTCAGCTACGCCTCGATGGATATGGTCTTCAACAAGCAGCTCGACAGGCAGCTGGAGCAGGCCTCGCTCCGTGCGGACCTATTCGGCAGACCGCCGTCGAGCTTTCCAAACTCCCCGACAGGACGCCCGGACCCGCTGGAGGCCCGCGGCCAGGCGGCCGGCACGCTGAGCGCCCGTATCGACGGCTCAACGGTGCGCAGCTCCGGGTTGATCGACGCGCGGGGCAATCGCGTCTCCTTGTCCGCCGACGATGAGCAGGTCCTGCTTGCGCTGCCGACAGGTGACGGCCCGGTTGACCGTTCGCTGTCCAACGGCGATTACCGGCTTATGGCCGTGAAGACCAATTACGGCGACGTGATCGTCACTGGCCTGCCGCTCGCGGACAAGCAGACCGCAGAGGCTTCGCTGGTCTGGACCATGGTTCTGGTGTCACTGGGCGGCCTGGTGGTGATCGGCCTCGTGGGGACCGTGATCATCCGTCGCACCATGTGGCCCCTGGAGCAGCTTTCCGATGTCGCCACCAAGGTTTCACGGCTGCCTCTCGACGCCGGTGAAGTGGCACTTGCGGTGCGTGTCCCGCCGTCGGCCTCCCATCCCGGGACCGAAGTGGGGAGCGTGGGCCACGCCCTGAACCAGATGCTGAACAACGTCTCCAGCGCGTTAGAGGCCCGTCAGGAGAGCGAGACCAAAGTGAGGCAGTTCGTTGCCGATGCCTCGCACGAGCTCCGGACGCCGCTGACCGCCATCCGTGGCTACACCGAGCTGCTTCGGATGACCGAGACCTTTACGGACGACGGCAGGAAGTCCTTGGCCCGGGTACAAAGCCAGTCCGAACGCATGACTACGCTGGTGGAGGACCTGCTGTTGCTGGCGAGGTTGGACGAGGGCCAGCCGTTGAAGGTCACGGACGTGGACCTGACCCAGTTGGTGATCGAGACCGTGAGTGACGAAAAAGTCATGGCGCCGGACCACATCTGGCAACTGCAGCTCCCCGGGGAGCCCGTCACCGTACGCGGCGATGCCACGCAATTGCACCAGGTGCTGGCGAACTTGCTCTCGAATGCCCGCAAACACACCGACCCGGGAACAACGGTGGTCACTGGAGTCATGCTCTCCGCGGATGGCAGCGCAGTGGTGACCGTGACCGACAACGGTCCTGGCATACCGCAGGAATTCCAGAGCCGCATCTTCTCCCGTTTTGCCCGTGCCGACGCGGCGAGATCGGGCTCGGAAGGGACCTCGGGGTTGGGCTTGTCGATAGTGGAATCCATCGTTCAAGCGCACGGCGGAAGCGTCGAAGTGACGTCCAGGCCGGGGCGCACCGAGTTCGCCCTCCGGCTGCCTACCGCCACTACCGAACGCCTGTAAAGAATCCGGCAAGACGACTCACCGACTTCGTGATCTCTGTTACCTAAATGTGACTTCTGCGGAAACCTCCTGTACCGTCGAAAGGGTGGGTTGCCCCTAACCGGCCCACATCCGGGATGCGCCGAGCTCTGCCACTTCCCGGAGTCCGATCTTTCACCGAGGCAGAGACGGGGGACCCAGAGTCTCCGGGCCCAGGCATTTTGCCGGCCCTTGGGGTGAAGCCGCAGCGTGATGCGCGGCCGGATGACCTCATCCGAACCCGACAGCTAACTCCGCAGGCGCTGAGAGGTAATCACAAATGTCTGAATTTAACGATCAGACGCGCCCTTCCGCGCGTCACCGCGACCAGAACGACACCCAGTTGACCAAGTCGCAGACCGTCCTCAAAAAGGCCGCCCGTGAGGGCAAGTCCGGCAAGCGCATGCCTGTTGTAGCGGGCGTCATCGCCGCTGCACTGGGCGTTGCATCGCTGGGTACCGCCGCCAACGCGGCCTTGAACCTCCCCGAGGCAAGCCGCGTAGCCGGCACCCAGGCCGCCGCACAGGTCAGCACCAACAAGTCCGCTGAAGTTTCCGCTTCGATGGACGCCGCAGCTGCCAAGGGTGCAGCCGACCGGGCTGCTGCAGACAAGGCCGCCGCCGACAAGGCCGCAGCCGACAAGCTCGCCGCTGATCAGGCCGCTGCCGCGCAGGCTGCCGCCGACAAGGCAGCTGCCGATCAAGCCGCTGCCGAGAAGGCTGCTGCCGACAAGGCCGCTGCTGACGCTGCCGCCAAGCAGGCCGCCGACGCTGCTGCTGCCGCCGCTGCCCAGGCTGCAGCCGCTGCTGCCGCCCCGAAGGCAGTGGACGATCCCGCCGCTGCAAAGGCCTACGCCGCCAGCATCCTTGGCAGCTACGGCTGGGGCGCGGGCGAAATGACCGCCCTGAACACGCTGTGGGAGAAGGAATCAGGATGGCGGACCACTGCCACCAACGCTTCCAGCGGTGCGTACGGTATTGTCCAGTCGCTTCCGGCCGGCAAGATGGCTTCTGCCGGTGCGGACTGGCAGACCAACTACCAGACCCAGATCAAGTGGGGTTTGAACTACATCAAGGAACGCTACGGATCCCCGTCGGCTGCCCTGGCCTTCCACTTGGCCAACAACTGGTACTAAGCCAAGAGCTTTCACGAAAAGCCGCTCCCGCTCCGGGGGCGGCTTTTCGCTTTTAAGGGGCCCCGTCAACTTACACAGTCGCGTCACAGCTTCCGCCTAAAGCACTCACAATCGGCGGCCCCACTGTGAATGCATGACGCTCATAGATCCCGCCACCAGTGCGCTGCCGAACCCCGCCCATGCGGGGACCTTCGCCGCTCCTGCCTTGCCCTACCGGCAGCCGCGGCGCTTTCCCGTGGACACGCGGACCACGGTCCCTGTCCTGGACGTCACCATTCCCGTCCACAACGAAGAGACCGACCTTGAGGAATGCCTGCGCCGCTTGCACGGGCATTTGGTGGAGACGTTCCCGCATACGTTCCGCATCACGGTCGCGGACAATGCGAGCACGGACAACACATTGAAGATCGCCGAGCGCCTGGCCCGTGAACTCCCCGAAATCGGCGTCATGCGCTTTGAGGAGAAGGGCCGGGGCAACGCCCTCCGTCAGGTCTGGCTCGCCTCCCCGTCCCCGGTGCTCGCCTACATGGACGTGGACCTCTCCACTGATCTTGCCGCCCTGGCACCCCTGCTGGCTCCCCTGATCTCCGGCCACTCGGACCTCGCCATCGGGACCCGGCTCTCCCGCAACTCCCGTGTTGTCCGCGGGCCCAAGCGCGAGTTCGTCTCCCGCAGCTACAACGTCCTCCTGCATACGCTCATGGGCGCCCGGTTCTCGGATGCCCAATGCGGTTTCAAAGCCATCCGGGCAGACGTCGCCCACAGGATCCTCCCCCACACCCTGGACAACGCCTGGTTCTTCGACACCGAACTCCTGGTCCTGGCCGAGCGCTGCGGCCTCCGCGTCCATGAAGTCCCCGTCGACTGGACGGACGATCCGAACTCAAGTGTCGACGTCGTACGAACCGCCCTGGCCGACCTCCGCGGAATGGCGCGCCTGACGCGCGACCTCGTCACCGGGCGCATCCCTGTCCCCGAACTGCGCGCGGCCTTGGCCCGCGGCCCATTGCCGGCGTCGTCGCGAACATCGGAATCGACCCCACGCGCCAGCCTGTTCGGGCAACTGGTGCGCTTTGCGGTGATCGGCGCGGCGTCCACAGTGGCCTACCTGCTGATCTTCCTGCTGTGCCGGGGATTCATGGACCCGCAGCTCGCCAACTTCCTGGCCCTGATCGTGACGGCCGTCGCCAACACAGCCGCCAACCGGCGCTTCACGTTCGGCATCCAGGGCGGCAGCCACGCCCGCCACCACTTTGAAGGCTTGATTGTTTTCTGCATCGGCCTGGCACTCACCTCGGGCGCGCTGGCCCTGGTGCACGGAACCACGACGCCGGACCGCTGGCTTGAGGTGGCAACGGTAGTTGGCGCGAACCTCGCCGCGACCGGGGCCCGCTTCCTGTTGTTCCGCCTGTGGGTGTTCCGCCGACCCGCCACACCGGCCCCTCAAACCGAGGGTTCCGACAAGACCACAGAGGTGCCAGCGAAATGATCACCGCCCTTCAGCCAAGCCATGCCGTTGACGAACCAATGAAGTCCCCGGAAACACCGACCCGCCTGCAGCGCCTCGTTTTCGGACCGCAACCACGCTGGGTACGACCGTCCGCCGCCGGGCTTCTGGTGGGGACCGCGTTCCTCTATCTCTGGAACCTTGCCGCCACCGGATACGCCAACTCTTTCTACGCCGCAGCTATCCAAGCAGGCACCAAGGACTGGACGGCACTCTTTTTCGGCTCCCTCGATGCCGGCAATGCGATCACGGTGGACAAGCCGCCGGCATCCCTCTGGATTCCGGCCTTGGTTGGCAGGATCTTCGGCTTCTCCCCTACCAGCATGCTGGTTCCGGAGGCTCTCATGGGGGTCGCCGCCGTCGGGCTTCTGTACCTGACGGTCAAGCGCGTGTCCGGTCCCGCGGCAGGGCTCCTCGCCGGTGGCGCTTTGGCGCTGACCCCCGTTGCTGCCCTGATGTTCCGCTTCAACAACCCCGACGCCATGCTGACGTTGTGCCTGGTGTTGGCCGCATACCTGACAACCCGCGCCATTGAGAAGGCCGGCTGGAAATGGTTGGCCGCGGCAGGCGCAGTGGTGGGGCTGGCTTTCCTGAGCAAGATGCTCCAAGGGTTCCTGATCGTGCCGGGTTTGGCACTGGCCTATCTGTGGGCCGCTCCCACAACTCTGGGCAAGCGAATCCTGCACCTCCTTGCTGCGGGCGCGGGCATCGTTGCCGTGGCGGGTACCTACATTGCGATCTTCCAGCTGACTCCGGCGTCGGCCAGGCCCTATATGGCCGGCTCGGCGGGAAACAGCTTCCTGGAACTCACCTTCGGCTACAACGGGCTGGGGCGCATAACCGGTTCGGGTGAGGGCGGCGCCGGCGGCGGCATGCCCGGGGGTTCCGGTGCGGACGGCGGTCTGCCGGGCGGCGGAGGCTTTGGTGGCGGTCTGCCGGGCGGTGGCTTCGGTGGCGGTGGCTTTGGTGGCGCTGCGGGACTGGGCCGTATGTTCGGGACCAGCTTTGGCGGTGAAGTCTCATGGCTCCTGCCCGCGGCGTTGATCCTGCTGGTGGCCGGGCTGAGGTTTACCCGCCGCGAAGCCCGCACGTCGCGAAGCCGCGCTGCCCTGCTGATGTGGGGCGGCTGGCTGGTTGTCACGGCCGGCATCTTCAGCTTCATGAGCGGCATCGTCCACCCGTACTATGCAGTGGCCCTGGCACCGGCTATTGCCGCACTTGTCGGCATCGGATGCGTCGAACTCTGGCGCGGCCGGGCGTCGTGGACGCCCCGGATCGTGCTGGCAGTGGTGGTGCTGGGAAGTGCGCTGTGGTCCGCGGTACTCCTCGGCCGGGATGCCTCGTGGCTGCCGTGGCTGCGTATCGTGGTGGTGGTTCTTGGTGTCCTTGCTGCAGCCGCTCTCCTGCTTCGTGTGGATCAACTGGGTGGCACCAGGCTCAAGGGTGGCCTCCGGCGGCTGCCTGCTGCCGCCGTCGTCGTGATGTCGTTGCTCGCCGGCGGCCTCGGAACCGGGGCATGGACAGTGGCTACTGCGGCGACTCCGCACTCGGGTTCAATTCCGACGTCGGGACCTGCCGGTGCGGCCAGCGGCGGCTTTGGCGCCCGGGCAGGACTGGACACCCGAGCAGGACTGGACACTGGAAGCCGCGACTTTGATGGTGCAGGAGGCGGTCCGGGCGGGAGCACCGCGAACGCCGAGCTGACGGCGCTACTGAAATCCACCACCACCAAGTGGTCTGCCATTGTCTCCGGAGCCACCCAGGCCGCTGACCTGGAACTCGCCACGAACACCAGCGTGATCGCCCTTGGTGGCTGGAACGGCGGCGACCCCTACCCCACGCTGGCCCAGTTCCAGGACATGGTAGACAAAGGCCAGATCAGCTACTTCATCTCCGGCGGCGGCATGGGCGGCGGCATGGGCGGCCGCGGTGGCAACTCCGAGGTCGCGGCCTGGGTAGCTGCAAACTACCAGGCCCAAACCGTTGGCAGCACTACCGTCTACAAGCTGGTGGGCTGACCATGACCACGTACTTCAAACCGCTGACCGAACCAGCAGGACAGGCGACCACGGCACAAAGCAGCCGTCTGGCGCCAGGAAGCCGGGCCGGACATCGCAGAAACCAGGGCCCCGTCCGGAACCGCCTCGAACTCACGGCAGTCCTTTTGGGAACTGCAGTCCTTTACATCTGGGGCCTTGGATCTTCCGGCTGGGCCAACGCGTTCTACTCCGCTGCTGCCCAGGCAGGCTCGCAGGACTGGACAGCGTGGTTTTTCGGCTCCTCCGACGCCGCCAACTCCATCACCGTGGACAAACCTCCGGCGGCACTCTGGATCACTGGACTGTCCGTCCGAATGTTCGGCCTGAGCTCCTGGAGCATCCTGGTTCCCCAGGCGTTGATGGGGGTGGCGACGGCGTGGATCATGTACCTGGCCATCCGCCGGGCAGCGCTCCCTGCCACGGACAACCTCCGCTTGGCGCACCGCGCTGGCCTCCTGGCTGCCGCGGTCCTGGCCCTGACGCCGGTAGCCACGCTCATGTTCCGCTTCAACAACCCGGACGCATTGTTGGTCCTGCTCATGACAGCCGCGGGCTATGCCGTGCTCCGTTCCATCCAGGACCGGAAACTGCGGTGGCTCATCCTTGCCGGGGTATTCCTGGGCTTCGGATTCCTGGCCAAGCAGCTTCAGGTCCTCCTGGTGGTTCCGGGCTTCGGGCTCGCCTATCTTGTCTGTGCTTACCCTAGGCCGGGCCGGCGGGTACTCCACCTCTTGGCCGCAGGGGGCGCGATGGTGGCGTCGGCTGGTTGGTGGATTGCCGCCGTCGAGCTTGTCCCCGCGAACCTGCGCCCCTACATCGGCGGCTCGCAGAACAACTCGATCCTGGAATTGACGTTTGGCTACAACGGCTTGGGGCGCCTCAACGGCGACGAGACCGGCAGTGTGGGCGGTGGCGGCAACGGGTGGGGCACTCCGGGTTTGCTGCGCATGTTCGGCACGGAGTTCGGCGGCCAGATCGCGTGGCTCATTCCGAGCGCACTCATTCTTGGCGGCGCACTCCTGTGGCTGGGCCGGCGAGCGCCGCGAACTGATGTAGTCCGTGCGTCGGTCATTGTGTGGGGTTCATGGCTGCTGGTGACCGGCCTGGTGTTCAGCTACATGCAGGGCATCATCCACCCCTACTACTCCGTGGCGCTGGCTCCGGGAATTGCCGGGCTGGTGGGCCTGGGCGGCGTGCTGTTGTGGCAGCGGCGCTCGCGGCTCCCTGTCGCCCTGCTGCTTGGGGCGTCACTCATGGCCGCAGGGTTCACGGCCTTCGCCCTCCTGGGCCAGGCTCCGGCGTTCCTTCCGTGGCTGCGGTGGGTGGTGGTTCTTGGCGCCGTGGTCCTGGCCGCCGCCGTCGTCGCGAGCGGCCGCTGGCGCCGGGCCTGGGTGACGCGTACGACGGCGGGCCTCGCGGTCGCTGTTGCACTCGCCGCGCCGTTGGCCTACTCAGTGGCGACCGCCGCCACGCCTCACACGGGGGCGATCGTGAGCGCAGGGCCGGTCACGGCTGGATTCGGGCCCGGTTTCGGCCGCAACACGTCAGCGCAAGGTATCAGGAGGCCTGGCACGCAACAGGGCACGGGCCAGGCGCCCGGCGGGCAGGGTTTTGGTGGCGGCGGTACTAACGGTGGCGGTTTTGCCGGTGGCGGGCAAGGCGGCGCCATGGGCGGGCTGCTCGGTGCCACCACACCATCCTCCGACTTGGTAAGCGCCCTCAAAGCCGACGCCGACAACTACACGTGGGCGGCCGCCGTCGTGGGTTCCAACAACGCAGCCGGCTACCAACTGGCTGCCGGACTGCCGGTCATGGCGGTTGGCGGGTTCAACGGAACGGACCCTTCGCCGACGTTGGCGCAGTTCCAGCAGCTCGTGGCCGACGGGAAGATCCACTACTTCATTGGAGGGCGCCTCATGCAGGGCAACGGCGGTTCAGACGCTTCCAGCGAGATCGCTGGTTGGGTGGCCGCGAACTACCAAGCCACCACCATCGGCGGAACCACTGTGTACGACCTGGGCGGCTGAGCGCTCCTCGTCCGCCGCGCGGCAAAAGGTGCGAAAATCCCGCCGGACAGCACCTGGAGTAGGGCTATGCTTCCGGTTCTGCTTCCAGTGCCCCGCGGACGGCGGCGATCGAAGCTGCGACGTCCCCGGCGTCCGTGGTCCAGTTGCTCACCGAGATCCTAAGGATTTCCCGGCCCCGCCACGACGATCCGGACATCCACACTGCGCCTTCGGCCATGAGCCGTTGCGTCACGCGGTGGGTGCGGTCATCGCTGCCGAAGCTCACGGAGACCTGCGTGAAGACAACATCGTTGAGCACCTCCACGCCGGGAATGGCCGCGAGTCCCTCTGCCAGCGCTCGGGCATTTGCCGCCAAGCGCTCCACCATGGAGATCACGCCATCCCTGCCCAACTGCCTGAGCGCCGCCCACACCGGGATGCCACGGGCGCGTCGGGACATTTCCGGTACCTTCTCCAGAGGGTCCCCCAGCCCCGCTTCGGTGGCGATCAGGTAACTGGTGTGGACGCTGAAAGCCCTCCTCAGGGACTCGGGCCGGGAAACTATGGCAAGCCCGCAGTCGTACGGGACGTTCAACGTCTTGTGGGCGTCCGTGGCCCACGAGTCGGCCTCTTCCACACCGGCAAGCCGTTCCCGCAGGGTCGGGCTGATGGCCGCCCATAAGCCGAACGCGCCGTCCACATGGACCCACGCTCCGCGGTCGTGTGCCACGGCGATGGCTTCCGTCATGGGGTCAAAGGCGCCGGAATGCAGGTTGCCCGCTTGCAGGCACACCAGTGTTGGCCCCGGTTGCTCATCCATGGCTTCGGCCAATGCGTCCGGGATGATCCGCCCTTCCCGGTCAGCGTCCACGGGGACACAGGCTCCCAAGCCCAGGTACCGCAATGCGAGATCCACAGCGGCATGGCGTTCCCGTCCCGCGAACGTGGTGATCCGCGGGCCTCCGTTGAGTCCCAGCGCCTCGAGGTCCCAGCCGGCCTCGTCCATCAGGTACTGACGACCAGCCGCCAGTCCAACAAAGTTCGCGGTGGTGGCACCCGTGGTGAATCCGACGTAGGCGGTTGCGGGAAGGTGCAACAGGTCCAAAAGCCAAGCCGCAGCTGATTCCTCGATAGCTGCGGCAGCGGGGGTGGCGAAACGGAGGCCGGTATTTTGATCCCAGGCCGAGACAAGCCAATCAGCGGCCATTGCAGCCGGCAAGGTTCCGCCCATGACCCATCCAAAAAAGCGGCCTGACTGGATTGCCATGAGGCCTGGCTCAGCCAGTGCGGCCAGCTCATCCACCACTTCTGCCGCATCAGTAGGCCCATCCGGGAGTCGCGGCAAGATGCTTCCGGCAACCTGATCGGCGTCGGATGAAGGGCGGACGGGACGGGTAGGCACCGACGCGAGCCAATCACCGGCGTGGACCATGGCCCGCCCCAATGCAGCACCGTACGCCTCCGGCATCGCAGACATGGGCACAGCCTACTCCCGGCAAGCCGGGCCGAACAGGGCTAGAGAGTGAGCGTCAGGAGGTGACCGCCGTCGTCGTCCTTTACAGCGGTGACCGTCACCGCGGAGTAGTCCGGGATCCGCCACATGCCTGGTTCCAATTCCGCATTGTGCCTGGCAGCGGCCTTGCCCACCACCACAGTGCGCATCCCTGCGGCACGCGCAGCTGCGATCCCGGCAGGTGCGTCTTCGAAGACCACGACGTCGGCCGGGTCGGCTCCCAGCAGCGCGGCGGCTTTGAGGTAACCCTCCGGATGGGGCTTGCCGCGGGTGACAGACTCCGCGGTCACGGCGGTGGAAGGCATGGTCAGCCCGGCTGCCCGCATGCGGATTTCGGCCAGGATGCTGTCAGCAGAGGTAACCAACGCAACGGCATCGTCCGGAAGTGCTTTCAGAAGGGCTTCGGCACCGGGAAGGGCAATCACGCCATCTGTCCGGGACCTTTCCATCTCGCCAAGTTCTGCCGTCAACGCTGCGAAGTCGGACCCGGCCGGCGCATACCGCCGCACCGTGTCGCCGGCCTGGACGCCGTGCGAGGTGCGGAGGATCTCGTCAAAGTCCAGGCCGTAGCGCTCGGCGAACTCCAGCCACACCTGTTCAACGATCGCCGTCGAGTCAACCAACGTCCCGTCCATGTCGAAGAGGACGGCGCGGACAGTCAGGACGGGTGGCTGGGAAGGGCGTTCGGCAGGATGGCTCATGGTTCCATCCTGCCGCACGCCAAGGGGATGTCAGCCGTTGGGCCGCTGCGGGAGGTACTGAAGTGCCCACTTGTTGCCGTCTGGGTCCGCAAAGTAGACGAAGTGGCCCCAGGCCTGGATGTCGATGTCGCTGACGTCCACTCCGTTGTCCTTGAGCTGCTGGTGGGCCTTGTTGATGTCGCTGACCACGATTTGCAGGCTTGGAGCTGTACCCGGAGGGGCGTCGTTCAGGCCCTCTCCAATGCAGATGGAGCATGCCGAGCCCGGCGGTGTCAGTTGCACGAAACGGATGTCCTCCGAGGGACGCTCGTCGTAGTCGGCGTTGAAACCAACCTTGTTGACGTAGAAATCCTTCGCGCGATCGACGTCGGAGACAGGGACATATACCAGTTCAAGTTTCCAGTCCATGCGCCACAGGCTAGCGGGCTGGTTTGAAAACCGGTAGGGGTCAATCGTTCCCTGTGGAGATCAGCCGGCCACGCCGTAGAGGCGGTCGCCGGCGTCGCCCAGGCCGGGCACGATGTACGACTTCTCATTGAGCTTCTCGTCGATGGACGCCAGGACAATGTTGACGTTGGCGTCGGAAAGCTCTTCTTCCAGTTTGGCCAGTCCCTCAGGAGCAGCAAGCAGGCAGATGCAGGTGACGTCGGAGGCGCCGCGCTTGAAGAGGAACTTGATGGCCTCGCGCAGGGTGCCGCCGGTTGCAAGCATGGGGTCCAGGACGAAGATCTGGCGGCCGGTGAGGTCCTCGGGAAGGCGCTCGGCGTAGGTGATGATGTCCAGGGTTTCTTCGTCACGGGCCATGCCCAGGAAGCCAACCTCGGCGGTGGGGACCAGCTTGGTCATGCCCTCAAGCATGCCAAGGCCTGCACGCAGGATGGGGACAACCAGCGGAGTGGGCTTGGTGAAAGCCGTACCGATGGTCTTCGTGACGGGGGTCTCGATTTCGACCGGCTGCGTCTTGACCTCGCGGGTGGCTTCATAGGCCAGGAGGGTGACAAGTTCTTCAGTGAGTTGCCGGAAGACCGGTGAAGGGGTGTTCTTATCCCGCAGAACGGTGAGCTTGTGAGCGACCAGCGGGTGGTCCACGACGAGTGTGCGCATCCCCCAAAACTATCATTGAGACATGAGCGCCACCGAGCCGTATCACGCAGACCACATGGCCTGGATGGGCCTTGCCCTGGACGAGGCCCGGTTGGCGCTGAAAACGGACGACGTACCTATTGGCGCAGTGGTGTTGGGGCCGGACGGCGGCGTGCTGGGTTCCGGACGCAACGAACGCGAAGCGCACGGGGACCCGACGGCCCACGCTGAGGTGGTTGCAATCCGCCAAGCGGCTGCTTCGCTGCGCCAGCGCGCTCATGATGCGGGCGCCGGCGGTGACGGCTGGCGGCTTGAGGACTGCACCTTGGTGGTGACCCTTGAACCGTGTGCCATGTGTGCCGGGGCTATCGTCCTGGCACGGATTGCGCGCGTGGTTTTTGGCGCGTGGGACGAGAAGGCGGGAGCGGTGGGATCCGTGTTCGATATTCTCCGCGAGCGCCGGCTAAACCACTGGGTAGAGGTCTACGCCGGTGTGCGGGAGGAAGAATGCGCGGCCCTGCTGAAGGAGTTCTTCGCCTCTCATCGCGTGCCCGGCGGGAGTAACTACCCGGCCTGATCCTCTTCTTTGCGGGAGTAGCAATGCCAGTCTCTTTCAACCACACCATCGTCTACGCAACGGACAAGCACGCCTCAGCCGAATTTCTGGCGCGCATCTTCGGCCTTCCGAAGCCGCAACCCATGTGGTCCTTCGTCACGGTGTTGTTGGACAACGGTGTCACGTTGGACTTCCTGGAGGCGTCCGGGGAGATAGCGCCCCAGCACTACGCCTTCCTGGTCAGCGAAGAGGAGTTCGACCAGATCTTCCTGCGAATCACGGCGGAGCACATCCCCTATTGGGCCGACCCCGCCCGATCCCGTGCGAACCAGATCAACCACAACGACGGCGGCCGCGGCATCTACTTTTCCGATCCGGACGGCCACTTCCTCGAGGCGATCACCCGCCCGTATGGATCGGGCTGAGTTGGTTCCTTGAAGGCGTCAGCGTCCGGCGGCCTCATCCAAGGCGTCGATCCGCACTTGCCGTGATGCCGGCGAGTCAAGGCTGAACGAGCGGAAATCGCCGAGTTCTTCCCGGATCCACGTTTCCACCTGCGTGATCCTCTCGCGGACCGCCTCCGTCGGCTGATCGAAGGTCCAGGCGGCGATCCGTTCCTTGCCGGGATCGTACTGCCACAGCCCCATGATCCTCCCTCGGTCCAGGATGGGGTGATCCGGGAGGTCGGCCTGAAGCGCAAGCGTGGTGTCCAGGACTTTCTTGCCCTTGTCCTCGTCGGCGAACATGTCCACGGAGTTCCTTCTGTGGAGGACCAGTGAGTCTGTGCCTGCCAGCAGCTGGATTTGTTCGTCGCCCGGCACTTCGAAGTCCGCCAAACGATCGACGTCAGCGGGCAGCATCCAGAGCACGTCCCCGTTCGCTGTTGGCACCTCCACAGCCCCGATGCCAGCGAGCGCCGCTTTGCTCTGCGCCACGGTAAACGCGGTGAACCATTGGGTCTGCTTGAAGGTCGCTCCGCCAGTCCAGCGCAAGTACCGTTCGAGCAGGAGGCGGCGGGCGCCGTCGTCGCCCATCCCGCTGGGCTGCAGGCCCCACCCGGTATAGGCGTAGCGCTGCTGATCGAGGCGGCCGTTGACGGGGACGCGGCGGATACGGCCGTCCGCCTGCAGCAGCCCGAGAGCAGTTGGCAGTGTGGTGGAGGCACCCTTCTTCTTGCCTTCCTCTCCCAGGCTGCGGACCGAATCGCCCAGTACGTCCCTGAGCTGTTTGGGGTCCATGGGGCTGCTGGATTCCTTGAGGGCATGCTCCACTTCGTCCTCAAGGAGGGTGATTTCGCCGCGCTCTACGCCCAGCCTCGCCAACACTTTGAACGGGGCAATCGCGGCGTCGCGGCCGATCTGGAGGGCCCACGCGTAGTCGGCCTGCCCCAGGACGTAGGTGCATCCGCGGGCCGTAGGGAGTTCATGGATTTTCAGGGCTTTGACGTCCTGGTCTGCCTGATCGCGGCTGATCCCCGCCCGCGCGAAGAGCGTGAGGTACGGGTTGGCGCCACCCACCGAACGCGCCCATCCGGCGTGGTCAAGAACTTCCTCGGAAGTCCTGCCGATCAGTGAGCCGTCGAGGCCTTGTTTGTGCCAGGCCCACGCCCGAAGGCGCTCGGGAGTGAGGGTGGCTGCGGCGGGAGCGGTGGCGGTCATGGCCCCATTCTGCCCCTAAGCCGCTGCTACGTGATGGCTTTTAGGACCGTCGCGGCAGTTACGTCCCAGCTCTGCAGGCTGTCACGGGCTGAGATGGCTGCTCCGCGCCAGCGCTGCTGAAGGGCGGGGTCGGTCAGCCAGTTCCGGAGAGTCATTGTCAGGTTGTGGGGGTCGCTGAGGTCCAGCGCCGCGCCCGCTCCTGTGTCACCGAGCGCTTCAACTGCCCCGGTCCCCCGCCGGACAATCACCGGGACGCCGTGGGCCACCGATTCTGTCACCACCATGCCGAACGACTCGGACCTAGACAGGAGGACGCTGAGGTCGGCTTCGTGCCACTGGTCCTCAAGTTCCTGTCCCGTCAGCTCGCCGGTCAAGGTGACGCTGTGCTGCAGCCCGTGATGTTCGACGGCGTCCCTCACCTTTGCCGCGTACGCCGGGTCGGCGTCGTGGGAGCCGATCAGGGACGCGGTCCATTCCAGGTCTTGCAACTGGCTGAGGGCCTCGACCAAGAGCGTTTGGCTCTTGTTGGGAAGCAATGCGGCCACCGAGACGATGCGCTTCGGTACGGATCCGGCACTGGCACCGGCCGATGCTGTGCCCGGCGTCGCCACCACCGCATCCAGTACCCCGTGCTTGGCCACCAATTCCGCGACTGAATGGGCGCTCGGGCAGATGATCCCCGTGGCGGCAGCCATTGCCTTGGCCTCAAGGTCATCGTGGTCCGCCAACGCCATGTGGGACAGGATCCAGACCCTGGTTCCATCACCCACTGCGCGTGCAACCTCATCCGGGGCCCCACTCGCCACAAGGCCGTCGGCAATAACCGTTGTACCGCCGTCGAGCGCTTCCGCGAACCGCTGCCTGTCCGCTGGGCTGCCAACCGGCCAATCGCCGTCGACCGTTACAGTCTCAACGTCCGCGCCCAAGGCGGTCAGGTGCTCCGCCAGTTTGGCGTTGTACTTGTTGCCGCCGGAGCCGTGGCGGACGTTCCCCGGGACCAGGAAGCGGACGTGCATCTACTTGGCCGGGAGCTCCAGCGAATAGCCGGCCCAAGCGTCCGGGTTTTCGCGGAGGACGACGTCGATGCCGCTGAGCGCGGGGCCGTCTTCTGTGTCCTGGATGCGGGCGGCCATGGCGTCGGCGATGTGCTTGGCGAGTGCCTCGGTGGTGGAGAGCTTGCCCTTGAAAGCCGGGTGCTCGTCGAGGTTCTTGTAGTTCAGGTCCGCCAGGATTTCTTCCAGGATGCCGCCGGCGGCACCGATGTCCAGAACGATCGCGTCGTCGTTGAGGTCCGGGCGGCGGAAGCTGACTTCGGCAACGAACGTGGCCCCGTGGAGACCTTGCGCGGGGCCGAAGGCTTCGCGGGGAAGGCTGTGGGCGACCATGAAGTGGCGTCGGACGGTCAGGCTGAACATGTATTAATCCTCCGGGTTGGGGTATGCGACCACATGGCAGAAGCCGCCGGGCTGTTCGAATAGTTTGGCGAGAGTGGCGGGCAGGTTCCGGAACTGGCATTCGCTGGTCAGGAACGTGTCGAACAGCGGATCTTTCAACTGGTTCGCCGCTTCTTGCAAGCGCTGTGCGTTGGTTCGCCGGTGCCTTCTTGGGAGGGCCACGGCGCCGACCTGGCTGGAGCGGATGTTGAGCCTGCGGGCGTGGAAGTCCTCGCCGAGCGGGAGGGTGACTTCCTTGTCCGCGAACCAAGAGAGCTCGATGACGTCCGAGTCGTCGCCGGCCAGTTGAAGGCTCAGCTTGAGGCCCTCGTTGGAGGCGGAGCAGTGGAAGACGATGTCGTTGTCGTCTTTCGCGTTCTCGGGAAGGGCAAAATCGATGCCGAGTGTTTGCGCGAGTTTTTGCTTCTCCGGGTCCGCGTCAACCATTTGCAGGCGTCCGAGCGGGTACTTCCGCAGGAGCGTCGCCAAGACGCCGCCCACCAAACCACCACCGACGACGGCGACCCGGTCACCCAGGCGCGGCCCCGCTTCCCAAAGGGCGTTGATGGCGACTTCGACGATGCCTGTGAGAACGGCACGCTTGGCCGGGACATCCTCAGGAATGACGGTGAGGTTGCTGGTGGGAACAACGTAGAGGTCTTGGTGCGGGTGGAGGCTGAAGACTGTTTTGCCGATCCATTCCTCCGGGCCTTGCTCTACCGTGCCGACGCTCAGGTAGCCGTACTTCACGGGGCCGGGGAAGTCGCCTTCCTGGTGTGGTGCCTGCATCAGGTCAGCCACCCGTTCCGGGACGCGGCCTTCGTGGACCACACGCTCGGTGCCCCGGCTTACGCCTGTGTAGAGGGTCCTGACCAGGGCTTCGCCTTCCTGGGGAGCTGCGATCGTTTCGGTGCGCATTTCACCGTCGCCCGTCTTGGTGACCCAATAGGCGTGGGCTTGGAGTCCTGGTTCGTGTTCCTGTTCACGCGAGATAGTCATGATGCTTACGAATCTATCGGTGTGGGGCTGCGGACGGAAGTTGGCGCGTGTTCCCGGGCCCGCGTCCGGGCCGTTTTGGGGAACCGGGCCCAACTCCGGTACCCTATTTCAGTTGGTGACGTGTCCGAGCGGCCGAAGGTGCAACACTCGAAATGTTGTTTGGTGTAAAAGCCAACGTGGGTTCAAATCCCACCGTCACCGCCAATGAGAAAGGCCCTGCTTCCCTTTGTTTATGAGGGAGGCGGGGCCTTTTGCTTTGTCACAGCGAACAGGGCTTCCACCATCCGAGTGCGCTCATGTGTGCGACTGAAGCGAACATGACGACGGGTGCCGGCGCTGGAGCGGGAAACCGGACGGCAAAGCCGCCAGGGGCGAATCCAGACGGACCACGTCCCAGACAAGTACCTCCTTCGAGAGATCACGCTCGCCTGATCATCAGTCAAGGACCCAGAAGGACCCCGCGACTCATGGTCACGGGGTCCTTCTGTTGGCTTCCGCACGCGCCTCGCGCGATTGCCGCCGTCAGGTGTGATCACCTCCGGTTCCAAAACCACTTCAATTTTGCTCGGCCGGAAGGATGATCCGGACTGTTGCCTCTGGCCATCGCTTCTTTCCCTATTCTGTGCTGCGGCAGTGAACCCGAAATTATCCCGCCAAGCCGTAGTCTCGCGCTGACGGAATCCCGTTCCCCAAATCCTTCATCACGACGCGCGAGAACCAACCCAGATCGAACTCGAACACGCTGCCTTCCGTGAACGACGACGCAATCTTCTCTTCGTTTTCGAAAGTTACTCCTTGGGACACCGAGATGCTTCCGCAATCAGAAGTCTGCACTAAAACACCGGCAGTAGATGCCGACCCCCTTGAACCGCCTGAACTCGTACGCGGCTCAGCCGAAACCACCTCGCATCGGATACTTTCTACGGCAATCGAGTCCCATACTGGAATGAGGAGAACGAAGATACCCGCGAGGAGTATGAGGACTCCTGCTACCTTCCAGAGCCTCTGAAATTTCCGCCTGGGAGCCTCGCCTTTAGAAGGTCTATTTTTCTTGGACATCGCCCTCCTGTCACACCGATGCATGTAACTGGATGGTGCAGGGTTAGGTGCATCTGGCCGTTCCGAAGATTGCACCGGAACGCATCGATCTGGCGCCGTTCACGCAGTGATGAGTATGCCGTCGCTCGTCAGCGGGGGTCGAAGCGCCGGCCTTCTGCCTTGGAAGGCATAAGCGCCAGAATCAAAACAGCCAGTCCGCCGACCATCGGAACAATCCCAACGAACGCAAGCGGACCCGGAAGATTTGCATCATGCAAACGCCGCCAAAGCAACGACAGCTGCGGCACCACAATGGCCAGCCCCAGAACGACGACGAGAATGAAACCTGCCACCATGAGGCCTCCCGTCGGGGCGTTCACAATACCAGGAGCGGCCTCGTAGAACACTTCTTTCCCGGTGGCTGGATCGAAACCCATGGATTGCACCTTAGGGTTCTGCTGAGCCCAGGCAGTGCTGGCCACGAACCCGATGGTCATCATGAGGTACGGGACCACCATCACCAGAAAAACGAAAAGCTGACTCCACCAGAACTCACTCCGCGAGGCGCGACCAGCGAACTTCGCATACTTGGCAAAGAACCGCTTCACCGACTTACCAAACGACGCTCCATATAGAGGACCAGCCAGCTCGCCCGAACCTGTAACCTCCGCTACGCCTCCGCCTGCAGGATCAACAGTCTTCATATCCATCTGTCTTCATGTCCTTCCCAGAAACTATCAATAGAAACCAACATACAACTATCTTCCAAACGCAAACGTTCTGCGCCCAATAATCTCATCCGTAGAAGACAATTTGAATGAGCAGAACGAATAACCACTGGTCTGAAGTGGAAACCTCACGCATCTTAAGAACTGCCCGGGTGCACCGGTTAGGCACGCCTTGACTCGAGCTATCTCAGCATTGCGTCAGTCGTCAAGACAAGCCTCCCGACCCTCAAAACTGAAGAGCAGCAGCGTGCTACTCATCTAAAATATCCACTCTCACCCAGCACTATCACGGCTAGAAATGCCTGGAAGGAAATACACACCAGAATGGTAGCCGGGCCCGAAATAGAAACCAGCGCACGCGCCTGGCCACGAGTAGGATGGGTCACCAATAGCCGTTCAGAAATCCAAAACATGAGTATACCCAGTGCGCACAATAGTAGAAGTAGGACTGCGGGAATCGATCCGCCGTGATAGGCCACTTCGGCACTCAACGGAGCATTCATGAAAACGAATGTAGTAATACCAAGGCTCACCAAGATGCCAAATAGACACATGAGGTCCAGGTAACTACTTGTCTTCTTCTCCAATCGAACGTTTCCTTCCATTAGACCTCCCCGCCGACCCTCCTTTTGGCACCTCAAGCCATTTAGGGCCCCCAAACACAAGTACGGTCACCAGCTGCGCGCTAACGCTCTTCTCCGGCAGTCAGTGTCAGTCCAGCCAATAGACCAAGAGGACAGCCCGTCCACAGCGCCCCCCCAGTCAAGCCAATCACAGGGATAAAATTAGAAAGAGCGGCGAAGGCTAAACTGCCTAAGATGATGGTGGCCCCAAACGCTAACGTGGCGGCAAAGTTGGATTTCCAATACGTCACACATCCAACGCCAAGGGCAGTAGCAATAACGACAAGAGCGTTAGCAATCCATACGGAAATACCATACTCTTCAGTCCTATTGACGCACAGAACCAGCATGAGAATTCCCGGTATAACGACGCCGTTCCAGTAATACTTCGTTGCTCACAAACCGGTTGTTCGGCTCACCGCCACCTAGCTCCGGGCTGTTGCCTCGGACTTGTAGTTTTTTCGTATCCGCCTAGGCAGGCATTGAAAAAGCGTTAGCGCACCAGCCGATAGTCTCGCGCTGTGGGTATACCATTCCTGATGTCTTTAGTTACGACTCGTGAAAACCATCCGAGATCAAACTCGTAGCTACTACCAGCCCTGAAGGATGCGGCTACCTCGTCTTGTGAGTCGAAAGTCACCCCCTTTGATATGTAGATTCTCCCGCAGTCAGCTGTCTCAACAAGAACGCCTGCCGTTGTGGCCGATCCTCTGGAACCACCCGAGCTCGACTCCGACTTGGCAGAAACGACTTTGCATTGCAGACTCTCCACAGCAAACGAATCCAACACGGGCATCAGCATATAAAAAACAGTAACGGCGAGAAGTACAATACCCGGCCACTTCCAATACCACTTCAGTTTTGGCCTATCAGCATTCCGTGCCGAGCTGTTACCGTTGGTCTCGCTCATGTCATTTCCTTCTCCGGTCACCAGCCACTAGCCCGTCGTCCACTCAATGGACCGCTAGCGCCATTTGTAAACCCCTGAACCACGCCGTTCCATCGATCCTGATCCGTTGCATCGCCCGGCTGCAACTCCGTGTTGACAAGACCCACGGCAGACCCTCCAAAGCGATTAACCAACTGCTCAGTCCATATTGAGCCCCAGTTCGAGGGAGCACCAGCATGGCCGCCTGTAGATACTGGCCCCGTCCAGTTAGGGAAGCGGGCGGCAACGTCATCTGCCCAAGCCGTTCCGAGCTTACTGAAAATTGCAGAACCTCCCGCAGCAGTCACAAAACCGGTACCCGCCGTTGCGAGGTACCCTCCGATCGTCTGATCTTGTTTATCGTCAAGGGCATAAGTCAGCATATTGCTTCCGGACCCGCCTACACCGGCGGACAATGAGCTCCGGACTGTGGTGCTTCCAAGCACAGTGTTGGTCCTCATCACGAGAGACGACGTTGAGCCCATGGATGTCGCCACACGGGTTGCGTTCGCAGCACGTGCCAGAAGACCGCCCGCGGCACCGCCGAACCCACCGCCGACAGCGCCAATGGCGGCGTCTTGCCACACCTTTCCCATGTCGACTTTTCCGGAAGAAGCCTTCTGCACAATCACTGAAGTTCCGCCCGATGTCAGTGCGCCCGCAGCCGCTCCGACGAGGGCCATTCCAACGGGTCCACCGACTCCGGTGAACATCAGCCCCACCCCCACAGCGATCGCGGCCCCGGCGGCGACGTATTCCCAGTTATCTTTCCACCAGTCTCCTGCTGCGGCGAGGGCGCCGCGGGAGGAGCCGTCGTAGGCTTTCAGGTCCGCGTCCGTCAGGGGCCGCAGGCCGGTGGGGTCGGTGGTGTTGAGGGGGTTGTTCCCGGCGTAGGCGTAGGGGTTCCCGTCCCAGCCCGCGCCGAGGACGGGGGCGAGGGGGTCGGTGGAGAGGAATACCCGGGTGGCCGGGTCGTAGGCGCGGGCGCCGAGCCATTCCAGTCCGGCGATGTCGATCCCGCCACCGGCGGTCAGGGTGATCCCGGCGGGCAACACACCACCCAGCCCGGCGCCAACACCGGCCCCAGCCGGCCCGGCACCGGTTGCTGGGGTGGGGGTGGTGGGGGTGCCGAGTGCTGCCCAGGGGTCGTGTTGGTCGGTGGGGCGGGCGGCGCGCCACCCGGGCGCCGTGAAAGCGTCGCCGATGCCGGTGACACCGCCGGGCAGGGACAACACCTGGGTGCTGTTGACACCGGCGAGGGTTGGGACGGGCGCGGCGGTGTCCCACCACAGCGGTGTGCCGTCCACGGCGGCGAGTTCACCGAGCGCGTCCACGTGCAACCGGTGCCGGGCTAGCACGGCCCCGTCACGGTCCTTTTCGATGGTGCCGGTGAGGTAGCCGGTGGGGCCCCAAGCGTATTCGGTCCAGGACCCGTCCGGCCCGATCACCCGGACCCGGCGCCCCAACCCGTCATACACATACCCGGTCCGGGCACCGTCAGGTTCCGTGACGGACCGTAGCTGGCCTGCGGCGTCGTACTCAAACGTGCGGGCCCCGGCGGGGGTGGTTTCGCGGAGCAACCGGCCCCCGGCGTCGTACTCCCACCCCACCACCGACGCCGAAGCGGAGGCCCGAGCCCTGTGGCTGTCTGTGGTGGTGGCGGACACCATTTGCCCGGCGGTGTCGTACCCGTACCGGGTGGTGACCCCGCCCCGGGACAGGGCAGTGATCCTGCCGCCGTCCTCACGCCCGATCAGGGTCGCGTCCGCAGACCCCGGGTCATCGGTGGTGGTGCGGGTGTGCTCGATCAGTGCCCCGTCCCGGTACACCCATTCCTGGGTGTAGTTCCCGGCGGTCGCCGAAACGATGCGCCCGGAGGCATCGTGGGTGAAGGTGGCATCCCCGAGCAACGGATTCGACACGGCCGTGACCCTGCCGGCGGGGTCGCGGGTGTAGCGGGTGGTCCCGGCGCCGGTGGTGAAACCGGTCCGGTTCCCGTCCCCGTCACACTCCCACGTCAGGGTCTGGTCACCGGTGGACTTTCGGGTGAGGTGGCCGCGGCGGTCGAAGCAGAGTTCGTGTTCGACCGCGTACCCGGCCCCGCCGGTGTGGTCGGTGATGACGACCCTGCGGGCGGGAAGGTCGCGTTCGATGGCGGTGACCAGTGACCCGTCCACCAAGGTGGTCGCTTCCCGCCCGGCAGCGTCGTAGGTCCAGGTGGTCGTGTGCCCGTCCGGGTCCGTTTGGGAGATCTGCCGCCCGGCCGGGTCATACCTGGCCGTCGTAACACGGCCGAGCGGGTCAGTCACCGTCTCGACCTGGTCCGTGGCCGTGTACGTGCGGGTGGTCACCCCACCGGTGGGGTCCGTGATCTTCGTGAGGCGGCCGCGGGTGTCGTACTCGAACCGCGTACGGCCACCCACCCCGTTAATGGTCGATACCAGTTCGGCGGCGAGGTTGTATTCAAAGCGGCGGGTCCCGTACCAGGAATCCTGGGAGAAGGTCAACCGCCCGCACTTGTCGTACCCGTACCGGGCCGTGCCCTCCCCGGGGGTGTGCCTGGCGGTCAGCCGGCCGCAGGCGTCGTAGACGAACGTTTCGACCTCCCCGCCCGGCAGTCTCCTCGCCGTGAGGCGCTGGTCCGGGTCGTAGGAGAGCTGCGTGAGGGCCCCGGCCGGGTCAATGCTCTTCCACGGCCGGCCGCAGGAGTCGTACTCGTACCGGGTCACGGCCCCGGTCGGGGAGGTGATCGAGGTGATCTTCCCCGCCGCGTCACGGCCCAGGACCGTCAACCCGCCCTCACCATCAACCAACTCGACCGGGTTCCCCGCCGCGTCATAGGAGACCAGCTCCGCGGACCCGTCGATTGATTCGATTTTGGTGGGGCGCCCGTACTCATCAAAACTGAACGCGGTGGTGCTGAAGGCATCGGTCAGGGACGCGGTCCCATTCCCCCGGTCGGTCACGGCCCCGGTCCGGACCCCGGTCGGATCGACCACAGCGGTCAGCGTACCGACCGTGTCGTACTCCCGCACCCAGCCATGCCCGGCAGGGTCCGTGATCCCGGTGAGCCGGGAAAGGTTGTCGTGGGTGAAGCCCCACCGACCCCCGTCCGGCAACACCGCGGCCGTGAGGTTCCCGAGCTCATCAAACACCTGCTCCACGACCCGGCCGAGGGGGTCCGTGGTGCTCACCAGTTCACCATGGGGCCCGTACCCGAACACGGTCCGGCCCCCGTCCGGGGCGATCACCGCGGTGATCCGGCCCGCGGTGTCATGCTCGAAAGACCACACCGCCCCGTCCGGGTCGACCCGCCGCACCAACACCCCCGCAGCGTCATAACTGAACCGGGTCTCCGCCCCAGACGGGCTCACCGCGGTGACCGGCCTCCCGGCCTGGTCCCGGACGATCCGGGCCACATCGCCGGCGGCGTTGCGGGTCACGGTCAGGTCCCCGAAGTCGTCGTATTCGAACCTGATCGTGACCCCGACCGGGTCCGTGACCTGGGTCAGGAGCCCGTCCCGCCACCCCAGCACGGTCCGGCCACCCAACGCATCCACCACCACGGACGGGTCCCGGGAGAGCTCATCAGCATACTCATACGTCACGGTCGCGCCGGTAGCAGTCACCAAGGTGATCAGACGGTCCTGGTCGTCCCACCCATAGCTCAGGTCCGCGCCCTCCGGGGTCACCGTGCGGGTCTTCCGGCCCCGTGCGTCATACCCGTGGACCGTGACCGCGCCGTCACGCTCGGTCAAAGAGACCAGATTCGAGTGCGCGTCATAGGACATGGACTGGCGCCGGTCCTCCGCGTCCAGGACCCCCACCAGGCGGCCCTTGGAATCAGCAACCCAGGAATTGGACCGGGACCCGTCCTCATCCGAAACCACCGTGACCCGGCCCGGCAAATACGCGAACCGTGTCCGCCGCCCATGCGCCGTGACCTGCAAAACCACCCGCCCGTGCTCGTCATACGTGTTTTCGGCCTCCACCACACCCGCAGCAGACACCACCGAGGCGATCAGCCCAACCTCGTTCCACTCATACGTGCGCGTGCCGGCCTCCGTGCCGACCGTGACCAGCCGGCCCTCGGCGTCGTACCCGTACTGGACCCGGCGCCCATCCGATGAACGAACCACGCCCACCACACCGTCGACGTAGTCAAACTCCACGAACCGGCCCCGCGCATGCACCAACCGGTCAACCACACCCAACCCACCGCCGTCGATACCTTCTTGGCGGTGGGCGGAGATGGTCCGGCCGGGTCCTGCCCCGGTCCCGAGCCACACCCCGCCGGTCGTGTAAGCCCACCAGGCGCCCTGGTTATCGGCCACGACCAACACCTCAGACACACCCGCAGGGATGGAGGTCAGCTCCGCCAGCCACGGTTCCGTGACCGGCTCCCGGGTCAGCCAGTAGTTCTCCCCGACTGCACGGGCCCAGCCCGTACCCTCGCGGGGGAAGTCCACCGCCCGGCCGTCGGCCAGCACCCACCGGCACCGTTCATCGGAGAAGGCCAGGTGCTGGTCCAACACCGACACCCAACCCGGACCAAACACCCCCGGGGTCTCCAGGCCGGAGCCGAGGGAGTTATACATCCGGGTCACCGCCAGGTCAGCTCCCGCCCCGGCGAACCCCAAATCGGTTTCGGGTTCAATGAAGTTCCCCGTGGCCGTGTTCACCGGATCATTCGCATACCCGCTCGAGGGCATCGCCCCCGCCGCCGTGGGCGGGTCAATCACCAACCCGGTCCGGGTCCCCGAAACCCCAGCCGCGGCCAACGCCTCACCCACCGCAGCGTCCGACAGGGTCGAAACCGCGCCCTCACCACCAGCAGCAGCGAACGCGTCCGCGACCACCACCGCCCACGCCGCGTCCGCCTCATTCAACCGCAAATACTCCCGGAACGCCGTCACCACACCCGCAGCATCAATCCGACCCCAGGAACACTGCCCCGCGAACGAAGACAACTCCCCCTCCAAGGACCCCGGCACCGACGCCACACCCTCATCCAGGCCACGCGAACCCGCAGCGAACGAACGCAACGACTCCGGACGCGCCGAAGACACACCGCCCCCGTACCCGCCACCCGGGCCCGGGGTGTCCCGGGACCCCGAACCCGGGGACTGAGAAGGGAACGACGGCGCGCTGCCGGGCTCCATGTTCGGCCGGGCTTCCTCACCCCAAAGGTTGTCCCAGCTCTCCTCGAACCAGTTCCGGTTGTTATGCCGACGCACCCACTCGTTGTTCTGCCGACGCCGGTCATCCTCGTCCCGCGCCGCCGAAATCATCGTCCCCACATACCCGGCCACCGTCCGCAACGCCGCGGCCAGGGACTCCGCGTCCCGTGACGCCGTGGCCGCATTGGCCGCGAACACCTCCGAAAAATGCCCCCGGAAATCCTCCCCCGCCCCTGACACCAACGGGGCCCGCGACCCCGAAAGCTCCAAAACCCGCGACGCTGCAGACTCAAAAGCACCCTTCACCGACTCAGCAACCCCATACACAAACCGGCCACCATGACCAGCCCCGGAATCAGGCAACAACGGCATCTCAACGAACTCGGTCACAACCACAGCCCCCCACAGAACAAGAACGCGAACACAACCAACAAACCCACCAAAACCAGCACCACCACCACACAGCGCAACGGCCGGGCAACCACGCCACGCATCAACGTGGCACGATCACCCGGCCCCCACACCAACGAACTACAAAATCAAGCCCCGCCACCAGCAGAGAAAATATCCTGCGAAATCTTCTGCAACTGACCCCGCAACTGCTCCAGCTCTTCCTTGGCCTTATCCAACGCAGCCTTCGTCTCCGGCCACGTCGAACCACGGAACTCAGCAGCCAACGGACCATCCCACACATTCGGATCCGACAACACACGACCCTGCGCATCCAACGCCGAAATCTGATCCGTAAAACCACCAGTAATAATCGACTGCACCTGACCAATAGCAGCCTTGGCCTGCTCAGTAGACAACACACGCGACATAGAACTTCCCTCCCAATAAGAACAATCGCAACACCCAAGCCAAAAAAACCCAGGCAACCGAACGCCCCTTAAACTACCAACACCTTCCAATAAATCCAACAAACAGACAAACAACCTGTGGAAAACAACAGAGACCCGTAACCTGCAGTGATGCCCAGGGGAGCCGATTAGTCCATTCGTCAGCGCAACCCCGTATGATACTCAAGGCACCGTGAACGGAATGAGGGGGACGATCCATGCCCAGGCAGGCTAGTTTTAACCAGTACAACCCGGGGCGTCGCATCCCTCCGGGTCGCGCTCTTGGCATCGCATTGGTTGCCCTCGGAATGATCGCGACGACATCATGCACCCCGACGCCCAAGCCCGAGCCGGTAGAGAACCCCGTCAAGCTCCTGCAGAGCGTCCGCGTAGGCCTGTCCTCGGCCGCCGGAGTGCACACGGTAGAAGGCACCACCATCTCGGTCTCTGCGACGGGGGAATCCTCCGCGGAGAACGCCACTTATGACGCCGCCCAAGTAGTGGGCGAACTGCCGGTCCGTGTGAGCCTGCAATACCGCGCCGGCGAGAAGTCGGGCTCCGACCTCGCCGAGCTCAAGGGCCACACCGGTCCGGTGGAGATCAATCTGACGCTCGAGAACCTCACCGTCAAGCCACAGACCATCCAGTACGACGCCGCAGGCCAGGCCCGTTCCGACACCGCCCTGGTGGGCGCGCCACTGACCGTCGCCGCATCGACGAAACTGCCGGGCCTCCGTGCGGATGACGTCACTCCGGGCTCTGCCGATGGCACCACAGGAACCAACGGTGTCCTGAGCAGCACCGAGGATGGCGCCACCGTCGTCCAATGGGCCACGGTCCTCGCTCCCCCACGCTCCGGTGCCAGCACCACGCTGCGTCTCGCCGCGGACGTGAAAGACTTCCAGGTTCCCGAAATCGACGTTGCCGTGCAGCCGGGCCTGAACACGGACCTCAGTGCCAACGGAGTACTTGCCAGCGCGTTTTCCTCAGGCTCGGGTTCGGAGATGGAACTTCAACGGCGCACCATCTCGGTGGTATCGGACGTCAACACGGTCCTGGCGAAGGCCGGATCCACCATCACCGAGGTCCGCCGCAACCTGCAGGCAACGTCCCAAACCCTCGGAGCCAAGACAGCGGGCGAGCTCCGCGACAACTCACAGGCCCTGGCCGGGACAATGAAGGACCTGAAGCAGCAACTGAAGGTTCTGGGCTCGGACCTGGAGGCGTCAACAAACGCCACCCAATCCACCACCATGTCCCAGCTGAAGCTAACGGTCTCTGCGGTGGACGCGATGCTTGGCGACACCTCCGCCACACCCCCGGTAGCTCCCATCACCGGTGACGGTTGCACCGCTGAAGTGGCCAAAGCGGCGCCCGCGGCCACGGTGTACTCCAGCGTCCTCACCATGTCTTCACAACTGGATGCCTACGCGAAGGTCAGCGCAAGTTGCCGGGACACCGTAGCCAGCGCCCTCAAAGCCACCATGGGTCCCGAAAACCCGAGCCAAGCGGAGTGCGCAGCACAGGGTTCCATGACGTGTTCACTCTACGGTTCGGCCGTGACTGTCACCGGTGCGCTTCTGGGTTTGGTGCAGAAGGGCGACGAACTGGTTTCCGGCCTTCAGCCGGAGGTCATTGAAGGTGCGATCAAAGACCAGGCGAGTTCCGCCGTCGCACTTGAAAAGGTGCGCACCGACCTCGGTGCAATGCTTGACGGCTCCGGGACGTCCCAGGATTACAGCAAGGCACTCGCGGCGCTGGAGGCGGCGATCAAGTCGTCCACTGACTCTGCAACCGCGACCCGTAAAGCTGCCACAGCGGCCCAAAACAGCGTTGATACCCTCAGGCAAAAATTGCTCGCCATCGCCACACGTGCCAAGACGGCCAAGGGCGAATTGGGCCAGGGATCGTGGCTGAATGGCTCCATGCTCCAGCAGAACCAAAAACTGGCTGATGAACTCTGCAAACTGTCCGACAACGGCCTCCTCCCAGGCAAGGGCAAGCTCTCTGCCAAGGACGTCGAGCGACTGCGCTCCTACCTGACTTCGGTTCCCTGCGAACCCACCGATGCAAACGGCAATCCTTCACCCCAGCTGAACACGCCCCCGGGCTTCAAGGAACCCCTTGACGTCCGGCTGGAGGGCCAGTCAGCTGCCTGGGACGAAGTCCTTGCGGCCACCGATACCACCGCTGCCGACCAGGCGATTGGCCAGGCATTCACAGCCCTGGGGACCACTTTCGACGATGCCGATACCAAGCTCGAAGCCGTCAGGTCAGCAGTCAAAACGCTCGACGGCGCCGCAACCGGAAGCGTCGACGGCACCAAAAAGGGACTTGAGTCCCTGGACGCTGCCCTCGCCAAAGCGATCGACTCCTCCGGCAACGTGACAACGGCGCTTGCGAAGTTGAAAGAGCAGCAGGACATGCTCGGCGACAAAATCAAAGAGTCACTCCGCGACGTTTCGGCTGAAACCGCCGCAGAGGTCTACAAAACCGTGGGCGAACAGGTGCGCCAGGTTGCTGAAATCGGGGACGCCAGCTCCGAGGCCGTCACGACCGCGTTCAACCGGTCCATTTCAGGGCTGAAGACCACCTCGGATGACGTTGTGAAGGATGCCGAGGGAACCGTCAACAAGCAGCGGGACGAGTTGTTGGGACAGAGCGGTGAACTCGCGGCCGCAGTGTCCAAGAGCACCCAGGCTTCCTTGGACAACATCGCCTCCAGCACCGCAGGCTCCACCCGCGACGTTGAAGGCGCCAGCGCCCTTCTGGCCTCCAGCCTCAACAAAGTGATGCTGGATCTTGGCGACCGCTCCGTGAACGGATCAGGATTGCTCGGCTCCATGGCCACCAGCGCGGCGAAAGCGGACACCGCCGACTTCCAGTTGGCTTTGGCCTCCCAAAACGCAGAAGGCTACGCCAACATCCGTTCACGCGATGTCGCGGGCCTCCTGCTTCGGCAGGCACAGTTCAAAGCCTCTCTCACTGCCATGGATGAACTGCCACCGTTCAAACTCGAAGTTCCCGAAGGTGCGACCTCCCAAACCCTGTACACACTGAAGATCGGCGGCGCGGCATGACCCCCCGGAACCGTCTCCTCGCCCTGATCGCTGCGGGAGTCGCCGTCGTGGTTGCTGCCGCCGTGGTCCTGACCCTGACACTGAACCGCCCGGCGGAGGCGCCGCGGCCCGATCCTGTTGCCGCCACGGTTCCCGTGGCGCTGAAGGCTGACGGCCTGCCGTCAGACTTTTCGATCGGCGTGGTCATGACCTTCGGTCAGTCCGGCGAGCCCGGCACCGAATATAACCGCGCAGCACAGGGCGCGGTGGTTGCAGCTCAGCGTTTCGGCCAGAGTGGCGCGAAAGTCGCCCTCCCAACCCAGAATGACCGCGGCACGGAGGACGGCGCCCGCGCCGCCGTCGCGGCGTTGGCGGATCAGGGAGTATCCGGCGTCGTCGTGGCGGGTACAGGTCCGCAGGCCGTTGCGGCTGCAAAAGCGGCCGAGGAGCGGGGTGTCCCGGTGATCCTGCCGTACGCACAGCCGTCCGAACCGGGACAAACAACCTGGACCACCGCGCCGACAGCAGCCTCCGTGGAGGGCGCCCTCCAAAAAGCCCTGAACGGCAAGAACCGGGTGTTGTTGGTCAACGACGGCGGACCGGCCCCCGCGTCCGTCGCTGTCGCCGACACACTGGCACTTGAGGGCTTCCCCGACGTGGCTGGCCTGGCCCAGGAAGCGGCGATCCGTACAGGCGACCAGCTCCGTCCGCCGTCGAAGGATGCGCCGGCAGGCGCTGAAGGCATCCGGACAGCCAACCCGGCGGACGCCGTCGTCGTGTCAGCGGCAACGCCGCAGCGTTTGGCGAAGCTGGTCCAGGCCCTGCAGTCACGTGATGTGTCAGTGCCGCTGGTGCTTCCCGACGGCGCCACCAGCCCCGCGTTCGCGTCCTCGCTTTCCGAGCTGGACGGCACAGCTTCCGGTCAGCTGATCGGCGTAGCTGCACCGACGGGCGACGCAATCGCCCTCCAGCAGGACGCGCAGGGACGCGGAATGTCCGCTTTCCTTTCCGGCATAAGGTTGGCCACAGGGAATCCGGAGATCAAGAACCTGACGGACGACAACCCGTTCTCTGCAGACGCCTGGGCCGCTGATGCGCGCAGCCATGACGCGATCGTGGCCCTGGTCCGGGCAGGTGCACTGGCCGGGAGCAAGGAACCGTCGAAGGTCGCAGCGTCGCTGCGCACCCTGTCCTTCGGTCCCGGGGAAGGCCTTGCCGGACCGGACCTGGACTTCACGCGATCGCAGGCGCTGGCCGCTGAAGCAACTCCGGTCTATGCCTCTCCTCAGGATCTGGGTCTTCGTCCGGCGGACGAGAAGGCGCCGCGGCTCGTCTGGGTACCGGCACCAGCCAACTCTTAACCAACCACTACAGTAGGAGCTCCCGGTGCGAGTGCTGATCGACCTGGACGACCGTCGATTCGAGTGCGAGGTTGCCCGTGCCGCGCCCGCCACCACGTTGTCCGACCTCGTGGAGGCCGCCGGCGGACCACGGGTTGCTCCTGATGAGCCGGTGTTTGTCAATGAAACAGAGGTGCGTGGGGCGACGCCGCTGTCCGAGCTGATTCTGCTGGAAGGCAGTCGGATCTCCCGTGCGCCGTGGCCGGTGCCGCAGCGTGTCCGCGGTTGGACCCTGACGCTGGCCGGCGGTCAGCGGACGGGAGGCGTGGTGGACGTTCCCCGGAACCGGGACATGCTGATCGGCAGGTCGCCCCACGCTGACCTGAGTCTCCCCACCGAAAGCGCGTCGTGGGATCACTTCCGGATCCACCGCGAGGAAGATGACGCGCTTCGTGTGCTGGATGGCGGCTCCACCAACGGCACATTGGTCAATGGGGAACCTGTAGGCGAGGACGGAGTCCTTGTCACGCAAACGGCCACGATCACGGCAGGCGGAACGGTTCTGCTCCTCCGCCCGGCGTTGGAAGAGACGCCCGCTCCGGCACCCGGCAGCCTGCATAACCTGACACCCGCATCAACGGCCCCGTTCAACAGGCCACCGCGCCCCGGGCGCGCGCCGGCCGGTGATCCGTTGGTTCCACCGGCCCGCAAGGACGTACCGCCGGCGAACAAATTCAGTTACATCACTGTCCTGGCTCCATTGGTCATGGCGGTCGCGATGGTCATGATCCTCAGGGACATGCGCTTCGCCATGTTTGCCATGCTCAGCCCGGTGATGGCGGTGGGCATGTGGTTTGAGCAGAAGCGCCGCCACGCCCGCGGCCTCAAGGACGAGGCAGAGCGTTTCGATGGTGCGCTCAAGGAATTTGAGCAGCAGATCCGTAAAGCCGCAGAAGTGGAAACTGCACGACGCCACCGGATGGTCCCCGATCCTGCCACAGTGGTCCGGCGTCCGGCCCTTCCGGCCACGTCTCTGTGGCAGCGCCGTGCCGACTCGGACGACTTCCTGGCCTTGCACGCAGGTACGGGTGACGTGCCGTGGAAGCCGGAAGTTGATCGGGCCGCGGGCTCGCGCCCGGACGAAAAGGTCAAGGAAACTCTCTCGGCAGCAAGACTTTTGGCCGCCCCTGTCCTGGTGGACCTGACCGACGCCGGCGTGGTGGGCATTGTTGGTTCACGGGACGGAGCATTGGCGTTGGCCCGCTCCCTGGTGGCCCAGGCCGCGGTGCATGTAGGTCCGGCAGACCTGACCATAGGTGTGTTCTGCGACGCCGGGCGGGCCGACGAATGGGAATGGGCGTCCTGGCTCCCGCACACACGCCAAACAGGCAGCAGCACCGGCGAGCGCTGGATGTCAGCGCATCGTGAAACCAGCCTTGCCATGTTGCGGACACTCAAGGATTCCGTGGAGGAACTGCCCACCCCGGCGCTCATGGTGGTCCTGGATTCCGATGTGCTGACCGAGGGCAGGGATGCTCCGGCCCGTGCGTTGCTCGGCATGGGCCGCTCCGTTCCCGGCGGCCACGTCAACCCGCAGAAGCGCCCGCCCCGCGTGGCTGGAATCGTCATCGCGACGTCCGAGGAGCAACTGCCTGCCTCCTGCACCACCATCATCAGGGTAGGTGCCGACGCCGCCGCAACGGTGGACCAGCCCGAGGACCTGACCCGCGTGGAGGACGTCATCCTGGCGGGCCTCGACCAGGAAGAGGCCCTGCGGTGCGCTACCCGCCTGGCACATTTTGACGACCCTGAGCTCAGCGTCCCCGGTGCCTCCCTGCCCTCGTTGGTCCGGCTGCCCGGGCTCCTGGGCTACGAACGCCCCTACGCAGCCACCGTCCGCCGTCTGTGGCAGGCACCCTCGGGCGTTTCCACACCTATCGGCACAGGGGAAAACGGGCCACTGACACTGGACCTTGTCAAGGACGGCCCGCATGGCCTGGTGGGCGGCACCACCGGCTCCGGCAAATCCGAATTTCTGCGTTCCCTCGTAGCCGGCCTCGCTGCCCGCAACGATCCAACCCGCTTGAACTTCATCCTGGTCGACTTCAAGGGTGGCGCCGCTTTCAAAGCCTGCGAACGCCTGCCCCACACCATCGGAACCATCTCCAACCTGGATGAGCAACTCGCAGACCGGGCCCTGATCGCCTTGGAAGCGGAGATGGAGCGCCGCCAACGGGTTTTTGCGGAGGCAGGCGAGGGGATCGATAACCTCAGTGCCTACCTGGCGACGAACCCGGCCGAGCCGATGCCCCGCCTACTGCTGGTAGTCGATGAGTTCGCGATGCTGGCCAAGGAATTCCCGGATGTGCTCACTGCGCTTGTCAGCATTGGCGCAGTGGGCCGCACCTTGGGCGTCCACATGATCCTGGCCACCCAGCGACCGGCCGGTGTGGTGAGCGATGACATCCTCGCCAACACCAACCTCCGCGTGGCGTTGCGTGTCCAGAGCCGCGATGACTCCAACAACGTCATCGGAGTACCCGCCGCGTCCGCCATTGGCCGGGCACAGATGGGGCGCGCCTTCGTGAAGCTTGGCCAGGACGACATCACGCCCGTCCAGACCGCACTGGTCACCGGACAGGCGCAGCTCGACGGCGGTCCCGCCGTCGACGTCCGGGACATCCGGCAGTTCGGCGTCCCCGCGCCCGCACCGGCACTTGCCCGGTCCGCTGCTGCGGACGAGAACGACCTGGACCTCCTCATCGACGCCGTTGTAGAAGCGAACGCTGAGGCCGGCTACGCCCCTCCCCGACAGGTCTGGCCGGAGGCATTGGGCGAACGCGTTGAGCTGGAAGGTTTTATGGCGGACACCGCTGCTGCAGGGACTGGAACCGTTGACCTTCCAAGGGTCGGCCAGGTGCAAGGGTCCAGCGTCCTGGTCACCCTTCTGGATGAGCCGGAGCTGCAGCGTCAGTCCGCGGCCGGGTGGGACATGTCCGTTGGGAATTTGATGCTGATGGGCGTTGCCGGCTCCGGGACCAGCACCACCCTCGCGTCCATCGCCCTTGCCCTTGCCAAGGACGCCGATCCGGCAGATCTCGACCTGATGATCCTGGACATGGGATCCGGGGACCTCGAATCACTGAAGCGCCTGCCCCACGCGGTGGCATATGTGGGAACCGGCGCCGGTGCCAAGGAGCAACAAGCGCGCTTCCTGCGGCACCTGAACACTGAATTGGAGAGCCGAAGGGCAGCGCCGGGTACGCATCGCCGGACCGTGGTGCTGATTGACGGCCTGGCATCCTTGCGCGATGAGTTCCAGGACTTTGAAGGGCAGCAGCTCCTGGGCCTGTTGTACCGGGCGTACGCGGACGGGCCGGCCCTCGGGTTGTCCTTTGCTGTGACCACTACCCGTGCCAAGGCCGTTCCCTCTGTCATGAACGAGGTCACCCTGCAGAAATGGCTGTTCCGGCTCGCCGACAACTACGACTACTCCTCGCTGGGCGTCCGGGCGAAGAACGTTCCCGCGGCGCTCCCCGGACGGTGCGTGGACCCTCGTACGTCCTTGCAAATGCATGTTGCAACGCCCGAAATCGGCCTGGAGGCGGCCGTGGACCGTGTGCGGCAGATCTGGGGGGACGCACCCGCCAAGACCACGGCCATCAGGAGCCTGCCCACCGACGTCACCATGGCCGATCTGGGCGTGAAACCACAACTCGAAACTGAGCCTTGGCACATCCCGGTGGGAATCCGCGAAACGGACCTGGCCCCTGCCTTCCTGGAAATCTACGAGGGCGAGCATGCCCTGATCGCCGGACCGGCCCGTTCGGGAAAATCCACCCTGCTCCTCGCCTTGGCCGATGCTGTCCGAGGCGCGGCCACCTCCCGGGGCTCCGCGAAGGTCTGGGCTATCTGCGACCGCCGCTCACCGTTGGCCAGTGCTGATCTGGACCGTACAGCCGTGGGGACGGACGAGATTCCGGCGTTGCTGGCTTCCCTGCGGATCGAGCGCGCCCCTGTGTTTTTGTTGATCGACGACGCCGAACGGTTCGAGGACACCGATCAGTCCATCGCGGGAATCGTGGCCTCCGGACCTCCGGGACTCTGCATCATTGCTTCAGGTCGTGCCGCTGACCTCCGCGGACTGTACAGCCACTGGACCAAGTCCATCCGCAAGTCCCGGCTGGGCGTGCTTCTCCAGCCGGACGTCAATTACGACGGCGAACTGCTGGGTGCCACTCTTCCGCGAAAGGCGCCCGTAGCATTGACCGCCGGACGCGGGTACTTAGGGGTGGGCGGGCAGATGTCGCTGATCCAGTCGATAAGCCCGGGCAGCTAGGGAGGGTACAGACATGCAGATGGCACAAACTGGTCAGGCGTTGGGAGCCTCCTACCGATTCGGAGAGCGGGTGGGCTCCGGCGCGGTGGGCGAGGTCTGGACGGTCACCTCCACGGACGGCCGGACCTTGGCAGCGAAGGTCCTGCGTCCCGAGCACGCCGATGACCCCTCCCTGGTGGAGCGGTTCGTCCGCGAGCGATCGGTGTTGCTCGGCCTGCAGGACTCCCACATCGTCACGGTCCGCGACATGGTGGTTGAAGGTGAACGGCTTGCCATCGTCATGGACTACGTCGCCGGCGGCTCGTTGCGCGACGTGGTTAGGGACGCCGGACCGCTGCCTCCCCAAGACGCCGTGAACGTCGCAGCCGAGATCTTCGATGCCCTGGCGTTTGCCCACTCACGAGGTGTCACGCACCGGGATATCAAGCCTGACAATGTGCTTCTCACGAAGCCGTGGTCCGAGTGTGGGTCCGGGGATGTGCGGGTTTCCGACTTCGGTATATCCGACGTCGTGGGCGAGAAGATCCGTCAAACGACCGGCCTGATCGGCACACCCCAATACATGCCGCCCGAACTCATCAGCCAAGGCCGTTCCGGGCCCCTGGGCGATGTGTACTCCACAGGAGTTCTGCTTTACGAACTCCTCGCCGGCCGGACTCCCTTCGCCGGTCCTGGTACAGACTTCACCGTCGCCTACCGCCACGTCTCTTCACGGCCACCGCGGATTCCGGTGGAGGATGCCCTGTGGGGTGTCCTTGAGCGGTTGTTGGCCAAGGATCCTGACCAGCGCCCCACCGCCCACGAAGCCGCGGCGACCCTCCGGCGCCTGGCACCCCGCCTTGCCGGCATCAAACCGATCGCCCGTGGGGAAGCACCCGAGGAATTCGACGACGTCGAACGTCACGCCACGGTGGTGCGTGGGGCATTTACCGATGACGATCTTGAAGCCTTGGCAACTGCACCTCCCTCCAGCCTCGATGCCGCAACCCCGGAACTCGGCCAAGCGGGCAACGCCACGATCGTCCGGCCCATGCCACGCCGGGACGAGGTGCCGTCCACCGCCGTCGAACGGTCCGAAGCCCCTGACGCGACTCCTTTCTGGCGCACCCGCAAAGCACTGCTTCTTGCAGGCGGTGCAGTCCTGTTGATCGTGGCGATGGTGGCTGGTTTCTTCCTCTTGTCCCCCACAGCCCAGCAGGCAGCACCTGCGGTTCAAGGCCAACAACTCTCCGCTCAGCTGCAGGACCCGGCGCTGCCGACCGGTCTCACCATTTCACGAAGCGCCACGTATGAGCCTTCCTCCGGGCAGGTCCGTTTGACGGTGTCCTACTCGGCGCAGAAGGCACCCTTGTCCGGTGAATTCCTCGAGGTCATCCCGGGGCTGGCAGAGCGAGATACCTGCCCGGCTGCCACCTGGGATGGTGCTGCCGTAAGCCGGAACCAGGCCTCCATCAGCGGCGTGGACGTTGAGTGCGGGTGGAAGCTTTCGGGCGTGGAGATCCCCGCAGGTGGATCCATCCAGGCAACCGCCAAGGTACCGGTGGCACCCGCGGACCAAAAGTCACTCGATGCGTGGCTGCGCTCAGGTTCCGAGGCAACCAAAGCCGCGACCCAGGATCCGGCCGTAAAGGGCACGGCTTACCCCGTGCAACGCCTCAAGGGCGTAGAGGTGCGCACGCCTGCCCGGGTTGTGACGCCGAGCCCGTTGAAGATCACCCTGGTTCCCGTATGGGCGGGCGGTGCCGACGAGTTGAACCCGCTTTACGTGAGTCCTTCGTCGGGCAAACCGTCCCAGATGCTCGCAGCAGTGACCGGTGGGGAGAAGGGCCTGCGATTCGCCGATGGCTGCGGCGGCGCGCTGGCCGTAGACAGTTCGGGGCTCACGGTCACAGCCCTGCAGATCACTCCGCAGTGCACCGTGCGGGCCAGTGTTGGGAACTTCACGGAGCTTCAGTCAGCGCCGTTCGGCATTACGTCCCGGGAGAACGCCGGGGACTAGCTTGCACGTGAGGGGTTGGCCCTCAAGACTTTTAAGCCAACCAATGCCACGAGATCCAACCCCTCGCTACCATGGGAATGGAGGCAACCATGGGCAAGTCACCGCAACGAACAAGCAAAAGCACTGACTATGAATTCGTCACAGTCTGGCGGGTGGCGGGGACCCGCGAGGAAGTTCTGGACGTCCTCGGCAACGCTGCGACGCTCAAACAATGGTGGCCCGCTGTCTACCTCACGGTGACGCCGTTGACTCCGGGTGGACCCGACGGAGTTGGAGCCTCGTACGACCTCCACACCAAGGGCTGGCTCCCCTACACGTTGCGTTGGCGGCTCACTGTTACTGAACCAGTCACAATCGACGGCTTCGCACTCACGGCCGCAGGAGACCTCAATGGCACCGGCCGCTGGACCTTCGAGGCCGACGGACCGGAAGTTGTGATCACCTACGACTGGCGGGTCAGCACGGCCAAGCCCCTTCTTCGCCGACTCAGTTGGCTCCTCAAACCGGCTTTCTCGGCGAACCATCACTGGGCCATGGCGCGCGGCGAGGAGAGCCTGAAACTGGAGCTCCGCCGTCGGCGTTCCGGTTTGGCCACGGACATACCCGAACCTCCCCAACCCACGTTTGTTCGACGCGCGAGGGGTTAGTTCCCGCGACTTTCAGAGCCCCTAAAGCCGCGAGATCCAACCCCTCGGCACCGTTGTCCACATAGCAACCCATCCGGTTCCAAGGTGGTTCCGAACTCCCGATAGAATCAAGACGCTGACAACGCCGGCGATCAGAGAATATGGAGGGAGGACCCGTGCGCACATCGCAGACCCGGGCACCCTTCCATGCATTCCGGTCCGGCATCATCTCCTTGGTGATTGTCCTGTTGGCAGCCGGAGCGCACGTCGCAGGTGGCGGAGAACTCCCCACGGCCCCGGTCCTGATCGCGCTTATCGCGCTGACAGCATTGGCCACCACATTGGCCACGCGGTTCAAACTCAACGTCGTCACCCTGGTCACGCTTTTGGGCGCGGGCCAACTCGCGCTCCACGAGGCCTTCACGGCCCTCGGGCCAATCGTGGCGGCAGCACCAGGAACC
Organism: Arthrobacter sp. LFS091; assembly: GCF_047977885.1. NCBI lineage: Bacteria > Bacillati > Actinomycetota > Actinomycetes > Micrococcales > Micrococcaceae > Arthrobacter > Arthrobacter sp. LFS091. Next base: position 150,097 of record NZ_JBFPFP010000002.1, read on the forward strand.
AGCCACCACCTCGGCGCGGAAACCCCGCCCCCAGCTTTGGACATTGCATCAGCCCACGTCCATGAACTCAGCGGCACGTTTGGTGTCCTGATGCTGATGGCACACGCTGCTGCCGTCGTAGGCTCCGCGATCCTGCTGGCCAAGGGCGAGGATGCGCTTTGGCAGCTGGCGGCATGGTTGCGGCCACTGCTCGCGCTGCCCGCTTTGGTGTTCAGGCCCGACGCCGGAGCGTCACCGATCGCCGTCGGCGCGCCTGCCATATTCATTCCCCGCCCTTGGCGGAACCTCAGGCAAGACAGCAGACGCGGGCCTCCCGCCGTCGTCGCGCTTTCCTAGTTCCGCCCGGCACCAACGCTGCAAAGCGTGCACAAGCCTTGCATGGTGACGGGCCCCATACCCGTACCCCCGCGCCTTATACAGCGCACCCGAAAGGCAATCCCATGAAGACGTCCTCGCTCCGTCGTACCCTGTCCGCAACCGCCGTAGCCGGCGGGACCGCCGCCCTGATGATGGCTGGCCTCGCGGGAGCATCCGCACACGTTTCCGCCGATCCGAACAAGACCGCTGCCAACTCGTACGCGCTGGTGACGTTCGGCATTCCCCATGGCTGCGACACCTCCCCCACCACCAAGGTGACCATCAACCTGCCCCAGGAATTGACCGACGCCCAGCCCACTGTGAATCCCAACTGGACGGTCGAAAAGGTCAGCGAAACCCTCGCGGAGCCCAAGAAACTGGACGACGGCACCACCATCACCAAGCGCACAAGCCAGATTGTCTACACCGCCAAGACCCCCTTGGACCCACACCTGCGTGACGCCTTGGTTTTGTCAGTGAAGTTGCCGGATGCAGCAGGCAAGACGATCTACTTCCCCACGCTCCAGACCTGTGAGCAGGGGCAGACGGACTGGTCGGAAATCGCCAAAGAGGGCCAGGATGAGCACGAGCTCAAGGCTCCCGCGCCCTCTGTCACCATCACGGCCGCCGATGCCGCAGGAGACCACCACGCGGCACCCGCCGTCTCCACCGAACAAGCATCTGCAGTATCCGATGACGGTTCGCAGGCCCGCAGCTGGGCGGGCCTGATCGCAGGCATTGCCGGACTCGGCCTGGGCGGGGCTGCCTTCTTCCGCAGCCGTTCGGCGAAGCCGGCCGCGGTCGAGGCCGACACCAAGTAGCGCCCCCACGGGTTGGCGTCCGGAATATCACGATCCGGACGCCAATCCGTGCTCTTGGCCGTGGCTGAATTGACTCACGTGACGGCCAAAGCAAGGCTGGTGCCCATGTGGACTCAGCGCATCAAAACCGGACTTGTGACGACGACGGCAGCCGCATCATTGCTGCTCCTTGCGGCCTGTGGGCCCAGCCCCAGCCCCGCGGGATCCAGCGGCGCCCCGCCCACCAGCGCAACACCGTCGGCGTCGGCATCGTCCACGCCCTCCCAAACAGCGACGACGACGCCGTCGCCCTCGGCGACCGCCACATCCGCCGCACCCGCAGCTCCCGCGCTGTGCAAGGCAGCATCGCTCACTGCAACAACCGATGCAACCGGCGGCGGAGCAGCAGGCAGTGTCTACGAAAAACTGATCCTGACAAACTCCGGCGCTACTAACTGCGTCCTGGAGGGTTTTGCCGGTGTTTCCCTGACCGCAGACGCCAGCGGTGATCCGATCGGCGAGCCTGCGGCGCGTGAAACCACCACCCCCGTCACCAGGATTGAGCTGGCTCCGGGCAAGTCTGCGTGGGCAGAAATCCGTTACACACAGGCCGGCAATTACGGCGACTGCACCCGGGTTTCGGCGGCAGGATTCCGTATCTACCCGCCCAACGACACTGCGTCCTTGTTCGTGGCCGAACCGCACGATGCGTGCAGCAACGCTGGTATCAAGCTCCTGACGGTCACCGCATTCCAAGCAGTCTGATCATCTTCCGGCGGCTCCGGCTTATTCTGTCGGAGCCGTGGGGCATGATGGAGGAATGCAGGAGCCGCAGGCGTCGCAGGGCGCCATCAGCCGTTTCAGCCAAGCAACCAGGGAATGGTTCCTAGGCGCCTTTTCCGAGCCCACGCCCGCGCAGGATGGGGCTTGGAATGCGATCTCCTCCGGCTCCCACGCTTTGGTGGTGGCACCTACTGGCTCCGGCAAAACCCTCGCCGCCTTCCTGTGGGCGTTGGACCAGCTGCATGCCAAGCCGACGGATACGCTGCCTGGGCTCGAAACGGTTCCAGCCAACGGCAAAGGCCGCGCCAAGCGCCCCAAAACCAAGACCCGTGTCCTCTACATCTCACCGCTGAAGGCCTTGGGCGTCGACGTCGAGCGCAACCTCCGGGCCCCGTTGATCGGCATCACCCAGACCGCCAAGAGGCTGGGGCTTCCGGCGCCGCTGGTGACTGTCGGGGTCCGCTCCGGTGATACGACGGCGGCAGATCGCCGAACGCTGCTGACCAACCCGCCGGACATCCTGATCACGACTCCGGAATCCCTCTTCCTGATGCTGACGTCCCGGGCCAGGGAAACGCTCAGCGAAGTGGACACCATCATCATTGATGAGGTTCACGCTGTTGCCGGAACCAAGCGCGGTGCGCACTTGGCGGTATCGCTTGAACGGCTGGACGCGCTGCTGCCCAAGCCCGCACAGCGCATTGGCCTCTCTGCGACGGTCCAACCCCGCGAGTTGGTGGCACAGTTCCTTGCGGGTCAGGCGCCCGTGGAGATCGTGGCACCTCCGTCCAAGAAAAACTGGAACCTGACGGTCACAGTGCCTGTAGAGGACATGTCGGACCTGCAGGGTGCGGCAGGGGCGTTCGACTCAGGTCCGGCCTCGGGCCTTCAGCCGCAGGCCTCCATCTGGCCGCATGTGGAGGAACAGATCGTGGATCTGGTCCTGTCCAAACAGTCCACCATTGTCTTTGCCAATTCCCGCAGGCTCTCGGAGCGGCTAACGGCCAGGCTGAACGAAATTTACGCCGAGCGCCAGCTCATGGCAGTGGGAGGCGGAGCGTGGGCGGCACCGGACGACGCCCCCGCGGTGCCGGCATCCACAGCGACTCCCGCCCACATGATGGCGCAAGCAGGCAGCACCACCGGCGCGGACCCCGTCCTGGCCCGCGCACACCACGGCTCGGTATCCAAGGACCAGCGGGCCATGATCGAGGACGACCTCAAATCCGGGAGGCTGCGCTGCGTTGTGGCCACGTCGTCGTTGGAGCTTGGAATCGACATGGGCGCCGTGGACTTGGTCATCCAGGTGGAATCACCGCCCTCGGTGGCCAGCGGCCTCCAGCGTGTCGGCCGCGCCGGGCACCAGGTGGGCGAAATTTCGGAGGGCGTGCTCTTCCCCAAGCACCGCGCGGACCTCCTGCATACCAGCGTCACCGTGGAACGCATGCTCAGTGGCCAGATCGAGCGTTTGAGCATTCCGGCCAACCCCCTCGACATCCTCGCCCAGCAGACAGTTGCGGCCACCGCCCTGGGCAGCATCGACGTGGAGGACTGGTTCAGCACAGTGCGTCGGTCTGCGCCGTTCGCGAGCCTTCCCCGCTCCGCTTTCGAAGCAACGCTGGACCTGTTGGCTGGACGTTATCCCTCCGACGAATTTGCCGAACTCCGGCCGCGCATCATTTGGGACCGTCACGCCGGGACCATTGAGGGTAGGCCTGGCGCCCAGCGCCTTGCCGTTACTTCAGGTGGCACCATCCCGGACCGTGGGCTGTTCGGTGTGTACATCATCGGCACCGAGGTTGAGGGGTCCTCCTCCTCCGGCAGCGCGGACGGAAGTGAGCCCACTGCTTCGGCCCGTGCTGCGAAGGGCGGACGCCGCGTCGGGGAACTCGACGAAGAAATGGTTTATGAATCCCGGGTGGGCGACGTCTTCGCCCTGGGTGCCACCAGTTGGAAGATCGAGGACATCACCCACGATCGCGTACTGGTCTCGCCCGCTTTCGGACAGCCCGGCAAGCTGCCCTTTTGGAAGGGTGACTCGCTGGGCCGCCCCGTGGACCTGGGCCGCGCACTGGGCGCGTTCATCCGTGAACTTTCAGCTGCCGACCAGGCGCCCGCAATGGAACGCTGCCAGGCCAGCGGGCTGGATGCCTTCGCTGCCAGCAACCTCCTGCAGTACTTAAGGGAGCAAAAGGAAGCCACGGAAATCGTCCCCAGCGACCGTACGTTGGTGGTGGAACGCTTCCATGACGAACTTGGAGACTGGCGTGTTGTCCTCCATAGCCCGTTCGGGATGCCCGTTCATGCGCCGTGGGCACTCGCCGTGGGTCAACGCCTGCAGCAGCGGTACGGCCTGGATGGTTCGGCCATGGCAGCGGACGACGGCATTGTGCTGCGCGTCCCCATGATGGAGGACGAACCACCCGGGGCGGACCTGTTCCTGTTCGATCCCGACGAACTCGAGCAGATCGTCACCACCGAAGTGGGCGGCAGTGCCCTGTTCGCTTCCCGGTTCCGGGAATGCGCAGCCCGGGCTCTGCTGTTGCCGCGCCAGAACCCTGCCAAACGGCAACCGCTGTGGCAGCAGCGCCAGCGTTCTGCACAACTGCTGGATGTCGCCAAGAAATACCCTTCCTTCCCTATCGTGCTCGAAGCAGTCCGCGAGTGCCTGCAGGATGTTTACGATCTGCCCGCGCTCAAAGACATTGCGGCATCGGTGGAGCGCCGCGAGCTCAGGATCGTGGAAACGACCACGCAGCAGCCTTCCCCGTTCGCCAAGTCCCTCCTGTTTGGCTACGTGGCCCAGTTCCTTTACGAGGGCGATTCACCGCTCGCCGAACGGCGGGCCGCTGCCCTGGCACTGGACTCCACCCTCCTCAATGAGCTCCTAGGGCGGGTGGAACTCCGTGAACTCCTGGACGCGTCCGTCATTGACCGGACCGAGCTGGAGTTGCAACGGCTTCTGCCTGACAGGCGGGTTCGTGGCATGGAGGGCGTCGCTGATCTGTTGCGCCTGCTTGGCCCCCTCAGTGTCGAGGAAGTGGCGGAACGGCTTCAAGGACAGGAACAGCCCGAACCTTCCCTGCAGGCGGCTCTGGACCAGGCAACGGACCCCGAGGATCCTGACCACATCGAGGAAGCCCCCGCGGCAGCACCACATGGCACTGTTACTGATGCCGGCCATCACCTCGCTGCACTCCAGAAAGCTAATCGCGCGCTCAAGGTGACCATTGGCGGCGTCGAGCGCTTTGCTGCGGTGGAGGACGCTGCCCGGCTGCGTGACGCTATTGGCGTCCCGTTGCCCATGGGTGTACCCCTGGCGTTCATCGAGCCGGTCCACGATCCTCTGGGCGATCTCGTTTCACGGTATGCCCGCACCCACGGACCGTTTACTGCGGCCGAGGCTGCCACACGGCTGGGGCTGGGGGTTGCGGTCGTCAATGGCGCGCTGAAGCGATTGGCCGGCGATGGCCGCGTTGTGGAAGGCGAGTTCCGTCCGCATGCGGTGGCCGAACCGCAGGCCGTCGAAGCAACGGATCCCGAGCTCATGTCCGTCGATGCACCTCCCGCGAGCGAATGGTGTGATGCCGAGGTCCTGCGGAAACTGCGCCGGCGGTCACTGGCTGCGCTGCGCGCCGAAGTGGAACCAGTGGACACGGCCGCTTACGGGCGGTTCCTTCCCGAGTGGCAAAACGTGACCACCCCGGGCAAGTCCCGCAGCCAGGCGTTGCGCGGGCTGGATGGAATCATCACGGCAGTGGACCAGCTGTCCGGCGTGCCCATTCCGGCGTCGGCGTGGGAACCGTTGGTACTCGCGAGCCGGGTGGCGGATTACAAGCCTGCCATGCTGGACGAACTGATGGCCGCCGGGGAGCTCCTCTGGTCCGGAGCCGGGTCCCTGCCCGGTAACGACGGCTGGATCAGCCTCCACGTTGCCGACTCCGCGGAGCTGACCCTCAATCCTTCTCCCGATTTCGAACCGGGGGATGCCCAACAGCGCCTCCTTGAGCACTTCAGCGCGGGCGGCGGCTACTTCTTCCGGCAACTCACGGACGTCGCTGGTGGCATGGATACGGTGCTCAGCGATGACGCCGTGGTGACCGCGCTGTGGGACCTTGTCTGGGCCGGGCGGGTAACTGGAGATACATTCGCCCCCGTCCGTGCCATGATTGCCGGCGGGAAAACAGCCCACCGCCAGGTCGCCAAGGCGCCGAGGGCGCGGGCACCACGCATGAGCAGGCTCGGCCGTTCCCACGGGACGGGACTGCTGGGATCTCCAGGCCTCACCGGGGGCCGCTACGGTTCGGTGACGGGCGGCATTGCGCCCGCGCCGCCTTCCGCGGTCGGCCGCTGGTCCGCGTTGCCTGCGCCGGAGCTGGACCCCACCATCCATGCCCGGGGCACGGCTGAGCTGCTGCTGGACAGGTACGGCGTCGTAACCCGCGGTTCGGTGATGGCTGAGAACATCCTGGGCGGCTTTGGGCTCATGTACAAAGTCCTTGCACGGCTTGAGGAAGCCGGGCGATGCCGCCGAGGCTACTTCATCGAGCATCTGGGGGCTGCCCAGTTCGCGGTCCCCGCCACCGTGGACCGCCTGCGCTCGTTCACAGAAGATGCCCGCATTTCCAAGGCGGAACCGTCCGCGCTGGCACTTGCCGCCACGGATCCAGCCAACCCCTACGGTGCCGCGCTCCCCTGGCCGGCGCTGTCCGTCGACGCCGGGTCCGGCCACCGCCCGGGGCGAAAAGCCGGGGCGCTGGTGGTCATGGTCGACGGCGCGCTGGTCCTTTACGTGGAACGCGGCGGTAAGACGCTGCTCACTTTCAGCCAGGACGAGGGAGTGCTGACGGTTGCCGCCCAGGCGTTGGTGGACGTGGTGCGGCGGGGAGCAGTGGACAAACTCTTCATGGAGAAGGTCAATGGCCACGATCTCCTGGAAACACCCATCGCAGTTGCCCTGGCGGCGGCAGGCGCATACTCAACTCCGAAGGGACTGCGGATCCGTGCCTGAAGGCGATTCCATTTGGCGGGCCGCGTCACGGTTGAACGAAGCTTTGGCCGGACATGTCATCACGGCGTCGGACTTCCGTGTGCCGCGCTTCGCCACCCTCAACCTGTCGGGTTGGACCATGAAGGAAGTGGTCCCCCGGGGCAAGCACCTGCTCATGCGTCTCGTTGGGCCCGCTGACGAGGCGCCCGGTGCCAGCAGGAAGCCCCGGGAACTGACCATCCATTCCCACCTCAAGATGGAGGGCAACTGGATGATCTACCCACCGGGTGGTCGTTGGACCAAGCCCGGCCACACGGCACGGTGCGTCCTGCGCACGGCCGAGGCTGACGCGGTGGGGTTCTCGCTGGGCATCCTGGAAGTTGTGCCCACGGCAGAGGAAGAAAAGATCGTTGGACACCTCGGCCCGGATCTCCTTGGTCCGGATTGGGACGAAGAAGAAGCACTCCGCAGGCTCCGCGCCGAACCGGAGGTCACTGTAGGTTTTGCTTTGTTGGACCAGAGGAAGCTTGCAGGCATCGGCAATATTTACCGCTGCGAAGCGTGCTTCCTCTCCGGCATCCACCCCGCACTGCCGGTGGGTGAAGTGCCCGACCTCGCCAAAACGGTGAACGACGCCAAACGTCTTTTGGGTGAAAACCTTGGACCTGGCCGCCGGACGACCTTGGGACCGCGCGCCCTGCGGCCCGGCTACTGGGTTTACGGCAGGGAACGCCAGCCTTGCAGGCGTTGCGGCACCACGGTTCGACGCGGCCTCCTGGCAGGCCCCGACGGAACAGAGGAACGGGACATCTACTTCTGTCCACGCTGCCAGCCCGCGCCGTAGCCAGCCCGCCGTTGCCAGCCCAGCCCCTGAGGCCGCGGCCCGGCCGGACACCGTATCTCCGTCCCGGCCGGGCGCATCGGTAACCGCCGCGACGACGACGCACTACGCGCAGGGCCCCGCCGACTACTCCAGGAAGCTCCCCAGCCGCCCCAGCAATAGTCGCCGGACCCGCGCTGCCTGCGCGCCGCCGTCGGACGTTTTTCTACACCGTCCGCCACCATTTCTGGTTGGCCGAACCGGCGCAATCCCATAATTGCAAGCGTGAACCATTCGTAGCAGACCAGTCCGCGACGTCAACGCATTTGTTGGCCTGTGGGTTCACCAAATCCCCCGCGGAGTTGAGGACGAACTGCTGCGCCGCGCTTCCGTTGCAGGCAGTCAGCTGGATCTGGGCGCCGTTGGCCGTGGAGCCCCACGCCACGTCCATGCACTTGCCCAACGTCCGAACGGTCCCGTTGCCCGCAAAAGTCCATTGTTCTGACGCGGCAGTGTCGCAGTCCCACAACTGGAGTGAGGAACCGTCGATGGCCTGGCGTCCGGCGACGTCGATGCATTTGCCCGCATAACCCTGGATCCGGACACTGGGCGCGGCGGACGGTGGCGCCGAAGCGGGTGCGAGGTCGTAAACGCGGACGTAGTCCACCAGCATGGTTTGCGGGAGCGCCGTCTCCGGATCCGGCGCTCCGGGCCACGTGCCGCCGACGGCGAGGTTGAGCAGAAGGAAGAAATTGTGGTCGAAAGCCCAGGGCCCCGGAACGCTGGCCTTGGTCTTATGTGAGTAGGCAATGCCGTCGATGTACCAGGTGATGGAATCCGGCCCCCAGTCCACGGTGAAGGTGTGGAACGCGTCTCCCAAAGCTTGGCCGTGGGGCAGGGTGTAGCTGGCGTTGACCGAGTTTGCGCCCGAATAGCCTGGACCGTGGATGCTGCCCCAAGTGGTTCCGGGTTCCTTGCCGACGTTTTCCATGACGTCGAGCTCGCCGCTGTTGGGCCAGCCATCTGTGAAGACGTTGTCGCCCAGCATCCAAAACGCGGGCCACATTCCTTGTCCTTTAGGCAGCTTCAGACGGGCTTCAAAGCGTCCTTGGTTGCGGCTGAACTTACCAGCGGTCAATAGCCGGGCCGAGGTGTACTGGCACGGTCCGTAGTGGCAGGTGTAATTGTCCGGGTTTTCGCGGCGAGCAGTGATGGCCATGTTTCCGTTCCCGTCCATGGCGGCGTTGCGGGTGCTGTCCGTGTAGTACTGCAGTTCGCTGTTGCCCCATCCGGACCCTCCCGTGTCGTGGAGCCATTTGCTGTTGTCCGGGGCGGTGCCGGCGGGACCGTTGAACTCGTCGCTCCACACCAGCGCACCAGGGGCCGGCATGCCGGCGGCCGCCAGCGCCGGAGGCTCAGGAGCGATGAGTGTCGCCATGAGCGTAAATCCGACGATGACCATCACCATGGGTGTGAGTCGTCGCTTCATGACAGCAACTCTGACTGCCTTGCCATTCGGCGCGCAAGGCCTTGGTGTGGGGACACGCCAAATGTCACCCCCAGGAAATAATCAACGCGAAAGTACTTATCAATCCCGTAACGGCGACGAAATGCAGCCGGGAGAAAGTGGAAAGAGGAACCATCGGCTTGGCCCAACAAGTCCGTGGCTTAGGGAAATTCCGTTCGCACCTGAATTCCTTCCTCTGAGCATCGACGATGCATGCTCCAGGCGCGTCAGCCGTGTCCTCCCAACTTCGCCTTCAGGGCGTAGGGACAGCCTGCCGCGCCTTTGCCTTTTCCCCAGCAGTTACCCGGAGGCTAAACATGGGCATTCACAAGCAGATATTGGTAAGGATCCTTGCGGTCCTCGTGGTTTCCTTTGGATTGATCTACATCAGTTGGCGCTGGTCAGGAACCGTTGCGTGGGACGCGTGGTGGATCTCCCTGCCGCTCGTGGCCGCGGAAACGTACAGCCTGGGCGAGTCAACGCTGTACGCCGTCACCATGTGGAATGCACGACGGCGGCCACCGCCCCCGCCTGCCCTGCCGGGCCGGACGGTGGACGTTTTCATCGCCACCTACAACGAGCCGCTTGAGCTTGTCCTCAAGACGGCGATTGCGGCCAGGGACATGGAGTATCCGCACGAAACGTGGATCCTGGACGACGGGAACCGCAGCGGGTTTGCGAGCGCAGCCCGGCAGATCGGCGTCGGATACATTACCCGTGGTCCCGAGTGGGACGGTCGGCAGCGGTTTGCCAAGGCCGGCAATGTCAACAACGCATTGTCCATGACCACGGGCGAGTTCGTGGCCATCCTGGACGCGGACCAGGTCCCCGAAGCACGGTTCCTGGACCGGGTCATGGGCTACTTCGATGCTGAGGAAGTGGCGTTCGTCCAGACGCCGCAACATTTCTGGAATGTTCCGGACCGGGACCCCCTGGGCAGCCAGGCCGAACTGTTCTACGGCCCCATCCAGCAGGGCAAGGACGGTTGGGACGCAGCGTTTTTCTGCGGTTCGAATGCTGTCCTGCGCAGGGAAGCCCTCATGGCCCTGGGCCTGACGCGCTACACCCGGACCGCCACCGAGCACACCTGGAGCGCTTTGCGCAGGGGCCGGTCCCGGCTGCAGGACCTGCACGGGGAACTCGGCCGTCGCCATCCAGCCGCCATGCCGGTGGTGGAGCAGGCCATGGCAGCGGTTACCCGTGCCGAACAGCAGCTTCGCCGCGGCGACGTCTTGGCTGAGATCACGTTCGAGCTCCGGGTTTCCTTCCACGCCGCAGCGTTGGCTGTTCCGGAAGCCATGGAGGACGTCATGCCGGAACTCGACGCAGTCCTGGAGTCGGTGGATGTTGCCCATACCGACCAGGCGTTGGCCATCCACCCGATGGACACCACCACCATCACGGAGGACATGGCTACGGCCATGCACCTTCACGCCATGGGCTGGGGCAGCGTTTACCACCACGAGGTCCTGGTGCACGGGTTGGCCCCGGAGGATGTGTCCACCATGCTGTCCCAGCGCCACCGCTGGGCAGCCGGGACCATGCAGGTGTTTTTCAACGACAATCCGCTGTTCCTGCGGGGGCTCACCGTGGCCCAGCGCCTCATGTATTTGGGCACCATGACCAGTTACCTGAACGGTTTTGCCGCACTGAGCTACATCTCGGCGCCGGTGGTGTTCCTGGTGGCCGGCACGTACCCGCTCACAGCGAGTCCGGTGGTGTTCTTCTGCCTGTTCCTGCCGTTCTTCCTTTCCTGCCAGCTCCTCTTCCAGGTGGCAGGCAACGGGTCCAAGGGATTGTGGCGCGGCCAGCAGTGGTCGTTCGCGCTCTTTCCAACATGGATCGCGGCGACCTGTTCCGGTGCTGCCGCGGTCTTCCTGGGCAAGCACCTGACGTTCTCCGTGACGGCCAAAAGCAAGCAGGCGGCAGGACGCGGCTTCCAGCACGTCCGGCTTCAACTGGTGGCGATGGCTGTCCTGGTGGTCTCGTCGGGCATCGGCATAGCGCGCGCAGCTACCGGCGAGGCGCCGCTGTACCCAACGCTCATCACCCTCGCTTGGGTGGCATTGGACCTTGCCATGCTCAGCGTGGTCATCGGCGCCGCCAGGTACCGGGGCCCTGGAGAGGAACAGGTGGATCCCATGCCCACACCCGATGAACTCCCCAGCGTCCTCAATCCGGCGACGCTCACCCCTCCGCCTGCCAGGCGCTGATCCACACATCCCCATAACGCCGTTCCAACTCCCAGCCAGGAGCGACCATCATGTCCACACTTTCCCGTGTTTCAAACACCATGCCCACGTCCCTTTCCTGCATTGACCTGACCGTCACCGGCGCCTTGGACGCAACAACGGTCCTGGGCATTCGCCAGGAATCCGCAAAGGCCGCAACTGACGGGCCCATCCTGGTCCTGCTGGATGTGGCGGCGGTGACGACCGTCGGCGCTTCCGGCGTCGTTGGCCTCCTGGAGGTGTTGCACCTCCTGCGCGCCCGCGGCGGAGACCTGCGTCTTTTCGGCAGCTCCGCGGCCTTGGAAATTACCCGGCTCCAGGCTCATCTGGGGCAAGTCACCCGCATATATGGAACCCGGGAGGAAGCCGTCGACGGCGGCCTGGGACCAGGGCGCGCACGCCACCTGGCGCCCGGGTTCCGATGGCACAGGCTCTTCCCAAGACGGCGTCGCACCCTGGGGTGGAGCTGACATGGCCCGCGCCACTGCGGTAGCGCCCAGGCCACCACGGCTGAAGCCCACTCCCCCAGCCTTCGCCGGCCACCCGGACCGCAGACGCAGGAGAGCCAGCCTCGTTGTTCCCTTGCTGGTGACCGCACTGGTGGCTACCGGCCTGGGTTTCGCTTCCAAGGAGGTGGTCCCCGTTGTCCAGGCGTTGTCTCTGTGCAAGGCCGGAGATGCGGCCTCGATTATCCCCAAAGATGGCGTGCTGCTGGGGGTCAACCTGGATTGGAACACCGAAACCCTTGCCGAACACCGGGCCAATCTGGGACATGATCCCGCAGTTGTGGTGCAGTTCTCCGACATTCCCTATGACGACCAAACGTGGGCGCACACCACCAACGCCGTGACGCAGGTCCGGGCGGCGGGTGGGGTGCTGCTCCTGACCTTGGAGCCGCACGGCGGCCTGGCGACGATGAGTGACGAGGTGATCGCCAAGTTGGCCACCGACTTACGCGCCATCAACGATCAGGGGACGCCCGTCGTCGTACGTTTTGCCCATGAGATGAACGGCTCCTGGTATTCGTGGGGCCAGCAGCCCACCCGCTACGTGCAGGTTTTCCGCAAGGTGGCGGCGGCGGTGCACGCGCAGGCGCCGGGCACGTCCATGATGTGGGCGCCGAACTACGGGGGTGGTTATCCGTTCACGGGTGGCCAGTACGCGGCCCGTCCGGGCACCCCGGACTTCGCAGCGCTTGATACCAACCATGACGGCGTACTCACCATGGCAGACGACACGTATGCCCCCTACTATCCGGGGGACGACGCGGTGGACTGGGTGGGAGTCTCGCTGTACCACTGGGGCAACCAGCGCCCGTGGGGAAACAACGACATTGCTGAACCGGGCAAGTTCCTGGCCATGCTCACCGGAACCTACAGCGGCACGGCGGGCGACGACAGTTCCGTGCCGGATTTCTACCAGGTGTACGGCGTGGACCATGACCGGCCTGTGGCTGTCCCGGAGACCGCTGCGATCTTTACCCCTGCGCGCGGTGGGGCATCGGAGCTGGAGGTCAAACGTGCTTGGTGGCGCCAGGTCTTCTCCGCCGAAACGCACCAAAAGTATCCGCAGTTGAAGATGATCAATTGGTTCGAGTGGAAGAAGTACGAGATCGAGATTAACGACGACGTCGACTGGCGGAGCGCCGGATCGCCCGCCATCCGCGACGCACTGACCCAGGACCTGCCGGACTGGTTGCGGTACGGCGAGGACGTGCCGGCGTGCCGCTAAGCTGCGGGCGCTGCTTCCGTGGTGGCTGTTTCCCTGCCAGGATCCGAACCCGGCGCCGGGACGGGCTCGGGCACCATGAACCTGGGAAGCAACACTTGGACGATCGGCCCGATAGCCAGGGCGTAGACCACGGTACCCACGCCCACGGACCCGCCCAGCAGGAGGCCTACAGCCAGGACAGTAACTTCGATGCCGGTGCGGACCAGGCGCACCGACCAGCCGGTACGGCGAACCAGCCCGGTCATCAGGCCATCACGGGCACCGGGACCCAATCGTGCACCGATGTAGCAGGCAGAGGCGATGCCGTTCAGGATCACGGCTCCGGCCAGCATGGCAATTTGCCCGCCCAGGTGTGAGACCGCCGGGATGAGCCAGAGCCCCAGGTCAGCGAACAGGCCCACCAAAACGGCGTTGGCAACGGTACCAATCCCGGGCATCTGCCGCAGCGGGATCCAGAGGAGGAGGACAATAAAGCTGACCGCGATGACCACCACGCCAATGCTGAAACCGGTCTTGGTGGCCACGCCCTGGTGGAAAACATCCCAGGGGTCCAAGCCAAGGCCGGCACGGATGAAAACGGCCAGGGAGATGCCGTACATCGCGAGGCCGATCAGGAGTTGAGTGAGTCTTCGGGTCATCATGGAATCCATCGTCGCCGAAAACTGGCCTTGTATTCCATAGCCAGTTTGCAATACTGGTCTTATGTCCGGCTCTTTGAACCCCACCGCACTCGTTCGGCTCCTCGGCTCCTGGAACTCCGGTTCCCTGCCCGCCTACCGCGAGCTGGCCGACGTCGTGCGCTTGCTGGTGATGGACGGGCGCATACCGCTGGACGTAGCGCTGCCCAGCGAGCGGGCCCTGGCCCAGACCCTTGACCTGAGCCGGACCACCGTCACGGCCGCGTACTCCAACCTCCGCGAACAGGGCTTCCTCACCTCGGGCCAGGGCAGCCGGGCCCGGACGTGCATCCCCCACCGGACCGTACCCGTGAGTGCGCCCGGCCTCGCCGTGCCGGATGGCCTCCTGGACCTCGCCTACGCGTCCCTGCCGGCTGCCGGGGAAGTGGTGCATCGGGCGTTCGCGGACGCCTTGACCGAACTGCCCGCCCTCCTGCCCGGCTTTGGGTACGACGCCGTGGGGGTCCTGGCACTCCGCGAAGCCATTGCGGACAAGTACACCGCCGACGGAGTGCCCACCATGCCGGGCCAGATCCTCGTCACTTCCGGCGCCCAGCACGCCCTCAACATCGTGCTTCGCACCCTGGCCGGCAAGCAGGACCGGGTGTTGGTGGAGCACCCCACCTACCCCAACGCCCTGGACGCCATCCGGGCCGCCGGCTGCAAACCGCTTCCCGTCGCATTGCCCTCGGGGACCTCACCCGCATGGGACATCGATGCCATGGTGTCCACCATGAACCAGCAACGGCCCGCGATGGCGTACCTCGTCCCGGATTTCCACAATCCGACGGGCCGCATCATGTCCGATCTGCAGCGTCGGCGCCTGGTGCGGGCTGCAGCGGCGTCGGGGACAGTCCTGGTGGTGGACGAAACGCTCCGGGGATTAAACCTCGACGGCGTCCGCACCGCACCGATGTCCGCTTTCGGTCCCGCCGTGGTGTCCATTGGGTCGCTGAGCAAGTCCCATTGGGCGGGCCTCAGGACCGGGTGGATCCGCGCCGACGAGGGCCTGATTTCCCGTTTCGTGGCAACGAGGACCGTCATGGATCTGGGCGGTCCTGTTGTGGAGCAATTGGCGGCGGCCCGGCTGGTGCGGTCCTTCGCCGAGCCCCTGGATGCCAGGTTGGAGGAACTGCGGCACAACCGGGAATCACTCCTCGGCTTGCTGGCTGAACACCTGCCGGCCTGGGAAGTGGAGCGGCCGCGGGGCGGACTCACCGTTTGGTGCCGCCTCCCCAGCCCCTGCAGCACTGCGCTGACGATCCTTGCCCCGGACTTTGGGGTTCGCTTGGCAGCGGGTCCCAGGTTCGGGGTGGGCGGAGCCTTTGAACACTTCCTTCGCGTGCCGTACACGTTGCCGCCTGAGCAGTTGGAGGTCGCCGTCCTGGCCCTGCGCGGAGCCCAGGACAAACTGGACTCCTCGCCCCACCTCCGCCGGTCCCTCAAGTCTGAGCGATCAGCGGCGGCGGCAGTGGCCTAGCCTTCTGTTTGGGCGGCCCCCGCCTGGGCAGCCCCCGCGCCCATGCGCTGCTTGGCTGTGTTGCTGCCGGGGCCTACGGGGATGTGCGAGGTAGCTTTGGCAAGGCCGAACCGTGGCATGCCGTTGTAGACCACTTCAATGCCCGACGCCGGAACCTGGTAGGTCTCATGCCACACGCCCACGTCGCCGCTGCCGGACATTTCCTTCATGAACTTCCGCCAGGGAGCAAGGTGCGGAGACTCCCTGTCGGCAGCAAAACGCCGCAGGTGCTCGGGGCTTTCCCAATAGCTGAGCAGCATGGTGGTCCTCCCGAGCCACTGTTCCGTGCCAAGCAAGCCCGCCTCGGGATTCGCGGCCAGGTGCTGCAGCATGGCGGTCATGGCTGAAGCCACCCGGGCAACCCGGCCCACCTTCCACCACCTGTTGGCGCGCATCCCGATCAGGAACACCGTGACTGTATCGCGCCCTACGTCAGCGGTGAATCGGCCGGGGAAGATTTCCTGTGCCATGTGAATTCCTTCGCTTGGGGAACCCACTGTCAGATTCCTGTTCTCATAACGTCGTTTAATAACGTCGTTATGAAACAATGTTATGAAACACTGGAAGGCATGGCAAGACCTATCGTTCATGATCTCCAGGTCCGGCAACGGCTACTGGCGGTCACCGCAGAACTCGTGGACCGCGAAGGCCCGGCCCGCGTGACCCTCCGGGACGTCGCCGCCGCAGCAGACACGTCAACCACCGCGATCTACTCGCTCTTCGGCGGAAAAGCCCAACTGCTGACGGCCGCCGTCGACGACGGTTTCCGCACCTTCGGGGAGTCCCAACGCGAAGCCGCCCACGGCGGTCTTTTGGCGCTCGGCAGGGCCTACCGCGTTTGGGCCCTTGAGCACCCGGCCCTTTACCGGCTCATGTTCGGTGGCGCGCTGGCCGCCTATGTGGAGTGCAAGCCGACGCCGGATGTCGCCTCGGATTCGATGCTGCCCCTGGTAGAGGCGGTCGCCGAGGCGCAGGCCGCAGGGAGGCTCCGTGCGGAAGACCCCATAGTGGTAGCGATGGGGATCTGGGGACAGGTCCATGGGCTGGTCAGCCTGGAGCTGGCCCAGATGAACGATCCCGCCACCGACTGGCCCGGAATTTACGAAGCCGCCCTCGCGTCCGTAGCCCGCGCCTGGGCCCCCTAGCCAATCCTTAGGCGTATACCTTTTCCAGGAAGCCGCCCCATGCCTTGGCCGTCAGTTCGGAATCCCCGGAACCGCTGAAGTCGTGCACGGTCAGGCCGACGGGAGCACCAAAGGCGTTCCGGCCGAAGAAGCGATACATGGCATCCGCGGTCCGCAGGCCCAGGAAGTTCTGGTTGGCGAAGTCCACCTCGCCGCTCAACCGGCCAACGCCGTCGACCTCAACATCAAAGCGCGAACCGGCGGCAGCACTTTCCACCCCGAGCGCCTTCTTCAGCTGCACAAAGCCGTCGGGAGCCTGCGAAGTCGCGGGGCCCTGGATGTCCGTGAACACCACCGGCCGCCCGTCGAAGTGCTGGAGGTACTGGCCCAGGGTGTGCAGGTAGAACTCGGTGTGCTTGCTGGCGCCGTCGTACTGCTCATCCCAGTTGTCCGCAAAAATGCCACTGTGGACGTAGTGCAGCTTGGCGCGCCCACCCTCGAGGGGTTCGAGGACGTGCTCCAACTGGTTGAACCAGCCGTCCGGGCCGTCCATCCGCGACACGAGATGCGTGGGGTATTCCTCCACCGTTTTCACGGCGGGCCACTGATCGGTGGGGAACATCCAGGCAGCGGTGTCTGCAGTAACGGCGTTCCACACGCGTTCAGGCGTGCCGGGCAGCTCGGTGTCCGCCACGATTTCGAATTCCCGGTTCTCAGTCATTGCCTTGGTCCTTTTCTGCTGTGTGCCCGGAGGCTGCTTGTTCCGTTGAGGGGGTCTTGAGTGCTGGATGGAGGACGACGACGAGCCGGTGCTTGCGTCCGCCACCCGCCGGGGTGGCAGAACCGCCGTCGTGGTATTTATCGACGAGCCGCGTCACCGCCACGCCGAGCTCCTCCGCGAATGCCGCGCGATCGGCGGCCGAGCGGAAAGTAATCTCGCCGTCGATGGCGAAGCTGGCCAGCTTCTTCCTGGCCACGGCAGCGCCGGAGATGAGCTTTCCCATTTCCTGAACGGTGCGCGCGGCAAGCGAGAGCAGCCAGAAGGCCGAGAACCTGTCAGCGAAACGCCGTGGATCCGGCGCCACGGAGGCCAGTGCGGCCGGCGAAATGACGTAGGAGGCGGCGGTGGCGCACAACACGCGCTCGGTGACATTGCCTTTGCGGCGCTCCTCCACCAACTCCACCAACCCGTGCCGCTCGAGGGCTTTGAGGTGGTAGTTGATCTTCTGCCTCGGTAATCCAACCCTGCCGGCAAGCTGCGTGGCCGACGCCGGCTCGGCGAGCTCCTGGAGAATGCGCGTACGGATTGGGTCCAGTGACGCTTCCGCCGCGGCCGGGTCCTCGATCACTTCGATGTCCAACATGCTTCAAGTATGTTCACCGACAACTTTTCTTGTCAAGAACTTTTTTCTGTTCGGTGTTGTGAGGCCCGCTCTGCGCCCATTCGGGCCACCCAGGCACGCAGAGCGGGCCCCACAACGCGATCCCGGTAGAATTGTCCAGTGATGCAATCCCCCCTCCCCGTGCGCGACGGCGTCAACGCAACCCGCCTGCGCCTCCCGGACGACGGGCCCTGGGAGACTGCAATGGACTACATGATGCATCGCTGGGGACACATCGACCCCCAAGGCATCGAGGACCGATTCGACGCCGGCGAAATCGTGGGCGAAGGCGGCGTCCCCCTCGATCGCAGCACCAGGCTCGAGGACCACACGTTCATCTGGTATTACCGCACGCTCCCCCCGGAGACCCGGATTCCAGTGGAAATCACCATCCTCCACCAGGACGAACACATCCTCGTGGTCGACAAACCGCACTTCCTGCCCACCACCCCGGGCGGTACCTACATCCAGGAATCGGCACTGGTCCGCCTCCGCAACCAGCTGGACCTCCCGGACCTCATCCCCATGCACCGCCTGGACCGCATGACCGCCGGGCTCCTGCTGCTCTCCACCAACCCGGAGACACGGGGAAAGTACCAGGTCCTCTTCGAGAAGCGCCAGGTCCAGAAGGAATACGAGTGCGTGTCTGCCGCGACACCCGCCCCCGGTTTTCCCGCCGTCGAGTTCCCCGCAGTAGTCCGCAACCGCATGACCAAGTCCCGCAGCTACCTCCTCGCCGAAGTCATCGACGGCGAACCAAACGCAGAAACGCGGATCGAAAAAACAAGGACGTTCGACGCCGGCACCCACCAGCGCGCGCTGTACCGGCTGGAACCCCACACCGGGAAGACCCACCAACTGCGCGTGCACATGGCCTCGCTCGGACTCGGAATCGTCAACGACGCCTTCTACCCGGACCTGCTGGACAAAGCCCCGGACGACTACGCGAAGCCACTTCAACTACTGGCCCGCGGCATCACTTTCGTGGACCCCATCAGCAAGAAGCCAGTGGAATACCGAAGCCGGTTGGAGCTCAGCGAAGCCCACGCCTGAACGGGGCACTACTCCCCCGGCGTCAAATGGTCGAACACCAGGTTGGTTTGCGTGTTGGCGATGGCCGGATCCGATGCGAGGTGGACAGCAATGAAGTCCCGCAACTCCGTCGGCGTCCCGCAGGCCACATGCACTAAAAAGTCCTGGTCGCCGGCCAGAAGGAACACACTCTGGACGTTCGGCAGCGACTTGAGCCGCTGCGCGATGGCCAGCATCTTGTTGCGGGCCTGCGGGTTCACCCTGATGGAGATCAGCGCGTAGACCAGCAAGCCCAACGCCTCAAGATCCACGGATGCATGGAAACCCCGGATGACTCCGGCATCCTTGAGCGCCCGGACCCTGCCAAGGCACGTTGAGGGCGCAATCCCCGCCTTGGACGCGAGCACGTTGTTGGGAATCCTGGCGTCGGCCATGAGTTCCCGAAGGATCAGACGGTCTGTGTCATCCAGCCGAACGGGATTCGGAACGGCGCCCGCCGTTCGGTTCACGGTTGAATCCGACACGAAATAGCCCCTGTTCTTTTTGTAATTCTTCAGAATCCTTGGCAGGACATTGGACTGGATTCTATCTTGAATCGATTTGCAGAATCGACGAGGAGGTCGTGATGGGCAGTTTCGACAAGATCCAAGAACGTGAAGGCGGGCTGAAAAAGCAGCTCACCTCACGGCAGATGACCATGATCGCCTTGGGCGGCGCAATCGGCACCGGGTTGTTCCTGGGCAGCAAATTCGCCATAGGTTTGGCAGGTCCCAGCGTGATCATCAGCTACGCCATCGGCGGGCTGATCGCTCTGCTCCTGATGGGCAGCCTCTCCGAGATGACGGTGGCACACCCCACGTCCGGTTCGTTCGGTGCCTTCGCCGAGCATTACGTCAGTCCACTGGCCGGGTTCCTGGTCAAGTACATGTACTGGTCCTGCATCGTGTTGGCTGTGGGGACCGAGGTCACTGCGGTGGGTGAATACATGAAGCTCTGGTTCCCGGACATCCCGTCCCTGCTGTGGGTGGTCTTCTTCTCGGCCGTACTCATCGGCGTGAACACCATGAACGTGAAGGTGTTCGGCGCCTTGGAATACTGGTTCTCCAGCATCAAGGTCTTTGCAATCATCGCCTTCATTGTGCTCGGCGCATACATTGTCTTCGGAGCCCGAACCGACGGCACCGGCTTCCAGAACTACTCGGCCGACGGCGGATTCTTCCCCAACGGTTTGTCCGGTACCTGGTTCGCCGTGATCGTCTCCATCTTCAGCTACCTCAGCATCGAAATGATCGCCATCGCCGCCGGGGAGGCCAAGGATCCCGCCACAGCAGTGAAGAAGGCATTCCGCACCACCATCGTCCGGCTCCTCCTGTTCTACATCGTCACCCTGGCACTGATCCTGGCCATCGCGCCGGTCAGCCAGATCCTGTCGGGCGGCAGCCCCTTCGTGACCGTGATGCAGAACCTTGGCGTCCCTTTCGCTGACAGCTTGCTCACGTTTGTGGTGATCATCGCTGCGCTCTCAGCCATGAACAGCCAGCTCTACATCTCCACCCGGATGATCTTCAGCCTCTCCCGCAGCGGCGACGCACCCGCCATCTTCGGCAGGCTGCGCGGTAACGGTGCCCCAGTGAATGCCCTGATCCTCTCAACCACTGGTATTGCGATCGCCACTGTGGTCTACGCGATGTTCCCCGAGACTGCCTTCACGTTCATGATGGCGATCTCCATGTTCGGCGCAATGTTCACCTGGTTCATGATCTTCGTGACCCACTGGTTCTTCCGCAGGAGCATGAAACGCACGGGGACAACACTCTCCTACAAGACACGCTTCTACCCGGCGGGAACCATCCTGGGGGCGATCCTCATGTTGGCCATAGCCGTCAGCACCTTGGGAACTGAAGCATTCAACATGACCCTGGTCTTTGGCCTGCCGCCTCTGGCCCTCGTGACGGTTCTGTACTTCATGGTGCAGCGACGCAAACGTCAGGCCACGGAATCGGGCGAGGCTTCAAATGCCGCCCGGAAGACCGCCGTCGTCTCTTCGGAGAACAGCACGAATTCCACCAACTCCAGCGGGCTGCCTGACGCGGCACCCGCTGACAGCGACGCCCAGAAGGACCTGACGGCGTCGAACGCAACCTCGGCGACCTGACGGGCATCCCAACCATAAATTCCGGCGCTGATCGCAGGGAAGGCAACCGACCGGGCACCCAGTCCCGTCGCCACCTTCAGGCTTTCGCTAAAGCACGATGCGAGCAGCGCCGGATCCGTCTGCCCGGCACGCCGGTTAGGCCCCACAGTGTGGACCACCCAACGGGCCGGAAGGCGGAAACCCGCAGTTGCGACAGCCGCGCCCACAGGCAAACCATCGGGCAATTCCGAACGCCTAAGCCTCCGGCACGCCTCAAGAAGTTCCGGCCCGGCAGCCCTGTGGATGGCACCGTCCACTCCCCCTCCACCAAACAGGGACGAGTTGGCGGCGTTGACAATAACGTCCACGGGACGCGTCGTGATGTCGCCATGCAGGATGTCGATTCGCATGGCGCCAGTTTCGCCCAGAGCGGCAGCGGCAGCAAGTGCGGTACCTTGTGGCCATGGACATCACCGCCCCTGAGACGTGGGGATCCGCGATCTACCTGTGGATCGTACCCATAGTGGTGGGCGACGCCATTTTTCCACCGATCCCGTCCGAAATGGTGGTCATTACCGGCGGGGCGCTCGCGGCCGACGGCCACACCAACGTTTGGCTGATCCTGCTTCTGGCCGCCTTCGCGTCGTGGCTGGGCGACATGGCGGTGTATTTGCTGTTCAAGCGGCGCATCAGCCACGTTCTCGACCGTTGGTCATGGGGCCGCCACGTCCACCGCGGAATTCACGCAGCGATCGCCAAAGCGGGCCGCTCGTCCACATACGGCGCAATCATCGGCGGGCGATTCGTCCCGGGCGGTCGGCTCGCGACTTCCGCCGCATCGGGCATCGCCAACGTTTCCGTCCGCGGGTTCAGCCTATGTGCTGCCTTGGGCGCCATGCTCTGGGCTGTCTGGCAGGTGGGCCTGGGCTACTTCACCGGTTCCACCACCAAGCTGCCGTTCTGGGCCAGCTCGTTGATCGGGGTCGGCGTTGGGTTGGTCATCGGAGTGGTGGTGGGGCTGATCGTCACGCGTCGCCGCGGCAACCGCTCCCCCGTCGAGGAACCGTTCGACGGCGATCCGTTCGACGGTGAGACGCCCCAACCCGAGTAGGGCTCGCCTGTTAAATGGGCGACCAGCGCCCGCGGCTGCGACGCAACACGTACAGGCTTCCGGTCAAGGCAACGCGTTCGACGGCGTCACGCATCATGGCAGCCGACGTCCGGGCTTCGTCGTTCTCGCCTGCGTAATCGCGGTCGCCAACGGTAAAGCGGAGGCTGAGTTGGGGCACTCCGCCCACAATGTCCAGCTGGTTCGATTCCACGTGGTGGCGGGTTTCCAGGGCCTCGACTGCCGCAGCCATGACGGACTCGGGCGCGTTTCCCAGTTTGAGGCCTGTAATCTTCAGCTTGGTCTGGAACGAAGGCATCCCATAACCCTAACGCTCTCCCACATCCCACCCCCTTGAACGAATCCCTCCTGCAGCGAGTGCAGGAGGGATCCGTTGAATCGGGAGGGATCTGGAGGAGGGTCTGCTAGCCGGTGTTGCGCAGTCCGGCAGCCACACCATTGACGGTAATGAGCATGGCCCGCTGGAGCCGCTCGTCAATCTCGGCGCCGGACACGGACTCTTCACGCACACGGCGCAGGAGTTCCACCTGGAGGTAGCTGATGGGATCCAGGTACTGATCACGGATTTCCAGTGACCGCTTCAGCGTAGGCTGGGCATCCAGCAGCTCGGTCTCACCTGTGAGCCTTTCAATTTCAGCCACCGTGAGCTCGTACTCATCACGGATCATGTGGAACAACCGGTGCAATTCGGCGGGGACCAGCGATGAAACATAGTAGCCTGCGATCTCCATGTCCGTCTTGGCCAGCGTCATTTCCACGTTGGAGATCACCGAGCGGAAGAAGTGCCAACGGTCCATCATCTCCACGAGCTGTTCCGTGTTTCCGGCCTCGCGGGCGGCCTTCAGGCCTGATCCGACCCCGAACCAACCGGGAACGATCTGGCGCGACTGGGTCCATCCGAAAACCCACGGGATGGCACGAAGTCCACCAAGGCCGGCACCGGAATCCGGGCGCTTGGAGGGACGGGATCCAATGTTCAACGACCCCAGCTGCTCCACCGGGGTGGAGGCCAGGAAATACGCCGGCAGTTGGGGGTCGTCGATCAACGTGCGGTACCGGGCGAAAGCGGCGTCGGAAATGGTTTCCATGACGTTCCCGTAACGCTCGCGTTCGTCCTCCGACGTGCGCGGAGTCCGGTGCAGGGCCGAACCCTGCATCACAGCGGCCAGCGACAACTCAAGGTTTTCCCGGGCAAGTTCGGGCAGGGAGTACTTGTCCGAAATGACTTCGCCCTGCTCCGTGAACTTGATTTCGCCTTCGAGCACGCCATTCGGCTGAGCCATGATGGCGTCGTACGTCGGTCCACCACCGCGGCCAACAGAACCGCCACGGCCGTGGAAAAGACGCACCCGGACGCCGTGCTTCGCCGCAATATCCCGCAGTTTGCGTTGGGTCTTGTGGATTTCCCATTGGCTGGTCATCACGCCGGATTCCTTGTTGGAATCGGAGTAGCCCAGCATGATCTCCTGGATGTCGCCACGGAGTCGGACGAGTTCACGGTAGGAGGGATCGGAGAGGAGCTGATCCACGATCTCGGCAGATGCCCGGAGTTCCTCAACGGTCTCCAGGAGGGGAGCGAAACCGATCTTGGCATGGGGTTTGCTGCCAAAAAGATCGATCAACCCGGCTTCGCGGGCAAGGACCGCCGCCGCCAACACGTCATCGGCGCCACGGGTCATGGAGATGATGTACGTCTCCACCACATCAGGACCATAAGTGTGGAGGGCCTGTCGGATGCTCCGGAAGACATCGTAGGTTCCATCGGCGGTACCTTCGAGCTTGATGGGGTGGCCGGACAACGGACGGCGCGAAGCAAGTTCGGCGCCGAGGAAGGCGAAACGCTCCTCCCGGGTCAACTCTCCGTAAGGCTTCGCGGCACCCAGCCTGTCCACAAGCTGCCCGACAGCATCATGGTGGTAGTCGGCGTGTTCGCGGATATCCAAGGTGGCAAGATGCAGGCCGAACGCGGCAAGAGCCCGCCGAACGCGGGCCAAGGCACCATCAGCCACCAAGGCTGCTGAATGGTTGCGCAGCGAACTCTCCAGCAGGCCGAACTCTGCCAGCAGTTCAGGCGTCGTCGCGTAGTCGCGGCCGGGCTCGTGGTACGTCGAGGCAGCAATACGACGTCCGGTGTTGATGAGTTTGGCCTTGATACAGGTGAGCTTGAGCCTGTATGGCTCCTGCGCGTTCAATTCCAGGATGCGCTTGTCCAGTCCCGGAAGATTCTTCAAGTCCACGTCGATGGAATCCAACAACTCCTGGTCCGCACCAAACAGGGCGGTGGAGTTCGAGAGGACCGAGATCAGTTCGTCGATCAATACGATGCCGATTCGAACGGCGTTCTGGTTCTGGAGCTGCAGGATTTCCCGGGTGACAGCGGCGGTCACATTGGGATTGCCGTCCCTGTCCCCACCGATCCAGGAACCAAAGCGGATGGGTGCCGACCCCGTCGGCAGTGTCACGCCGTGCTCGGCCAGGAGCTCCGAGAGATCCGTCAGCATTTCCGGCATGGCATCGGTCAGGATGCTGTTCAGGTAGTAGATAGCGTTCCGGGCCTCGTCCACCGGGGTGGGGCGGACCTGTCGAAGCTCGTCCGTTTGCCACATCTGGTCGATGATCTCTGCCAGTTGGCGGTCCTGGCGTCGGCGGGAAGAGGTCCCCTCCTGGGTCGGTTCCGCGAGCACATCCGAGAGCTTACGGACTTTGTCCAGCACGGAACGCCGCGATGCTTCAGTCGGGTGGGCCGTGAAGATGGGCCTTACGTCGAGTTCATTGATTACATCCTGCAGGACCTGAGGGCCGGCCTGGCCGGCGATCTCGGAAACGGCCTTGGCGAGCCAGCCGTCCTTCTCCTGCCGGGTTCGGAGACCCCGGACACGATGGACCTGCTCGGCCGCGTTGCTGAGGTGGAAGTAGAACGCAAAGGCGCGGACAAGGTCGGTGGCCTGCTCAAGTGGCAGGGAGGCGAGCAGTTCACGGACCTGGACAACGACGTCGTGCGCGCTCCACGGACCGGTGGCATCAGCGCCGCCGCGGGCGGCTTCCTTGGATTCCTTGGTCAACAGGCGCACCTGCTCCACGAGCTGGAGCAGTTCGGGACCGTGTTGCCGGACCAAGGACTCGCCCAGCAACGTGGAAACCCGGCGAACGTCGGCCCGCAGTTCAGCGGCGAGATCAGTGTCTAGATGGGCAGTGTGAACCATAGATACATACCTTCGGGATCTATTGAGGCCCGTACACTGCGCTGGATACTGTGAGCCGGATTACTGGTGTTTCCTAGGGATCTTACCCGCACCAAACTTCCCTGACGGAATGTGTCTCAGATTATGGTTTTACATGCGGCGACGTCCGGACGTCCCCTAAAGAAACGGCCTCAGTAGCTGTAGGAAAACTGGTTAGGGGCGATTCCGGTCCCACTGAGCGAGTACGTCAGGACATGGTCTGCCCATCCCCGCTTGGAGACGGCCTGAAGATCAAATTGGAGCCGATCGCGCCGTATTGACTGAGTGGAGCAAGTAACGACGCTCCTGCTCTCCAGGGCGCACGTCCACCCTTCCGGCGCACGGACCGTACCTGCCTCTATCCAGGCATTCTGCCCCACGGAAAAGACTGCCTTTCCGCTGCCCAAGGGGTCGGACCCGGAAGCCTCGAAGTCGACCTGCAACGCTGTGCTGTTGGGCCCACGGTCCCTACTGCGGTCTGCGGACCCTTTGACCTTCACGGGCGGTGCGTCGGAAGGAACCGGCGCGGGTGAAGGCGCAGGCGTGACAACCGGTGGGGGTACCGGAACGACGGGCTCCGTGGGCTCTTGCGTAGGTTCCGGTGAGGCTGCCGGCTCGGGTGCAACGGGAGCCGACGCCGGCGGTGCTGCAACAACGGCCGGCGGGATGGCGGCTGCCGGGGAACTTGGAGCCGATGCCGCGGGGGTGGTCACGAGGGGTTGCGCTTCCGATGGAAGGCCCCTGGTTTCAACGGCCCGCTGCTCCATGTAGGCGTCCGGGGTCAGGTGGTCGACAATGCCCACCGCGCCCAGGACGAGTCCCACCCCGGCCGCTGCGATAACGGCCATCACAGCCGGCTGGGCAAGTGTAGGGACGGCGAGAGCCGCTTTTGCCGGCAGCATGCCACCCAAAACTCCCAGTCCGGCCCCCTTTCCGGCCCACATCGCCAGGGGAACTCCGGTCACCAAGGGCAGGAGAACGGCCCTCATGCTCCCTTGGACGTCCTTCAGTTCTGCCAAGGCAGCGGTGCATTTGGCGCAACCACGCAAGTGCTCCCGGACCTTCCTTTCGGCCGCGGTGGAAAGTCCACCCCGGACGTAACTGCCGAGTTTGGAGGCAAACTCTGCACACCTGCTGTCAGGCTCTTCGGCTATATGGAACTGGAGGTAGTGCCGCCTCAGTCCCTCACGCGCACGCAGGGCGAGCGCGGAAACAGCATTGGGAGACAGCCCGAGGATTGGCGCGACAGCTGCCGGTTTCATTCGTTCCACGTCCAAATACCAGAGCACAGCCTGCCAACGCTCCGGAAGGGCGCGGAAGGCTTTGGACACTGTGTGGGATTCGAAAGCACTGATGGCGGAGTCGGCGTCACCCATCGTCTGGTCCAGAACGGCGTCGTCTCCGCTGGGGAGGACCTTGCCGCTCTTCCGATTCCGCTGGTGGGACAGCCGCGTCACAGTGGAAAGGAGATATGCCCGAAAGAAGGTATCCGGTCCCTTCCCCGCCACCAAGCTCTGCAGGACCGATTGGAAGGCCTCCGCCACGACATCCTCGACATCGCTCGGGTTGTCCACGTTGCGCTTGGCAACGGTCGATGCGATGGAAATATGCCGCTCGTACAAAGCGTCAAACGCAGCCATGTCTCCACTGCGAACCAATTCGATCAGGTGACCGTCGCTATCGATCCCATCCTGCGAAATACTGTCCATGCTTGTCTTGGCGGCCACTTACTGCCCCCTGACAATGTCATAAATCGTGCCCATATTTAAGAAGTGCTGGCACCGTCCGACTCATGACGCAATTTGTCCAAAGTCTTTAGCTTAAGAGAATCGGCTATCGCTTCGTCATGAACGACCGTCCCGCCGCACTATCCGGTTATGACATCGTTTCGGACAAAATCATTCGCAGAATGCGCGTTTTCGCGCCACCTTTTGCTGCGTAGATGGCAGACGACCAGTTACCGGACAGGTTGGCGCTTCCACGCAGACTGGTTCCTGCCCGAAGTCCGAACAGTTGTCAGATGCCTCGCCACAAGCTCCATCGTCCCGGCACCGGCAGCCAAGTCGTTGGGTGCGGCGCGCGCCATGAACGGTGTCGGCATCAGCGAGACCATGACCGATTTCCGCGCCCTTTTTGAAGCTGCGGAACAATCCCTCGACGTCGACGCGCTTCAGTCATTGGCGGAAGGGTGGGCCGAGGTCGCGGAGCTGGCCCCGGCCCTCTCGTGCACGGATGTCTATACCGGCTTGGCCACTCAGGCGCACTTCCAGCGCCGTTTGCATGAGGTATCAACCTTCGGAGACGAGAGCTCGCGGCAGAACGCCGTCGCAAGAATTTTGCTGCCCGGACCCAGCCAGAGCCGGACACATTGCTGGACCCTCCTGGCCAGGCTGGGTGAAGCCGTCAAAGGGCAGCTCCGTGGAACAGGGGCTGTGGCCATGTACCAGGACTGCGCCGTCCATGTGCTTTTTCCACTCAGCGAGGGCAACTTATCCAGGCTGGCCGAATGCAAAACGGCGATTGAAGCCCTGGAAGACGGCGCCCTGAGCCCAGCACGCATGAAGTTGTACCCGTTGTCCTCAGCGCTGGCAGCAACCGCCGCATCCACACTAATGACCCCTTACAAGCCGTCAGACAAACACGGCATGCCGGGCACCGGACCGAAGGCGTCACGAACCACCTGACACCAACACTCATTGTCTGACGGAACATTTTCACCACGGATTTAAGGACCATCCAGCACATGAATAACCAGCTCCATCTAAGAACCGTGTCGATGGTGGCCGCTTTGCTGGCGATCGCCACGACTGTCCTGGGACTGGGGTTGACGGCATTGCCAGCCAACGCCGCAACCCTGCCGGACGCGCACATCAACCTCACAACCAAATCAGTTGTGTCCAGCCAATGGGACCAGGTGGACCTGAGCTGTGAGTGGTCCGTCCCGGACCACTCACAGCCCGGCGATACCTTCAGTGTCCAACTGCCATCCCAGCTCCGTTGGTTTGGCAAGGCCTCTTTTGACCTGAATAACGCAAACGGGGACACCGTGGCCACGGCGGTCGCAAATGATGCCGGATTGGTGGTCTTCACACTCAGCGATTTTGTAAAGGCCCATCCCCTCAACGTGGGCGGAACCTGTTCGTTCAGCACGCAGTATGCCTTGGTACCCACGGGTGGCGAAACGAAAGAACTGACGTTCACTGTTGGATCCAGCGTCGTCCGGGTGCCGGTAGCCGTTGAACCGTGCCAGAAAGACTGTGGTCCGCAAGCGCCTACAGCCGCAGGTAAATCCATGAGCTGGGTCGATCCAGCCCAAACTGAACTCCGGTCTGTTTTCACCATGCCTGCCATGGCTGCCGACAGCAATGATGTTGTTGTCACCGATACCCCCGTGGCCGGAATGGATATCGACTGCGCCCGGGTCACGCCCCGCATCGGTCAAGTGGTGGGAAGCAACGGCTCCATCGTGGAACCCTACGATGACGACCAGTACCCGGCAGCCATCGACTGCACCCCCGGGAAAGTCACGGTTACGTGGAACGGACTTCCCAAGGGAGAGCACGTTGAGCTCTTTGTTGTGACCCGAGTGACTGATCCGTCCCTGGCTGTCTACGAGAACACGGGCACAGTGACCATTGCCGGCACGGAAAGCCCGGTGGTCGCGCAGCTTCGGCGAACAGAAGCCAGCGGCACGGGTGACGGAACTGCGGTACCTACGCCTACTCCCACCGCGACAACGGCAACACCCACCCCCAGCGCAACGCCGACACCGAGCGCTACGCCGACGGCCACGCCGAGCGCAACCCCAAGCGCAACGGCAACGCCGAGCGCCACGCCCACACCCACGGCGACAACGGCTACGCCTCGCGCAACACCCACGGTGACTTCGGAACCCGTTGTCACTACGTCCAGTCCAGTACTCGTAGTGCCAACGGAGCAGCCATCGAAGTCCGCCGCGAGTGATGGTTCGGAGCAGCTGGCCAGCACGGGCGCCCAGGGATCAGCGTTCGTCTTCGTCGCCGCAGCCTTGCTGGCCGTGGGATCCTTGCTGGCCTTCGCCAGTGCCCGATGGAAGGGGCGGCGGACCAACTAATTGACGGTTCGCAATGCCCTTTTGGGCGAGACCACGTCGGTGGGCTGGCACACGGTGCGGCCCGCCGGCGTGGTCCTTTATTCGCGGCTCGCGCTGGCATGGGTTGGGGGCCAGCGCGAGCCGTTCCAGTGGCGGTCCATTCCGGGAATGCCAACGCTCAGCGCATAGTTGATGGAAGTGCAACCGATGCGAATCCAGCCGAGGAGAACAATGAGCTCGCCCACCACCGCCACCGATGCCCAACTTGCCCGTTGGGAGCGGTTTCGTTCGGGCCGAAATGCGGCGCTGGCAACAGACCATGGCTGGCTGACGCTGACGTCATTCCAATGGCTCCAGCCAGAGCCGTCCGAACTCGAACTGGTTCCAGGTCTTTGGTCCACGGACGGCACCACAGCATTCCTTACGGCGAGCGCGGCCGACGGCCTCACGTTCGTCGAAACCGGTGATCCTGTTGATGGCACTGTCAGCGCGGTATTGCAGGATGAAGAATCACTGATGTGGGTTCAATGGGGCGGGGTGGATGGCCGCCAGGTGGTGGTGGAACTTGCCATGCGTGCGGACAAGTACGCGATCCGAACACGGGACAACAGTTCGCCGGTGCTGACGGAGTTCAGGGGTGTTCCTACTTTCAGCTACAACCCGGATTGGGTTATTGAGGGCAGGTTCGAGGCCTACCCGGAGCCCGTGGATGTCCCCATCGGCACTGCCAACCCGTTGGTCGACGGTGTCCACCGCTCCGTGGGCGAGGTGGTCTTCCGGGTGCCGGGCGTCCCCCACGAGATCCGCCTTCATGCCGAGGAAGAGAAGCTTGGCGCCCTGAACGTGACCTTCCACGATGAGACCAACGGGGACTCCACGGATGAGTGGCGGAAAGTTTTCATTCCGCGTCCCCGCCCGGACGGGTCGGTTGTCATCGATTTCAACCGCACCATCAACTACCCCAGCGCCTTTTCGCCCTATGGCACTTGCCCCATGCCCGTCCGCGGTAATTCGATCGATGTCCGCGTGGAGGCAGGCGAAAAACTTCCCCAGGACTGAACGCCCAGCACGAAGCCCAGGCGGGGAGCCTAGGCGATAGCGGACACCCCCGTCACGGCACGGCCCACGATGAGGGAGTTGATCTCGTACGATCCCTCGTAGGTGTAGATGGCTTCGGCATCCGCAAAGATCTTTGCCATCCGATAGTCAGTGACGATGCCATTCCCGCCAAGGATGGACCGCCCCAAGGCTACCGTTTCGCGCATTCGGGCACTGCAGTAGGCCTTCGCGAGTGCTACCTGGGCCATGTCCGCGCCTCCGTGGCGAATTCCGTGCGCATCCGTGGAGATGCCCTCCTGCAGCTGAGCTATGCGGACCATCATTCCCATGCTGGCCACCGCGTTTCCGAGCATGTCCACCAGGTGCTGTTGGATCAGCTGGAACTTTGCCAGGGGCTTGCCGAACTGGAGGCGCTCGACGGCGTACTGCCGGGCGACGTCGAACGCCGCCAGTTGCTGGCCTACTGCCTGCCAGGCGACCATGATGCGGGAGCCACGGAGCAAGTGGTTGGTGTCCGCGAAACTGCTGATCCCGGCAAACCTGTCCGCCTCCGCCACGTGGACGTCCCGGAGCACGATGTCCGCGTTCTGGACTGTTCGCAGGGCGATCTTGTTTTCGATGCGACTGCGGGTGATACCCGGCAATGAGGCATCCACAATGAAGGCGAGCACAGAGCCGTCGGCTTCGTCTTTGGCCCACACCAGCATGTAATCGCAGAACGTCCCGTTCCCGATCCAGCGCTTGGCGCCGTTGATCACCCAGTAGGTGCCGCCGTCGGACTCTGGACGCTGGACTCTCCGCGCGGTTGTCTGCATGCCGCCGGCGACGTCGGAGCCGTGGTCTGGTTCGGTGAGGGCGAAGGCGCCTGTGGTCCGGAGGTTGGACGCGTCGTCAAGGTAGCGGTCTTGTTGTGCGTCGCTGCCGAAGTCGTACAGCGATTCGACGAACAGATCGTGGTGGACCATGAAGAAGGTCGCGATGGACGTGTCCACCCGTGTCATCTCGGCGATCACCAGGCCCGCGAAGAGGTGCGTGTAGCCGCGCTGCGCGGGTGCGCTCAGGCGTAGTGCAGCGAGTTTGGGCAGGATCTGTTCCGGGAATTCGGCTTTTTCCCACCATTGCCCGGCGTAGGGCGCTATTTCGGACTCGAGGAAGGCCCGCAGTTCGTTGAGTTTCCGCTGTTCCTGGACGCTCAACAGCGATTCGAAGTCGAAAAAGTCGGCGGTGGGCAGGTCGGCTACGGATGCTGGGAGGCTGCCCGCGGAGGTCGTAGGGGCAGCACTGTAGTCGCCCATCACTTGAGTCCCATGCGGATGGCGCCGTCCAACCGGATGGTTTCGCCGTTGAGCATCGCATTCTCCACGATGTGGGCGGCCAGGTTGGCGTATTCTGCTGCGCGGCCCAGGCGGGCCGGGTGCGGAACCTGCTGTCCCAGGGAGTCCTGCGCCGACTGGGGCAGTCCGGCCATCATGGGTGTTTCAAAGATGCCGGGCGCGATGGTCGCTACCCTGATCAGGGAGCGGGCGAACTCGCGGGCCAGTGGCAAGGTCATGGCTGCTACGGCGCCTTTGGAGGCTGCGTAGGCCGGCTGTCCGATCTGGCCTTCGAAGGCGGCAACGGAGGCGGTGTTGATGACGACCCCGCGTTCCGGTCCTCCGAGTTCGGTGGAAACTGGCTCGGTTTCCACCATGGCTGCGGCTGCCAGCCGGATCACGTTGAAGGTGCCGATCAGGTTGATCTGGATGACTTTGTTGAAGGTCTCCAGGGGCAGCACGCCATCGCGGCCGAGGACTTTCCCGGGCGTGGCTATGCCCGCGCAATTGACGACGATGCGCAGTGGTCCCAGGGACATCGCAGCATCGACGGCGGCTTGAACCTGGGATTCGTTGGTGACGTCAGCGGGAGCGAAGACGGTCCTGGCCCCTGTTCCACCGGCATTGAGTTGCGCCGCATAGTCCTCGCCGGCCGACTGTGGCAGGTCCACCAGCACTACCGACGCTCCGGCGTCGAACAAGCGCTTCGCAGTGGCGGCCCCCAGCCCTGATGCCCCGCCGGTGACCAGCGCGACCGTGCCCTTGATGTCCATCCATCCTCCTTGATGCAGAACCTGAATCCGTTAATGCATGTTAACTGGAATTGTGATCCAGCGCACCTTGGGCCGTCCCGCTAGGCTGGTGGCATGCCAACGCACCACACCCCGGACAGCCCTGCCGCTTCCACCGCGGATGCAACGGAATGGGCTGCCCGCGCAGACCAGGCGGCACGATCGGTCACTCACGGTTTCGGCCGCCGGCTGTTCTTCCTGCCCGGCACCCACATCGCGGCGGTCAGCCTCCCCATCACTGGCCTCAAGAGCCGCCTGGGACCATGGCATTACTGGTGGCAGGCACACTATGTCGACTGCCTGGTGGATGCCGGTCGCCGCGAGTTGGCCACCAAGGTGAAGTTCGACGGCGCGTCACGCCCGAGCGCCGGAAGGTTGGCTTCGCGGCTGGTCACCACCATCCGCTTGAGGAACCTGCTGCGTTTCGAGAACCACTACTACGACGACATGGCGTGGCTGGCACTTGCCACCCTCCGACTCGACAAACTCGCGGAAGAGTCAGCAAATTCGGGGCGGCGCCGCAACGCCGTAGTCCGCAAGCGGCTCACCCCGCAGTTCGATTCCGCATCAACCGACGACTTTGGGGGCGGCACCTTCTGGAGCACAAAACGGGACTTCAAGAACACCCCTGCCACGGCGCCGGTTGCCCTTTACTACTCCCGGACCGGCCACCGCAGCAAAGCGCAATCCCTGGTGGACTGGCTTGACGGCAAACTGCTCCATCCCGAACGCGGCATCTTCCTGGATGGCCTGCGGCCTGCGAACGGCGGGATTCAGATCGATGACGCCGTGTACACCTACAACCAGGGCCCGGTGCTGGGCGCCTTGCTGGAGCTCGGCGGCGAGCACAATCTCGGCAGGGCCACCGCACTGGTGGCCGCCGTCGCCCGCGAACTGACCCTGCCAGGCACCAGCGTGGTCCGCGGCGACGGAACCGGCGACGGCGGCTTGTTCACCGGCATCCTGCTGCGTTATCTCGCCTTGGCTGCCCGCGATGAACGGCTGCCGGAACCTACCCGGATGGCCGCGGCCTCCCTGGTCCGGGATACGGCAGAGGCGTTCTGGACAGGCCGAACCGAGGGGCGGGAACACCCTCCATCCCCACTGTTCTCCTTCGATCCCCTGCGGCCGGCGGGTGAAACATACCCCCCAGGTACCGCCGTCGAGCTTGCCACGCAGCTGCAGGCGTGGATGGCTTTTGAGGCCGCCGCCACGCTTCCCCAACAATTACGGCACGCAATACTTCCGTAATTGTGGTGACCCCTGTCACATTTACCGCTCTGGATGGTGTTAAGAAGGGTTGGCTAACCTACCCTTTTTAGAGCAGGAACCCCAACCTTCCTGCCAGCACGGGCCAAACCCAACTCCATTGACTCCGTGTCGTGTTCCCAGAAAGAAGCCCTCATGAACTTTCCCAAGAAAGCCCTGGCGGGAATCGCGCTCCTCGCATCGGCCGCACTTGGCCTCAGCGCCTGCGGCTCCAACGCCAGCACAGCTCCGAACTCCTCCGAACCAGCCGCTGCTGGCGACGGGATCACGGTCTACAACGCCCAGCACGAAAGCCTCACCAAGGAATGGATTGACGCTTTCACCAAGGAAACCGGCATCAAGGTCACCGTCCGCCAGGGCGACGACACCGAAATGTCCAACCAGATTGTCCAGGAAGGCGCAGCCTCACCGGCCGACGTGTTCCTCACCGAAAACTCCCCTGCAATGGCGCAGGTTGAGAACGCGGGCCTGTTCGCCGACGTAGACAAGGCCACCCTGGACCAGGTTCCCGCAGAATTCCGCCCCTCCACGGGCAAGTGGACAGGCATCGCCGCCCGTTCCACCGTGCTGGTGTACGACAAGAACAAGATCAGCGAAGACAAGCTGCCCAAGTCCATGCTGGACCTGGCCAAGCCTGAGTGGAAGGGCAAGTGGGCCGCGTCGCCTTCCGGTGCCGACTTCCAGGCGATCGTCTCCGCCCTGCTGGAACTCAAGGGCCAGGCCGCCACTGAGGAATGGCTCAAGGGCATGAAGGAGAACTTCAAGGCTTACAAGGGCAACAGCACCGCCATGAAGGCCGTCAACGCCGGCGAAGTGGATGCTGCGCTGATCTACCACTACTACTACTACGGTGACCAGGCCAAGACCGGCGAGAACTCCAAGAATGTCACGCCGTTCTACTTCAAGAACCAGGACCCGGGCGCGTTCGTTTCCGTGTCCGGCGGCGGCGTCCTCAAGTCCTCCAAGAAGGCCGCCGACGCACAGGCATTCCTGAAGTTCATCACCGGCAAGAAGGGCCAGGAAATCCTCAAGGATGGCACGTCCTTCGAATACGCCGTTGCTTCGCAGGTTGATTCCAACGCCAAGCTGGTTCCCATCAAGGAACTGCAGGCTCCGACCGTGGACCCGGCCAAGCTGAACTCCACCAAGGTCACCGACCTGATGACCAAGGCAGGACTCCTCTAGTTCTGTGACCACTGATCTATCGGCTCCCGACGTTCCACGTTCCCAGGGAAGCACGACGACGGCGGGCAGGGGCAAGCGCCCCCGCCCGCCTTTCGGCGTTTCAACAGTGTCCCTGTTGGCCGTGCTCATCGCCCTGTTTTCCCTGATTCCGCTGGGGTATGTGGTGTATATGACGGCCACCACCGGATGGGAGACGGCGGTCAGCCTCATCGTGCGTCCGAGGGTGGGTGAGCTGCTGCTGAACACTGTCCTGCTGACGGTGTTCACGGTGCCGCTGTGCTTGGTGCTGGGCGTGGGCGGGGCCTGGTTGGTGGAACGGACCCAGCTGCGCGGACACCGTTGGTGGGCGGTTGCATTGGCGGCACCCTTGGCCATTCCGGCGTTCGTGAACAGCTACTCCTGGGTGTCCGCTGTTCCGTCGATGGGGGGCCTCGGGTCGGGTGTCCTGATTGCCACGCTCTCCTATTTCCCGTTGGTCTACATCCCCGCAGCAGCCACCTTGGGCCGCTTGGATCCGGCCATTGAACAATCCGCGGCCTCGTTGGGGCTGGGCTCGTGGGCAGTCTTTTTCCGGGTGGTGCTGCCGCAACTGCGTATCGCCATGACCGGCGGCGCTTTACTGGTTTCCTTGCATTTGCTGGCTGAATACGGCGCCTTTGCCATGATCCGCTTCGACACCTTTACCACCGCCATCATGGTCCAGTTCCAGTCAACGTTCAACGGGACTGCGGGAAACATGCTGGCCAGTGTCCTCGTATTCCTTTGCCTGATCCTGTTGCTGGCCGAAGTCAGGAGCCGCGGCACCGCCCGTTACGCTCGCATCGGATCCGGTGCACAAGCCAAAGCCACCAGGCTGCCCCTTGGCGTTTCCCAGCTCCCTGCCCAGCTGGCACTCCTGGCCCTGACAGCCTTGGCGTTCGGCCTTCCCCTGTGGTTCGTGCTGAAGTGGCTGTTTGCCGGCGGCACGCAGGTGTGGGCAGCTGAGGAGTTCATGCCGGCACTGGTCCAGACCCTCCTGTACGGGGCGGCAGGCGCTGTGGTCACCACTGTGGTGGCGTTCCCCATGGCATACCTCGCGGTGCGGCGACCCAGCTGGTTCAGCAAGATGTTGGAACTCTCCAACTACGTCACCAGTTCGCTCCCCGGCATCGTGGTGGGGCTGGCCTTCGTTACCGTCAGCATTCGGGTGGTCCCCGGTGTTTACCAGACGGCCGGTGTGCTGATCGCGGCCTATGTCCTGCTCTTCCTCCCGCGGGCGTTGGTCAACATCCGCTCTGGCCTGGCCCAGGCGCCCAAGGAACTCGACGAGGCCGCCCAATCACTCGGCAAGGCCCCATTGACCTCCTTCTTCCGTGTCACGTTGCGGCTGACAGCTCCGGCCGCGGCAGGTGGTGCGGCGCTGGTATTCCTTGCCATCGTCAACGAACTCACGGCCACGCTGCTGCTCTCGCCGAACGGCACCCGGACACTGGCCACGGAGTTCTGGAGCAAGAGCAGCGAGATCGACTACGCAGGCGCCGCCCCCTATGCCCTCCTGATGATCCTGCTCTCGGCCCCCATGACGTACTTGCTTTTCCAACAGTCCAAGAAAGTAGCCGGACAGTGACCGAACAATCCCCCTCCAGGCTTCCTGCACCCCGGGTAGCACCGTCCGTGGCCCCCACCACGAACGCCCACCTGGACATCGCCGAAGTGACCAAGAACTTTGGTTCCCAGGCTGTCCTGAAGGGCGTCAACTTGTCGGTGGCCAAGGGCGGCACCACCGCTATCGTGGGACCGTCGGGGTCGGGCAAGACCACCTTGCTGCGCCTGATAGCCGGTTTCGAACATCCCGATACCGGGACCATCAGCCTCAACGGCTCACCAGTGGCGGGCCAGGGCCTCTGGGTGCCGGCACACAAGCGGCAGGTGGGCTACGTGGCCCAGGACGGAGCTCTTTTTCCGCACCTGACGGTGGGGCAGAACGTGGCCTTCGGACTGGATGCGGGAAAGCTCGACGGCGGCCGCCGCGGAGTGCGCGCGCGTGTCCAGCAACTGCTGGAGATGGTGTCCCTTGACGCGTCCATGGCCAAGCGGCGTCCGCATCAGCTGTCCGGCGGCCAGCAACAACGCGTCGCCCTTGCCCGTGCGTTGGCGCGGGAACCTGAGCTGATGCTGCTGGACGAGCCGTTCTCAGCCCTGGACGCCGGACTGCGCGTCGCCACCCGAAGGGCCGTGGCCAAGGTGCTCAATGCTGCGGGAGTAACCAC
The DNA here is from genome assembly GCF_047977885.1 of Arthrobacter sp. LFS091. Lineage (NCBI taxonomy): Bacteria > Bacillati > Actinomycetota > Actinomycetes > Micrococcales > Micrococcaceae > Arthrobacter > Arthrobacter sp. LFS091. Next base: position 187,472 of record NZ_JBFPFP010000002.1, read on the forward strand.
CATCCTGGTGACCCACGACCAAGCGGAGGCGTTGTCCTTTGCCGACCAGGTGGCCATCATGCGCGGCGGGAAACTGGCCCAGATCGGTAACCCGTTCGTCGTCTACACCCGCCCGGCTGACCGGGCCACCGCCGAGTTCCTGGGCGACGCCGTCATCCTGGATGCATGGATGGAAGGCTCGTTGGCGACCTGTTCGCTGGGCGGGATCCCCGTCCGGCGGCCACCGGCACAAGGCAAAGTCCAGCTCATGCTGCGCCCGGAGCAGATCCGGATCGCGTCCGACGGCCCAATCCGCGGCGTGGTGGTGGACACGGACTATTTCGGCCCGGAGACCACCGTCCGTATCAAGCTCGGCGAATACCGGGCACCGGACGGCAGCGCTTCGGGCAACAGCTACCGTTACCCCGGGGGTGGCGAAATCATTACCATCCGCCACTGGAACGCCTCCATCACCAAGCCAGGCACCGAACTGAGCCTGCGCGTGGTTGGCGAGGGTGTGGCTTTCCCCTTCGAATCCTGACCCGCTCCGGAACTTAAGAGGGCCGTTTCTTCTGCGGGTACGGCGCCTCGTGGCGGGCCAGCATCTCCACGAAGCCGGCGATCTTCCGCTCCCGTGTGTCCGCCCTTTTGACCAGGTTGGTGCGGTGGATGAGGGCGAACCGGTTCTGCGATGTGAGGACGTCGAACATGGCCTGCGCCTCCGGCACGGCTGCGATCGCCGCCGCCAAATCAGCGGGCACCACCGAATCGGCGGGGCCCGCATACGCTGCCTCCCAACGGCCGTCCGCCTTTGCGGCCTCGACGGCGGATCGGCCGGCGTCGGTCATCTTGCCTTCCGATTCGAGCCGGGCAATGTGCCCCACGTTCCGCGCGGACCAGATGCTGCGGCGACCCCGGGGCGTCATGCGCTGGAAGTAGCTTTCGGCGTCGCGGCTCCTGGACTGGCCATCGATCCAGCCAAAGCACAAGGCTTCGTCCAGCGCCGCGTCGTAGTCCAGTTCGGTGACGTTGCCGCCCTTCTTATGCAGAATCAGCCACACGCCGGGGCTTTCCTCGGCGTGGTCGGTTAACCACGCACGCCACGCGTCGGCGTCTTTGACCAGTAGTTCTTCCAATTCAATGGGCATGGCCCCAGCATAGGCTTGGAGAAGGATCCCGAAACCCACCAGGAGACCCCATGTTGCGAGCCCGCCCCATCCACTACACCTCCCGCCCGAAAGACTGGACCACCATCCTGGAAGCGCTGGGTTTGGTAAAGACCGTCGACGACGGCGAGTGGCAGGAGTTCGACGCCGGTTCGGGTCGCCTGGCGCTGGGGCATGTGGAGCATGGCCACCCCTTGGATGGCTCCACGCTCTTCAGCGTCGAAGTGGGGGACGTGGACGAGTTCGTACGCCGCACCGAGGAAGCCGGCACCCAGGCCGAGGTTCACGAAACCCCGGAAGCCACCACCGCCCGCATTAGCGCAGACGACGGTTTCGAGTTCTTCGCTTTCCCCGCGACACGGGCGGCCGATGGCAGTTGGGCGACGTCCCCCGACGCCGACCCCGCCCTGGCCGTGGTGGCCACCTGGGTTAGCCCCTTGGTGGAAATGTCCGCCAACGTACTCCGCGGCATCGGGGCAAAGCCCCGCAGCTCGGATGACGAATCAGCGACCTTCAACACCAAAAACGGCGGCATTCTCCAGGTCATTCACGGCGCCGACGCAGGCAACGGGGTGCTCGCGTTCGAGTACGACGCCGGGCTGGACCCTTTGCTTGCACAGCTCACCCAAGCGGGGGTTGAGGCGCGGATCAGCGAGGGCATCCTGTACGTCGCCAACCCCGATGCCGCTGGCGGGGCGGCACCGGCGTCGATAGTGGTGGAACGGGTGCCCGCCTGAAGGGAACGGGCACCCGCATGGGGCTTACTGTGCGTACCGGAGGCTGGTCAGCAGTGCCTTGAGCTTGCCGTACTGCCCTGACTGCATCCAGGCCTCCGCGGCCTCCTGCGTCATGTTCGGGTCGATATTCACCTGGGCGGTGGCAGCGCCGTTGCCCATGATCAGGAAGCTTGCAGCAGAGGTGCTGTCGGGACCTTCGGTCATCAGCATTTCCGGGACGATGCCCACGAAGAACCTGGTTTCCGCGGTGTCGAAGGGATAAACGTCCCGGAAGACCGCAAAGTAGGATGCCCCGTCCCGATCGTCAAAAGAGCTGAGCTTCTGCGAGTCCAGAATGGTGCGGTTGACGGGCCCGGCCACCACTCCCCCGACACCTCCGCTGGTTATGTCCACCACGTTGTGCCCGTTTTCATCGAAGATGTGGGCAATGGCGAAGTGGTCGTCGTAAGGGTAGTCGTCCCCGGGCGCAACAACCGGAACTTCGGCTTGCATTCCCCAACCGGACGGTACCTCGAAGGAGATGTGCCCGTCAGGGAAGGTGTAGGTCCCGATTTCCGGGTAGTTCGGAGATACGTGCGGCGTTGAGGGCTCAGGAGGGGTAATCGGGGTCACCACCGGTTCCGGGGCCGGAACCGTCACCGCGGGGGTGGGCTCAACGGATTCCGTGGGTACTGGGGCGGGTGCTTCTGCCACAGGCTGGGCAACAACAGGAACCTCCACGGGCGCTGGAACCACCAACGGGGCAGGCTCGACGACTGGGATGGGGGCTACGGGATCGGGGTCCGCCACCGGGGCATCGACCTCGGCCACCGGCGCAGCGAGCACTTCCTGCGGGGACGCGAGCACTTCCTGCGCGGACGCGGCAGGACGCTCCGTTGGCGCGCCGCCCGGCTCGGGCGACGACGGCGTGCAGGCAGTAAGCGTCAACGCCAAAGCCAGCGATACAAGGGTGGCGTACTTGGCGTGTCCAGTTCGTCGGTAGTTCATTTCTGGGTTCCTTCCCCCACGGAGTCATGAGCAGATTTGCTTGCTCGAACATGTTGTTTCCGGCTCTGGTCGGCCGGTTACACAGGGGACAAACAATTTTTCGAAAACGGCAATCCACAGCGAATCGGGCCGGCAAATGCAGGAGTCAATCCCCCGACCCCGAATACAGCCGAGAGCGTAACGGCCCCGTGCCCGGCAGGGCCTCCACGGAAGTTCCACCGGTGATGGGGTAGAACTTAACCATGAGCGTACGTACACCCGACCCGTATCCAGGCTGGCTTTCAGATGAAGACCTCTTCGAAGCCCGCGGCCGCCTCCCCATGGTTTACGTGGAGGCCGTTCCGGTCAGGTTGGATCCGCTCGGGTATGTGAACGAAGTCGGCACGCTCCTCCAGGGCGACGCCGATGGCAACATGGTCCGGTACCTCGTTTCGGGCCGCGTCCTCTACCGCGAGACCATCCGGGCAGCCCTCCTGCGGCACATGGAAAAGGACCTCGGTCCCCTGGCATTCCCGCAACTCCCCATCAGTCCCGTCCCCTTCACCGTGGCCGAATACTTCCCCGCCCCCTCGCAAACGGGTTTCACGGACGACCGCCAGCACGCTGTATCCCTGGCCTACGTCATCCCGGTGACCGGCGAATGCGAACCGCGCCAGGACGCACTGGAGCTGACGTGGATGACGCCGCAAGAGGTGCTGAGCGAGAACGTCCAGCAGGAATTCGACGGCGGCCGGGGCAACCTCGTGCGGCAGGCACTGGCATTCTCGGGCATCGTCCTCTAGCGGGTCCCGGCCCCTGTGCCGGCCGGTCTTTGTAGACTGGACGGCGGACCCAAAGAGAACCAAAGGACTTCCGATGACTCACAGCCCAGCCACACAGCAGTACAAAGAAAAGCAGGCTGGGGACCTGCAGCCCGGAGATTTTGTGTTCCCGCCCGGCGACGGTCCGGCCGCCGAAATCCGCGCCGTCGAGGTGAAGAACGACGATTACGGCGTGCCCGCGCTGCTGCTGGTGACAACGGTCGACGGCGGCACCATCAGGATCGCTATCGGGTCCAGTGTCCCTGTGGGTGACGGAGTTCCTGCCGGCCCTGGTGCTGAAGCGTCAGTGGACGCACCCGCCGAAGCCGAACCGGACACCAGCAGCCCCGCCGAAGCCGAGGCCGACGCGCCCGCTGGGCCCGCCGTCGTCGTGCCTCCCCGCCCCGAAACCCCGCCCGCGTACACCGGGCCCAGCGCCGAAGAACTCGCACTGATCCCCGAACCGGACGGCACTCCCGAAGCGGTGGTGCGGGCCGCGGCCGCCCAGCACAAGGGCAAGAACGGTGTCCAGGTGCTGGCCGAACGGCTGGCGAAGGGCATCAACACCAAGTCCGGAAGCTGCCTCCGGGACCTGAGCGACCTCGCCTTCGATCTGTGCATCGTGCTCCGCGATCCGGACCACGCGCTGGCGGTCGCGGACCTGCTGAACGTCCTGCCTTTCGATGGGAACCTGGACCGGTGGGCGTCGATCGAACGGGCCCTGGCGCTGTCCAGTTTCATCTGCCGGGAGGCCGGCCAAACCGAACGGGCTGCCGTCTACGAGAAGCTGCTCCGCGCGCCCGAATCCCAGGAAGAGGACCCGTTCAAGGCCCGGATCAACGCGAGGGTCCGCCAGCGTTCGCTCAACGAACCCAACCTGTACGACAAGGAAATCTTCCGCGCGATCGACAACGGCAACCATGAGGCCGAGCGCGAATGGCGGTTCCTGCGCTTGGAGGCACTGATGTTCCTCCGCGCCCACGGCGGTTCGAAGACCATCGGCGAGGAAGAGCTGGCCCGTCGGATCGGCAATGAGCTGGAATCGGTGCGCGCCTAACTGGATCCGGGGCCTGTTATGCCGGGGCGAACGGCGGTAGATTCGGGGCCATGACGAACAATCTGAGCGTTGTGGTTAATGCCGATGCGCAGCAGGTTTGGACCATGCTGCGTGAACCGTCGTTGGTCGCCCAATGGCACGGCTGGGAGGCCGACGACCTTAACGATGAAATCAAACAGATCTACTTCAATACCGATGTCGTGGAAGGGCCCGATCACACCAGCCTGACCGTCAACGGCGGCGACATCTTTGAACTCCACCCTGTCTCCGGCGGCACCGAAGTGCGGATCACCAGGGTTGCCCTGGACCACGATTCCGAGTGGGCCGACTGGGACGAAGACATCACCCAAGGCTGGCTCACCTTCCTGCACCAACTGAGATTCGCCCTTGAGCGCCATCCGCACGGGCACCGGCGGACACATTTTGTCTCCCTCCCCGGCAAAGGCGGTCCGGCGATCGAGAAGTTGGGGCTGGGGGATCTGCCGCCCGTTGGGGAGGAGTACTCGCTCACCCTTGCTACCGGCGAGAAGATCTCCGGCAAAGTCTGGTTCAAGAGCCGGCACCAGGTTGGCCTCACCGTCCACAGCTACGCCGAACACGGGGACGGGCTGCTGATCGTCGCCGAGCAGTTGCCGATCCCGGAGAAAAGGCCCGACGGCGGGTCCATGGTGATTGCCTCCACCTACGATTTGGGGGCCCATACGTTGGCGGACATCCGGGCCTCGTGGGACAACTGGAAGGCTGAGAACTACGGGTCGTAAGGCTTCCTCCGCTGGTTACCGCCGGTAAAGCTGGCACACTAGGTAGGTGCCAGCTTCCGTTCCCGTCACCGCGTCAGTTTCCTCCCCGGCTACTTCCCTGCCTGACCTGCCGGGGTTGTCCGCCCGACAATCCGAGTTCTCGTTCACGGTGGGCACCCGCCTGACTGAAACGTGCTCGCCGTCGGACGCCCAAGTGGACGCCAACGGCGGCGCTTTCCTTGGCCGGACAGGAACCATCACCACGCCGCACGGAACCATCCAGACGCCCGCGTTCATCGCCGTCGGAACCAAAGCGACCGTCAAGGCCGTGCTGCCGGAGTCGATCGCCGGGTTTGGCGCGCAGGCGGTCCTGGCCAACGCCTACCACCTGTACCTGCAGCCAGGGCCCGAAATCCTCGACGCCGCCGGTGGGCTGGGGGCGTTCATGAACTGGTCAGGGCCCACCTTCACCGACTCCGGAGGGTTCCAGGTGATGAGCCTGGGCTCGGGGTTCAAGAAGGTCATCGACATGAAGAACGTCGATTCGTCCGGCCCTGATGACGCCGTAGCACCGGGCAAGGAACGGCTGGCGCACATCGACGATGACGGTGTCTGGTTCAAATCGCACCTGAACGGTGACCGGCACCGCTTCTCCCCCGAGATCTCCATGCAGGTCCAACACAAGATCGGCGCGGACATCATGTTCGCCTTCGACGAGCTCACGACGCTGCAGAATTCCCGGGCCTACCAGGAGGAGTCCCTGGAGCGCACCCGTTTGTGGGCGCTGCGGTGCCTCGAGGAACACGCGTCCTTGACTTCTTCCCGCGTGGGCAAACCGTATCAGGCCTTGTTCGGGGTGATTCAGGGAGCCCAATACGAGGACCTGCGCCGCAAAGCCTGCCAGGATCTCGGTGCCATGCCCTTTGACGGATACGGGATCGGCGGAGCGTTGGAGAAGGAAAACCTGGGCACCATTGTGCGCTGGTGCAACGAGGAACTGCCCGAGGACAAGCCCCGGCACCTGCTCGGCATCTCCGAACCCGACGACATCTTCACGGCCATTGAGAACGGAGCCGACACGTTCGACTGTGTCTCCCCCACGCGCGTTGCCAGGAACTCAGCGTTCTACACACCCTTTGGCCGGTTCAACTTGTCGGGAGCCAAATACAAAGCCGATTTCGGGCCCTTGCAGGACGGCTGCGACTGCTACACGTGCCAGAACTACTCTCGCGCGTACATCCACCACCTTTTCAAGGCCAAGGAGATGCTTTCCGCAACGCTGATCTCCATCCACAACGAACGCTTCGTGGTGAAGATGGTGGACGATGCCCGTTTGGCCATCGAATCCGGGGACTTCTTTGAGTTCAAGGCGGAGACGCTGGGCCGGTACTACTCCTAGGCGCTGGTTCCAGGCTCTGGTCCTAGGCTGTGACTGCGCCGTAGCTGGGCTCGCGCTTCTTGATCCAGCCGACAACCAGCACCGTGATCGGAACGAACAGGAACTCGACGGCGGTCTTGTACACGAAGCCCACCAGGACGTAGTTGACGAACGAGCCAGCGTCCGAGATCCCGATGACGGATGCCGAGATGCTGCAGAAGATCAGAGTGTCCACGAATTCCCCCACCACGGAAGAACCCATGAGGCGCGCCCACAGGGATTTCTCGCCCGTGCGCTGCTTCATCTTCACCAGGATCCAGGAGTTGATGGTCTGTCCTGCCAGGAAGGCGAGCAGGGAGGCAAGGACGATCTGCGGAACCGGACCCAGGGCGCCCTCGATGGCGGCCTGCTTGGCGGTTCCGTAGTCATCGTTGAAACCGGGCAGGATGATGATCACCCAGTAGCAAAGAGAGGCGAACACACTCAGGGCAAATGAGGTGACGATGGCTTTGCGGGCCACTTTGAAGCCGTAGACCTCGCTCATGACGTCGCCCAGGATGTAGGCCAACGGGAAGAGGAAGAACCCTCCATCGGTGATGATCGGCCCGAGCTCCACACCCTTGGAAGCGCCGATGTTGGACAGGATCAGCACCACGGCCATGACGGCCAACATGATGCCGAAGTACGGGGAACCGATCGAGGCGAAGCGGGGTGCAGGCTTGCTCAGCGTGCTGGAGCCGGAGGGCGAGGGCATGGGTCATCCATTTCGTAGTGGTTCGCGCAGGCCGCCGCATGCTGGCTGCCCCGCTGTATTAGCACTGTGGTGGTGGGGCATCTGGCCCGGCACCGGTTCCATTGTCCCACCGCCGATCCCCTCTCACATCCCACCCCCTTCCCGCCAACCCTCACTCACACCCCACCCCCTTCCGGTCAACCCTCACTCACACCCCACCCCCTTCCCGCCAACCCTCACTCACACCCCACCCCCTTCCCACCAACCCTCACTCACACCCCACCCCCGGCGCCACAACCGGGAGGGCTGTGAGAGAGCGTCCGCCCCTACCGGGAGGGATGTGAGAGAGCGTCCGCCTCAACCGGGAGGAACGTGAGGGAGCGTCGATAGGTGAGCAGCCGCCGTCGGGCTGCCGTCCCCAACCAAGCCACGCCACCCGAATCCTAAGGAAGTGTTAGGAAATGCCCCGCGGGCTATGGCTGTGCCGTGCATCACCCATAGTTTGGAATACGTCCTCTTCACCTTGGAGGACCTTTCTTAGTCGACGAAGAGCCATGCGCAAGGACGCCATGAGCACGAGCTTCATGGACAGAACGAACTCAGGCAAGACACGGCCGCCGCAAAACGCTGCCGTCCAGGAAGGTTCATTGATGAGCACCCAGCAAGCTGCACCTCTGAGCGAAGCCGCTCAGACACGCAAAGCCGTGAGCAATATCCTCAAGGGCTCCGCGGGCAACCTCGTGGAGTGGTTCGACCTCTACGTCTATACGGTTTTCGCGGCATATTTTCAGTCGCACTTCTTTAATTCCTCGGACGACCTTCAGGCTGGCCTTGAGGCGATGGCGGTCTTTTCGACGTCGTTCCTTATGCGTCCGATCGGAAGTTGGTTCTTCGGCCGCTACGCAGACCGCAAGGGCCGCAAGGCCGCGCTGACGCTCAGTGTGACCATGATGTCGGCCGGGTCCTTCGCGATCGCGATCCTGCCGACACAGGATGTGATCGGACTCTGGGCCCTGATCTTGCTGGTGTTTATCCGCGTCGTGCAGGGCTTCTCAGTCGGCGGTGAGTACGGCACCAGCGCCACGTACATGTCCGAGGCGGCAACGGCAAAGCGCCGCGGCTTCTTCTCCAGCTTCCAGTACGTCACGCTGATCGGCGGCCAGATGCTGGCACTTTTGGTGCTCGTGATTCTGCAGAACACCATGAGCAAGGAAGACCTGACGGCGTGGGGATGGCGTATCCCGTTCGCCGTAGGTGGCGTGGCTGCGCTGGTTGTTCTCTGGCTCCGCCGTTCGATGGAGGAGACCCTCTCTTCCGATCAGCTCCGTGCCGCACACGTGAAAGTGGAGGGCGAGGCCCAGCCTGGCACTATGAAGCTCCTGCTAACTAAGCACTGGAAGCCGCTGCTCATCTGCATCGGCATTACCCTCGGCGGTACCGTTGCGTTCTATACGTACACCAACTTCATCCTGAAGTTCATGAACGATACGTCCGGCATCGCCAAGACGGATACCTCCGTGATCAACTTCTGGGCGCTGTTCATCTTCATGCTGCTGCAGCCTGTCTACGGCCTGATTTCGGACAAGGTGGGCCGCAAGCCCCTGCTGATCTGGTTCGGCGTGACCGGCGTCCTGTTCACCTGGCCGCTGCTCTCCACTCTTTCCGGCACCAAGGATCCGTTCATCGCATTCCTGTTGATGCTGGGCGGCCTGCTCATGGTTGGCGGCTACACGTCCATCAACGCACTGGTGAAGGCCGAACTGTTCCCGGCCTCGATCCGCGCCTTGGGAGTAGGACTCGGTTACGCAATCGCCAACTCGCTGTTCGGCGGCACCGTCCCCCTGATCGGTGCTGCGTTGCAGAAATCCAACCAGGTGGATCTGTTCTTCACGTACGTCACAGCTGCGATTTTCATCTCGCTGCTGGTGTACATCTTCGCGCTGAAGAACAAGACGTCCACGCACTTGGATGCGGAGCAAGGCCACGCGTTCGTGGCGAAGGGCGCTGCGACGGCAACAACGAAGGACGACGACGGCACGAAGGATCGCGTCGACGCCTGACCTTCCTGCCTTGTTAGGCCCGCTCTGCGCACTTTGGGTACTCCGAAGGGCGCAGAGCGGGCCTCACAACGTTAAGCTCTAGTAGCGAACCAGCCCCAATCCGAAGGACCATGACAGTGCACGTGCTCATCGTCGAGGATGACGACGCCATGGCGTCGGCCTTGAGCGCTGCCGTCGCTTCGGCTGGACATACACACACCCGCGTATCCCGCGGCGAGGATGCGCTGCTGGCCCACCGGGAGCACCAGGTGATCCTGCTGGACCTTGGCCTTCCGGATTTGGATGGCTTGGATGTGCTGCGCAAGCTGCGCCAAGTGAGCGCAGTTCCGATCCTCATCCTGACGGCCCGGGATGACGAGCGGAGCGTGGTCCTGGGTCTCCGTTCGGGTGCCGACGACTACCTGGTGAAACCCGTGAAGCTCGTGGAATTGCTTGCCAGGATCGAAGCCGTCACCCGGCGCACCAACCGCGGCGGCCAGGAAGCTCCGCACGCAATCGTCCTCGGCGAACTCGAGGTCGACCTCGACCGCCGCGTGGCCGCCGTCGGCCAACGGAAACTCGCCCTGACGGCAACCGAGTTCGACCTCCTCAGCCTCCTGGTCAGGAACGCGGGCTCGGTGGTGACCCGCGAGCAGATCCTGGACGCACTGTGGGGCGACGCGTTCGTCACGCATTCCAGGTCCTTGGACGTTCACCTCACAGGCTTGAGGTCCAAGCTCCAGCTGCCCGGATTCATCATCAACGTCCGGGGCGTCGGCTACCGGGTAGAGCAACCGTGAAAGTCCGTGTTCTCAGCATCCTGAGCCTGCTGGTGGTGATCATCGTGGTGACGGTCTCCAGTGTGATCCTGACCTCGGCCAGCCGGGAGCTCACCCAGGAACTTCAGATCAACCGCGTCGCCGCCCTCAACCGCTTCGCGCAACTGGCCAGCGACGCCGCCCAAGACAAAGACACCAGTCAGTTGCAGCGCGAAATGGACCGCTACTCCGGGCTTTACGGCGAGGGAATCCTGATCCGCACGCAGGAGGGAACCGTCCGTTCCGGCGGACTCAGCGAAGAGCGGCCCGAGGTCCAGGATGCCCTGAACCGGGCGAGCCTCAACCTCAGCGACACCACCCTGAACCCCATCAGTGCTTTCGGGACCGGCAACGACATCATTTCCAGGTCCTTCGGCACGGCCAGCCAAGTCCTCGGCGAGGCTGTTGTGGAAGTCAACCTCGATGCCGCCCGGCAAAAGCTGCGGGAGCGATGGCTGGTGGTCGGATTCGCGGCGCTGGCGTTGGCGGCTTTGCTCCTGCTCGCCGCAGCGCGAATCACCGGGTGGGTCCTGCGCCCGGTCAACCGGCTCAGCAGGGCAGTTCACGAGCTCGAAACCACGGGTAAAACAAGCCAACTACCCGACGCCGGACCGCCCGAACTGCGCGAACTCAGCCGCTCCTTCACCGCCATGGCGGACACCGTCACGGAGAGCATGGAGTCCCAGCGCCGGCTGATCGCAGACACGTCCCATCAACTCCGAAACCCTGTTGGGGCGCTTCGGCTGCGGATCGATTTGCTGCAGCTGGAACTCAAAGGGCAACCGGAAAAGGCTGCGGCAGCCGGCGTCGTGGCGGAACTTGAGCGGGTTGAGGAAATGCTCGACGGCGTGCTGAAGCTGGCGACGGCGGAACACCGCGCCTTCGAGGGGTCTACCCGCCCGGACCAAGCCGCAGAGCACCAGCGGCAAGCCGTCATCGACCCCCTCCCCATCCTGCAGGGCGAAGTAGAACGGGCCGCACCTGCCGCTCAACGGGCGGGATCCCGGCTGACGCTAGATGGCCCCGCACACGAAAACCAGATCAACTGCGACCCCGACGAACTTGCCCACATGGTGGGAGAACTCATTGCCAACGCCATCAAGTACGCCCCCGGGGCCACCATCACGGTGGGTACGCGGCAGGCGGCAGGCAGCACCGCCGTCGTAATTTCCGACGACGGTCCCGGCCTCCCAGCCGAGCAGCGTGCCGCTTCCACCACCAGGTTCTGGCGGGCCCCGCAGCACAGCAAAATCCCTGGCAACGGTTTGGGCATGACCATCGTGGATCGGCTGGCCCAAGCAAACGGCGGCCGGCTCGTCATTGAGCCGCGCGAGCCTCATGGGCTGACGGCACGGCTCGAGTTTGCGAAACCGGAGGACGCGCAGGATGCCTGAGTCGAAGGTGATGCCCCGGCGGTCTGCACTTAAGGCCGGGCTGGCCGTGGGTGTGGCTGGTCTTTTCCTTCCCGCAACAGCAGCTTGCACCCCGGGCGAACGCCCTCGGAAACTTACGGTGGCCGGTGGCGAACCGGGCGGCTTCTACCTGGAGTTCGCCACTTTGCTCGCATCCTTGCTGCAAAAAGAAGGCGTGGCCGAAACCGCTGAACCTGTAGTTACCGGCGGGAGCCTGGAGAACATCAGGCGGGTGGTGGACGGCGAGGCGACGTTCGCCGTCGCGCTTGCAGATGCGGCAGCCCAGCAGTCAAGCCCCGGCGATCGGCCGGCCCAGCCTGCAGACCTTGTGGCTCTCGGCAAGGTCTACCAGAACTACGTCCACTGCATCGTACGGAAGGACAGTGGCATCCGGAACTTTGCCGACCTCGCGGGCAAGACCGCGGGCGTGGGCGAAGTGGGGTCGGGGACATCCCTCACTGCTCCCAGGATCATCGAGGCCTCCAGCCTGTCATCCGCAAAAACCAGTCCCGCGCTCACCCAAGTGAACCTGGGGCTGAACCAAGGGCTCGCGGCGCTGCAGAACCGGACCATCGACGCTCTGTTCTGGTCCGGAGGCGTCCCCACTGCAGCCATCGCGTCCACTGCCAAGGACGTTGGCCTCCGCTTGGTGGACCTATCGGACCTCATCAACGCAACGCGCTCGCAGTTTGGACCGTTTTACGACCGCGTCCTCATTCCCGCCAACAGTTACGGTGACGCTCCGGCTGTGTGGACGGTCGGCGTCGCCAACCTCCTCCTCTGCCGTAGGGACCTTGCCGACCACGTAGTTCGTCAGACCGTGGAACTGTTGGTGGAACAAGCCCAGGAGTTGGTTCCGAAGTCGAGCACCGGAGTGCAATTCCTCAGCCCGGAAACACTGGTTAACACCGCCGGCGTGCCCTTGCATCCCGCCGCGGAGGCCGCCTACCGGGCCCTGCACGGCTAGGCCCGTTTAGGAGCGGGACCGGAGCAACTGCCAAAATGGAAACCATGACTTCAGCCGTTGCCCCTGCCATTGCCCTGACCATCGCCGGTTCCGAAGCGACCGGTGGCGCCGGCGCGCAAGCGGACCTCAAGACCTTCCAGGAACTCGGAGTGTTCGGCATCGCGAACCTCACGTGCATCGTTTCCTTCAACCCGCAGGACAACTGGAACCACCGCTTTGTGCCGGTGGACCAGCAGGTCATAGCGGACCAACTTGAAGCCACGACGGCGGCCTATGGTGCCGCTTCCGGCGCGCCTTCCGTTTTGGACACCGTGAAGATTGGCATGCTCGGCAGCCCGGCGACCATCAGCACGGTGGAAAGGGCGCTGACGGACGGCGCTTTCGCGAATGTGGTTTTGGATCCTGTTTTGATCTGCAAAGGCCAGGAGCCGGGCCACGCCCTGGACACCGACCAGGCGCTGAAGGCCCAGATCCTGCCGCTGGCTACTTTCGTCACGCCGAACCACTTCGAAGCCGAGTCCTTGTCCGGGCTCACGATTACCGATGAAGAGTCCCTCAAGGCCGCTGCGATCCGCATCCACGAGATCAGCGGCGCAGCAGTCCTCGCCAAAGGCGGGGTGCGGCTGGAAGGCCCGGACGCCGTCGACGTCTATTACGACGGCGAGACGCTGGAAGTCCTGCGCGCTCCGAAGGTTGGCGATGTTGCTGTCTCAGGTGCGGGCTGCTCGTTGGCCGCGGCCGTGACTGCCGAGCTGGCAAAGGGTGCCACACCGCTGGAAGCCGCACGCACTGCCAAGGCCTTCGTCACCGAAGGTATCAAGAACCGAGTATCCTCGGGCGCTCCTTTTGATGCCCTGTGGCAGGGTGGCGCACTGTCCTAGCATTCATACGAAAGCAGCCGCCGCGGAGTGTTCCGAGGCGGCTGCTTTTGTTTGCGTGAGCTTTAGCGTGAGACCTTGCCCATGAGCGAGGCGATGGGACGCAGGAACAGTGGGCGGGCCAGGAACCATGCCGCCGCCGTGAAGACGATGGAAGCCGCGAAGATCCCGAAGCCCCACCAGCTGTAATCGTTGTTGGACGCGTACATGTGGTTCAGGTTGTTCAGCGCGCCAGTGGCCAGCACCAGGGTTACGTGGACGATCACGAAGGCCACGAAGTAGATCATCACCGGGAAGTGGATCTTGCGGGCCAGCTCAATCGGGTAGAACTTGTTGATCGCAGCTTTCTTGGGCCATGCGCCTGACATCCGGATGCCTGTGATGATGGCGAGCGGCGCCGCAATGAACACCGTGACGAAGTAGGTCAGGAGCTGGAGGCTGTTGTAGTTGTTCCAGCCATTTTCAACGGGCCAGTTCAGCGAGGCGTACTGCAGGCCGGCGGAGACGGCGTTCGGGAAAACGTCCCAGTTGGTGGGGACGATCCGCAACCATTGGCCGGTGGCGAAGAGCAACACGATGAAAATAATGCCGTTCAAGACCCAGAGCGCATCCAGCGTCAGGTGGAACCAGAGGTCCAGGCTGATCTTGGTAGGCGGGTTCTTGGTTTTGATGAAGCCCTTGTTGTTCCTGGTCCAGTTGGCTGCCGGCCGCGTGGTGGTGCGCACCTGCCACCCCGAACGGATGATCAGGACAATGAAGAACATGTTCAGGAAGTGCGTCCAGTTAAGCCAGGCAGGGAATCCGGTAGGAGTGCCTTCAGGGATGGCCGAATGGCCGGGGTAGTCCGTCAGGAATTGCTGGACGGGCTGAAGGGTCCGGAGCCACTGTGCCACCAGAACCAGGATCAGTGCCACCACCAAAGCTCCTGCGGTGACGGCGACGGGTTTGAACCACCTGTTCGACGTGATCCCGGACGACTTGCTTGAAACGGACATCAGGCCGCGTTCCTCTCTGGCTTGTTTGGCTGCGACCAGTTGGCGCTATATAGCGATTCAACCAGTTGCAGCCCAACGGTGAAAACGGCACCCGGGTTTCGGGGCGTCCGACGTCAAAAATCGCAGCATTCGGATACATGCCGCAACGTGTATTTCTAGAACAGACTTCCAGAATTATTTCCCGTGTTTTAGGGCCAGTCAAGGCTGGCTGCTGGCTATGTGGATTCTTTCGGCGATAGGATTCCAAAAAATAGCTGCTCGACACTCCGGTGTCCGTCCTGCCCGGAAGGAGCCCTGCATGGTTCGCAAGACGTCCGACGTTGCCAGTAACGCGGGCTCGTGGCAATGGACCCGCACGGCGGCCACCCAGCGCAACTTGTTGGATGCGGCGGCCGGGGTCTTCATCGAACACGGCTTCACCGATGCTGGCATTACTGACATCGTGGCCCGCGCCGGATCAAGTGTGGGCAGCCTGTACCACCACTTCGGCGGAAAGACCGAGCTATTCCTCGCCCTCTGGAACGACTACCAGAACGAACACGAAAGACTCGTCGCAGCCGCCGTCGCGAAAGCTAGGAAAGCCGGCGAGGACGATCCCCTGACACTGTTCAACGTGGGCAGCCGCAGCTACTTCGACTACACCTGGAAGCACCGGGACTTGGAACGGGTATTCATCGAGGGCGACACTCCCCCGGGCTTCGAATTGCTCAGGCGGGAACGGGGACGGGAATGGGTCCGGCAGAACTCGGTGCTCCTCGGCGCCAGCGACGACACCCTTGGCAGGCTCACAGTCGCGGTGATCACGGACATCGTGACGGTGTCGGGGCAGGAGGTTGCCCTGAGCGCCACCAAGCGTGAGGCCGACGCCGTGGTTGAAGCTGCGGCGGTGCTGGTCCAGCGACTGGTCGGATAGCTCGCTCCAGATGTTGATCTTCGCTGGTTTTTGTCGCCCTATAGTGACTCGACTCAGCGGATCTCCAGTGACGGGCGTTGGCTCAATCACTAACTTTCGGCGTCACCACCGTTCTCGACATGGTCAGCGAACCAGCACTAATAGCAGCCTCCAAGGAGCAGGCCGATTCGCGGCCAAACGTTGCCGATCTCCCTTCCCGGAGATCGGCGCCACCACACCAGGCGGACACCGACACTGATGTACGCTCCAGTCCCGACGCTTGGTTTCGCCGATAAGGCAGAAAGTTTCACTGCGGAACGCTTGGCCGAGTGCACGGGCTACCTGAAGGTATTTCATGCAAACCATAAAGGTATTGGTTGCTGCGGCTCGCGGCCGGGGACTTCTTGTCGTCACTCGGGCTCCCAAGCTGTTGTTGCCTGGATTGGTGTTGAGCCGGCCCAGGGTATGGGTGTGTTCAGCAATGACCAGGCAAAGGTCGTGGGTCCTGCTCTTCGCAACGACGTGAAAGGGCTCAATGCCGTTCATCAGATCCTTGACAACACGGCCATGACAACAGCCGTTGGGCACTCCATGGGTTCCCTCGGGGCCATGGAAGCAGCCAAAACCGAGCTGCCGGTCGATAACCTCGTTCTCGTCGGGGACGTTGGAGCCCCTGACAACGTGACCTCCGTGAACGATCTCCACCTGAACCCCGGCGGCACCGTATACCGGGGAACCTACGACTGGGACCACATAGCCGAGGTCGGGCATGGGCTCGGCTGGCAGCGTAAAAGTACCGAAGACCCCGGATTCGGTGCCGTCACCTTCGGCACAGACGGCACCACCGCGCCCGATGGCACCGTTGAGAACCCCACCAAAACCCACGACGGACAGACCGGCGGCAAAGACGGCGTCTATGGATACTTTGATCGCGGAACCGAGTCAAGCAGCAATCAAGCCAAGATCGCCTTGGGCCTGAGTGACCAACTTACGAATGTGAAACGATGACCACCATGTCTCCGCGAAGATTTCTCATCCAAGGCCTTGCCGTTGCCATCCTCGCTGCCCTCACTGGGTGTGGAACAACGCCCAGCACCAACCCACCTACCAACACCGCGGAGCAGACCATGGAACCAGAACAAGCCCGCACGGAATACCTCGACATCTTCACACAAATTCAAGCTCTCGCCCCCGGCAACTGGACGCAAATTACACCAGATAAACCCGGCATGGCATGCCCCCTGCCGGACGGGACGGAGGGCACTCGGTTCAATTACGACAGTACGCAGGGCGCGATCTCAGAAGATCAGGCTAAAGCCATACATAAGTCGGTAAAGGAAGTCTTTGAAAGCAACGGCCTGAGCGTTGTACAAACACAGCCTTCGGGGGCGAACCGAGACCAGACGACCACTGGTTTTGGGGATGGCAAGTTCTCCATGCAGCTTGGAACGAGCAGCTTCGGAACCACCCTCGGCGGCAACACTCGATGCGCGCAGGATCCCGAGGGCAAATTCCGGTAGCAAGCAGTGACCAGCGGTCGACCTTGGCACGGTAGTCGATGGCAATAGCCGCGGAGCAGTCTCTATTCTTCAACGAGTAAGATTCGGGAGTGAGTTTCAGTGCACTCAAATACTTCGCCGACTGCGTCCAGGCATCTGATGATCCGCAGCCCATCATCAAGGCAGAAGAGCAGAACGGCGACTATGAATCCGGGGTCGTACTGTTCGGGAAAGAGCGGTGGCGGATCCGCACGGCTCGGATCACACCGACGAAACCGGGCGCCTTTGTGGCGGTCTGGAAGCGCGGCGAAGGCGGATCGACCAGGCCATTTACGGCTGGCGAGTTGATGTCGGGACTGATGGTTTTCGTAGAAGACCGGGACCGGTTCGGGGTCTTCCGTTTCACTCCCTCGCACCTGATCTCGCTTGGCTATGTCACTTCCGAACTCCATCCAGGCAAGCGCGGCTTCCGCGTCTATCCCGCATGGTGCTCCGACCTGAATCCGCAAGCGTTACGCACCCAGCGCGCTCAAGCCGCCGCGTTCGCCGAGCTTCCTTCACGCAGCGTGCCGCGGACCGAAACCGGGCGCACAGACTAGCTGGTCCCCGCCCGTCGAATCTAACGTGCGCGTAAGACCCCGCCGTTCCGGGGATCGCAAGCCGGAACGTGAGAGAGCGTCCACCCCAAGCGGGCGGAACGTGAAAGAGCGTCCACCCCAACCGGGCGGAACGTGAGAGAGCGTCCGCGCCAAACCGACGGAACGTGAGAGAGCGTCCACCCCAAGCGGGCGGAACGTGAGAGAGCGTCACCGTTCGGAGTGCGCTGCCAGGAAGGAGTAGACCTCGGTCTCGTCAACGCCGGGGAACGCTCCGGGAGGCATGGCGGCCAACAGGTGGGAGTGTGCACGGGCGGAAGGCCACGCGTTGCCGGCCCACTCGTTCGCCAGCGAGGCAGGTGGCCTCTTGCAGCAGTTCGGGTCCGGGCAGTTGGACGTGGCACGGGCAGTCGTCTCCCGGCCCCGGAACCACTTGACGTGCTGGTACGGGACCCCGATGCTCAATGAAAACTCGCCGGCCGCGGACCGTTCAGTCCGTGCAGTGCACCAGTAAGTGCCCGATGGAGTGTCCGTGTACTGGCTGTAGGCACTGAACTTGTCCGGCACGTCGAACACCGCCCGGGAGGTCCATGCCTTGCACGACGGCTGCCCTTCGATGGCCCCCGTGTGGTCCTGCGGGAAGTTCACGCCGTCGTTTTCGTACGCCTTGTAGATGATGCCGGACTGGTGGGTCTTCTGGAAATGCGTAGTGATGCCCAGGTGTTGGGTGGCCAGGTTGGTGAAGCGGTGGGCGGCCGTTTCATAGGACACGGCGAAGGCATCGCGGATGTCTTCCACGGCAATTTCCTTGGCGGCTTTGGCCTTCTGCAGGAACTCCACGGTGGCATGCTCCGGCAGCAGGAGCGCAGCGGCGAAATAGTTGGTAGCCACCCGCTGAGCCAGGAAATCGCCGTAGTTCCGCGGAGTTTCATGGCCCAGGACGTAGTGGCCCAAGGCCTGCAGCAAAACAGACCTGGGATCGTGGTCCTGCCGCTGGTTCTGCGTGAGATAAATTCTGCGGTTCTTCAAATCCGTCACGGAGCGCGTGGAATGGGGCAAATCGCCCACGTGGTGCAGGGTGAAACCGAGGTTCTCGGCGATGTCGGCAATGACGTGCTGGCTCAGCGGACCGGTGGTGTAGCCGACCCCTTTGAGGACCTTCTGCGCTTCCGCCTCATACTCGGGAAAATAGTTGCCGCGCTCGCGCATCATGGCACGCAACTCACCGTTGGCTCGGCGGGCTTCCTCCGGCGTCGCGGCTTGTTCATTGAGCTTGCGTTCAAGCTCCTGAAGCAGCCCCACCTGGGACTCCAGGACTTCCAGTGGAAGCCGCGAACTGATGCGGATTTTGGGCAGGTTGAGCGACTCGTACAGGGGTCCGCGCTGATACCTTTCGAGCTCGATTTCGAGGGCGGCGCGGCGGTTGGGCGGCTCGGCCCCGAGCAGCTGGTCGATGCTGACGTTGAGTGCGGCGGCCAGCTGCTGCAGCAGCCCCAACTTGGGTTCGCGCTTGCCGTTTTCGATGAGGCTCAATTGGCTTGGAGCGGTCCCGACGGCGGCACTCAAGCCGTCCAGCGTCAGCCCGGCCTGCTTGCGCAGGTGCCGCACGCGGCGGCCAAGGCTGATGACGTCCAGTTCCGGGGACGCAGGGGACGACGACGGCGATACTACTTCGCGATTCCAGCTCACAGGCGACATTTCTTGAGAATACGCGAAGAAGTGCGTTTCTTTCCATACCTTTCCTCTAGAAAGTCTCTTGAAAGTGCAGAAAAGTAGGTCCTACGAAAAAGAAATACAGACCCCGGGCTACCCGGCCGATGCTGCAACGAAGCAGCAGAGGCCGGGCCGGGCACCACCTAGGAGACAGACAATGACCGCTTCATTTGAACCAGCAGAGCAGAGTGCAGAGCAGCAGGCCGCAGCGCTGGAACTTGAATGGTCCGCCAACCCGCGTTGGGAAGGCGTCACCCGTGATTACTCGGCCACCGACGTCGTCCGCCTCCGTGGCCGCGTCTCCGAAGAGCACACCCTGGCCCGCCGCGGCTCGGAAAAGCTCTGGAAGCAGCTCACCGAGGAAGCTCCCACCGGCGGATACACCAACGCTTTGGGTGCACTGACCGGCAACCAAGCTGTCCAGCAGGTCAAGGCCGGCCTCCGGGCCATCTACCTCTCCGGTTGGCAGGTGGCCGCGGACGCCAACCTCTCCGGCCAGACCTACCCGGACCAGTCCCTGTACCCGGCCAACTCGGTGCCCCAGGTTGTCCGCCGCATCAACAACGCCCTGCTCCGCGCAGACCAGATCGAATACGCCGAGGGCGTCAAGACCGTCGAGGACTGGCTCGTCCCGATCGTCGCCGACGCCGAAGCCGGCTTCGGTGGCCCGCTCAACGCCTACGAACTCATGAAATCCATGATCACCGCCGGCGCCTCGGGCGTTCACTGGGAAGACCAGCTGGCATCGGAGAAGAAGTGTGGCCACCTCGGCGGCAAGGTCCTGATCCCCACGCAGCAGCACATCCGGACACTGAACGCAGCCCGACTGGCGGCCGACGTCGCCGGAACGCCGACGGTGGTCATTGCCCGCACCGACGCGGAGGCAGCGACCCTGATTACCTCCGACGTTGATGAGCGTGACCAGGAATTCATCACCGGCGAACGCACTGCCGAGGGCTTCTACAAGGTCCGCAACGGCATCGAACCCTGCATCGCCCGCGCCAAGGCCTACGCCCCGTACTCCGACCTCATCTGGATGGAGACGGGCACCCCGGACCTGGAGCTGGCACGCAAGTTCGCCGAGTCGGTCAAGGCCGAGTTCCCGGACCAGATGCTCTCCTACAACTGCTCCCCGTCCTTCAACTGGCGCAAGCACCTGGACGACACCACCATCGCCAAGTTCCAGCGCGAACTCGGTGCCATGGGCTTCACGTTCCAGTTCATCACCCTGGCCGGCTTCCACGCCCTGAACTACTCGATGTTCGACCTCGCCCACGGCTACGCCCGTGAAGGCATGAGCGCGTACGTCGAGCTCCAGGAAAAGGAATTCGCCTCCGAGTCACGCGGCTACACCGCCACCAAGCACCAGCGCGAAGTCGGCACCGGCTACTTCGACGACATCGCCACAGCGCTCAACCCGAACGCATCCACCCTCGCACTGGTCGGATCGACCGAAGAGGGCCAATTCCACTAATCAAACGCCCAAAGGTGAGCTGTTCGCTTCGCTCACCGGAAGGCACGACGGCGGTTGTCGCCTCCGGCCTGCGGAACGGCAATGCTCTGCCTGCTATTCCCCACGTCCCGGTTTCGACCTCGCTGAGCGAGGACGGACCGGGACGCAGGGCCCCTTTTACGCAGGCTGCCGCATCACCGCACCTCCGGCCCCAACCCACCCAGGCAAGTGCCGCCGTCGAACATTTGCTTCTCATAGGAGAGATTGAAATGAACAGCTTCACCGACAACTTCACTATTAATGGCATTACGTTGACCGCGCAGCCCATTTCGCGGCAGAACGAGGTTTTGACGCCGGATGCGCTTGAGTTCGTCGGCAAGCTGCACCGGGCTACCGCTGATCGTCGTCAAGAGCTGATGCAGGCGCGGCACGCACGGCGTAACCAGATCTCGAGTGGCCAGGATCCGCGTTTCCTGCCGGAGACCGAGGGCATCCGCAATGACCCGTCGTGGCGGGTGGCTCCCCCTGCACCTGGTTTGGAGGACCGCCGCGTGGAGATCACGGGTCCGGTGGATAAGAAGATGACCATCAACGCCCTGAACTCGGGGGCAAAGGTGTGGCTGGCGGACATGGAAGACTCGTCGACGCCGACGTGGCGCAACGTCATCCAGGGCCAGCTGAACCTGACCGACGCGCTGGAGCGCCGGATCGATTTCACTTCCCCCGAGGGCAAGGAATACAAGCTCAAGTCTGCCGAGGACCTGCCCACCATTGTGGTCCGTCCCCGCGGCTGGCACCTGCCGGAGAAGCACATGCTGATCGACGGCAAGCCGATTGCCGGCGGGATCGTTGACTTCGGCCTGTATTTCTTCCACAACGCCCGGCGGCTCCTGGCCCAGGGCAAGGGACCGTACTTCTACCTGCCGAAGATCGAGAACCACCTGGAAGCCCGGCTCTGGAACGACATCTTTGTGCTGGCACAGGACCTTCTCGGCATCCCGCAGGGCACCATCCGCGCCACGGTGCTGATCGAAACCATCACGGCGGCGTTCGAAATGGAGGAGATCCTGTACGAACTGCGCGACCACGCGAGCGGTTTGAACGCTGGCCGGTGGGACTACATTTTCTCGCTGATCAAGAACTTCCGTACCCGCGGGCCGCGCTTCGTGCTCCCGGACCGCGGCCAGGTGACCATGACCCAGCCGTTCATGCGGGCCTACACCGAGCAACTGGTCCGCGCTTGCCACCGGCGAGGTGCCATGGCAATTGGGGGCATGGCAGCCGCTGTCCCTAACCGCAAGGACGAGGCAGCCAACCAGGCATCGTTTGAAAAGGTTCGTGCCGACAAGACCCGCGAGGCCAACGACGGTTTCGACGGATCCTGGGTGGCCCACCCGGACCTGGTGCCGGTCTGCCGCGAAGTCTTCGACGAGGTGCTCGGGGACAAGCCAAACCAGCTGGGCAAGTCCCGCGAGGACGTCACCCCCGATGACCGTGCACTGATCGACATCGCCAGCACGGAAGGCACCATCACCGAGGGCGGCGTGCGCCTGAACATCGAGGTAGGTATCCGCTACATCGAGTCCTGGCTGCGCGGTAACGGGGCCGTGGCTATCCACAACCTCATGGAGGACGCCGCCACCGCGGAGATCTCGCGCTCCCAGCTGTGGCAGTGGATCCACTCCCACGCGATCACCGACCACGGCGACATCATCACCCGCGAATGGGTCGAGGACATGCTGGACGAGGAATTCGCCCGGCTGGAACGCTTCGACGGCGACCGCTTCGCTGACGCCCGCGCCATCTTCGAAGAAGTCACGCTCGCCGAAGAATTCCCCACCTTCCTGACCATCCCCGCCTACGCCCGATTCCTCACCGAGGCCAAGGAAGAGGCCACGGAAGAGGAGCTCGTCGCCGCCTAAGGAGGCACCACAAGCCCCGCGACACACGCCGCGGACACCACGCCCCGACGCTGGGCTGCCTGCACTCTTCGCAACAAGTGACCCCGATGGTCGGGGAGGCAGCCCAGCAACGGGGCTTCTCCATGTCCGGAGCGCACCCCACTTCGACGACTGGCTACACGCAAGACGCTTCCTACCGTCTAATCCGCAGCAACCCATCGAAACGGGCACGCCAGAGCTAGCGTTGCCGGGCCACCCAGCGCACGGACAACGTGGTGCATATGCAGAACGCGAGCACGGAGCCGAGGATCACGAAAAGCGGGACGGTCCAGCCGCCGGAAACACTGTGCACGAAACCAACGATGGTGGGCGCCAATGCCGCGAAGCAGTAGCCAACACCCTGCACGACGGCGGACATCTTCCCTGCGGCCGCTTGGGAGTGCGCGAACTTGATGATGGCAATGAAGATCACCGTGATGCCGCCGCCTTGCGCAATGCCTCCCATGGAGGACCACAGCCACCAGAACCCGGGAGCGAGCAACAGGCCCACGGGAACGGTCAGCCACAACGCACTCAACGTGACCGCCACCGTCGTCGTACTGGCGAAGCGGGCCAGGAGTGGCACGCCCAGGCCGCCAACAATCGCGAAGATCTGGAAGAGCGAGGAGCCGGCACCGGCTTCGGCTGTGCCCATGGCGAGCTCATCAGCGAGGAAACTGGGCAGCCACGCGGTGACACCGTAATAAGAGAAAGCTTGGCCCGCGAAGCCGAGTGTCAAGCCCACGGTCAGCCAGCGCACACCCGCTACGCGGCCCGCATCGGAAGCAACCGGCAAAGGAACAGCGGCCGGAACAAAAGCACGCCGCGCACCAACTGTGGGCACCCAGAACACAATCGCGGCCAACGCCAGCAGTGCACTGGCGGCCAGGGCAAGCCGCCAACCCATCAACTCCGCCAGAGGTGCTGTGGCTACGGAGGTCAGGAACGAGCCCACATTCAAAGCAGCCGTGTAGACCCCCATGGCGGTGTCCTGGCGGCGCGGTGCGAAGTCGCGCCGGATGATGAGCGGCACCGCGATATTGCCGATGGTGATGGCCAAACCAATGATGACCGTTCCGGCCATGACCAGGGCACCGCCGCCGCTGGAGCGGATCACCACACCAGCCAATACCCCAAGCAGGGTGAGCATCACCGCGAACTCGGCTCCGAGGCGCCGCCCGGCCAACGAGGCCAAAGGGGACGCCAAGGAGAAGCAGAGCACGGGAATGCCGGTCAGCAGCCCGAGTTCCACCGGCGAGAATCCGAGGTCCCGCCGCAGCGAATCCACCACTGGCGCCACGGCAACGAAAGGCCCGCGCATGTTCAGGGCAATGAGCCCAATGCACGCGAGGATCAGCCAGCCGCGTGGGACTTTGGCGAGGAATTGACTCATTGGACGGACCGGGAGGGGGAGAAAATAGGCATCACTTTCATTGCTATCACGCCGCCGCAGGGCAGCCGGTCACAAACAAGACTTAGCCGGCAGCTTGCAGCGTGGCTTCGATCACGGCCGGCGAAAGAACATGTTGCGTGACCATTTGGCTCGCGCCCAGGATGGCCGCACGGTCCCCGGCCATGGTGATACCGATGCGCAGGTGGGTGGTGGCCAGTGGCAGGGAACGCCTGTAGACCACTTCGCGGATGCCGGCTACGAGGTGTTCGCCGGCCTCCCCCACGCTGCCGCCAATGATGATCATGGACGGATTGAGCAGGTTGACCACGGTGGCCAATACGTCGCCAACGTCGCGCCCGGCCTGACGCAGCGCCTGGATGGCCTGCAGGTTTCCCTCGCCCACCAGGCGCAGCACGTCCGCGCCGGTGGCAGCTTCGAGCCCTTGCGCCTTGAGTTGACGGGCGACGGCGGGACCAGAGGCCATCGCTTCGAGGCAGCCGTAGTTGCCGCATCGGCAGAGGACGTCATCGCCGCGGGGAACGCGGACGTGTCCAAGGTCGCCGGCAGTGCCGTTGGCGCCGCGTTGCAACTCACCGCTGCTGATGATCCCTGCACCGATGCCAGTAGCGACCTTGATGAACAGGAAGTTGTCGTGGTCGGGCCAGAATGCGGTCCGTTCACCGAGGGCCATGATGTTGACGTCGTTGTCCACCAAAACCGGAACGGGCAGCAATCGCTGAACGTAAGTGACGACGTCGAATCCGTCCCAACCGGGCATGATGGGCGGCTTCACGGGCCGCCCGGTGGCATGCTCAACCGGCCCTGGCAGTCCGATGCCCATTCCGGCGAGGTCCCCGGGCTCCCGCCCTGCCTCCGCGAGGAGCTCACGCCCCGCGGAAACCAAACGGCCCAGGACCACTTCGGGGCCGTCGGCGACTTCCTGGCCAAGCCGCCGCTCAGCGAGGATGCTGCCGCTGAGATCGGTGACGGCAACAATCACGTGGGTTGCGCCGACGTCGACCGCCAGGACCACGCGCGCAGCCGGATTGAAAGCGAAGCGCGACGGCGGCCTGCCGCCGCTGGAGCTGGCCTCCCCTGCCGGACCGACCAGACCCGAACTAATCAGGGCATCGATGCGGGAAGCGACCGTTGAACGGGCGAGCCCAGTGGTGACGGCAAGTTCGGCACGGGTGCGGGCCTGGCCGTCGCGGAGAAGTTGGAACAGGTCGCCAGCGCGCGAAAGGTTGCCGGCCTCCACCACGGAGGCATTTCCGGCGTCGTGTCCGCTGGCTGAAGTCATGCCTTTAGTGAAACACGATTGCTTATGCGTGTCATGCAGCAGAAGTATGTCGGCCTTATTTCAACTTTTGCTTGACGGTCGGCAAAAGTCCCCCTAGGTTGTGATGAGCAGCACATCAAGGCGATCGATACTCACCATCTCCCGCATCGATTCACCTCCAGAAGTCCGCTTACGAAGAGGTAACTGAACTTGTCCAGCCACACAGACGCCACCCGCCCTTTGGGTGTTGGCATCCTCGGCGCCGGCCCTGTCACTCAGGCCATCCACTTGACGTCCCTCGCCCGACTCGCCGACATCCTCACCGTCCGCCACATCATGGACGTCGACCCCTCCGTCGCCGAGTCGGTCGCCGCCCGCGTCGGCGCCACCCACAGCACCAGCGTCGAAGCCCTCCTCAGCGATCCCGCCGTCGAGGTTGTCGCCATCTGCAGCCCCCACCAGTTCCATGCCGAACAGGTCATCGCCGCCTGCCGCGCCGGCAAGAAGGCCGTCCTCTGCGAGAAGCCCTTCGCCATGAACGCCGGGGAAGCCGCACGGATCTCAGCGGTCAGCGCGGAAACCGGCGTGCCGATCATCGTCGGCGCAATGCACACCTTCGATCCGGGCTGGCTTGCCGCCCAGGAGAACTGGGCCAACCTCCCCGAGACCACGCACACCATCCGGTCCTCGATCGTCCTCCCACCCAACGCCCGGTTCGAGGACTTCGCCACCGAGATCATCACCCGCCCCGCCAACGGCACGCCCGACTACTCGGACCCTGAGGTCATCAAAGGCGCACTCCACGGCGGCATCATGGGCCTGGCCATCCACGACCTCCCGCTGATCCGCCGGTTCACCCCGGATTTCAAGGACATCGAGGTACTGCAGGCACGTCACGTCCGCCCCTTCGGCTACGTCATCTCGCTCCGCACCCCCACCCGGACCATCGAACTCCGCGCGGCCATGAACAACACATGGAAGCCGGAATGGAGCTTCGAAGCCATCTCCGACGACACTGCCCTGCACATCGACTTCACACCGTCGTACGTCCAGGCCGGTTCCGCCACCTCCACCTTGACGCGGGGCACCACGACCACAGTGCTCGGCCCCTTCGATCACAACGGCTACGAAGGCGAGTGGCGCGAACTCGCTGCCCTCGCCACGGGAGCGAAGCAGCCGCCCACCGCGCAAACCCTGATTGACGACCTGACCTTCGCGTTGGACATCGCCGACGCCACGGTAGCCACCCTTGAGACGCAAGCCGTTGCCGAAGGAATCCGCGCATGAGCCACAAGTACACAGTCAGGTCCGCGCCGGAGGCCCAAGTAGCCGGTGCCGTGGGGTTGGTGGTCGCGTCCCTGCCCGAATCGTTCGGTCCGGCCGCCTATGCAAAAGCCTACGTGCACGTCATCTCCGGCCGGCCAGGATGGACCGCCGAGGCGGTCACTGCCATCGACGGCGGTGCGAGCGGCATTGTTGTGGTCAACCCGGCACCGGAAAACACCGACTCCCTCGAGACGGCCGCCGGACGCAGCAACACCGCAGTGGTCCTCGACCAGCGCTGGGCATCCAACCCAGCAATGCCGGCAGCCGAGGATGCAGTCCGCTCCCTCGCCGGACGTGCCGCGATGCTCGACACCGTCGCAACCGCCCCGGCCGGCACCAACTCCGGTGAGCTGCTGGCGGACCATCTTGCCGCCGTCGTACGCGTTACCGGTCCGCTGGACGGCCTCCGCGTCCTCCACCGCGGACCGCGGGGCTACACGGCGACGGCGGTGCTCGCCAACGGCGCGCCGGTGGCGCTGCAAGGCATCCTGTCCGACGCCCGGCCCGCGTCCCTGCAGCTCAGCATGCTGGTTGACGACGGCGGCGTCGACCTCACGCTGCCCGAACCGTCCGCGGCGTGGCCGGCCAGGGTCAAGGTCACCGGGCCGCACGGCGAACTGCTTCTGCCCACCCTGTACGAGTCCGCCCACCGCGCGACGTGGCGCCGGCTGAAGGAACACCTCGACGCAGGCACCGTCCCCTCAGACCTGCGTTGGTTCGCGGAACTGACCGAATCCGTTTCCACCCTCACCTGAATCACCGCAACACAAAGCAGTACCAGCCATTCAGTATCCGTTTGCCCTACTCAAAGTTGAGCTGGACCGGCGTATCGACGCGGACTCCGCGTTGCCGGTCCCGAAAGGAATCACTATGAATGTTCAGTCCACAGCCAACAAAGCATTCTCCCGCCGCGGCTTCCTCGGCCTGACCGCCGCCGCGGCCTCAGTGCCGCTTCTCGCCGCCTGCGGAGGTGGCTCAGCCAGCCAGGGCGGCGGTGGCGGCGGCGCCGGTGGCACCATCAAGTTCTGGGATATGCCGTGGGCAACACCGGCCTACAACGATTCCGCCAAGAAGATCGCTGAAGGCTTCTCCGGCGCCAACAACGCCAAGGCCAACTACCAGATCATCCAGTGGAACAACTTCTACCAGACGTTCTCCTCGGCCATCGCTTCCAAAACCGGTCCGGCTGTTTCCACCGGTGGCGGCTTCCAGGCGTTCCAGTTTGATCAGCAGGGTCAGATCGCCTACGCAGACAAAGTCATCGAGAAGATGAAGGCCAACGGCCAGTTCGACGACTTCCTTCCGGGAGTGCTGGATCCGTTCAAGTCGGACAAGGGCTACGTCGCAGTACCTTGGCAGCTGGACATGCGCGTGTTCTGGTACCGCAAGTCGCTGTTCGAGAAAGCCGGGGTTTCCCTGCCCACCGACTGGCCTTCATTGCTCGAAGCCGGCAAGGCACTGAAGAAGGTTGGCGCGTTTGGCTTCGCCACCGGCGCCGGTTCGGGCAACAACTACGGCAACCACTCCATGATCATGATGATGGTCAACAACGGCGGCGGCGTCTGGAACAAGAACGGCGAACTGGACCTCCTCAACGACCGCAACGTCGAAGCCATGGAATTCGTCCTGGAACTCGTCTCCAACGGCATCATCGATCCTGCCGCGGTCAGCTACACCACTGACAACATGTCGGCACAGTGGAAGGACGGCAAGGCGGGATTCGGCCTCTTCCAGGTCAACGTTCCCCAGCGCGTGGGCGACACCTCCGGCGACCTGCTGGTTGCCGATCCCATCACCGGCCCGCACGGCGACAAAGCCACCATCGTGTTCCCGAACAACATCATGATGTACAAGAACACCCCCTCCCAGGAGGCCTCCGAAGAGTTCCTTGTCTACTACATGGGCCAGCTCAAGGAACTGTGGAAGCAGAAGCTCATGTCCGCGCTTCCGGTCTTCAAGTCGATCACCGAAACGCCCGAGTTCGCCAATGACCCCAACAACGTCAAGATCGTCAAGGACTGGCAGCCCATCGCCAAGACGTTCGCTTCCCAGGGCAGCACCCTCAACGCCAACCTCGCAGCCCTCGACGGCGGCCAGGCCCTCAACCAGTTCAGCCAGTCCATCCTGACCGGCCAGGCAAAGGACGCCAAGAGCGCCCTGCAGACGTTCCAGTCCGGCCTCGAATCCGTCCTGAAGAAGTAGGACGGGTCCAGCCATGACATCCACCACCGCACCTTCGGGCTTGTCCCGGGCCCGCCGGGGGCTCGCCCCCGGCGGGCCGGGGGCCTCCCCTGGTAAGCGCAAGAGCAAACTGAGCGCGCAAACCACCAGGACCTTCTTCTGGCTCCTGCTGCCTTCCGTGGTCCTGCTGGTCCTGATCCACGGCTATCCGCTGATCCACGCCGCGGTCCAGGCCACCCACGACGGCGACCTGCTCCAGACCGGAAACTTCGTTGGCGGGGAAAACTTTGCCCACGTCCTGTCCTCGCCGGCGTTCTGGAAGGCTGCACAGTTCACCCTGTGGTTCACGATTGTTGGCGTGTTCGGCTCCTGGCTTGTTGGCCTGGGACTGGCCCTGCTGCTGCGGACCAAAATCCCCGCAGGCAATACCTTCAAGGTCCTCTTGCTGCTGCCGTGGGTGGTGCCGATCGTGGTGTCTTCCACCGCGTGGAACTGGCTGGTTGCCACACCTGACAGCCTGATCCCCTCGATCTTCCGGGGCCTTGGCCTGGGAACGCCGCTCTTCCTGGCGGATCCGACCCTGGCGTCCATCACCGTCATGGTGTTCAAGGTCTGGGTTTCCTTCCCCTTCATGATGATGATGATCTCCGCGGCCTTGGCCTCGGTGGACACCACCGTCTATGAAGCGGCCAGCATGGATGGTGCCAGCCGTTGGCAGCAGTTCACCCAGATCACCCTGCCGCTGATCGCCCGCTCCACGTACATCTCGTGGATCCTCATGACGATCTTTTGCGTCAACGACTTCCCCACCATCTACCTCCTCACCGGCGGCGGCCCGGTCAGTGCCACCACCTCGCTGGTGGTCCTGGCTTACCGAACGGTTTTCCAGGACTTCGCTACCGGCCCCGGTGTTGCCATCGCCTTCCTCATGACCATGACCCTGGTGGTCATCTCCGTCATCCTGTACCGCCAGATCCGAAAGTCGAGCGTCGAATAATGAGCGCTGTACTCCACGCCCACCCCGAAACCGGCCCGGCCCTCGGCATCAGCGAATCAGGCAAAACCCGCCGGGTCCTCTCCGAAGCCGGCATGCGCGGACGCTGGTGGCGTTTTGTCCTGATCCTGGCCATCACTGTGATCGTCCTGGTACCCATCATGGTCACCGTGGTCCTCGCCTTCACGCCAGGGCCCAACAGCACCGCTACCGGGTTCACCTTCGAAAACCTTGCCAATGTCTTCAACGGAACACTGGCCGCGACATGGCTGCAGAACAGCCTGGTCACCACACTCTCCACCGTTGTGGTCTCCGTTGCCGTGGCAGCGCCGGCGGGCTACGTCCTGTCCCGCGGCCGGTCCAAGGCAGTCTCCGGTTACTCCCTGCTCCTGTTCGTGATGCAGTCCCTGCCGATCATCACCTCAGTGGTTCCGCTGTTCATCCTCTTCGCAGGGATGGGACTGGTGGACAACCTGCTGGGCATCACCATCATCTACGTCGGTTCCACCATGACCGTCGCCACGTGGATGATGGCCGCGTACTTCGATTCGATCCCCATCAGCCTCGAAGAAGCATCGTGGATCGATGGCTGCTCGGTGTTTGGTTCCTTCACCAAGGTGGTGCTGCGTAACTCCTTGCCCGGCATCCTTTCCACGGCGATCTTCGCTTTCCTGCTCGCATGGAACGACTACCTCGTGGCAATCGTCTTCCTCCGCTCCAATGAGATCTTCACCCTCCCCATGGGTGTCCAATCCTTCTTCCAGCAGAACGCCACAGACTGGACCTCAGTGATGGCGCTGGCCGTCGTCATGATGCTTCCCCCGATCATCGTCTTCGCCACGTTGAACAAGTACTTCAGCGTTGGCGGAATCGGTGGCTCCCTCGCCGGGCGCTAACTAGACTGGCGCCAACGCCTGAATTCCCTGCACAAACCACTCCCGCAAAGGAAAACAATGTCGTACTCACTCCAGCTGTACACCCTCCGCAATGCCATCCAGGAGGACCTGCCTGGAACCATCAAGAAGGTCGCCGAGATCGGTTTCACGCAGGTTGAACCGTACAACTTCGTGGCCACCGCAGCCGAGCTCGGGGCTGCGCTGAAGGAAAACGGCCTGACCGCTCCTTCAGGACACGCACCGCTCCTGTCGGCCGACCAGGACGAAATCTTCGCCGCCGCCAAGGAACTGGGCATCACCACCGTGATCGACCCGTTCCTCCCGGCTGAACACTGGCAGGACGCGGAAACCATCCAGGGTACGGCAGCCAAGCTCAACGCCGCCGCGAAGAAGGGTGCGGAGTACGGCATCCGCGTGGGCTACCACAACCACGCATGGGAACTGGAGTCCACCATCGAGGGCAAGACCGCGCTGGAGTACTTCGAGGGCCTGTTGGATCCGGAACTCGTCCTCGAGGTAGACACCTACTGGGTTGCCGTGGGCGGCCAGGACCCCGTGGAGCTGCTGGCCCGGCTCGGTGACCGCGTGAAGCTGATCCACATCAAGGACGGCCCGGGCAACACCGACACCAAGGCCCAGCAGCCCGCGGGCCAGGGCACCATCCCCGTGCTGGATGTCATTGCGGCGGCGAAGTCCTTGGAGGTTGGCGTCGTTGAATTTGACGACTACTCAGGCGACATCTTCGAAGGAATCACGGAAAGCCTCGCATTCCTCAACGCAGAATCGGCAGGTGCCAAGGCATGAGCTTCACACCTTCCACCCGTAAAGGCACTGTAGGCGTAGCCGTCATTGGTGCAGGCAACATCAGCAAGCAGTACCTGGACAACCTCACCACCTTCCCGGACGTCAAGGTCCTGGTCATCGCCGACCTCTTCGAAGAGGCGGCCAAGGCGCGCGCCGAGGAATACGGGATCCCCGAATGGGGTGCCCCGGAGCTGGCGCTGAACCATCCCGACGTCGAAATCATCGTGAACCTGACCATCCCTGCAGCTCACGTCGAGGTGGCGACGGCGGCGGTCAACGCCGGCAAGCACGTCTGGACCGAGAAGCCCTTCTCCCTGGACCGCGAGTCCGGTCTTGGCCTGCTCAAGGCAGCCGACGCCGCGGGCATCCGCCTGGGCACCGCACCGGACACGTTCCTTGGTGCGGGCCTGCAGACCGCGCGACGGATCATCGAGCGCGGCGACATCGGTACCCCGTTGACCGGCATGACCACGTTCCAGACCCCCGGACCGGAATCCTGGCACCCGAACCCTGCGTTCCTGTTCCAGCACGGCGCCGGACCCTTGTTCGACATGGGCCCGTACTACCTGACCGCACTGATCCAGACCTTCGGATCGATCCGCAAGGTGGCCGCCGTCGGCTCCTCCGCGAAGGCGACCCGCGTGATCGGTTCCGGTCCCAAGGCCGGCGAGGAATTCGCCGTCGAGGTCCCCACGCACGTTTCGGCAATGGCTCAGTTCGAGGGCGGCCAGTCCTCGCACAGTGTGTTCTCGTTCGAGTCGCCGCGCCAACGCATGGGCTTCGTGGAAATCACCGGCTCGGAGGCGACGCTCTCGCTGCCGGACCCGAACTATTTCGACGGCGACCTGAAGCTGTGGCGTCCGGGCGCGGAAGAACCCGAGATCATCGCCGCGACAGGTCCCGCCAACGGCCGTGGGCTGGGCGTGCTGGACATGGCCCGGGCCCTCCGCGCCGGCACCCCGCACCGGGCTACCGGTGACCTCGCCTACCACGTGCTGGACAGCATGGTCTCAATCGCAGAGTCCGTCGAATCCGGCACCTTCGTCGATGTCACCAGCAACGCCCCCACCTCGGCTGCCCTGCCCGAGGACTGGGCGCCGGAAACCGCAACCCTCTAAACCCCAGCGAACCCAGCGAGGAAACGAACCATGAGCACGCCCACACACTCGTCCCTGCCTTCCGACCGCCCACTGGGGGTTGCCGCCATCGGCTACGCCTTCATGGGGAAGGCCCACTCGAATGCGTGGCGGAACGTGGCCAGTTTCTTCGACGTCCCGGCCTTCGAGCAGAAGGTCCTCGTGGGCCGGGACGCAGCCCAGGTGGCCGAAGCCGCTGCCAAGTATGGTTGGGCCGAATCCGCCACTGACTGGCGTTCGGTCGTTGATCGGGACGACATCGACATCATCGATATCTGCGCCCCGGGCTGGATGCACGCCGAGATCGCTATTGCAGCCCTCGAAGCCGGCAAGCATGTCCTTGTGGAAAAGCCGCTCGCCAACACCCTGGGCGAGGCTGAACTTATGACCGCCGCCGCTGAGAAGGCCCGCAAACGCGGGGTTCAGTCCATGATCGGCTTCAACTACCGCCGCGTCCCCGCCCTTGCCTTGGCCCGCGAACTCATCGCCGAAGGCCGCCTCGGCACCGTGCGCCACATCCGCGCCGCCTACCTCCAGGACTGGCTCTCCGACGCAGAGTCTCCCATGACCTGGCGGCTCCGCAAGGAAACCGCCGGATCCGGCGCCCTGGGCGACATCGCCTCCCACGCCATCGACCAGGTCCTCTACCTCCTGGGCGACGCCGTCACCGAAGTCTCCGGCCGCCTGCACACTTTTGTTGACCAGCGTCCCGGCCCCAACGGCCCGGAACAAGTAACGGTCGACGACGCCGCCTGGGCAACCTTGGGCCTCGCCTCCGGAGCAATCGCCTCGGTGGAAGTCAGCCGGGTGGCGACGGGCCGGAAGAACTCCCTCACACTCGAAATCTACGGCGACAAGGGCACTCTCCTGTTCGATCTGGAAGCCCTCAATGAACTGGGTTTCCTGGATGCCACCCTGCCTGTGCGGGAACAGGGATTCCGCCGGATCCTGGTCAACGAACCCGAGCACCCCTACCTTGAAGCCTGGTGGCCACAGGGCCACATCATCGGCTGGGAACACACGTTCACGCACCAAATCCGGGACTTCCTTCTCGCCATTCGCGACGGAAGCCAGCCGTCGCCGTCGTTCGAAGAAGGACTCAACGTCCAACACATACTGGCCGCGATCGAAGAGTCGGCGGCCGCCAAAAGTTCACTGATCCAGCTCAACGCAACCCCTATTGAAGGAGCCTGACATGCCCCGCCCCTACACCCTGTTCACCGGCCAGTGGGCCGACCTCCCCTTCGAGGAAGTCGCTCGCCTTGCCTCGGGCTGGGGCTACGACGGCCTGGAAATCGCCGTCTCCGGAGACCACCTGGACGCCTGGCGCTGGGACGAACCCGGCTACGTCGAGTCCAAGCTCGCTGTCCTGGAAAAGTACAATCTGAAGGTCTGGGCCATCTCCAACCACCTCAAGGGCCAGGCCGTCTGCGATGACCCCATCGACTTCCGCCACGAAGCCATCGTCGGTTCCAAGGTCTGGGGCGACGGCGACCCCGAAGGCGTGCGCCAACGCGCCGCCGAGGAAATGAAGCACACCGCCCGCCTCGCCCGCGCTTTGGGCGTGGACACCGTCGTCGGATTCACCGGTTCCTCGATCTGGCAGTACGTGGCCATGTTCCCGCCCGTCCCCGAGAAGGTCATCGACGCCGGCTACCAGGACTTCGCCGACCGCTGGAACCCCGTCCTGGACGTCTTCGACGAACAAGGGGTCCGCTTCGCCCACGAAGTCCACCCCTCCGAAATCGCCTACGACTACTGGACCACGGTGCGCACCCTCGAAGCCATCGGACACCGGGAAGCGTTCGGGCTGAACTGGGACCCGTCCCACTTCATGTGGCAGGGCATCGACCCCGTGTCCTTCATTTGGGATTTCAAGGACCGGATCTACCACGTGGACTGCAAGGACACCAAGCTCCGCCCCACCGGCCGGAACACCGTCATGGGCTCCCACCTGCCCTGGGGCGACCCCCGCCGCGGCTGGGACTTCGTCTCCGCAGGACGAGGCGACGTTCCCTGGGAATCCTCCTTCCGCGCCCTGACCGCCATCGGCTACAACGGACCCATCAGCATCGAATGGGAAGACGCCGGCATGGACCGACTCCACGGTGCCCCCGAAGCCCTCGCCGCGCTGAAGAAGTTCGATTTCCCGGCGTCGCAGACCTCGTTCGACGCCGCCTTCAGCAGCAAGGACTAGCCCGTGGCCGACGCGACCCGAACCCTCCAACCCGACCAGCGTTGCGAGGTGTGGGTCGCGTCGGTATCCGGCGCATCCCAGCTGCTGTACAGCACCGATCGCATCCTGCTGGAGGCGCCCAACTGGACTTTGGATGGTACGGCGCTGGTCCTCAACGGGGACGGCAAGTTGTGGACCCTGGACGTTTCAGGTGGCGAACCCGTAGAAGTTCCGCTGACCGGCGTCCCGGACCTGAACAACGATCACGTGCTCGCGCCCGATGGCTCCGGCATCTACCTTTCAGCCAACGACGGCCACATTTACGGGGCATCACTGGGCGGCGGTCCTACCCAGCGGATCACGGACGACGACGGCACTTTCCATTTCCTCCACGGCGTCAGTCCCGACGGCAGGGAGCTGGCCTACGTGGGTATCGAGGCGGGCGACTTTACCCAGCCCGGTCGACTCATGACCATAGCGTCCGACGGCGGCACTGCCGCCCGCGTGGATGTTGGGCCCGGTCACTGCGACGGGCCGGAATACTCGCCGGATGGCCAGTGGATTTACCTCAATACCGAGTCCTTCACTTCTGCTCCCGGCCACGCGCAGCTGGCCCGCATCCGACTGGACGGGAGCGGTTTCGAGCGGCTCCTGACGTCAGACTCCGTCGACTGGTTCCCGCATCTCTCCCCCGACGGCCGCTTCGCGACGTACATCCGGTTCCCCAGCGGCACCGAAGGCCATCCCGCCGACTTGCCGGTCGCCGTCGTCCTTGTATCCACCGAAGACTGGACGGTTCCCCTCCAAACGTGGCCACTTTTTGGCGGCCAAGGTACCCTCAACGTCAACAGCTGGTCGCCGGATTCGACGCGCTTTGCGTTTGTGGCGTACCCGCTCACCGACCCATCAAAGGACTAAGCCCGTGACCTTCAGCAATGGCACTTCCGACGGCACCATCCGCTGGGGAATTCTCGGCACCGGCTTCATCGCGGGCCTGCAAACCAAGGATCTGAAGGAAAACGGCTTCACGGTTCAGGCTGTCGGATCGCGGTCGATGGACTCGTCCAAGGCTTTCGCCGCAGAGCACGGCGTCACCACAGCGCACGGCAGCTACGAGGACCTCGTGGCCGATCCCTTGGTCGACGTGGTTTACATAGCCACGCCACACCCCATGCACCACGCGAATGCTTTGTTGGCCCTGAACGCGGGCAAGCACGTGTTGGTGGAAAAGTCCTTCACCATGAACGCGCGGGAGGCTCAGGACGTTGTTGATTTGGCCGCATCGAAAGGGCTCGTGGCGTTGGAAGCCATGTGGACGAGGTTCCTTCCACACATGATCCGCGTGCGCGAGGTCATCGGGGCCGGCACCATCGGCGAGGTCCGGAAAGTGGTGGCCAGCCACAACCAAAGCCTTCCCAAGGATCCTTCCCACCGCTTGAACGATCCCGCACTGGGTGGTGGGGCCCTGCTGGACCTCGGCATCTACCCCATCTCGTTCGCTTTCGACATCCTGGGCACGCCCGCCGCGATCCGGGCAAGCGCTTCCGTGACGGCCACCGGTGTGGACCGACAGACGGCGGCGATTTTTGATTACGACGGCGGCGCGCAGGCGATCGTCGACTGCGAACTTGACGCAGCAAGCGCCAACCGGGCCATGGTGATCGGCGCCGAGGGTTGGATCGACATCGAGCACACCTGGTACAACCCTGTTCCCTTTACCGTCTTCAAAGCCGACGGGGAAGTGCTGGAACGCTACGACCAGCCCGTGAACAGCAGGGGCATGCAGTACCAGGCAGCGGAACTGGAACGCCTGGTCCGGGAGGGTTCCACTTCCGGAACGACTCTTCCCCAGTCTGAGACCGTGGCCATCATGGCTGCCATGGACGAGATCCGCCGGCAGATCGGCCTGAGCTACACCGCTGATGCCGCATGAGCGACTCACCCCGCCTCGTGGAACTCCTCCAGCAGGAGGAAGAGCTGGTCTTCGCAGCCTTCGACAACCATGATGCCTGGCGGCTGGGCTCGCTGATCGCCAACCACGCGATCTCTTCCGGGTTTGGT
This sequence comes from Arthrobacter sp. LFS091, assembly GCF_047977885.1. NCBI lineage: Bacteria > Bacillati > Actinomycetota > Actinomycetes > Micrococcales > Micrococcaceae > Arthrobacter > Arthrobacter sp. LFS091. The sequence continues at coordinate 224,497 of NZ_JBFPFP010000002.1, forward strand.
GTGGCAATCGACATTCGCCGCCACAACATCGTGCTCTTCCGCTGCGTCCTTCCCGGTGCTACCTCAGACCAGGAAGAATGGATCCGCCGGAAGGCTGCATCCGTGCTGCGGTTTGAGCACAGCACGGCCTTGCTGGGGGAACAGTTCGCTGAGCGCAACCCGCTGGGCGGTGGGTGGCTCGCTCCGGAGGACTACACCTTGGCTGGGGGATCCTTCCCGCTCCGGGTTCGTGGGGTTGGCGTCATTGGGGCGATCACGGTCTCCGGGTTGTCGTCCGATGACGACCACCAGCTGGTGGTCGACGGGATCCGGAGCTACTTGAAGACGGTGGGGGTTTAGCGCGTCACCGCCCCTTCAACACGTATCGCCGTTCAGGACGTCCGACGCCGTACTTGAGTCGGACGTCCAACGCACCTTCGTCGTGGAGGTACTCAAGGTAGCGGCGGGCGCTCACACGGGAAGTTCCCAGCTGTTCGGCAACCTCGGCGGCGGACAGGTCTCCGGGCGCGGACTTGAGCGCGGATTCGACCAATTCGAGGGTCTCCACGCTGCAGCCCTTGGGCAGTGACCGCTCAGAGACGCTGACACCGAATACCCGATTGACGTCGGCTTGTTCAGCCTGGTCCTTGGAAGAATCCAGTCCCTGGTAGGCGCTGAGGTAGTGTTCCAGCCTTTCCTGCAGGTCAGCTTGGGAGAACGGCTTGATCAGGTAATGCACTATCCCGCCACGCAGGGCTTTGCGGACTGTCTCCACTTCCCGGGCGGCACTGATAACCAGCACGTCCAGGTCGGGGGCCACGTCCCGGAGCTGGTGCATCAGGTCCAGGCCGCTGATGTCCGGAAGGTGGATGTCCAGCAACACCAGGTCGGGTTGAAGGCGTTCGGTTTCGATCACGGCACGGGCTCCGGTGTGGGCCACTCCCACCACTTCAAAGTGGGGTGTCCTCTGGATGAACCCGGCGTGCACTTTAGCCACCATGAAGTCGTCGTCGACGATCAGGACCTTGATCACGGCTGCGCTGCCTCTTTCTTTGCGTGTGAATCCTGCTTTGTGAACCGGGCAGTGAATACGGCACCCGCGTCGTTGGCCACGGTCAGGTCCCCTCCGCTGCGCCGGCAAATCACCCGCGAGAGCGCCAGCCCAAAGCCCCGGGCGTCTCCGGGGCCCGGGTCCTTGGTGGAGAAGCCTTGCCGGAAAATCTCTTCTGCGGAATCCGAGGGTACGCCGGGGCCGTTGTCCCGAACGGTGACGGTGACGCCGTCCACCGAGTCGGCCACCAGAACGGTGACCGCTGCCCCCGCAAACCCGGTGACGGCGTCGAACGCGTTATCCACCAGGTTCCCCACCACGGTGGTGACGTCCCGGGAGAGTTCCTCGGGCACCGGCGAAAGAGTGGACCCGGGGTCCAACTGCACGTCCACGCCACGTTCCGACGCCAGGCTGGCCTTGGCGATAAGCAGGGCGGCGAGCGCGGGGTCTTCGATCCGGCTGGTGATGTCGTCGTTGAGCCGGGTGCGTTCCACGGTAGCGCCGTTGACGAACTGCACCACGGAATCATATTCGCCGATCTGGATCAGGCCGGAGATGACGTGGAGTTGGTTGGCGAACTCGTGCGCTTGCGCCCGCAACGTGTTGGTGACTGTGCGGGTGGCGCCCAGTTCGCTCTCCAAGGAGGACAGTTCTGTCCGGTCCCTCAGGGTTGTCACTGAACCGATGTCGCGCCCATGCGAGTGGAGGGCCACGCGGTTCATCACCACCAGCCGTTCACCTACCAGCACCAACTGGTCCGGGTCTGCTTGGTCGCGCGTCAGGACGGTCTTCAGCGCGGGGTCCACATGAAGGGACCGGAGCTTCTTGCCGACGCAGTCCGGCGGAAGGCCCAGGAGCTGCCGCGCGCTTTGGTTGGCCACGGTGATCCGTTCGTGGGGATCCAACGCGACAACGCCTTCTTTCAAACCCTGCAACATGGCTTCGCGGTTCTCCACCAGACCTGTGATTTCCCGGGGTTCCATGCCCAGTGTCTGGCGTTTTACGCGCCGGGACAACAGGAGCGAGCCGGCCACTCCCAGGACACTTGCAACGCCCAGGTAGGTGAGCAGGTTGGGCACGGCGTCGCCCAGGCGTTCCAGTGTGGAGGGATAGTTGCGGCTGATCGAGGCGATGCCGATCATGGTTCCGGAGTCGTCTATGACCGGCACGTGGGCGGAAAGGACTTCGCTGTTGTTGGCGTTGAGTACACCGGTCCAGGCACGGCCCTCCATGACCCTGCTTTCACCCAGGGGAAGCTTGCGGCCTATCAGTCCGGGGTCGGAGGCAGTGATGACGGTGCCATCCAATTTGGCCAACGCTACGTGCGCCGATCCGGACACCGTGCGGACGGACTCGGCAACTGCCGGAAGGGCTGAACCGCCACGTGGTTCTGCCGTGGGCAGCAGTGCCCGTACGGTGGGGTTGTTGCCCAGGGCTTCGGCGGCGGACAACGCCCTGCGCCCCTCGGTCCGTTCGAAAGCTTCGGCGGATTGGGCCAGGGAGATTGCCACAACAGCTACCAGGACGGCCAACACAATGAGCAACTGCAGTACCAGGTATTGCCCTGCAAGGGACATGCCTCTGCGTCGAGTCACGGTGCGGTTCCTTAGGTGGTGCCGGTGATCGGAGCTGGCTGGGGGTGCTCCGCGTGGCGTACGGGAACTATACCCCAGAGCCTTCCAGGACCTTTGCGGTCCGTGAACGCAATGAACTTAAAGATCACTGCGAACACAAGAGTGATCGCCGTCACGCCCCCGCCTAGCATCAGTTCCCGGGGCTCAACGATGACCGCCCTGGACAGAATTCATAACTGAGAAGAGGAACACCATGCGCCAGATCCGCGCATTGCGAGTCGCCGCCGTTGCCGCCGGCCTCGCCCTGATGGCCACAGGTTGCGGTGCCACAGGCAAGAGCTCCACCGGTTCGGAAACCTCCGGCGCAGCAGCCGGACCCATCACCGGGCTCCAGATCATGGTGCCTAACACTCCCGGCGGCGGCTATGACACCACGGCCCGCGCAGCGGCCAAGGTCCTTGATGACGAGAAAATCGCCAACAACACCGAGGTCTTTAACCTCGCCGGTGCCGGCGGCACTGTCGGCCTGGCCCGGGTGGTCAATGAGAAGGGCAATGGCGATCTCGCCATGTTGATGGGCCTGGGCGTCGTTGGTGCCAGCTACACCAACAAGTCGCAGTCAAAGCTGACGGACACTACGCCCCTGGCAAAGCTGATTGAAGAGCCGGGCGCCATCATGGTCAGCAAGGACTCCCCCTACAAGACCATCGACGACCTTGTGAAAGCCTGGAAGGCTGATCCCGGATCCATCTCAGTGGGCGGAGGCTCCTCCCCCGGCGGACCTGACCACCTGCTGCCGATGCAGTTGGCCGGTGCCGTTGGCATCGACGCCACCAAGGTCAACTTTGTTTCCTACGACGGCGGTGGCGACCTCCTGCCCGCCATCCTGGGCAACAAGCTCGGCTTTGCCGCTTCCGGCGCCGGTGAGTACCTGGAGCAGATCAAGTCCGGCGAAGTCCGTGTGCTCGCCACCAGCGGTGAAAAGCGGCTCGACGGCGTGGACGCACCCACGCTGAAGGAATCCAACATTGACCTGGTGTTCAGCAACTGGCGTGGCGTGGTGGCCCCTCCAGGCATCAGCGACGCCGACAAGCAGTCCCTGATCGCCGCACTGGAGAAAATGCACGCTTCCGAGGGCTGGAAGCAAGCGCTGAAGACCCACAGCTGGACGGACGCTTTTGTCACCGGCGATCAGTTCAAGACCTTCCTGACCGACCAGGACAAGCGGGTGGCGGACGTCCTCACCAAGCTTGGTCTGGCGTGAGCTCTGCAGTAACAGGCTTGAAAGGCCGCGCCGAGCTGGGGGTAGCCCTCCTGCTCGGCGTGGTTGGCGTCCTTGTTTTCCTCGACGCCAACGGCCTGGTAACCCCGTACTCCAAGTCAGACCCCGTTGGCCCCAAGACGGTCCCGTTCATCGTTGCCGGAATTCTCCTGATCTGCGCCGTGATGCTGGCCATCAACGTCCTCCGTGGCGGTAAAGGCGAAGCCGAAGAAGGCGAGGATGTGGACCTGACCCATCCTGCGGACTGGAAGACCATCCTTCCGCTGGCGGGTGCATTCCTCCTGAACATCCTGCTGATCGACTGGGCCGGCTGGGTCATCTCCGGCACCGTCCTGTTCTGGGGCAGCGTCCTTGCCCTGGGCAGCCGCCGGTACATCCGCGACGGAATCATCTCCGTGGCGCTCTCCCTGCTCACCTTCTACGGCTTCTACCTCGGCCTCGGCATTGCTTTGCCGGCCGGGCTCCTGGAAGGAATCCTCTGATGGACGTCTGGTCCTCCTTGATGGACGGTTTCTCCACCGCCCTGACTCCCATGAACCTGATGTACGCCATGATCGGCGTCATCCTGGGCACCGCTGTTGGTGTCCTCCCCGGGCTGGGCCCGGCCATGACCGTGGCACTGCTCCTCCCCGTTACTTATGCCCTTGAACCCACCAGCGCGTTCATCATGTTCGCCGGTATCTACTACGGCGGCATGTACGGCGGCTCCACCACCTCCATCCTGTTGAACACACCGGGTGAATCCTCATCCGTGGTTACAGCCATTGAAGGCAACAAGATGGCCAAGGCGGGACGCGCCGCCCAAGCGCTTGCGACGGCGGCCATCGGCTCGTTCGTTGCCGGAACCATTGGCACCACCCTCCTTGCCGTCTGCGCGCCGATCGTTGTGAAGTTCGCCGTCAGCCTGGGCTCGCCCAGCTACTTCGCAATCATGATGCTGGCTCTCCTGGCCGTCACCGCGGTCCTGGGCAAGTCACGTCTCCGCGGCTTCGCCTCCCTGGGCCTGGGCCTGGCCATCGGACTGGTTGGTTTGGACTCCGTGACCGGTCAAAGCCGCCTAACGTTCGGCATTCCGCTGTTGTCCGACGGACTGGACATTGTGGTGGTGGCCGTGGCAATCTTCGCCGTGGGCGAGGCACTCTGGGTGGCCGCCCATTTGCGCCGCACTCCGCTGCACATCATTCCGGTGGGCCGTCCCTGGATGGGCAAGAAGGACTGGCAGCGTTCCTGGAAGCCGTGGCTTCGCGGCACAGTGTTTGGCTTCCCGTTCGGCGCACTGCCTGCAGGTGGAGCCGAAATCCCCACGTTCCTCTCCTACGTCACGGAAAAGCGCCTCAGCAAACACCCCGAAGAATTCGGACACGGTGCCATTGAGGGCGTGGCCGGGCCGGAAGCTGCCAACAACGCAGCGGCGGCCGGCACGCTCACCCCCATGCTGGCCCTCGGTTTGCCCACCAACGCAACGGCCGCCGTGATGCTCGCAGCATTTACGTCCTACGGCATCCAGCCTGGTCCGCAGCTCTTCTCCAGCCAGGGACCGTTGGTCTGGGCGTTGATTGCCAGCCTCTTCATCGGCAACCTCCTGCTCCTGCTGATCAACCTTCCGCTGGCACCCCTGTGGGCCAAGCTCCTGCAGCTCCCCCGCCCGTACCTGTACGCAGGCATCCTGTTCTTCGCCACTTTGGGCGCCTACTCGGTGAACCTGCAGGCGTTCGACCTGGTAATCCTGCTGGTCCTCGGCGCACTCGGCTTCATGATGCGGCGGTTCGGGCTCCCCGTCCTGCCGCTCATTCTGGGCGTCATCCTCGGCCCTCGCCTGGAAGGCCAGCTCCGCAAGACCCTGCAGCTCAGTGCCGGCGACCCTGCCGGGCTCTTCAGCGAGCCGATCGCCGTCGGGATTTACGTGATCATCGGCATCATCCTGGCGTGGCCGCTGGTGCTCAAGGTCATCCGGCGCAGCCGTCCGGCAAAGGCCATGCCCATTGGCTACGACGACGCTGAACCCAGCGCGGACCACGCCGTTGCGTCCGTGCCGCCGTCAACCACCACGGAAGCCACCATCCCAACCCATCGGAAACAGGAGAAACCATGACCATCGTGGTGGGATACGTCCCTACACCGGAAGGCGAAGCGGCCCTGACCCAGGCCATCGCCGAGGCCAAGAAGGGCAACGAAACCCTCCTTGTCATCAACTCCTCCAAGGGCGACGCCCTGGTGGACAATCGCTACGCCCAGGAGCCGGACATCCAGAGCATCGAGGAACGGCTTGCTTCGCAGGGCGTGCAGCACGTCATCAAGCAGCCCATCCGCGGCCACGACGCAGCAGCCGAAGTACTGGACGCAGCTGACGAGCATGACGCCGGGCTGATCGTGATCGGCCTCCGCCGCCGCAGCCCGGTGGGCAAGCTCATCATGGGCAGCGTCTCCCAGCGGATCCTGCTGGAGGCTGACTGCCCCGTGCTGGCGGTCAAGGCGGACTAAGGTTCGGGAAGCACGACGGCGGCTGGTCACCAAGGTGGCCAGCCGCCGTCGTGCTTTATGCGTTTGAGCGTCAGGGGGTGGGCCGGATGGCCGTGTCCTGGCTGTATGAGGTGATGGTGGACGCGGCTCCGCTGTCGAGCACCTTCGAATGGGTAGTCGATCCGTCAAGAACCACGTGCTGGGTGGCAACATTGCTGACCACGTGGTTGGTGGCTATGACGTTGCCGTCCCCTCCTGCGATCAGGATGATGGTCGGCTGGGCACCGGCAGGGACAACCTTGTTCGGCGGGACGTCGTAAGCGAAAAGGTTGTTTGAGATGAGGTTGTTGTCTCCCAGCGTATGGATGACGCCGTAGAGGTCATCGAGTCCGTTGGTGCGGTCGATGAAGGGCGGAAACCCTTCCGCGCCCCGGCGGAAGTGGTTGGAGGTGATGAGGTTTTCTTTGCATCCATTCAGAAGGCGCATTATGCCCGGATAGAAGCCCTGGAACCTGTTTGATGTCACGCTGCAGCGATTGCAGCCTGTGAACTCAAGGAGACTGCGTCCTCTGGGGAAGAAGTTGTTTCCTGTGACCAGGAGACCTTCGTGGTTTTCGGCCAGAAGAGTCACTCCCTCGGGGCCGGCACCCATCAGGTTGTCGCTGACAATCGTTGCCTGACCGGCTCCGGTCAGTTCCACGCAGTTCCCGCATTCTGCGATCATGTTGTCGTGGATCCGCAGGGCGTCGGCGCCCCGGACTACCAGAGCGTGCTCGAGATAGACGAACCCCATCCCCGTGATGTGGATGGAGTCGTTGTCGGATGCGACGTCAATGCCGGTCTTCCCATTTTTGTAGCTGTTCGCGTCCGGGGTGAAAGAAACCCCATCAAGGCAGAAATCCCTGAACACGATCCCGGACAGGCGGGGGCTTCCGTTCCTGCGCACGAGAAATGCCTGGGGCGCCGAAGGTGGCGTCAGGACGCGGATGTGACTGCCGCCCGGCTGCAGGTTTACCCAGCCCGTGGTGTCGACGTTGTCCTTGATGCTTCGGGAGAAGAAGCCATGACCAAAACCGGCGATGGTGAGGTAGTCCACGTCCACCACCACTTGGGTGAGAAGGTCATAGTCCCCCGGAGGAATGATGACAACGGCTCCCGGCCTGGTCTCCGGCGTCGCCTGGCGCTTTTTTATGTCAGCGATGATGTCATTGATGACGGCACCGATATCCGACTCCGCCGTGATCTTGGGCTTTCCTTTGATCTTCCAAGCCGTGACGTCATAGGCGTTCGGCGAGTTGAAGGGACCCCCTTTACTCTCCTCCGCGGCCTCTGCGTTTGGGGATGTTCCAAGGCTCAAGGCCGCAGCCAGCGTGCCCACAGCCCCTGCCCCCACGAGCATTCGGCGGCCCGGGTCGGTCGTTTCAAGCTTCCTGCCAGTTCCCACTGGATCTCCTGTCAGTCCTCGTCCATAGCCCGGCGCCTCGGGGTGGCAGTCAGGCACGGCGTGCCAAATCGTTTATCCAAGGGGGGTTGGGAGAAACACTAAGAGCAGTTGTGAGGGCTGTCAACGCCAAAATCCGGGCCAGTATTTTGGCACGATCCGCTCCGGACCTCCCGCCGATGTGACCCTTGACACCAGAAATATTGGAGGCCTACACTCATGCCAAGTCGTTTTGGCAAAACGATTTGTCACCCAAATGAACCTCAGCACCGTTTTTGCCACTCCGTTCAAGAGAAAGTGAGTCGACAGCGATGTCCACTCGAAACACCATCTCCAAGCTCGTCACCCTCGGCGGGCTGTGCACCGCCGTCGCACTCGTTGCCACCGGTTGTGGCGCCGGAGGCCCGGCGCCCTCATCCGGCGGATCCGGAGGATCCAGTTCCATCAACGTTTTGGTCGAAGCCGGAGGCCACGCCGAACTCACGGGCGTCGCCGAACAGTGCAAGAAGGACGCCGGCGTCGACGTGAACTTCGTCGAACTCCCCTACGACGGAATGTTCAACCGCCTTTCCAGCGAGTTCTCCTCCGGCAACGTGTCCTTCGACGTCGCAGCCCTGGACTCGGTCTGGCTGCCCAGCTTCAAGGACGCCGTCCAACCCATCGACGAGCTCTTTACCGACGACGCCAAGAAGGACATCTTCCCCGCGCTCGTCAAGGAAGCAAACGTAAATGGCCACTTCATCGGCATGCCGGCCTGGACCAACGCCGAGATCATCCTGTACCGCAAGGATCTGTTTGAGGACGCCAAGAACAAGGCCGATTTCCAGGCCAAGTACGGTTACGAGCTCGCTGCGCCCAAGACCTGGAAGCAGTACCAGGACATTTCGGAGTTCTTCACCAAGGACGGCATGTACGGCACGGACGTCAAGGGCGCAGTTGAAACCGAATGGCTGGCCCACGTCCTCCAGGCCGGCTCCCCCATGGTCCTGGACAAGGACAACAATGTGGTCATCGACAACGCCGCCCACAAGGAAGCCCTGGACTTCTACGTGAGCTTGGCAAAGGACGCCCCGAGCGGTGCAGCACAGGTTGACTGGGCGGCAGCACAGAACCTGTTCAACCAAGGCAAGACCGCCATGACCCGATTCTGGGCCCACGCCTACCGCCAGATTCCTGCTGATGCTCCCGTGGCAGGAAAGGTGGGAGCCGCAGCAATGATTGGCGGCAGCGCCGGCGTCGCAGGCGTTCCGGGACCGTGGTACCTCTCCGTTCCCAAGGCAACCAAGAACACTGACGCTGCCAAGAAGTTCGTCAAGTGCGCCTACGACTACAACGACAAGGGAATCGAATCCAAGCTCGGTTTGGCATCGCGGATCAGCGCCTTCCAGAAGTACCAGGACCAGCCCGGTTACGAGAGCTTCAAGCCACTCATCGAGACCCTCAACGGCCAGGCAACGGCCACCCGCCCCGCTACCGCCAAGTGGCAGCAGATCGTTGATACCGTCCTGATCCCGTTGCTGCAGAAGGCCGTGGCCGGTGGCGACACCTCCGCCCTCCTGGCCGATGCCAAGAAGCAGATCCAGGACCTCCTGAAGTAAAGACTCCGCGGCCGGCACCATCAGCACTCAAATGACAGTGCCGGCCGCGGTCCCAACCAGCAGAAAAGAAAACCGTGCGTATCTCCGATCGCCGCTTCGCCCTCTATCTGATGACGCCCGCGGCACTGTTCCTGGCCGTATTCGTGGCCTACCCGCTCTTCCGCCTGGTGGCGGACAGCTTCTTCAAGATCTCCCCCATCGCCGGCGGCCCCCGCGATTTTGTGGGGTTCCAAAACTACGTCACCGCATTCACCTCCGAGGCCTTCACCAGCGCCGGATGGCGGACCTTGGGCTACACCGTGGTGGTAGTAGCACTGGAGTTCACCCTCGGCCTCGGCATGGCGTTGCTCTTCACTGCCCTGGGCAAGAAGTCCCAGATCTGGCGGACAGTGTTCCTCTACCCCCTGATGATCGCCCCGATCGTTGCGGGCCTCCTGTGGAAGTTCCTGATGATCGATAACTTCGGCCTCATCGGAACGCTCCTCCATCAGGCAGGCATCCTGTCGGACCCCAACCAGATCGGGTGGTTGTCCGACCCCAACATTGTGTTGTTCTCGGTGGCCATCCCAGATATCTGGCTCACGACGTCCTTTATGTGTCTGGTGCTCTTCGCCGGCCTCCAGAACATTCCCGGCGACCTGCTCGAGGCCGCCCGCTTGGATGGCGCCCGGGCTCCGGCGCTCCTGTTCCGGATCATCCTTCCGCTGCTGCGCCCCGTGATCGCTGTTGCCTTGGTGGTCCGCGGAATCGACGCTGCGAGGGCCTTTGACACCATCCTCATCCAGACCAACGGCGGACCACAGTCGGCATCGGAAACGATGAGCCTGCTGATCTACCGCACCATGATCCGCTTCGGCGACCCCGGGCTCGCCAGCGCCATGGGCACTATCTACCTCCTCGCCATGCTTGCCATTGCCTTCGTCGCAGTGGCAACCATCTGGCGGCCAGGAAAGGACAACTGATGAGCAACGCGAGCGTAGCCACCATAGCCAGCCCGCCGCCGTCGGGCCTTAGCGAACCACAAGTGCTCCGGCGTCGCGGGGTCAACCGTGAAGGGCTCGAAGCCGGCCGGCGCAGCACGCGGACCATCCTGTGGATCCTGCTGGCGGTAGCAATGGTGCTGTACGGTTTCCCGTTCCTGTACCTGCTGTTCACGTCGTTCAAGACGCCGATCGACACCATCGCCGTCCCGCCCACCATCCTGCCCCGCGAGTGGACGCTGGAGAACTACACCAGCGCACTGGGTCGCAGCGGCGTGGTGGCATCCTTCATCAACAGCATCCAAACAGCGGTCATCAGCACGCTGTTGTCACTGGTCCTGGCAGTGCCGGCCGCCTACGGCATCACCCGGTACAAGACCCCCAGCGGCCGGGTGTTCATCATGGCCGCACTGGTGACCCGCATGGTCCCGCCGGTGGCCATCGGCATTCCGCTGGCGTCCATGATGTCCTCCGCAGGGCTGGCCGACACCCCCATAGCCCTGTCCATTGCGCACACCACCATCTCGCTGCCCCTCTCGATCTGGCTGATGTCCAGCTTCTTCGAGTCAGTCCCCCGGGACCTTGAAGAAGCCGCAACCGTGGACGGATGCAGCAGGCTTGGTGCCCTGTGGCGGGTGGTCATCCCCGTGGTGTCCGGCGGTATCGCCGTCACAGCGATCTTCGCCTTCCTGGCTTCCTGGAACGAATTCCTGTTCGCACTCCTGATGACAGCGATCCGCTCCCAGACAACGCCAGTGGTGATCGCGAACTTCCAAACGCAGTTCGGCCTGGACTGGGGTTCCATGACGGCCCTCGCCGCGGTGTACTCGATCCCGGTCATCCTGCTGACGCTCCTGCTGCAGCGCAAGATCGTGGCGGGCATGACGCTGGGTGCGGTCAAGGGCTAGCGCCACCATCAACGAGTAGCCTACTGATAGCCCCTTCGGGGGCGTCACCAACCATAAGGACGTGGGAGTCAATGAGCAGCAAGAACATCGGTATCAAGGACGTAGCCGTCGCCGCCGGCGTGTCCGTCACCACCGTGTCCCACGTCCTCAACGAGGTTTCCTATGCCCGGATCAGCCCCGAAACGCGGGACAAAGTCAGGATGGCCGCCGAAGAACTCGGTTACGGCCCCAACCGCCTGGCCCAGGCCCTCCGTACGCAAAGGACCGGCATGCTGGGGCTGGTCAGCGAGGAAATCGCCACCACGCCCCACGCGGGCAGGATCATCCTTGGCGCTGATGAGGCCGCCAAAGCCCGGGGGTACAACCTCATGATCATCAACACCCCGGGTTCAGCCAGCCTCGAATCAAGGCAAGCCGACGTGCAGGCACTCTTGGAGCGCCGTGTGGACGGGATCCTTTACGCCACCATGTACCACCGCAACGTGGAACTTCCGGAGAACCTGGCCAGCGTCCCGTCGGTCCTGGTGGACTCCGTTGCCATTGGCGGGAACATCACCGCAGTGGTACCGGACGAGGATGGCGGCGCCCGCGCCGCTGTCGGCGCCCTCCTCGACGCCGGCCACACCCGGGTGGGCTTCATCAACAACACCGATGATGTGCCGGCAACCCGTCAGCGGCTGCAGGCCTTCCGGGCCATGCTCAACGAAGCAGGGCTCGACGGCGATGCGGCACCTGTCGAGTCCGAGGCCTCCGAAGTGCAGGGCGGCTATGAGGCGGCGAAACGCATTCTCTCGCGGACGGAGAGGCCTACGGCACTGTTCTGCTACAACGACCGCATGGCCATGGGTGCCTACCGGGCGGCCGCCGAACTGGGACTCAGCATTCCCCGCGACCTTTCCGTAGTGGGCTTTGACGACCAGGAACTGATCGCCGCCAACCTCCACCCCGGCCTCACCACAGTCGCCCTCCCCCACTACGAGATGGGGGCCTGGGCTACGGAACACCTTATTGACGCCATTGAGGGCAAGGAAGACCTGTCCTTAATGGCACTCCACCCCACCATCCTGGGCTGTCCGTTGGTGACCCGCGATTCCGTCGCAGCTCCCCGCTAACACCCAGCCAGCCACTTCAACGTCCCAAAAGGAACGCACCACATGTCCAGTAGCCTTGATGCCGCACGCCCGGAAACAGCCCCGGACGTAACCCCCCGGTTCCGCCCTGCCATCCACTTCACGGCAAGCGACACGTGGCTGAATGATCCCAACGGCCTGGTGTTCCACGACGGTTTGTACCACCTCTTCTTCCAGAACAACCCTTACGGAAACGTCTGGGGCAACATGTCCTGGGGCCATGCCACGTCCCCCGACCTCATCCACTGGACTGAGCACCCGGTCGCTATTGCCGGCGACGAGGTTGAGGACATCTTCTCCGGAAGCGTCGTTGTGGACCACGGCAACACGTCCGGTTTTGGAACGGTCGACTCCCCAGCCTTGGTGGCTGTCTACACCAGCGCCTTCAAGGCCGGCTCCCCGTACGGCGGCACGCAGGCCCAGTCCCTCGCCTACAGCACCGATGGCGGAATGACGTGGCTCAAATACGATGAAAACCCTGTCCTCACCAGGAATTCAGCGCACTTCCGGGATCCCAAAGTCTTCCGCTACGAGGGCGCAGAAGGGTCCTTCTGGGTGATGGTCGCAGTTGAAGCGCAGCACCAAAAGGTAGTCCTGTACCGTTCCGGGGACCTCAAATCCTGGGACTTCCTCAGCGACTTTGGCCCGGCCAACGCGGACGCCGGTGAATGGGAATGCCCCGATCTGTTCCCGTTGGCGGTGGACGGCGATCCGGACAACACCAAATGGGTGCTGATCGTCAACGTCAACCCGGGTGCCGTGGCCGGCGGTTCGGGCGGCCAGTACTTCGTGGGGGACTTCGACGGCGTCCGTTTCGTCCCGGACGCGGGCTCGCTCGCCGCTCCCGCCGGGTTGTCGTCCTTCCCCGACAAGGATGCGGCTCAGGCGGCGTTGCAGCAATGCCTCTGGCTGGACTGGGGCCGCGACTGCTACGCCTCCGTGTCCTTCAGCAACGTCCCTGCCAACCGGCGCATCACCATCGGCTGGATGAACAACTGGGACTACGCCAACCAATTGCCCACGGCGCCCTGGCGGTCCTCGATGACCTTGGCACGGGAACTCCGGCTCAGTTCAGTAAACGGCTCCCTCCAACTGATCCAGCAACCGGTCCTTCCCGAACAGCGGGTGGAGGAAAACCCAGTGCCCGGTCCCGCGCCGTTCAATCTGGACGGCACTGCCCTTAGGCTGGCCGACGCCGTTCCCGGTACCGCACAGGTCATCGAAGCCGAGATTGTTCCGGGAAGCGCCGAACGCGTTGAGTTCAGCCTGCTTGGCAGCACCGACGGGAGCCAGCGCACGGTGCTGAGCTACAGCACACGCAGTGGGCGGCTCACCCTGGACCGCAGGCAGTCGGGAGACACCCAGTTCCACGGGAAGTTCGCATCAGTGGAATCGGCCCCGGCCGCTTTGGAGGACGGCATCCTTAAACTGCTGATCGTCGTGGACCAATGCTCCGTGGAGGTCTTCGCACAGGACGGCAAAGTGGTCCTGACAGATCTCGTTTTTCCCGAAGCCAACAGCCTCCAAAACTGGCTGTCAGCTGAGGGTGGCACTGCAACCGTCCGCAAGCTCGCCGTCTCATCAATCGCCTAAGGAAAAGCCCGGAATGCAAGAAGCAAAACCTGCCCACCCTGGAACAGACCCCGACGTTGTAGTTGTTGGCGAAGCCCTGGTGGATATTGTCGTCGCCCCCGGCGGTACTGTGGAGCACCCCGGAGGATCCCCGGCAAACGTCGCCTACGGACTTGGCCGGCTGGGCGTCCGCACCGCCTTGATGACGTCGATCGGAGACGACCACCACGGTGCCGCCATCCAGCGGCACCTGGCCAGTGCCGGCGTCGAGCTCCTGGCTGGTCCCGGAAAACGGGACCGAACCGCTACGGCAACCGCCACCCTGGCATCCGACGGTTCAGCCCACTACGACTTCGATATCACCTGGGACCTGCCCTCCACCGCACCGATGACCCTTCCCAAGGTTCTTCACACCGGATCGATCGCCACCTTCCTTGCACCCGGAGCGGCGGCAGTCCGGACACTCCTGGAGCAGTCGTACCGGCGCTGCCTGGTGACCTACGACCCCAACATCCGGCCTGCGCTGCTGGGCAGCCAGGCCGAAGCGAAGGGAATCTTTGAGGACCTCATCCCCTTCACTGAGGTGGTCAAACTCAGCGATGAGGACGCCCGGTGGCTCTATCCGGGGTTGGCGCTGGAAGACATTGCGCAACGCATCCTGCGCCTGGGGGCCGGCCTGGCAGTGGTCACCAAGGGTTCAGACGGATCGCTGCTCTCAACCCGGGGAGGGCAGGTTCTGGTTCCGTCCGTGAAGTCTGTAGTGGTGGACACCATTGGCGCCGGCGACTCCTACATGGCCGCCCTGATCTACGGGCTCATGGCAAGGGAAGCCGAAGGGCTGGGGCCCGGTGCCCTGGAGGCGTTGGGGCGCTTGGCCACCAAGGCCGCGGCCATCACGGTGCGGCGCGCGGGCGCCAATCCGCCGACGTCGGACGAGCTGTTGGCCGAACTGCCCGACCACCAACCCGCCATCTGACCACCTCCCCCACTCCAAGAGGATCCACACCATGTCCAGCAGCAACTACTACGACGTGACCAGCTGGCACGTCGGCAATCCCTCCGAAGATGTCGGCGAGGCCATCAACAGCATCATCGCCGACATCAAGGACCGCCAGAACGTCTCAAACGTGAACGACGGCGGCAAGCCGGGAGCCGTGATTTACCTCCCGCCCGGCGACTACCGCCTGCGGACACAGGTTTTGATTGACATCAGCTTCCTCAGGATCCAGGGCTCGGGACACGGTTTTACGTCCTCAAGCATCCGGTTCAACGTTCCCGAAGACGAATGGCCGGATCTCCACGAGCTGTGGCCCGGGGGAAGCCGGGTCCTGGTTGACCTCCCCGTCGCAGACAGCGCGAACCCAGCGAATGGAGCTGCGTTCCTTGTCGAGCGGGCGGGCAGCCCCCGGATCAGCTCAGTGGAGTTCGCCAACTTCTGCATCGACGGGCTGCATTTCACCCCGGACGGCTCGGACCTGCCCGCGGAAAACAGCTACGTCAATGGCAAGACCGGCATCCACGTAGCCAGCGCCAACGATTCCTTCCGCGTCAATGAGATGGGCTTCATCTACCTTGAACACGCGCTGACCATCCACAACGCGGACGCCCTCTCCATCCACAACAACTTCATCGCGGAGTGCGGAAGCTGCATCGAGCTGCGCGGCTGGGGGCAGGCGTCCAAGATCACCGACAACCTTATCGGGGCCGGTTTCAAAGGCCACTCGATCTACGCCGAGAACCATGGTGGCCTGCTGGTCACTGCCAACAACGTCTTCCCCCGCGGGGCGAGCAGCGTCCGGTTCAGCGGCGTCACCCGCTCGAGCGTCACCAACAACCGCCTGCATTCCTTCTACCCGGGCATGGTGGTCCTTGAAGGCAACAGCTCTGAGAACCTCGTAGCCACCAACCACTTCCTGCGCGACCATGAGCCGTGGACACCGTTCCTGGGGATCGACAACGGGCTGGACGACCTGCACGGGATCCTCACCGTCAGCGGCAGCAACAACTCCGTGATCGGGAACCATTTCTCGCAGATCATCGACTCGGCGAGCATCCGTCCGGAAGGTGCGACGCCGGTCATCGTCCGGCTGCGCGAGGGCGCCGGAAACTTCGTGTCCAACAACCATGTAGTGGCCATGAACGTCCACTCCTCAACAAGCGATGATTGCTTCGAAGCCCAAGTGGATGCCCTCTTGGCCACTGATGACGTAGAGGACCTGGCCGTGACCGCCGTCCAGGTGGATCCCGCTTCAGCGCGCAACACCATCCTCGATTCCGGCAGTGATGCGCAGGTAGTCGCGGACAGGGGCACCAACGCCGTCAGGGCCACCCCTACTTTGTGATCCGGAGTTCTTTGCCCAGCTGATGCCCTTAAGATTCGTTCTTAGGGGCATCAGCTGCCCAAGGAACTCCGAGGGGGAAACACATGACCGAGACCATCCGCACGGCAACCGCACACGACGCCGGGAAACTGGCTGAGCTGGCAGCCGTCACCTTTCCGCTGGCCTGCCCGCCCGGCGCTTCACCGGCGGACATTCAGGCCCACCTTGAGAAGACGCTGAGCGAGTCCAACTTCCTGGACTACTTGGCCGATCCGAAGATCACCATCCTGGTGCTCGACGACGACGGCCAGCTCAACGGTTACACCCTCCTGGTTGCCAAGCCGGCCAGCGATCCCGACGTCGCCTCCGTGCTCTCGTTCCTGCCGTCCACGGAGCTGAGCAAGTGCTATGTCCACCCGGACCACCACGGCCACGGAGCGGCATCAAGGCTGATGCAGGCTTCCCTGGCCCACGCCGCGGACAAGGGCGCGGCGGGTGTATGGCTCGGCGTGAACAGCGAGAACGCCAAAGCCATCCGCTTCTACGAGAAGAGCGGTTTCCAGAAAGTGGGCACCAAGTCCTTCAAACTGGGTAACACCGTAGAGCACGACTTCGTCATGGAGCACGAACTCTAGCCGAACAGCTCTCCGGTAAGGGGCGGCCGCGGATCGGACCTCAGTTCCAGTCCCGCGGGGAGACCGGCAACGCTGCCGGAAGAACCGTTCGCTTCCACCCTGATCCGTGATCGCCCCAGCAGCACGTTGTCGGCCTCAAAGGTGCCCAGGGAAGCCGGCAGGATCGGCGCCAGGTGGAGCACACTGCGGGTGAAGTCGGGATCGAACCGCAGCAGGATCCGGGCGAGTTGGACCGGTGCCGCAGCCGCCCATGCTTGGGGGGAACACGCCGTCGGATAGGGAACCGGGTTGGTGAAGTCGCCGCGGTCAAAGCCACAAAAAAGTTCGGGGAGCTGGCCGCCGAAGTGTTCGGCGGCGTCGAACAATCCACCCGCCACCTTGCTGGCCTCCTCCACGAAGCCGTACCGCATGAGCCCGGTGGCGGCGAGCGCTGTATCGTGCGGCCAGACGGAGCCGTTGTGGTAGCTGACCGGGTTGTAGGCGCCCATGTCGGAGCCCAGGGTGCGGATGCCCCAGCCGGTGAACATCTCCGGTGACATGAGCCGTTCGGCAACCTGCGGCGCTTTGTCTTCGTCCACGATGCCCACCCACAGGCAGTGGCCCATGTTGGAGGTGCACGAGTCCACGGGCCTTTTGTCCTTGTCCAGTGCGAGCGCAAAATACCCGCGGTCCGGGAGCCAGAACCTTTCGTTGAAGGCCGCTTTCAGGGCTTCGGCCCGGTCGGCGCAACGACGCTCGACGGCGGTGTCGCCCGCCGCGCGCGCCAACAGGGACCGGCCCACGTAGGCCGCGTAGGCGTAAGCCTGCACCTCGCAGAGCGCGATCGGGGTCTCAGCCAACGTGCCGTCGGCGAAGTTGATGCCGTCCCAGGAGTCCTTCCACCCTTGGTTCACCAGCCCATGCTTGTTGGGCCGCTGGTACTCGATGAACCCGTCCCCGTCTTTGTCCCCGTACTGTTCCATCCAGTCGATGGCCCGGTCGGCATGGGGAAGGAGGGATTCGATGATGTCCTCGCCCAGGCCCCAGCGGCTGAGTTCGCCAAGCGTGGATACGAAAAGGGGTGTGGCGTCCGCCGTCCCGTAGTACGCCGTGCCGCCCAAGGACAAGCCGGCGCTGGCTCCCAAACGGACTTCGTGGGGCATCCGCCCCGGTTCTTCCTCTGAATCGTTGTCCACTTTGCTGCCCTGCAGGCCGGCCAGGGTTTGGAGGGTTCCCGCGGCCAGGCTGGGGTCGATCATGAGGGACATGTACGAGGCCAGGAGGGAGTCGCGTCCGAACAACGCCATGAACCAGGGTGCCCCGGCGGCGATTGCGGCACGCCCGGGGTGGTTGTCGTCGAAAATGCGGAGGGAGCCGAGGTCGCGTTGGCTCTGGTCCAGCACGTCCGTCACGTTCGGGTCCGTCAGCCGGATGCGCGGTACGTGCTCTTCCCATTGGACGTAGCGTTGGGCGGCCACGCTGTGGCTCAGGGGCGTGCCGGCGATGAACGGGTTGTCGGGTGCTTTGCCGTTGATCAGTGGCAGGGCGATCACGGTGGTGGACCAGTGGCTGCGGGGCGGGATGGTGACCTGGAAGGTGAGCCCGTCCTCGGTAGCAGTAGCTTCCTGGGCTTGGAAGGATACGCCGCGGCGCTGCCCGTCGGCGTGCAGTGACTCGATATGCAGATCGTTCCCGCGGACAGACCTGACGGTCTCCCCGGTTGTACTTGCCCGGCCGCCTTTCACGTCGAAAAGGTCGGCCAGGTCCGCGTCGATCAGCAGTTCCGTGGCGCACGTGGTGGGCTGCGCGGAGTAGTTCCGGATGGTGAGGTCGTCCCGGAGGCCAGAGCCGACGGTGCGCTGGTGTTGCACCAGCAGCGGGCTCTCGAACCGGCCATCTTCCGTGCACGCGCGTCCCACGTATTCGGCCTGGAAGGCCGTGGGATTGCGGGCCACCAGGGGTTCGCGGGGCTCGCCATTGATGCGCAGCACCCACCGCGAAACCACGCGGGTGTCCTGGTAGTACGCGCCCTGAGAGCCGCCTCCGTGAACATCACCTGAGTGCGAGGAGATACAGAAGGATGAACCTTCGACGACGGTCACGGCTCCGAGCTCGGACGCTCCGGCCTCGGTGTCTTCGTTCCAAGCGGTCACACGTCCTTCTTCCTGGGTGTCGATCACAGGTTGATGGGAGCTTGCCTCTGATTCTCTTGCAAGTTCCGGCCGACGGGAAGCCCTGTACCCCCGAATTGTTCGATCACCCTGGCGTAGAGCTCCAGATGGTCCGCCGCCATCCTTGCCGCGCTGAAGGATTCCTCGACTTCGTGGCGGCAGGCTGCGCGGCTCAAGGACCCAATCGACCCCATGAAGCCCGCCAGCTCATTTGCCGGCGCCACGTAGCCGGTGACACCGTGGCTCACGATTTCCGGCGCGGCACCCATGGGCGTGGTCAGTACGGGAGTGCCGGTGGCCAACGATTCAATCATGACCAGGCCGAAGGGTTCTGCCCATTGGATGGGGTTCAGGAGGACAGTCGCATCGCCCATGAGTTGGTATTTTTCCGGGTCGGACAATTCGCCAAGGAATTCTTCGTCAGTGCCCAGTGCGGGCTGCACCACGTCACGGAAGTATTCCTGCTCGTCGGGAGCCTGCATCTTGGCCGCTATGCGGAGCGGCACCCCGGCTTCCCGGGCGATCCCCACCGCTTCCATGAGTCCTTTGTCCGGGCACATCCTTCCAACAAAGCAGGCATAACCGCCGGTTCCCTTACCGACAGCCACTGCGGAGAGGTCGATGCCGTGGTGGATCACGGCTGATACCGGGAGGTCCTGGACGCGGCTGCATTGGTCGCGGGAAATCGCGATGATGTCGGTGTCCTGGGCCATGTCCCGGTAGAGGCCCTCGGATCGTGGAGTCAGTTGGCCATGGATGGTGGTCACCACGGGGATGTTCGTGGGCCGATGCGCGTAGAGCGGGCCGGCAAGGGTGTGGTCGTGGATGATATCCACGCCCTGAAGGCCCTTGTAAGCCTTGATGACATGGGCCAGTTCGCTCAAGCTGAGGCCAACATCCTCGGGCTCGCTGGGGCCGAATCCCGGAAGCTGGGGCACAGGGCAGGTGCTGTCAGATGATGTTGCCAGCAGGACGTCGTGGCCAGCATCCGAGAGTGCACAGGCCAAGGCGTCAACGACGCGTTCAGTTCCGCCATATTTCTCGGGCGGGACGGTAAACCAGGGTCCAACAATGAGTCCGATTCGCACGAGATCTTCTTCGCATATGCCCCCGGTGACAAAGGCTGGCTGCTCAACCTCCTCTAAACATATTCCTGGGAGGGACCTCCGGCAACACTCTTGGCCTGAGTGAGGAAACTAACAGCACGCTCCCGGAATGCCGTTTCCCGCTTGGGCGTTACAGCCATCATGAAGATTGAGATCTGGTCAGACGTCGCGTGTCCTTGGTGCTACATCGGCAAGCGCCGTTTCGAGACAGCGCTGGCGCAATTCCCGCACCGTGATTCGGTGGATGTTGAGTGGAAGAGCTACCAGCTGGATCCGTCCATTCCCGAGCACTACGACGGCACCGAACTGGACTACCTGAGCAAGCGCAAGGGCATGGCACCGGAGCAGGTCAAGCAGATGTTCGGCCACGTCACGGAGACTGCCAAGGGCGAGGGCCTGGATTACCAGTTCGACAAAGTTGTAGTGGCCAACAGCTTCACGGCGCACCGGCTGATCCACCTCGCCGCTGCCCACGGCCGGCAGGACGCCGCCAAGGAGCAACTGCTGAGCGACCACTTCGAGCACGGCAAGGACATCGGCAACAAGGAATACCTCACCGGGCTTGGCGCCGCGCTTGAACTGCCGGCCGAGGAAGTGGCCGAACTGTTCACGTCCGACAAGTACACGGACGAGGTCAACCAGGACATCAACGAAGCCCGCACCATCGGAGTCACCGGCGTCCCGTTCTTCGTCATCGACCGCAAGTACGGCATCTCGGGCGCCCAGCCCGCCGAACTTTTCAGCCAGGCATTGAACCAGGCGTGGCAGGAAGCCAACCCCCTTATCCCGGTGGGCGCTTCGGACGCCGAGGCCTGCGGCCCAGACGGCTGCGCCGTCTAGCACAAACGCGGGGTCACTTACGGCCCATAAATCCCTTCCGGATGGGCCGTAAGTGACCCCGCGTTGCTTCTTTTACGGCGAGCTCTAGGCTTTCACAACCTCAAGCTCGACGACGGCCCAGGACAATGCGGGCAGCGTCAGGCGCAGCTCCGAGCCGGTTGCCTTCACCCCATCGAGTGCCGTGAGGCCCACCCGGCCCGGCTGTTCCTGGCTGTTGATGGTGAAACGATCGCCGCCCTCAGGGATTTCCAGGACCTCGGCGCGGAGTACCTGGCGGGCGTCGAAACCGCGAAGCGATACCTCGACGTCGGCCGCTTCTTCCAAGCCGCGGTTCGCGAAGAACAGTGCCACTCGCCCTGTTTCCTCGTTCCAGGTGGCGCTGACGTCCACCAGGTCCGTGTCACCGAATCGATCATTCGAGTACTTGTCCGAGTTCACGGAGAGCCGAAGGATCTGGCCCTTGGCAAGCTCAGCCATGCGCGAGAACGGGTGGAAGATGGTCTGTTTCCAGGCCGGGCCGTTCTCCTCCGACAGGATCGGCGCAATCACGTTGACCAGCTGCGCCTGATTGGCGATCTTGACGCGATCGCCGTGCCGCAGCAGCGAGTTCAGCAGGGTCCCAACCACCACGGCATCGGTCACGTTGTACTTGTCCTCGATGACGCGCGGGTGCTCACGCCAACCGGCCTTGATGACGTTGTGGGGCTGGTCCTCGGTATCCAGGCCGCGCTGGTACCAGACGTTCCACTCATCGAAGGACAGGTTGATGTGCTTCTTGTGCTTGCCCTTGGCCCGCACCGCATCCGCGGTGGCGATCACCGACTCAATGAAGTAGTCGGTGTCGACGGCGGATGCCAGGAAGCTGCCCACGTCGCCTTCGTGCTCCTGGTAGTAGGCGTGGAGGGACACGTAGTCCACCTCATCGTAGGTGTGGGTGAGGACGGTCTGCTCCCAGGCACCGAACGTGGGCATCGAGGAGCTGGAACTGCCGCAGGCCACAAGCTCCAGCGAGGGGTCCACGAACCGCATGGCCTTCGCTGCTTCCTGCGCCAGCCGGCCGTATTCGTCGGCGGTCTTGTGGCCGATCTGCCACGGCCCGTCCAGCTCGTTGCCCAGGCACCAGAGCTTGATGTTGAACGGGTCCTTGTGTCCATTCTTGGCCCTGAGGTCCGAGAGGTAGGTGCCGCCGGGGTGGTTGGCGTATTCCACGATTTCCCGGGCTGCGTCCACTCCCCTGGTGCCCAGGTTGATGGCTTCCATGATTTCGGTGCCGGCCTGCTTTGACCAGTCCACGAATTCGTGCAGGCCGAAGGCGTTGGTCTCTACGGTGTGCCAGGCGCCGTCCAGGCGGCGCGGCCGGTTTTCGACGGGGCCAACGCCGTCTTCCCAGTTGTACCCGGAAACGAAGTTGCCGCCCGGGTAGCGGATCACGGTGGCGCCGAGCTCCTTCACGAGCTTCAGGACGTCCTGGCGGAAGCCGTACTGGTCGGCTTCAGGGTGGCCGGGTTCGTAAATCCCGGTGTAGACACAGCGGCCCATGTGCTCCACGAAGGAGCCGAAGAGTCGTCGAGGGACCTCGCCAATGGTGAAGTCGCGGTCGAGGGTGATGCGTGCGCGGGACATGGATCTCCTTGGTTGGTTTCAGGTCTGGGTGTGGGGTCTGAAAGGTGCCGGTCAGGTTCCGGCGAGTCCCGTCGTCGCAACGCCTTTGATGATCTGGCGCTGGAAGAACAGGAAGACGAGGATCAGCGGCAGCGCAGCGAGCAATGCGGAAGCCATGTTCTGCGCGTACTGGATGCCGTAGGCGCTCTTGATGGTCTGCAGGCCGACCGGAAGCGTCAGCAGTCCGCCGTCGTTGGTGGCGATGAACGGCCACAGGAAGTTGTTCCACGCACCGATGAACACGAAGATTGCGACGGCGGCCAGGATGGGCCGGGACAGCGGCAGGATGATTTGGGTGAAGATCCGCAAGCGGCTGGCACCGTCCATCACGGCCGCTTCCTCGAGTTCCCGCGGGATCTGGTCGAAGAACTTTTTCAGCACGAACACCATGGCCGGGTGGATGACCTGCGGGAGGATGATGGCCCAGGACGTATCGACCAGGTTCAATGCCAGCATTTGGTAGAACAACGGGATGATCAGCACGGGCGGCGGGATGATGATCGAGGCAATGATCACCGTCATCAGCACTTTTTTGCCCTTGAAGTCGATCCTCGACAGGGCGTAGGCAACCAGGGCCGAGATCACCAGGGTGATGGCCGTGATGGCCGCCGAGGTGTACAGCGAGTTCCACGTCCAGAGCGGGATGTTGCCGTCCTGGAACACCTTGACGAACGCGTCAGGTGTAAAGCCCGACGGCGGCACCCACGTGACGTCCGGAGCCGCGGCATCCGTTTCGCTCTTGAAAGCGGTGACCGTGGCCCAGGCGAAGGGAATCAGCCACAGCACCGCGATGAACCCGGCGACGACGATTGCCGCGATCCTGCCGATCGTCAGTTTCCTGCGGGGCTGGCGGAACCCGGATTTCCTGGCTTGGGTGGTTTGTGGTGCGGGACGGGTGATTGTAGCTGTGGCCATGGTTATGCACTCCTGCGGCCGGTGATGACGAACTGCATGACCGAAACAACGACGATCAGTCCGAAGAAGATGTAGGAGATGGCTGCGGAATAGCCCAGCCGGTAGCCGGTGAACCCGGTTTCGAAGACGTACTGCACCACGGGCCTGGTGGATCCTGCAGGGCCGCCGGCGGTCATTTGGTACACCTGGTCAAAGATTTTCAGGGATGCCAGGATCTGGAGCAGCACGATCATCACCGTGGTGGGAGTGAGCTGCGGAAGCGTGATGGAGAAGAACTGGCGCCAGGCTCCGGCTCCATCCAGGGACGCTGCCTCGTAATGCTGGGCCGGAATGTTCTGCATCGCGGCCAGGTAGAGCAGGAAATTGAAACCCACCGTCCACCACAGCGTAGCGATGACGATCGCCCACATGGCAACGTTGGGATCATTGAGCCAGGCAACCCTGGGCAGTCCGATGCCCGTGAGGAACTCGTTGATCAGGCCCAGCTGCGGGTTGTACATCCAGGTGAAGAAAAGGCTCACCACCGTTGATGCCAGCAGGTACGGGGCAAAATAGCTCAGGCGCCACAGCCACTGGGCCGGCAGCCCGACGTTGAGCAGCGCGGCCATCACCAGGGCGACCAAGACCAACGGAACAGTGCTGATCACCGTGAAGTACAGGGTGTTGCCCAGGGAATGCCACATGTCCGCATCCGCCAGGGCTTCTGCATAGTTGGCGAATCCGATCAGGCTGTCGTTGGCGCCGGTGAGGGACTTGCCCGTCAGGCTCATGTAGAAGCCATAGAGGATGGGCCAAACAAGGAAGACGAGGAAGAACACCAGGAATGGCGTAGCAAAGGCCCAACCACTCAGGTTGTTGTTGCTGCGGTTCAGTGATGTGCGCAGATTCTCCGGCCTGGGCCGGGACAGGGTAGAGGTACTCATGAAGGACTCCTTTGTCGCGCGGTGCGTAGGGCCGGGCTAAACCGGGTTGGGGCGGGAGAGCAGGGTGTTGGTGCGTTGTTCAAAGGCATCCCAACCTGCAGCTGCCTTGTCCCTTCCCAGAAGTACGTTCTGCACGTTCTCCGCGAAGTAGGTCTGCCAATCCGAGCCGGAGCCGCTGAACCAGGCCTCGGGGTCGTAGGCAATGATGTCCGCCGCGTTGGCGTAGTGGATCTGCGGAGTGAGATCGCGGTAGGCCTGTGACTGGACCACCGGCTGGTATCCGGGGATGTGCCCCGCTTCCGCCCAGGACAAAGATCCCTTGAGGACGTCGGTGACGAATTTGTAGACGTCCCTCCGTTTGTCCTCGTTGTGGTTCAACTGCCGCGGGAGGACGAACGAGTGCGAGTCCGCATAGGAGGCAGGAGGCAGGGGTCCCGTAGAGGGTGGGAATGGTGGCCGCATCCACGGGAATGCCGGCTTTCTTCATGGTGGGGAGTTCCCAGACACCGCTGAACAGCATCCCCGAGCTGCCGCGGGCGAATTCCGCGATGCCCGTGCTGATGTCGCCCGCCTGCGCCGCGATGGTGTCGTCAAAGAGGGAGGCCATGAACTCCAAGGACTCGATGGCAGCATCCCGGTCAACCTTCATCGGCTGCCCGGGAGTCAGTTCCATGTCGGCGCCATGCTGCTTATAGAGGGTGTAGAAGAGGCGCCACATCTGCGAACCGCTGCCCAGGTAGCCAAAGGACAAGCCGTGGGCCTTGGTGACCTTCTGCATTTCCAATGCCATGGCCTTGAACTCCTGCGGGGAGCTGACTTCCCCCAGCTGTCCGTTGCTTCCCAGGACGCCGGCTTTGGCTGCAACATCCGTGTTGTAGAACATGATGAACGGGTGGGAATCCAGCGCAATGGAGAACACCTTGCCGTCTTGTTGGCTCTTCTCCCAGATCCTCGGCGCAAAATCCGCGGCAGTGACTCCGTTTTCCGCCAGCAGATCCAGGTCCCACGGCTCAATCAGTCCACCGGGCGCGTACCCGGGCACCCGGCTGGCGTGCATGATCGCCACCTCCGGCGGCCTGCCACCCGCTGAGGCCATGGCCAATTTGGTGTAATACGGCGGGCCCCAGGCGAGCACCGTGGGGTGCACCATGAAACCGGGGTTGGCTTGGTTGGCGGCGTTGATCATGGCCTGCATCTTGATTCCATCACCACCTGAGAGCAGGTGCCAGAAGTCGATGTCCTGCACCGGAGCAGCCTGCGCCGCTCCCCCGCAGCCTGTGAGCGTAGCGGCCATGAGCCCGCCGCCAACAAGGGCTGATCCTGCCAATAGCTGTCTCCGGGATAACTGTTTCCCGGTCAAAGATTCAAACTGCTTCACCCGTCACTCCTTTGGATGGGTCCGCTGAAAGGTCATTGCTTCGCTGCGCAAAATCCGGCTCCGGCGCGTCCCCACTCTCGGGTAAAGGTTGGCCCGGGGGTGACGCAGGTCTCACATTACATCGATGTAATAGGGAGGGCAAGAGAAAATTGTTAGCGCACACAATTTAGGGGAGAGCTATCATTTCAGGACTTGCTGCTGTCCCGCTCCTCAATGGTGTAGCCGATCTCAACCAGCTTCTGCCCGTGGTTCCTGTCGGACATACGCTCCGTCAGCAAACGGAGCGCCTGCGTGGCTATGGCCCGCTTGTCAAAGGACACGGTGGTCAGGGACGGCACGGCATAACGCCCATCATTCACGTCATCGAAGCCGGCCACGGCAATGTCATCCGGGACCCGCACGCCCCGCTTCCACAGCGTGTTCAAAGCGCCAAGTGCCATGGAGTCGGTGAAGCAGAAGAGGGCGTCGGGCAGGGGGTTGGCGTCCAGGTATTCCGCGAGGGACGCAGCGGCGGAGGCGGGCGTCCAACTGTCGCAGGAAATCATCAGCGACTCGTCCTTGGGTATGCCCAGGATCTGCAGCGCAGCCTCGTACCCGCCGGCCCGCTGGATGGCGGTCGCAGAATGCCGGCCCCGATTGACACCCAGGACAGCGATCCGCCGGCGTCCAGGCTTGGCCAGCGCCAATGTCATGTCCCGGGCAGCAGCAAAACTGTCTACGAACACCCGGTCCGCCAACTGCTGCGTCACCTCACCAAGCAGGACAACCGGCGGCAGTGCGACACCCATTTGCACGGCACTTTCCTTGAGCACCACGGGGTTGAGGATCAAGCCATCGATGAGGTTGGCCCGGGCGCGGGTCATCAATTCATGTTCCCGGTGGGGATCGGAACCGGTCTCTTCGATTTGCACGCTGAAGCCTTGTGCGTGGGCAACCTCCACGATGCTTTGGGTAAGCTCTGCCGAGAACGGGGTGGCAAGGTCAGGCAAGGCCAAGCCGATCACTCCGGAGCGCCCATTACGGAGGCCCCGCGCCGAAAGATTGGGAACATAGTCCAGCTCGGCCATGGCCTGCTCCACCCTGAGGCGCGTGGGGGCAGCTACGGGTACAACGCCGTTCATGACGTTGGAGACAGTTTTGGGTGAAACCCCGGCGCGGCGCGCCACGTCTTTGACCGTTGCGCGCACGATCCACCCCTTACTTGTTGCCTGTTTTCACGATGCTACGCGAATTTTTACCCCACCTTACGCAGCCCTGCAGGGATGTGGATGTCCCCTCTCAAGCCGACTTGCTGACAGATCGCGGTAAAGTGTCTATATGCCCAGGATCACGGCCCCCACCAACGCTGCCCAACGCGCCGAGACCCAACGCCGGATTCTCACCGCCTTTGGGGAGCTCCTCTTCACCCACGGCCTCCCTGGACTGACCATGACGGACGTGGCCCGGCACGCCGGGGTGGGGCGGACGGCCGTCTACAACTACTACGCGGACATGGAACAGCTCCTGATCGCCTACGCACTGGATGAGACCGAGCGCTTCATTGTCGACCTGCGGGACTCGCTGGCCGCGCTGGAAAACCCAGTGGACCGGCTCGCCCTGTACGTCCGGGCGCAGGTTGAGGACCTCAGCCGCCGGCACCTGCCGCCAGGTCCTGCCATGGCCGCTGTCCTCTCGCCCGGCTCCTTCGCCAAGCTCGCAGATCACGTGGGTGACCTCAACGTCCTTCTCCAGGACATCCTCCGGGACGGCGTCCAACAGGGCTACCTCCCGGACATTGATGTCGCCCAGCTGGCACGGCTGATCCACGGAACGCTTTCGGCCAGCGCCGCACGACGCAACCGAACGCCCGACGGCGACACTTCCGCACCGGCCCCAGCCCCCGACGTCGAGCTGCTCGCCGCGCAGGAAGCACACACCGAACAGACGGTTCGCTTCATCCAGCTGGGAGCCGGAGCGCGCTTTGACGAGGCCGGCAACCCGGTGCGGCTCGACCGGCCGATCCTCAACGTCCTTGCCGGACAGGCAGCTACTGCCCTGCCGGCAGGGTAGGCACCACAGGCCACTTGGATTTGTCAGCAATCCGCAGGTCCTCACGCGGGCACAGGAGCTTGCCGGGAGTCTGGTCCACCAGCTGCGGTTCCACCAGTCCCTCATAGCCGGGTGTGAGGATCACGTCCACGGAGCCGTCTTCACGATTGTCCTGGAAGTAGTCCGTTCCGGCCAGGTTCCGCTGGACGTTGAAGGCCGCCGCTTGTCCCTTGACTCCGGAGACAACCACGCCCACACCCGAGTACGCGGTGTCGCTGTTGGCCACGGAGCCCACCTTGAAGCCGCGGGCGGTGAATTCGGCGGCAACCGTGCCCGCCAGTCCACC
Organism: Arthrobacter sp. LFS091; assembly: GCF_047977885.1. Lineage (NCBI taxonomy): Bacteria > Bacillati > Actinomycetota > Actinomycetes > Micrococcales > Micrococcaceae > Arthrobacter > Arthrobacter sp. LFS091. The sequence goes on from NZ_JBFPFP010000002.1 coordinate 252,776, forward strand.
CCGGGAGGTGGCGTTGAAGACGTTCAGGTTCACGGTTTCGTTCGGCACGTAGTCGAACGTGGTGGTCGGGCACAGGCTGGTGGGGGCTTTGCTGGCGACAGCCGTGGGTACCTTGATGACGCCGTTCATGATCGCCCAGGCTCCCACCGCGCCGGCCGCAATGATTCCGACCAGCAGGACCAACACAATGCCGTGGAACAGCCGGCGGCCGAAGCTGCCCCGGCGAACCGTGGGATCGTCGGCGAACGTTGCCCGAAGTTCCGATCCGGTCACCACGTGGTGGCCGTGCAGTTGCGTCACATCCTTGGGACGCTTAGGTTTTTTTGGCCGCTGGGTGTCCTGCTCCGTGGCGGCCGGCCTAGCCATCGATCACCAATACGCGGGCGTGGATGGCCGTCCTTTGGTGGAGCGCGGTACGGACTGCCCTGTGCAGGCCATCCTCAAGGTACATGACCCCCTGGTATTGGACGACGTGCGGGAACAGATCGCCAAAGAACGTGGAATCCTCTGCCAACAACGCCTCCAGGTCCAAGGTCCGTTTGGTGGTCACCAGGTCATCAAGGCGCACCGGGCGCGGAGGCAGGGCAGCCCAGTCGCGCGGCGCGGAATATCCATGGTCAGGGTACGGGCGTCCCTCGCCCACAGCTTTGAAGATCACCCTGCAAGCCTATGGAAGTTACCGCGCTAACGGAACTTGTGACCCCCGGCACAGGCAGGTTGTGGCCAAAAGGTGACTATCCTTCGTGGGACGTCACAGCTGTGAGGGTTCCCGCAGGGACTGACAGAATAGGGGCATGACTCAACCGCTCCAAGGGACTGACCGGACCGCCGCCCAAGCCACGCCTCGCCTGGCGCTGCTCCTGGACGTTGACGGCCCCATTGCCAGCCCGGTGACGCGCGACGTCAAGCCTGACATCATCGCCGACCTGGTGGCCCTTGCCTCGGCAGGAATCCCCGTCATCTTCAACACGGGCCGCTCGGACGCGTTCATCAGTGAACAGGTCATGAAACCCATGATTGCCGCCGGGATGCCGGCACACACCGTTATCCACGCCATTTGCGAGAAGGGCGCCGTGTGGTTCAGCTACACGGCGAACGGCCCCGGGACCATCCACGTGGACCACGAGCTCACCGTGCCCAAAGCCTACGGTGACGATATCCGCAGGCTCGTTGCCGAGGACTATTCCGCCCACATGTTCTTCGACGAAACCAAGCGGGCCATGGTTTCTGTGGAACAGCACCTGGAAGTATCCAACGAGGACTACCTGGCGGAACAGAAACTTTTCGACGCCGATGCCCTGGACATCATGGGACGCCATGGCCTGAGCGCCGCGATTTTGGACCACCACGCCCCGGAATCCGACGACGCTGTGGACTACCGCCTGGACCCCACCATCATCTCCACTGACATTGAGTCGGTGCGGCTGGGCAAGGACCTGGGAGCGAGCCGCGCCGTCGAACTTCTGGCAGCCCAAGGCATCACTCCCCTGTCATGGCGCACCGTGGGCGATTCCCGCACGGACTATGCCATGGCAGACTGGCTTCACCACAACGATCACGACGTAAAACACGTGGATGTCCGCCCCGCAGACGGCGTACCGGTGAAGCCCTACACCATCCTGACGGCCGCTGACCTTGAACTGGCGGACGACGTGATCCACGACGACGCCGGCGGCGCTTTCCTCCGCAGCTGGCGCGAAGCACTTTCCATCTAGCTCCACCCCGACGATTCCGGAGAACAGCCATCACACAAGCACAGGTCGATCCGATCTACCACGGCAGCCCTTCCATTGAAGAAGACACGATCGCCGAGGCGGTCTCGCCTGCCGTCGTCGCGCACCTGAAGCACAGGTCCGACGTCGTCCGTCACCGCGGGCGGTACGCCCTGGTCAACAGCGACCTCACCCCGCAACAGGCCATGGTGTCCGACCTCCTGGCCGTACGGGCTGCCTTGGACGCCGCAGGCATCGACTTCATCCTGGTGCGCGGCAACGACGAACGGCCTGTCATCGCCGTCGATTGGGAGTCCCGCAAGGTGGTCCGGGAGGCGCTGGTTGCGGCGTTCCGCAATGAGCCGTTCTATTCCATGACCGTGGACGCCAAGAAAAAGACCTCGGTGCTGGTGGCCGATGGCGAGTTGACCACCAACAGGAAATCCCGCATCTTCCGGTTGTACAGGCCCCGGGTCGAGACCGGCGGCGGCCTCTGGTACGGTCCCGCATTGGGTGTGCAGCTCGAGCTGTGGAGGTTCGAAGGCGATCATCTGGAGCTTCCGGTGGAGAACTCCCTGACCCGCCGGACCATGCTGCGGCAGGACGCCGTGCGGGGTACCGTCCAACGGCATGGCCTGACCTGGCCCACCATCGAAAACATGTTCGCGGACCACGCCAGCGACATCGCCTTCGACATCGACATTGTTTTTTCCTGGGTTGACGGCAGCGACCCCGAGTACATTGCCCGGCGTCGCGCCCTGCAGGCAGACGCCGTACTCGGGGAGGGCGATGACAGCGAAGCCCGCTTCCGCCAGATCAACGAACTGAAGTACGCGCTGCGCTCTGTGCACATGTTCGCGCCGTGGATCAGACGGATCTTCATCGCCACCGATTCGCCCACCCCTTCATGGCTGGCAGATCACCCGGCGGTGACAGTGGTGCGCAGCGAGGAGTTCTTCGCCGACCCCTCAGTCCTTCCTACCCACAATTCGCAGGCCGTGGAGTGCCAGCTCCACCACATCGAGGGTTTGTCCGAGCACTTCCTCTACTCCAACGACGACATGTTCTTTGGCCGTCCCGTGGGTCCGGACATGTTCTTCACTCCCGGCGGCATCACCAAGTTCATCGAAGCCGACACCCGCATTGGCCTGGGCGAGAACGATGCCGAGCGGAGCGGTTTCGAGAACGCAGCCCGCGTTAACCGCAAACTGCTCTGGGAGCGCTTCGGCCGGATCACCACCCGGCACCTGGAGCACACAGCCGCCCCGCTGCGCCGCAGCGTCGTGGCCCGGATGGAAAAAGAGTTCCCTGCGGAATTCGCCAAGACCGCCGGCAGCCGCTTCCGTGCTGCGGACAACATCTCCGTGACCAACTCGTTCTACCACTACTACGCCCTGCTCACGGGCCGCGCTGTGACGCAAACCAATGCCAAGGTCAGGTACGTGGACACCACCATGTGGGCGGGACTTCACTACCTGCCCAAGCTGTTGGCGAAGCGCCACATGGACTTCTTCTGCCTGAACGACGGCAGCTTCCCGGAGGTCGCGGCAGAGGAACGTGCGGAACTCGTGACGGATTTCCTGGAAAAGTACTTCCCGGTCAAGGCACCCTGGGAGAAATAAGCGGCAGCGACGAGGTCAGCGTCCCAGGGGAAGTGTGCGCCCCTACCCGGGACTCATGCGGGATGCGGATGCCGGCTTCGGCCAGCCTCCGCTGAACCTCTGCGGCATCCACGGGTTCGCCAACGGTCACTCCCCCGGACATCGGAACCACAGAGTGGACAATCGTGTGCTCGTAGACATGGATCATGTTGTACGACTGCGCCCCGTCGCGGCCACGCTGTCCGCCAGCACGCACCGCCAGGTCCTGGGTGTAACAGGTGGCCGAGGCGACGGACACCGGGATGCCGGCGAAGCCCGCCGTCGTGGAGTAATGCAGGTGGCCACCCAGGATGGTGCGAACGTCCGAATTGCGGACGACGGCGGCCAGTGCGGCTTGGCCGCGCAGCTCCACCAACACCGCAAGGTCCTGGACGCAGGGAACCGGGGGGTGGTGCAGGGCCAGGATGGTGCCGTCCGGGGCCGGAGTGGCCAGTTCGGCAGCCAGCCACTCAAGCTGGGCCTCGGACAGCTCGCCGTAGTGATGGCCGGGCACTGTGGTGTCCAAGGTGATGATGCGGAGACCGTTCACGAAGTAGCTGCGGTCAACCGGGTCCTGGGGTCTGCTGGTCTCGGACGCGTCCTCGAAGGCAGCACGGAAGTTCGCCCGGTTATCGTGGTTGCCCATGGCCCAGATGGCCTTGGCCCCGAGCGCGTCGCAGACGGGTTCAATCATTTCGCGGAGCCGCTCGTAAGCGTGGAGCTCGCCCTTGTCCGCCAGGTCTCCGGTGAAAATGATGGCCTCAGGCCGGATCCTGGACGCGATGATCTGATCGCAGATTTCCTGGAGCCTGGCTGCACTGTCCACGGAACCGTGGAGCGTGTTTGGACCACCCACCAGGTGAAGATCACTCAGGTGCAAAAGCACATGACCTGGTTTGGGATATTCAGCCTCGATGAGCTCCATAGCTTGCCTTAGCGTTCAGTGGGAGGCGGCGCCTCCCGTGTCAATCCAGTAGGGCCAATCCAACCAGACAACAAGCCAACATCTGGCTAATTTCCGGCGGAATGTTGGAAAATTACTTTCCCTCCCTTCCGAATTGATGGCTTATGCCAACGCTTCTTCCACTGCTTTCATCAGGTCTTCGGAGTCGGGCTCCACTGCGGATGGGAATCGTGCCACGAGTTTTCCGTCGCGGTTGATGACGAACTTCTCGAAGTTCCACTTCACTTTGACCGGCTCGCCGTCGGCGCCGCGGGTCAGTTCGGTGAAGAGGGGGTGCTGTTCCTTGCCCAGCACGTTTGCCTTGCTGGTCAAGGGGAAGGAGACGCCAAAGTTACGCTCGCAGAACTCCGCGATCTCGTGGTCCGCGCCCGGTTCCTGTCCACCGAACTGGTTGCACGGCACACCCAGGATCTCCAGGCCTTGATCCCGGTATTTGCCGTACAACTCCTCCAGGCCCGCGTACTGCCGTGTGAAGCCGCATTCGGAAGCGACGTTGACCACCAACACCGCCTTCCCCTCGAAGCGGCCGAAGTCAGCGTCGGAGCCGTCGTTGAAGGTGAGGGGAATGCTGTACAGGCTGGTCATGGGATTCGCTTCCTGACGTCGTCGGCCGGCTGGATCGCCGCCATCGAGCTTACGGGAGCTTGCCGTGCGGCGAAACCTAGGGCGTCGGGATGACCAGCGCGGACAACGGCACGATCACACCGTCCGGACGCTGGACCTTGTCCGTACCGATCAGGATGTATCCGGGCGGAAGGACCACCGCCGGGAGCGTTGTGGGAAGTACGGCTGCCGGCGACGGCACCGGCGCGACGGGAGCAGCTGGTGCCGGTGCTGGCGCCACTGGAGCAGCAGCAGGTGGCGTGGCCGCTGGTGCGGGCACTGCGGGAGGTACGACGACGGCCGGTGCCGGTGCGACGGGGACCGTCACCGTCGGAGCCACAGGAGTCGTGGACGGCGCAGTTGTTGTCGGCTTCGGTGTGGGAGCCGGCGTGACCGTGGGCGTCGGTGTGACGGTGGGTGTCGGCGTGACGGTGGGTGTCGGCGTGACGGTGGGTGTCGGTGTGACGGTCGGCGTCGGCGTGACGGTGGGTGTCGGCGTGACGGTGGGCGTCGGTGTGGGCGTCGGCTTCGCGGTTACGGACGGTGCCGGGGTCTGCGTGGCTGGCGGGTTGCTGGTGCCTGGGGCGCTGGGCGCTGCCGGGGTTGAGGAAACCGGTGGAACCACGACTGGCAATGCCACGGGTTCTTCGTGTTCGCCGCCGATGACTGCGCGGTTGGTGCCATCGGCCACAGGTACGGCCCACTGCGGGGTGGCCGTGGTGCCCGTTCCAACGCCTGGCTCGTAGCTCACCATGGTGATGGGCTGCAACGGATCAACCTGCTTGATGGGCAAGTAGATCCAGCCGTTCGGATTGGTGTGCAGTCCGTTGACGATCGTCTCGAAGTGGAGGTGGCAGCCTGTGGACCAGCCCGTGGTACCCACCTGGGCAATGACTTCGCCCACCCGCACAGATTGGCCCTTGGTGACGCCGATCGCCTGCAGGTGGTTGTAGGTGGTCACCAGGCCGTTGCCGTGCTCGATTTCCACACGGTTGCCGCCGCCCCAAATGTGCCACCCAACCGCCCGGACGATACCGGCGTCGGCGGCGTAGACCCGGGTGCCGCATGCTGCAGCGTAGTCCTGGCCCCAGTGGAACTCACCGGGGAGGCCAGTCAAGGGACTGTAGCGGTAGCCGTAGGGCGAGCTCGGATTGAGGACCTCAAGAGGCGCGTACAAGCTCCCCGCGGGCGGGCGTGGCATACCCGCAGAGGCAACTGTCAGGCCAGTGGATCCATCCTTGCTGACGGTCCTGACCACGGCCCGGTCGAAGTGGACCATAGGCGTTCCGGCTTGTTGTGCCGGGGGCTCGGGGGTGGGATCAATGACCGTGGTCTCGGCCTCCGGCGCCACCAAGGTGCCCAACGCCGTCGGTTCAACAACGCCCTGCGCCAGGGAACCACCGATGCTGCCGGCGGGCACTGAGGTGAGTGGCTGGAAGCCAAATGCGATGAACGCCAGAATGGCGAGGCTTCCAGCGATCAGGATGCGGTGGAAACCTATGGCACGGATCAGTTTTACTGCCCGGTTTGAATCATGATGCTTGCCCACAAAACACTCCCCAAAGCCAGCGGCACCAAACCCCAGCCTGGCGTGCAAGCACCATTGTTGCGGGAATCACAGCAGAAATAAAGGCTTCCCGGGCCCTTGCCAAGGAAAGGTTTCATCAGTTTTGGCTCAAGATGCCTTGAGCTTTGCCTCAGGCAGTCGTGGCCCGTGCAATCGGGGGCTCCGAGCCCTGTACGGTGGACGCTAAGCAGGCGGATTATTTCATGCCGCGCAAGAGAGCGCCTCGATAGCACTGGGATGTCACCATGGATGATCCACAGCGGACCGCACGCATCCTTTTAGAGAAGAATGCCGTGACCCTCTACCGATTGTGGGCCGGATACTGGGGTCGGGGAGGAAACGCCACCGCTTTCGAGTTCGACGCCTACGTGCACGAAGCACTGGTGGCGTCCCCTGTCGATCTCCGGCTGATGGCCTCGGCCGTAGATGGCCTTTACGAAGGAAAGCCCTGATTCGGACCTAGTATCGGACTAGCTGACGAGTCTGCGTACGTTCTCCACGATGGTTTCGCGGCGCCGCTTGAGGCTCGGAAGCTTGGACCGTGCCATCTCGGGAGTGAGCGTGTGCCAGGTCATGGCCAAGGCCCGCACGCTTGCCAGCAGCTCGATGGGTGTGAGATCAGAGCGAAGGTTGCCGGCTTTCTGGGCGCTTTCGATCCGGGAAAGCTTTTCCTGGTGTGAGGCCACCAAGGTTTCAAGGTCCGCCGCCTGGCCGCGTTCAAGGATGTACCAGTTGGTGAGCCTGAGGACATTGGGGTCCTTCTGGTAGAGGTCACAAGCACGGGCCGCGTACGCCGGCAAGTCCAGTGCGTCGAATTCGGTCTCCTCCACTACTGCGACCACCCGCCGGGAGAAGACCTCGTCGAACAACTGCTCCTTGCTGCCGAAATACCGGTACAGCATCGCCTTGTTGGCCAGTGCCTCGTCAGCAATACGGTCCACCCGCGCCCCGGCTATGCCATGGCTGGCAAACTCCTCCTCTGCCGCCTTCAGGATCCGCTGCCTGGTTGCTTCTGCGTCTCTCGCCATGTCCCCACCATAGCAAGTAACTGGTTAGTTGACATCGATGCATTTCACGCGCATGGTTAAAAACCAACCAGTTAGTTACTTAGAAAGGGTCCGACATGTCAGCAACGCAGATGGAAACAACCCCTGCCACGCGATTGTCCAGAACCATAACCTTGGCGGTCATCTTGGGCTGCCAGTTGATGATGGTGTTGGACACGTCCATCGTGACCACGGCACTGCCGCACCTTGAACGCGAACTTGGCTTCAACAGCACCACCCTCTCGTGGGTCCAGAACAGCTATGCGCTGGCTTTCGGAGGGCTGTTGTTGCTGGGCGCCCGCGTCGGAGACCTTCTGGGCAGGCGCCGGGTCTTCATGGTCGGCGTAGGAGTTTTCACGTTGGCATCCCTGCTGGCCGGGGTCGCCTTCAACACCGAGGTCATGATCGGGGCCCGCGTACTCCAAGGTGCCGCATCGGCCTTCGCCATTCCGGCAACCCTGGCGCTCCTGGTGCAGACTTTCCCCGAGCCCGGGGAACGGTCCCAAGCGATCAGCATCTACAGTGCCGTGATCGGGGCAGGGGGCAGCGTGGGCATCATCGTGGGCGGTGTCTTCACAGACCTGCTGTCGTGGCGATGGGGCTTGCTGATCAATGTTCCGATCGGAATTGCCGTCTTGCTGCTGAGCCCACGTTGCCTGCCGGAAACCGGAAGGGTCAAAGGCAGTGTAGACATCCCGGGCGCGTTGACAGTTACAGCGGGAATGTCCGCCTTGGTCTATGGACTCGTGAACGCGGGCGAGGCTGGGTGGGGGAACCTGACGACCATCGTTTCACTCGCGGCAGCCGTGCTCCTGCTTCTGGCTTTCGTGCTCGTCGAGCGTCATGCCGAGCGGCCCATCACTCCCCTGCGCCTCTTCAAAGACATGACCCGGTCGGGCGCCTACATCATCCGGATTCTGATCGTGGGGGCCATGTTCTCCACCTTCTATTTCCTCAGCCAGTACCTCCAGAATGTGCTGGGATTCAGCGCCTTCGCCGCCGGCATCGCCTACATTCCGCTCACGCTCCTGTTCTTCCTCATGGTCTACGTGATCAAACCCCTCAGCGCCTTACTGGGTAAGCCCGCGCTGCTGGTGGCCTCGTTGGTCATCGCCGGCCTGGGCATGCTGTGGCTCAGCTCCATAGGCCCGGGCACCGCGTATTTTCCGGACGTCCTGCTTCCGCTGATCGTGCTCGGAATCGGCCAAGGAACAGCAATCATCCTGTTGACCGAGTTTGGCATGTCCAGGGTGGCACCAGCGGACAACGGCGCCGCCTCCGGATTGGTCAACACGGCACATCAACTCGGCGGGTCCATTGGGCTGGCGCTGTTGACCGTGGTGTTCGCGGGCTCCGGCGGAACAGCCGAAGGAACGGCAGGAGCCGAAGCCTACGGAGCAGTCTTCACCTCGGCCACATGGTTTTACACGCTTGCCGTCCCCTGCGCAGCACTGATCTACCTCGCGCAACGCAGGGCGGCGGGAAACGCGTCAGCTTCCCGACCGTGACCCAACGGGCAGAGACGGCAGCTCGGTGAGTGACCCGTCATGGTCCAGGCTCAGCACCAGATCCAGATCGAGACGGGCCAGGAAGCCGTCGTCGTGGCTGACCAGGATGACGGCACCGCGGTAGGCATTCAACGCTTCCACGAGTTGGTCCACACTCTGTATGTCGAGGTTGTTTGTTGGCTCGTCGAGAATCAGTACCTGTGGCGGCGGATCGGCAAAGAGAAGCTTGGCCAAGGAAACCCTGAACCGTTCCCCACCGGAGAGAGTCCCAACGGGACGGTAGACGCTATCGCCCCGCAACAAGAACCGGGCCAACTGGTTGCGGATTTCCCCGACAGGGACACGTGGCGCTGCCGCCTGAACATTTTCCAAGGTTGTCGCGGCCTCGTCCAGGCCATCGAGCCGCTGCCGCAGATAGCCGGACCGCCCGGTCAGGAGCTGACCACCTGCGGTGCCGGATTCGACGTCGTCATCATCGTCTGTCAACGGTTCCCCGCTGACCAGGCGTTCGAGCAAGGTGGTTTTTCCCACCCCGTTGGCGCCGATGATGGCCACCCGTTCCGGTCCTTCCACCACAAAGGCACGATTGGTTCCCCGCAGCTCGGCGATCCGCCGGCTGCGGGGAACGTCCGGATCCGGAAGGTTCACGCTGATCCGTTCGTCTTCCCTGATTTTGGAGGAAGCCACATCCAGCGCAGCCTGGGCAGCGTCCACCTTGTCATCCGATCCTGATCGCAGCTTGCCCGCTGACACCTGCGCATCGGAGGCCCGCTGATTCATAAGGATCTTGGAGCCCTTCTTGTTGTCATAGCTGGTTTGACCGGTGCGGGCACGCTGCGCCAGCTTCATCTCAGCTTCCTGGCGCTGGCGCTTCTCAGTCTTCACGGCCTGCTTGGCAGCTTGGGCAGCCTGAACCGCTGCGGCCTGCCGCTCATCCACATACGACCGCCAAGCACTGTACGGACCCCCGAACACTTCGAGTTCTCCACCATGCAGTTCCGCCGTGTTGTCCATCAACTCCAGCAGTGCCAGGTCGTGGCTGACCACCACCAGCGTCCCCGGCCACGTGGAGAGGAGGGCGGACAGTTTGGTTCGCGCCTGCCTGTCCAGGTTGTTCGTTGGCTCGTCCAAGAGAGTGATTGCTGTCCGCTGAAGCCGGAGCCCTGTGATGGCAACAAGCATGGCTTCGCCTCCCGAAATTTCGCCTACGTTCCGCTCCAGGTCCGCCCCCGTAAAGCCGATGTGGCGCAAGGATTTGTCCGCCCTGGCTTCGATATCCCAGTCATCGCCCACCGCATCGAAGTTCTCCACCGAAACATCGCCGGCTTCGATGGCCCGCAGTGCTTTCAACTTCTGGCCGATACCCAGCAGGTCTGCCACCGTTGAGTCGGTCGCGAGGGTGAGTGTCTGCGGAAGGTACCCGACATCACCGTTGGTCGTAATACTGCCGCTCGTAGGGGCAAGACTCCCGGCTATGAGGCGCAGCAAGGTTGATTTTCCGGCACCGTTGGATCCCACAAGGCCTGTACGGCCCGATCCGAATGTTCCGGAGATCCCGGCAAGGGCGACGGTACCGTCGGGCCACTGAAGGCGCACGTCGGTCAGGGTGATGGACGGGTTTTTTGTTGTAGACATGATGCTCCGAAGGCTCCAGTGGTTTCAGCGAATGCGCTGCAACCACGGGCCGGCAAGGGCATCAGGGCAAGGTCAGCGCACGGTTGGCGTCGTGAAACCTGTAATGCCCGTCAAAACATCGGCCTAACACTGGGGAATAGAGGCTTACAGTCTCGCAAAAGCCTCCAACGAAGGCAACTTGCCGCCAATGGCCTTCTGGCGGGAGGGACCGGGGACTGACGCCGTCCCACGCCGCCCGGCATTGCCGCCCCCCGTCATCGGACATGCGAAGAAGTCCTCCCGCCCGCTTCAGCCCAGGTTTTCCTTAAGCAACGCGCGGTGCTCGACGGCGGCAGTTGAGTGGAGGGCGCGGCCCGCCGCAGTCAGTTCCAGGAACAACGAGCGGCGGTCGTCGGCGCAGGTCTGGCGCGTCACGAGGCCGGCTTTTTCGAGCCGGTCCACCACCTTGGAGACCGCACTTTGAGTCATGGGCGTCCGCTCCCCCAACGACTTCATCCGGCACGAAGACTCTTCGCTGTCGGCTACGAGATCGAGGATTTCGAACTCATTCAGGCCGATATCGAATTTGGCTTCCAGGGCACGGTCGATCGCCGCTGCGGTACGGAAGTAGGAGTCCTGGATGCTTCGCCACTGCTCAACAAGTTGGCGGTCACGCGTCGTTGCCATGTCCTGATTCTAGTTCATGACGCAGTTAGAATCCACGTCATAATATTCCTTGTCATTGAATGACGCGTCATATAGATTGTTGCTCATGACATCACCCACCACCCTCAAAAAGCCTGCCGAGCCCCTGGCTGCAGCCGTCCGCTGGACGCGGGCACAGTGGCTGCTCCTGATGGTCGTATGCACTGTCCTGGCCCTGGACGGGCTGGACGTCTCCATGGTCGGCGTTGCATTGCCCTCGATCGGACATGAACTCAACCTGGGGACCGACTCCCTGCAATGGATCGTTTCCGCCTACGTCCTTGGCTACGGGAGCCTGCTGATCCTCGGCGGCCGACTCGCGGACCTGCTGGGCCGCCGTCGAATCTTCCTCATTGCCCTGACCGTATTCGCGGCAGCGTCGCTCCTTGGCGGATTGGTTGACGATCCCGCCATCTTGATCGCCACCCGGTTCGTCAAGGGCCTCGCTGCCGCCTTCACCGCCCCCACCGGCTTCTCCATCATCACCACCAACTTTGCGGAGGGACGCGAGCGCAACAAGGCGCTGTCCATCTTCACCACCTTCGGTGCCAGTGGCTTCTCGCTGGGCCTGGTGGTTGGCGGCCTGATGACCAGCCTGAGCTGGCGCTGGACATTCCTTGTCTCGGTGCCGATCGCCGTGATCGTGGTCCTGCTGGGCATGAAGTTCATTCCCAAGGACAAGCCGTCGGTGGAAGACAGCGGGCACGATATCTGGGGTGCCGTGACGCTCGCTTTGGGCATGCTCGGCCTCGTCTACACCTTGGTTTCAGCACCTGAACAGGGCTGGGGATCTGTGGCAACAATCGCCGGGTTCGCAGTTTCTGCCGCCGTGCTGGTGGCCTTCGCCATCATCGAGCGCAAGGTCAAGCACCCGCTGATCCGCTTCGGTATCCTCAAGGAAGGTTGGGTGGCCCGGGCAAACCTGAGCGCAGTGGGCCTCTTCGGTTCCTACCTGAGCTTCCAGTTCATCGTCACCATGTTCCTGCAGTCCGTGCTGGGTTGGACGCCGCTGGGGATGGCACTCGCTTTGCTGCCCGCGGGTTTACTGGTGGCCACCAGCGCACCGTTCGCGGACCGTCTCATCGAGAAGTTCGGGGCCACGCAGCTCATCCTCACCGGCCTGACGGCCCTCGGCTTGGGCTACGTCCTGTTCCTGCGGGTGGGAACCACGCCCAACTACGCGCTGGACATCCTTCCGTCGGTGGTCCTGCTGGGCATTGGTTTCGCGTTGGCCTTCCCGTCCATCAATGTCCAGGCCACTGCCGGCATCCGCGACTCTGAGCAAGGGCTTGCAGCCGGTCTGATCCAGACCAGCACCCAGGTCGGCGCCGCACTGGTACTGGCCGTCACCACGGCCTTGGTGAGCGGCCACGGACACTCTGCGGGTACCGTCAGCGCCCAGGCCATGCTGGAACAGTACCGTCCGGGACTGATCCTGAGTGCCGCCGTCGCCATTGCCGCTTTGCTGGTGGCAGCAGCGCCTTCCCGACGCCGGGTCGCCTCCTGACCGCTGCGCTTTTGCACAAAAAGTGCCCCTATACACGGGGGTCATTCCGAGGTCGAATGGACCATGAGGAATTACCTCACCGAGTACAGGCACGAACTCCAGCGCACGTTCACAGGGACGTCGGGGACGCCGCCTGAGTGGGTACCGCGTCTGGCGGAAGGGCACGACGCCGGATATCACCTGCCGGGGTCGGCAGTCTGGTCGGTTCACGGTCACGTGGCAACGATCGTCGCCGGGATCAGGGTCCTGCTGATGCAGGCCCTGCATCCCGGCGCGCTGGCTGGCGTGTACGAGCACTCCGGGTTCCAGAAGGATCCGTTCGGCCGCCTGGCGAACACCATCAGGTGGATCTTCACGGTGACCTACGGATCAACTGAGGACGCCCAGGCCGCCACCACGCGGGTCCGGAAAATCCATGAGCGCGTCCGCGGGACGTACGTTGACGGCAAAGGAATTCAGCGCGACTACGCGGCCAACGATCCCGAACTCCTCCGCTGGGTACACATCACCTACGCTGACTCCTTCATAACCGCCAACCGCATCTGGGGCCGACCCATCCCCGGCGGAGCGGACGCCTACGTCCGCGAGTGGGCTACAGCCGGCAGGCTCATGGGAATAGAGGATCCTCCACTGACCGAGGCCGAGGTCCGTGGAGAACTGGAGCAGTGGTACGCCTCAGGAATCCTGCGGGCCGACGAACGCCTGGCCGAGACAGTGTGGTTCATTCGCCATCCGCCACTAAGCCCCATGCTCCGTCCTGGCTACCGCATCCTGTTCGCCGCCGCCGTCGCAAGCCTCGAACCCCGCTATCAGGACATGCTGGGGCTCCGGCCGCCCAGGTTTGGCCCCATCCCCTTGCCCGTCATCACCTCGGCCAGGGCTGTGTTGGGCATGGTTCGCCTGGCCCTCGGATCCCACGGGCCCAGCGAACAAGCAGCCCTGAGACGGTTGCAGAGGCTTGGTTACGCGGACGCTTGAGGAGCCCTTCGCCGAGGGGTGAGCTCTCGCCCCTTCGAGGGTGCCCATAACGCCGAAAGCCAACCCCTCGGCGGAACCTCACCTTGTGTGGGGCCCGCCGAGGGGTTGGCTTTCGGGACTTAGGGGCTTGCTTTCCGCCGAGAGCTCACCCCTCGGTGTAGGTCTTAGATCAACTCATCCGACAGGTGGTTCGGGGTACCGAAGCGGTGCGCCGTGATGGACACAGCCTGCTCGCGAAGGAACGGCAGCATCTCGATCCGGCCAGCCTGGGTTACGGCCCCGTGGTAGACCGCGACGTCCGGACGGCCACCCATTGCCGCGCTCAGCGCGGCGAAGTCGCCACCGATCAAGCGAATGCGGCCGGCGTCGAACTTTGCCGCACGGGCCAGCCACGCGGCGTCGTCCTCGACCCGGACGCTGACGCCCAGGTTCGCGAACACGGTCACCACTGCGTCGGGAAGTACGACGGCGGAGCTCACCATGAGCTTCGAGCCCGCCACTGCACCGGCTGCTACGACGCGGAGCAGCTCCGCGAGCCGCTCACCTTCGGAGAGGCGGATTGTCACCGGGAGGGAGCGGTAGCGGAAGACGTTGCGCTCAGCGGTCAGCGCGGAAACGTCCTTGCGTGTGCCGAACTCGGATTCCCAGGCGGCGGCGTCGCTGAAGAGTGCCTGCTGGAGGGTCTGGAGTTCCTTGGCAGTCACGTCAGCGGACTTGGCAGCGGCAAGAATCTGCGAGGCCGCGCCCTGAAGGACGGTGCCGCGCTTGGCCTTTGCCTCGGCAGGGAGCCAGCTGCCCAGGCCGATCAGGTAGTTCGGTCCACCGGCCTTGGTTCCGGCGCCAACGGCCGACTTCTTCCAGCCACCGAACGGCTGGCGCTGGACGATCGCACCGGTGATGCCGCGGTTGACGTACAGGTTGCCGGCCTGGATGGTGTCCAGCCAGACGCCCATCTCGGCGGAGTCCAGGGAGTGCAGGCCGGCGGTGAGGCCGTACTCGATCTCGTTCTGGATGGCGATCGCTTCCTCAAGGGTTTCAGCGGTCATGACACCCAGCACAGGGCCGAAGAACTCGGTCAGGTGGAAGTAGGAGCCGCGCTTGACGCCGGAACGGATGCCCGGGGACCACAAACGGCCGGTCTCGTCGAGGCGTTCGGGCTTGATGGCCCAGGTTTCACCGTCGCCCAGGGTGGTGAGGGCATTGAGGAGCTTGCCGTTTGCCGGTTCAATGATCGGCCCCATCTGCGTGGTGGCATTCTCCGGGTAGCCCACGGTCAGGGACCGTGCGGCGTCGATCAGCTGGTTGTGGAAGCGGGCGCTCTTCGCGACCGAGCCCACCAGGATCACCAAGGACGCGGCGGAGCACTTCTGTCCTGCGTGGCCGAATGCCGAGTAAACGACGTCCTTCGCAGCGAGGTCCAGGTCAGCGCTGGGGGTGACGATGATGGCGTTCTTGCCGGACGTCTCCGCGAGCAACGGCAGGTCCTGGCGGAAGGAACGGAACAATTCAGCCGTTTCGTAGCCACCGGTAAGGATCACGCGGTCAACGCTGGGGTGCGAAACCAGCTGGGTGCCAAGCTCACGCTCTTCGAGCTGGACGAGCGCCAGCACTTCACGCGGAACACCGGCTTCCCACAGCGCATCCACCATGACCGAACCGGAACGGCGGGCCTGCTTTGCAGGCTTGATCACGACGGCGGAGCCTGAGGCGAGCGCTGCGAGGGTCGAGCCTGCGGGGATTGCCACCGGGAAGTTCCACGGCGGGGTCACCACGGTGAGGTTCGCTGGGACGAACGTGGCGCCGTCGACCGTTTCCAGGTCCTTGGCGCGCTCGGCGTAGTAGTGCGCGAAGTCGATTGCTTCGCTGACCTCGGGATCGCCCTGGTCGATAGTCTTGCCGGTTTCGGAAGCCATGACCTCAAGGAGTTCAGCGCGGCGGGCTTCGAGGACTTCACCGGCGCGGTGCAGGATGGCGGCGCGCTCGGCGGCGGGACGGGCACCCCAGGCCTTTCCAGCATCCACTGCGGAGGTGATGATGCGCTCAAGTTCGGCTGCGTCGGAAACCTTGGTGGACTCCACGATCTTGTTGCCGGCGGTGGAACCGGGGATGCGCTTGAGGATGTCACGGCCCCAGGCGCGGTTGGCCGGGAGTGCCGGGTCCGTGTCAGGGGTGTTCCGGAATCCCTCGGTGGGTGCGGGTTCGGCCGGGAGACGGCGGTCCTGCTTGCGATTGGGGCCCGGGACCTCATCCTTCATGTTGGCCAGGGAGGCCAGGAAGCGCTGCTGCTCGCGCTTGAACAAGGCTTCGTTCTCGCTGAGTTCGAAGACTGCGGACATGAAGTTTTCCTGGCTGGCGCCCTCTTCCAGGCGGCGGATCAGGTACGCGATGGCGACGTCGAACTCGCCCGGGTGGACCACCGGTGTGTACAGCAGGAGGCTGCCGACATCCTTACGGACCGCAGTGGCCTGGCCGGTTGCCATGCCCAGGAGCATTTCGAATTCGATGGCTTTCGGTCCCTGCTGGGCAATTCCGCGCTGCTTGGCGAGCAGCCAGGCGAAGGCGACATCGAACAGGTTGTGGCCTGCGACGCCGATGCGCACGGCGTCGATGCGCTCCGGGGTGAGGGCGTAGTTGATGACGTTCTTGTAGCTGGTGTCCGAGTCCTGCTTGCTGCCCCAGGTAGCCAACGGCCAGTCGTGCAGCGAGGCTTCCACCTGTTCCATGGGAAGGTTGGCGCCCTTGACGACGCGGACCTTGATGGGAGCTCCACCTTCGGCGCGACGGGCGGAGGCCCACTCCTGCAGTTCCTGCATGGCACCGAGCGCGTCAGGGAGGTAGGCCTGGAGAACGATGCCGGCTTCCAGGTTCTTGAACTCCGGCATGTCCAGGATGCGCTTGAAGACCGCGATGGTCATGCTGAGGTCCTTGTATTCCTCCATGTCCAGGTTGATGAACTTGGGCTTGGGGAAGGACGCGGCGAGGCGGTAAAGCGGGGTGAGCTTCTCAACAACATGGTCGACGGCTTCGTCGAAGGCCCATGGGGAGTGCGGGGCCACGGTGGAGGATTCCTTGATGGAAACGTAGTCCACGTCTTCGCGGGCAAGGAGTTTGAGGGTGCCTTCGAGGCGACGCTGCGCTTCATGCTCGCCCAGGACGGCTTCGCCCAGAAGGTTCACGTTCAGGTGCACGCCGTCCTGGCGGATCTTCGCAATAGCCGGGCCCAGCTTGGCATCGGTGGCATCGACGATGAGGTGGCCCACCATTTCGCGGAGCACGCGGCGGGCAATGGGAATAACTACCTGCGGGAGGATCGGAGCCATGACGCCACCCACGCGGACAGCGCTGCGCATGTACCAGGGGAGGAACTTAGGGACCTTCGGGGCCAGCTCGGCGAGTTTACGGCCGGCGACGGACAGATCCTCAGGACGGATGACGCCGTCGACGAATCCCACCGTGAAGTCCAAGCCGTTGGGGTCTTTCAAGACGCCGGCAAGGCGCTGGGCGGAGACGTCCACGGGGATCTTGCTGGCTTCGGTCAACCAGTGGCGGACCAAGGCAATGGCTTCCTGGGCAAGATCATCGAACTGTCCGGAATCCTGGGTGCTCGGGGCGGTGGCATCCGGGATGGTGCTGGTCATGGGGGCTCCTTCTGAGGCGGAGAAGTTTGTTTGTTTCCATCAGTATGGATCTACAATCACGTTAGGAAAAGCGATCTTTTCCGACGAATATTCGTTATCCATTCCGATCTTTTGGAGGCCGACTTGCTGGATGTCCGCAGGCTCCGTTTGCTGCACGAGTTAAAGATCCGCGGAACGCTCGCCGAGGTGGCCGACGCGATGCAGTACAGCCCGTCATCGGTGTCGCAGCAGCTGACCCTCCTGGAGAAGGAGGCCGGGGTTGAACTGCTCCGCAAAGCCGGGCGCAGGGTCCAGCTGACCCCGCAGGCGGAGATCCTCGTAGCCCACACCGCGGCACTCCTGGAGACCTTGGAAAAGGCCGAAACCGACTTGGCAGCTTCTCTGTCGATGGTGACGGGAACCGTGCGCCTGGCCGTGTTCCAGTCCGCCGCACTGGCCCTGCTCCCCGGTTTCCTCACCATCATGCGGCAGGAGTACCCGGAGGTGCGCGTCGAAATGACCCAGCGCGAACCCGAAACGGCCCTGTACGAAACCTGGGCGCGGGACTTCGACCTGGTGGTTGCCGAGCAATACCCGGGCCATGCCGCTCCGCACCACAGCGGCCTGGACCGCGTCATCCTCACCAGCGATGCCATCCGGCTTGCCACTCCCCCGGTGGGACTTGGCGGCGAAGCCGTCTCCACCCTGGCCGACACCGCCACGATGCCCTGGGTCATGGAACCCCGCGGCGCAGCCTCCCGGCATTGGGCCGAGCAGGCCTGCCGTTCCGCGGGCTTCGAACCCGACGTCCGGTATGAAACAGCCGACCTCCAAGCACAGATCCGGCTCATTGAATCCGGAAACGCCGTAGCGCTCATGCCCGACCTCGTCTGGACCGGACGCACCCGGACCGTTCAATTGCTGGACCTCCCTGGGCTGCCGAAGCGAACCGTGTTCACCTCCACCCGCACTGCCGGCCGGATCCACCCGGCCACGGCGGCCTGCCGGGAAGTTCTGGAGCGCGTGGCAGCGGCGCAGCAACTGGACGCGGAGCAGCAGGCTGACGCCGGGTAACTCCCGGATACGCAAAAGGCCCCAGTCCGAGGACTGGGGCCAAACGCGGAGAATGGGGGATTTGAACCCCCGAGGGCGTTAACCCAACACGCGTTCCAGGCGTGCGCCATAGGCCGCTAGGCGAATTCTCCTTGCTTCCGATTCGAAAGCAGATACTACTGTACCTGAGAATTTCAGCATCGCGTAATCGGCCCAAACCCGGGCTCTCGGAGGGGGTGACAAAGAGGCGCTTAACGGAAAAATGGACGCCCCCAACGCGCCCATTCTTGCGGTACATCGTTGAGCCACCGGGTCCGGCCCCTCGCCCCCAGGCCCCGCAGCTCACAACCTTGAGATTGCCCCAATCGGTGTACATACCCATGGTCCGCCGCGAACCTCGGATTTGCAATGGTTGAGACCTGTTTGTAGCCGAAGTTGCTGACAAGATGTCTGCATGACGCAGCTTCATGCACTGGTGGTTTACGTACCTGAGACGCATATTGAGGAAGTTCTCCTGGCCATCGGTGATG
This sequence comes from Arthrobacter sp. LFS091, assembly GCF_047977885.1. Taxonomy (NCBI): domain Bacteria; kingdom Bacillati; phylum Actinomycetota; class Actinomycetes; order Micrococcales; family Micrococcaceae; genus Arthrobacter; species Arthrobacter sp. LFS091. The sequence goes on from NZ_JBFPFP010000002.1 coordinate 271,820, forward strand.
CCGGCGCGGGACGGATCGGCGACTACTCACACTGTGCCTTCACTTCCCCAGGCACAGGCCGCTTCACACCGTTGCCGGGGGCGCGCCCATTCATTGGCGAGGTGTCGATTGAGCAGCAAGTGCCGGAAATCAGGGTGGAGTGCGTGGTGGAGGAGGAAATTCTCGACGGCGTTGTACTGGCTTTGCGGGCTTCTCACCCTTACGAGGAACCCGCCTTCATGACGTGGCCGGTGAACGGCTGGCGGTAGATCCGCGCAGCCCAGCCACCCGCCGTCGAGCCGTATCCACAGCCGTCGATGGCCGATTCGAACCCCGCCCCGAGTTCGGGTAAGCTTGTCGACGGCCCCTCATGTGGCGTCATCCTGTTGAACTCCCCCAGGACCGGAAGGTAGCAAGGGTAGATGGGCTCTGGCGGGTGCATGAGGGGTCTCTTATTTAAATGTCAGTCCCTATAGGTAGGTTTCACTTGTGACTGTTACAACTGCCCTGTATCGACGGTATCGGCCCGACTCTTTCGCGGACGTTATCGGGCAGGAACACGTCACAGAGCCGCTGATGACGGCGCTCCGCAAGAACCGCGTGAACCACGCCTACCTCTTCTCCGGCCCCCGCGGCTGTGGCAAGACCACGTCAGCGCGCATCCTTGCCCGCTGCCTGAACTGCGCCGAGGGCCCCACTGACACGCCCTGCGGCAAATGCCCCAGCTGCATCGAACTGGCCCGTGGCGGATCCGGGTCGCTGGACGTCATTGAGATTGACGCCGCCAGCCACGGTGGCGTGGACGACGCCCGCGACCTCCGCGAGCGGGCAACCTTCGCCCCGGTCCGTGACCGCTACAAGATCTTCATCATTGACGAGGCCCACATGGTCACGTCCGCCGGCTTCAACGCGCTCCTGAAGATCGTCGAGGAGCCGCCGGAACACATCAAGTTCATCTTCGCCACCACCGAGCCGGACAAGGTCATCGGCACCATCCGCTCCCGCACGCACCACTACCCGTTCCGGCTGGTGCCCCCGGAGCCGCTCATGCAATACCTTGAGCTGCTCTGCCAGCAGGAGAACGTCCCCGTGGCTCCAGGGGTGCTATCCCTGGTGATCCGCGCTGGTGGCGGTTCGGTCCGTGACACCCTTTCCGTGCTGGACCAGCTCATGGCCGGCGCCGGGCCGAACGGCCTGGACTACGAGCTCGCTGTTGCCCTCCTCGGCTACACCCATGCGTCCCTGCTGGACGACATCGTGGATGCCATTGCAGCTTCGGATGCCGCAGTGGTCTTCAAAGCAGTGGACCGCGTCATCCAGACGGGCCACGACCCCCGGCGTTTCGTCGAAGACCTTTTGGAACGCTTCCGCGACCTGATCATTGTTCAGGCGATGCCCGAGAGCGCCCAAGCCATCCTCCGCGGCATGCCCGCCGACCAGATCGCCCGTATGCGCAACCAGGCCACTAACCTTGGCGCAGCGGAACTTTCCCGCGCGGCGGATGTCACCAACACCGCACTGACGGAAATGACCGGCGCTACGTCGCCGCGGCTTCACCTTGAACTCCTGTGCGCTCGAATTCTCCTCCCCAGCTCGGAGCAGACCGAACGGGGTATCGCTGCGCGCATCGACCGCGTGGAACGTCGCCTGAACTACGCGGGCGACGCCGGAATGCCGGCTGTTGCTGCTGCCCCGCCTGCCGCCGTGGCTTCGGTGGAAGCAGCACCGAACGTTCCCGCACCGGTGGTTGCTGCTCCGGAGCCCACCCGGCCGGAACCGACCCCTGTGCAGGAACCTGCAGCACCGTCGGCCTCCCAGCCATCGGCTCCTGCAACTCCTGAGCCGGCCGTCGCCGCAGTCAACCGCGACCCCATCACGGCGCCACGGGTTTCCACCAACGATTGGCCTGTGGAGGAACGGTCGACTGCCGGCCGCGCACCGCAGGCTGTCGCACCTCAACCATCGCCACAGGCGCAGCCTGCGGTTCCTGCACACGCTGCGCCGGCTCCAGCTCAAGCCGCTCCTCCTGCACAGGCTGCGCCTGCTCCCGCCCAAACCCCGGCGCCACAATCGGCACCCGCTCCTGCAGGGGCTGGGGACGTAGAAGCCCTTCGCCGCGCCTGGCCGGACGTCCTCCAGACGTTGACCAAGATCAAGCGCAGCACCTGGGCGCTGGTGGAGCCCAACGCCCAGGTGGCCCAGTTCGACGGCCAACTGCTCACTTTGGCGTTCACTACCGGCGGTTTGGCCGGCGCCTTCGGACGCGCAGACCACTCCGAAAACCTTCGCCAAGCAATCCACAAGACCCTGGGCATTGATTGCCAGATCGTCGCGGTGGCCGGCGGCAACAGCTCAGCGAGCTCTGAGCCAAACCCAAAAGCACCTACTAGCCGGGACACCCCGGCGTCGGCAGGCGGTGGAGCGGCAAGTGTTGCGCCAGTGCCCGACGCAGCAGCACCAGCGGGAGCCTCTCCAGCCGCCGTCTCAGCGGTCGACTCCGCCTGGGGTCTTGCGCCGGCGGGTACTCCCGCGTCGGAGGCATCCCCGATTGCCCCGTCGCCGGAACCTGCCCACATGCCAACGAGCCCGGCTGCGCCCGCTTCGACCCCACGGGCGCTTGCTGATACCGCGGTGAAAACCGAAGCTACGGCGCAGGTTGCATCCGTGTCGCAGGGTGCCTCCGTGTCGCCAGCCGAACGTCCGGCACCGGCTGGATCCGTGGTGCCCGCAGTATCGCAGCCAGCCGAACCCGCACCGCAGCCCTCAACGCAGGGAGCGGCTCAGGCCACCTCCACCTCGGCCGGCGACTACTCCTACCCGGATGACGATTGGGGCCCACCCCTCGACGAGGACGCGCCTCCACTGGATGAGGAGCCCCCTGCGGACTGGGAGCCGCCGTCCGGATACGGCCGTCCTGGCACAAGTACAGGCACAGCACCGTCCCCGGTTGCAGCACCAACTTCGGATGGAGAACCGTCCCCGGCCAAGCCTTCACCAGCCAGGGCACCCAGCACTCCGGGGGCGCCCTCCAGCACCTCCGAGGACCCGTGGTCCAGAGCGGTCGAGAAGGCGCCGGGAACATGGGTAGTTGGCACGGAGTCGAACGTGGGCAGGCAGCCGCAGGCCACGGAGGAGACCGCTGCCGTTGCAGTGGACACCCCGGACTACAAGCCCGCTGCGGCCCAGGTTCCCGAAGCTGCAGCCGGAACGTACGGCCATCCAACCGGACCGGACGCTCCCGCAGGGTCGAGCTGGGACGTCGCTCCGACGTCGAGCTGGCCCGCACCCCAAGCCACGGCAACGCAGGCCACCGGCAGCGCCCCCGCGACATGGCCTTCCTTGGCCGCGCAGCCGGTTGAAGCGCACGGTTCCGTTGCCACGCTCGAGGAGGGTCCGGCGTCGGGCAGTCCCAACGGTCGTCAAAGCCTGTACCAGCGGCTGACCAACAGCCCTGAGGCACAGGCTGGTCGCGTCCAGGCGCCGGCCAGGACCCAGGCAGCCCCCACGGCGACTGCGGAGGACATCCCGAGCCCTGAGGACGAAACCATCGAGGAATCGAGGGTCTTTGGGCGGGCTGCAGTGGAGCGTATTCTGGGCGGAAAGCTGATCGAAGAGCGCGCCTTGGACGGTTCTCCCCTGCACAACCGCTGATTGCAGCATTGATTTCAACCAAATGAGGACATTGTGTACGAAGGTGCAGTTCAGGAGCTGATTGACGAGCTCGGCCGGCTTCCCGGTGTGGGCCCCAAATCAGCGCAGCGCCTGGCGTTCCACATCCTGGAGGCTGATCCAGAGGACATGAAGCGTCTGGTAACGGCCATCACCACGGTTAAGGAACGGGTGAAGTTCTGCTCGGTCTGCTTCAACGTGACCGAGCAGGAGACCTGCAACATTTGCCGGGATCCGCGCAGGGACCCGTCGGTCATCTGCGTGGTTGAGGAGTCCAAGGACGTCCTGGCCGTTGAGCGGACCCGGTCCTTCCGTGGCCGGTACCACGTGCTGGGTGGCGCCATCAATCCGATCGCTGGCATCGGTCCGGAGCAGTTGCGGATCCGCGAGCTCCTGACCCGATTGAATGATGGCGCCATCCAGGAGATCATCATCGCCACCGACCCCAACCTTGAGGGCGAAGCCACGGCTACCTACCTGGCACGTATGTTGAAGTCCATTGGGATCGCGGTGACGCGGCTGGCATCCGGGCTACCCGTGGGTGGCGACCTCGAGTACGCCGACGAAGTCACGCTGGGCCGGGCCTTCGAGGGAAGGCGCAACGCACTGTTGTAGCTTCGGTTGCCCGCAGTAGTCAGCCGACGGTAGTGGTGCCGTCTTCGTGGGTGTAGATTACCCGGCCCTTCTCGTCCACTGGGAAGTCTTCGATCACCTTGTCCGTGGCAGTGTCGATGATGACTATGGAGCTGGCTGGCCACGTTGGGTCTGGCACCACCACGTATGTGGCATCTGCGGCTGTGAGCACTTGTCCGGCTGCGCTCCTCGCCATGTTAGAGTAGTCAACGATCTTCCCGGTGTTGGTGTTGACCGCAACGGTCTCTGCCGGGCCCGCCGGAGTGCCGTCCAAATGCGTTGAATTCCACCAACCTTCGTAACCCCCGATGGGCCGGTCTGCCACCGGCCCCTTGAAGTGTGAAGCGTCATCTTGAACGGTGGTGGCGTTCGCCTGGATTCCGACGGCGACAACTGTCGCTATCGCAACGGCCGCGCCTACTGCACCCAGTACCAGTTTCATGTTTTCCCCCTTGATAATGCGTGACATGATCATGCCGCCACGACGTTTTAACTCGTGAATCCTGGACGTCACCGACGAACTCGCGGCCCCAAAAAGCACTGCAGAAGTGGAAATCCCCATCCCCGGTCCGTCAAGGAGGTCGGCCCTCCATTGCTCTTCCCGTAAGGACCGGAGGTGCGCTGGCGTCAGCGCCAGGCAAACGGTCAGAATCGCCTCGTCCAGCCTCACGTGGCCCTCCAGGAACCCTCGCTGAAAGCCGGGGTCGGACGTGCCGCCGATGCCGCTTTGGACCTTTGGGCCCTGACGAACTCCTGCGCCAGCGGACGTGCCTCAGCAACGAGGCGGTAGTAGCGCCGCCGAGGTCCCTTGCGGTCTTCCGCCGTTTCCCATTCCCCCTGGACCCAGCCAGCGCCTTCGAGTCGCTCCAAAATCGGATAGACCGTGCCGGGCTTTTTGCCGGTGTCTTTGACTATCTGAAGCCCCCACACGCTTTCGGCGGCGAGCAAGGCCTCCAGAACAAGCGCCGTGGCTGGCGTGACCCGCCCCAAACTTTCCATGGCTCTAATCTAGCTATATAGATATAGAAGTCAAGAGGAGCCTGGGGCAGTCAGGAAATGCCCGCCCTCCGCGCCTCCAACCAACGCCCTGAAATGGTGAGTAGCGCAGCAAATGCGGCCTGTCCTGCAAAGCCGGCGAAAGCCACGGGCACCGGCGGCGCGAGCCCGGCACTTGATTCTCCGTCCAGGCAAGGGACTTCGCGGGACGGGCCGTCGGCGGCGTACTGGAGGCCGGCCAACATCCATCCGACGACGTGGTCAGGGGGCACAAACTGGGCTCCAATACTCCCCAGGAGCAGCGCAGGATTCGATGCCGCAAGCCATGCCACGCGTTCCGTATGCACCACCTCCACCTCGTGCAGGCTGCCAACACACTCGTATGCAGTGATCCTCCCCGCGTCGTCCCTCTCCACGTTCACGGGCACTGAGGCGCCGCCCATCTCACTGGTTCCGGCAAGCAGCAACAGAGTGAGCGCGCCATTCCCGAGGCAAAGGAACATCGTCACCACCCCAGCCAGGACGCCCGCCGGAACGGTAGAGGCAAAGCAAGCCCGCGCACCTCCGCCCATGAGGCCGAACAGTCCCACCTCCAGGACAATCACGACGGCGGCCGCCCCAGCCAGCGCTGGCGGCCCACCCGTGTTGAAACCCACGATCAGCAGGACCACACATGACAGCGCAGCGAAAACGACTCCACGGATGGTCGCTGCGAGGAAGCGGACCAGAATGCTCGACCAGGCATGCCGGAAGCCACAGATGACACCCAGTATCGCGGCGGCCAAGGCCAGGAATCCAGCCATAAAGACGTAGGTGGCACCCAAGACGTCCGAGTCGAACCCTTCGAGCGATTGCACCCAGGCAACCATTGCAGCGGCAACGCCACCTGCAAAGGCGATGGCGCAACAGCAGCCCAGCCAAAACCACCAGGAGAACAACGAATTCCGGGCATCCCGCCAAGCCAGTTTCAGGGCAGTTTTGACGACGGCCGCAGGCGGTGGTTCCGAACCACCGCTGGATGAAGTCACCCGCGGCTGATCGTCAACCAATCCACCGCCGATGACCTCGTACTCCGGCTCGTTTGCACCGGCACCCCGCTTGCCCGAACGGTCAGGAACGCCGGCCAAGGCACCACGCAATCCTCATGACGTGGATGGTACGCCTGGGCGTCACGCATCAACAGAGATGCCGGAAGAAGGTGGGACCATAGTTCATGGCCCAACTCCCCCGTTTCCCCAAGCGTCCGCAGCCCGTCACCCCGCTGAGCTGGCAGGAGTCGGTATGGGACTATCCAAGGCCTCCGGTGGTGCAGCACCGCTCGGAAAGGATTGTGGTCCGGCTCGGCGGCCGGATCATTGCGGACACCGTGGATTCGGTCAGGGTCCTCGAAACCAGCCACCCTCCCGTCTACTACCTGCCCTTCGAGGCGTTCCCTGCCGGAGTATTGATCCCGGTGGAAGGCGGAACTTTCTGCGAATTCAAGGGGATGGCGGCTTACTTCGACGTCGTGGCAAACAGTGTGGTCGCATCCCGCGGCGGGTGGACCTACCCGGAACCCACGCAGGGTTTCGAGGCTCTCAGAACACGGGTTGCCCTGTACCCGGGCCGTATGGAGTCATGCGAAATTGACGGCGAACCAGTAACGGCGCAATCTGGCGGTTTCTACGGGGGTTGGATCACTCGGCGCATTGTGGGGCCTTTCAAGGGTGAACCCGGCTCCGCAGGCTGGTGAGATCCCGAACACTGCCCCCCACGAACGCGTCAATGGAGGCCACTCGAGCTGTTATGCTATTCGATGGATAAACCATTCGTTCGGGGGATTCGGTTATGGGGATTGCTTTCGATGACGGCGCGGCCGATGCTCTAATCAGTGCTGCCGATTCCGCGGATGAGGCTCTACGCTCCGAGGGCGCGTTCCTGTCGGGAGCCATTGATCGTGTCATGGAGGATTTCAAAGGGGGCTACGCCCGCTTGTTCCTCCAGGCCTGTGCCGTCAGGGCTGATGACCGTGTCCGCCTTGCCAGTGTTCTCGCCGCGTTGGTGGAGGATGTCCAGGAAGCAAAGCTGCGGGCCGCGCGGGAGAAGTCGCGGCTGAAGAACCTCGCCGACTGGCAGCAACGCGCCGACATCCGTGAACAACAATTTCAGTCTTTCCTGAGTCCGTTGAGTGACCCCATGCCCGCGGAATGGCCGTTGCCCACACCGACGGTTTCAGCAGAATTCTCCCCAAGGGAGCGGACAAGGTTCGCCGGTGGATCGGGAGCCGGGACAAGCGCGGCGGACCCGGGAAAGCTGCGCGACTTCGTGTCCCAATCCCGAACCTCCACAAACATCCTCAGCAGTGAACTCGGACGTGTCCGCCACGCCTGGGGTAGTTTCACCGCTGCTTGTTCCTGGGTGAACAGCGGCAGCGTCACCTTCGTGTCCGGTTTCGAGCAGCTGCTCAGTGAGAACACTGCTGATGCTGGGTGGGTCGAACACATCGCCGCAGCATTTGAAGCAGCTGGCAGCGGCTCCATGGCTGACACCATCCTCAACAGCGTTCTCATTCAGTACGCCCCGCCACGCCAAGTGAGTTTGACCGACATCGGGGCCCTTAACGCTGCGCAACTAAAGGCGTGGCTGGCCACCCCAGCTAACAGGGACCGGCTTCAGGGGCTGCTCGAGCAACCAGGGCTGGACCCTGTGATGATTGCCAAGTGGTGGGCCGGACTCGGCCAGACGGTCGCCAGCGGGACAATCGAACCCGGCGAGGCCCAGCTTTTTCTGATCCAGACCCTTCCCGGAGTCATCGGGAACCTGAACGGTGTCACCGCCACTGCCCGGGACAAGGCCAATCGCATACGCCTCGCCACCGAGGACGAGCGCATCAAAGACGAACTCACCAAAACGCCTCAATTCCTGCCCGCAAGCCAAGGCCTGTCCGTGACCAACCCTGCATGGACACGGCTGCAAACGCAGCAAAAGGCCCTCAATGGCATCGGTGAGGCCTTGACGAACGCCGGGGCCGCGGATGTTGCTGTTTTGCTCGGATTCGATCTTACCCACGGCTCCCCCAAGGCACAGGTCTCTGCTGGCAACCCGGACACGGCTGACAACGTCACCTACGCCGTCTCCGGTATGAACATCACCCCGCAGAGCGGTTTCAACGACTGGGCGTTCAACGCCGCGAACCTTCAGGCGCAACAAAAGTTGCTCTCTAGGGATAAGTCTTTCGCTGTGGTGGCATGGATCAACTACGAACCGCCCACGGTTCCGAGCGTGAACAGTGGCGATGCCGCCCGCGCCGGCGCCGACCGCTTCGTCACAGACCTTCAGGGCTTCAACGCCGTCAGAGAAAGCTTGGGCAACAGGACCCCGGAGACTCTGAACGTGCTGGCTCATTCCTACGGCACCACGGTGACCTCAGACGCCCTTGCCGCCGCGGAATTGAACGTCGCTTCCTTCACGATGCTCGGCTCCGCCGGCATCGAAAAGGAGATCCGAAACGCCGGTGAACTCCACGTGCGTCCCGGGCAGGTCTATGCCAGCCACGCCAGTGGCGATGGGCTGGCCCAAATGGGCCGCTTCCTGCGCCAGGATCCGCGCCTGGAATCCTTCGATGCGAAAGTGTTCTCCTCGGAATCAGCCACGATTGACGGGACCCGCTACCACGGCACCACCGAACACAACACCCTGGTACACAGAAAAGACGGCGACGGATACGGCTACCTGGACAAAGGAACCACCGCCCTGTACGAAGCTGCCCTCACAACGACCGGCCACGGAGACCGTACCCTTCCAGGCGCGCGGCCTGTCTCGCCGCCGGCCGGATTTGCTGGCCGATGAACAAGTCCGAAAGAGTGAACCTCATGTCCTATGAACCCAAGGCCCGTCTCAGGACCCGCTATGTCCTTACCGGCTTGCTAAGCATGCTCTTGGCGCTGAGCGCCTGCACCCCCACCACCACGGAGAAACCGATGACCGGCCCAAACGACCCCAGCGACCCTGCTACCGTCAAAGCCCAGGTCGAAGAACTCAAACAAGCCCTCGCGGATCTCCACGCCTTCAAAACCGAAACCCAACAAGTCATTGGGACCCAAAAATGGGTCGACGAGGGCCTCCGAAATGGCCCCTGCAGCACGTCCGGCGGGGAAGACGGCGTGAACTACATCGTCCTGAGCCAAACCCCCGACCCAGTCGACCTTGAAGCCTCAGTCAGCGCCGTCAAAACGTTCTGGGAATCCAAAGGCTTCACCACCCGCACTGAAACCAACCCCAAAGACCCAGGCCTCATCCGCCTATACGCCGATCAGAACGGCGGACAACTCATGTCCTACTACGCAAACATCAAAGGCTCCGGCCTGGAAATGGACAGCGCCTGCATCGCAGGAGACCAAACCGCGATCTACAAAGAGCTCTATCCCGAAAACTTCGGCCTCCCGTCCAATCCCAGCCCCTCCGATACTGGCAAATAGACCTCCCAGGTAGAAGACGTTGCGGAAAGGTGAAGCTCATGCCCTTTGAACCCAAGGCCCCGGTAAGGGCAAGCCGCATACTCGCCGGACTGTTCTTTGCTGCTATTGCGCTGAGCGCCTGCACGCCCACCACCACGGAGAAACCATTGACCGGCCCAAACAACCCCAGCGACCCTGCCACCGTCAAAGCCCAGGTCGAAGAACTCAAACAAGCCCTCGCCGATGTCCACGCCTTCAAAACCGAAACCCAACACACCATCGGAACCCAAAAATGGGTCGATAAGGGCACTCGAAACATGCACTGCACCACACCAGACGGGCAAGAAGGCGTGAATTACAGCATCATGAGCCAAACAATGGAAACCCTCGACTTGGAAGCCTCGGTCAACGTCGTCAAGACATTTTGGGAATCCCAGGGCTTCACCACCCGCGTCGAATCCAACCCACGGGACCCAGGAGTCATCCGCCTCTACGCCGACGAGAACGGCGGACACCTCATATCCTTCACCGCCAACATCAAAGGCTCCGGCCTGGAAATGGACAGCTCCTGCATCGCAGGAGACCAAACCGCGATCTACAAAGAGCTCTATCCCGAAAACTTCGGTCTCCCTTCCCATCCCAGCCCCTCAACTACCGGCAAATAGAACCCCGAGGTAGAAGTCGTCACGGAAAAGCTGAAGCTCATGCCCTTTGAACCCGAGGCCCCGGTAAGGGCAAGCAGCATACTCGCCGGACTGTTCTGCGCGGCCATTGCGCTGAGCGGCTGCACGCCCACCACCAGGGATTACCCCAGTGACCCTGCAACCGTCAAAGCCCAGGTCCAAGAACTCAAACAAGCCCTCGCAGACCTCAACGCTTTCAAAACCGAAACCCAGAAAGTTATCGGGCCTCAAAAATGGGCCGACACGGACAAACCTGCCAACAGTTCCTGCAGCACACCCGACGGGCAAGACGGAGTGAATTACAGCATCCTGACCCAAACCCCCGACCCCGTCGACCTTGAAGCTTCCGTCAACGCCGTCAAAAAGTTCTGGGAATCCAAAGGCTTCACCACCCGCACCGAAACCAACCCCAAAGACCCGGGACTCATCCGCCTCTACGCCGATCAGAATGGCGGACAACTCATGTCCTACTACGCAAACATCAAAGGCTCCGGCTTGGAAATGGACACTGTCTGCATCGCCGGAGACCAAACTGCGATCTACAAAGAGCTCTATCCCGAAAACTTCGGGGCCTCTCCCACCGCCAAGTAGAACCGCGACCCGACGCCCACAGGATGCTGCTGGTCCAACAAGCCCTGGCCGCCATGTGGTCACAATTCCTGCCAGCACTGCCCGCGGCGATAAACTGGGGAAATAAGCTACGCAGGCGTGTTCCAATGCCACATTGGCAGGCCGCGTTCGAACCCTATTGATGCAGTGAGGGTGCGCGCATGACTATGCCCACTACCGAAGTGAAGATCGACGAGCTCTCCAACGAGGCTGCCATTACCAAGCAGCTGATCGTGCAGAAGTTCGGCGGCTCCTCGGTTGCCGATGCCGATGGCATCAAGCGGGTCGCACAGCGCGTCGTGGATGCGCAGAAGGCCGGCAACGAGGTTGTGGTTGTTGTCTCCGCGATGGGCGACACCACCGATGAACTCCTGGACCTCGCGAGCCAGGTCACGGACTCCGCTCCGGCCCGTGAGATGGACATGCTCCTGTCCGCCGGCGAACGTATTTCCATGGCCCTGCTTGCCATGGCCATCAACAAGTTCGGTGCCTCGGCGCAGTCCTTCACGGGTTCCCAGGCCGGAATGATCACGGACGGCATCCACGGCAAGGCGCGAATTATCGACGTCGACCCGCACCGTATCCGGACGGCTTTGGACAAGGGCCACATCGCCATCGTCGCTGGTTTCCAGGGCATGAGCCGCGCTACCCATGAGATCACCACGTTGGGCCGGGGCGGCTCGGACACCACTGCCGTTGCCCTGGCGGCGGCCCTCGAAGCCGATGTTTGCGAAATCTACACGGATGTGGACGGCATCTACACTGCCGATCCCCGCGTAGTGACCAGCGCCCAGAAGATCGACCGTATTTCCAGTGAAGAAATGCTGGAGTTGGCTGCTTCCGGCGCCAAGATCCTGCACCTCCGTTGCGTGGAGTATGCACGTCGTTTCGGTGTGCCGCTGCACGTCCGTTCGTCATTCAGCCAGAACGAAGGCACGTGGGTCATCCCGGGCGCCGAAGAAAAGTTCACGATTCAAGAGGGAGTTGCCTTGGAGCAGCCAATCATCTCCGGCGTTGCGCACGACCGGTCCGAAGCCAAGGTCACCGTTGTGGGCGTTCCGGACATCCCCGGCAAGGCTGCTGCGATCTTCCAGGTGATCGCCGATGCGCACTCGAACATCGACATGATCGTCCAGAACGTCTCGACGCACGGCACAGGCCGTACGGACATCTCGTTCACGCTCCCCATAGTCGAAGGTGCGGACGCCTTGGCCGCCCTGCGTGCCGCCGAGGGCCAGATCGGCTTCGAAAGCATCGAATACAACGAGCACGTCGGCAAGCTTTCGCTGATTGGCGCGGGCATGCGTTCGCACCCCGGCGTGTCGGCCACGTTCTTCAAGGCCCTTTCCGACGCCGGCATCAACATCGATATGATTTCCACCTCGGAGATCCGCATCTCTGTCGTGACCAGCGCTGATGCGCTGGATGACGCCGTCCGCGCCATCCACAACGCTTTCGAGCTCGACGGCGACGCCGAGGCTACCGTTTACGGCGGCACCGGCCGCTAAGGAAACGCTTCGGGCGACGAGCCCAAGAGAGCAACAGGTAACGCCGTTCTGGTCCTTCAGAACGGCGTTTTCTGTTCCTCAGTCAGATGCTTGCGGGGGCAGCAGCAGCACATCGATGAGCTGCCGCAGGCCTTCGGCCATGTCGACGTCCTTGTCGTAGAGCCACTGCAGCTGGAGTCCATCGAAAGCGGCAACTGTCAGCCGGGCCAGCATGACGGGGTCGACGTCGGTGCGGACTTCGCCGGCAGCCTGGCGCCGCTGAACGTCGGCGGCGATGTCCTGCACCACCGTCTCGTAACGCGCTTTGAAGTAGCCATGCGAGTCGTGTTCCGGGTGGTTGGCCGTGGCTGAGGCAACTGCGTAGAGCGTCGTCAGGCCCGGCTCCCGGCGGTTGCGCTCTGCAATGGTGGCCATGAGGCCCAAACCAACGTCTTCCTGTCCGCTGCCGACCAGGGACCGGCGGTCTCGTTCGGCCAGGACGGCCGTTAGGAGCTCCTGCTTCCCCTTGAAGTAGTGGAACAGGGTGGCTTCCTTCACTCCCACCAGCTCCGCCACGCGCTTGAGGGCCGTACCTTCAAAGCCTTCCGTGGCGAAGACGTCTGTTGCTGTCTGGATGATCTGTTCGCGGCGTTCCGCTCCCTTGGCGTACTGGCCGCGGGCCCTCGAATTAGGCATTGCGTCAGTCTATTTCACCGTCATTTCCATGAAAACCTAGTCACACTAGATTTTTATCGCTACAGTCTTTGCAGAGACCCAACGGTGGGTCGCACATTCACAGGAGGCAATGTGGCCCTCGATATCACCCAGCAGGCTCCGGCCGCCAGCACCAACCCTGCCCCGGAAGCGCCCCGGGCAAACGAAGCGCCCCGAGCAGCTTCGCGCGCCTACGTCATCGGCATGCCGATTGCGAGCGCCGGCCTCTGGATGGCTGTTCTCGCCCCCGCCCTGGTGGTCCTCGCCATCAAGGTTTCAGAAATCACCACGCCGGACACCAGGGCCGGCGCCCTCAGCCTGGTGGCAGGAGTCGGAGCGGCAGTCGCCCTCCTGGCGAACCCGTTCTTCGGGCGCCTCAGCGATCGGACAACTTCCCGCTTCGGCATGCGAAAGCCCTGGATCGTCGGCGGTTCCCTTGTTGGCCTGGCAGCACTGTTCCTGCTGGGTTCGGCCGCAGAAGTGGGCACCGTCCTGGCTGCCTGGGTTGTAGCACAGCTGGGCTTTAACGCCGCGCTGGCAGCCCTTGTAGCCACACTTCCCGACCAGGCCGGCCCCGCCGAGCGCGGGCGCCTCTCCGGGCTCATCGGCATGACACTTCCCATCGGCCTCGTGGCCGCCGCCTTCTTTGCCCAGATGTTCGACAACGCCCTGCAGATGGCCGTCGTCCCGGGAATCGTGGGCACGGCCGTGGCAATAGCTTTCGCTTTCACGTTCAAGGACCGGGTCCTCACTGAGAAGCCGGCTCCGTTGAACTTCAAGGAGATCCTCGGCTCCTTCTACTTCAACCCCAAAACGTACCCCGGACTGGGCTGGGCCTGGCTGACCAAGTTCATGGTCTACGTCGGTTACTGCGCGGGACTGTTGTATCTGCCGTACTTCTTCACGGACCACCTGCACATCGCGGAAAGCCAAGTCACCAGCCTGGTGTTCCAAGCAACGCTGGTGAGCTCAGCAGGCACGGTCATCACCAGCCTCGCCGGCGGCTGGATCAGTGACCGCATCGGCAAGCGAAAGGCCATGGTGATCATGTCCGCGCTGATCATGATGGGTGGCCTCATTGTTATCGCCACCAGCACCGGAGCCGGCCAGGTATTGGTTGGGCAGGGCGTTCTCGGCCTGGGCCTGGGCGTCTTCAGTGCCGTTGATGTAGCCCTCATCACGGACCTCCTGCCCAAAAACCAATCCGAGAACGCCAAGACCTTCGGTGTCTTCAACATCGCCCAAGCCCTCCCACAGTCCCTCGTCCCCGCCATCGCATTTCCTGTCATCGCGCTGGGTGGCTATCCCGCCCTGTTCCTCGGTGGTGCCGTGGTTGGCATCATCGGAGCACTTCTCGTCACCCGCATCAAAGGAGTCAAGTAAATGAACCCCATCCTGTCGGCAGCCGTCACCGTCCCCGCAGCCGGAAGCCCGGACGCAGAAGCCAAGATCCGGGAAATCGCCAGGAGCCTGTCCCTGGAGCAGCAGGTACAACTGCTCACAGGCGCGGATGTGTGGTCCACACACACCATCCCGGAGATCGGCCTGTCACGGGTCGTGATGTCCGACGGCCCTGCCGGCGTCCGCGGCGAGGACTTCGATGAGCGCCACGACTCCGTCTCCCTCCCGTCGTCGTCCGCTTTGTCCGCCACCTGGAGCGTCGAAACTGCCCGCCGCTACGGGCAGGTCCTGGGCCAGGAGGCCCGACGCAAGGGTGTGCACGCCGTACTGGGCCCCACCATCAACCTGCACCGCTCCCCGCTGGGCGGCCGCCACTTCGAATGCATGAGCGAGGACCCCCGGCTCACCGCCACCATGGCCGCAGGATACGTGACCGGCGTGCAGTCCATGGGTGTTGGTGCGACGCCCAAGCACTACCTGGCCAACGAGGCCGAAACCGACCGCTTCACTGCGGACTCTGTGGTGGACGAACGCCCGCTTCGCGAGCTCTACCTGGCAGCCTTCGAGGACGCCATCACCGAGGCCCGCGCCTGGCTGGTCATGAGCTCCTACAACTCCATCAACGGAACCACTGCCAGCGAAAACAAACTGCTGGAAACACCGCTGTCCACCGAGTGGGGCTTCGACGGCGTCGTGGTCTCCGACTGGACGGGCGTGCGCTCCGTGGACGCCGCCAACGCCCACCAGGACCTGGAAATGCCAGGGCCGGTAGGCCACTGGGGACCCAAGCTTCTGGCCGCCGTCAATGACGGACACGTTAGCCGGGACGCCATTGTGGAGAAGGTCACCCGCATCCTTCGCCTGGCGGCCCGCGTGGGCTCACTGGAAGGGTTCACGCCCGCAGTCACCGAGCTGCCTGCGCAACTTGACGGTGCCGCCGTCGCCCGTGAAGTCGCTGTCCGCGGCGCGGTACTGGTCCGCAACAAGGGCCTGCTGCCCCTGGACGCCGCATCGCTCAGCAGCGTGGCCGTGATCGGCCACAACGCCGATGAAGCCCGCACCCAAGGCGGCGGCAGCGCCACCGTCATGCCCAAGTACACCGTTTCGCCGCTGGAGGGGCTCCGCAAGGCACTGCCCGACGGCGTGAAGGTCACCTACGCGCGCGGCGCCAAGGTAGCCGAGGGCATCCAGGCATTCCCCCGCACGTCCCTGCACAACCCCGTGTCCGACGTGCCCGGCATCCGGGTGAGTTTCCTCGCGGCGGACGGCACGGAAATTTCCGGGGAAGACCGCCTTGCCTCGCACCTGATCTGGTTCGGCATCGGAATTCCCGACGGCGCGGCCTCCATCCGCATGGAAGCTGACTGGACAGCCGAAACAGCAGGGATCCACCACCTGGGTGTCGGGACCGTGGGCCGGATCCGCTTTGTCCTGGACGGAACGGAGGTCTTCAACGGTGAACTCGAGGACGAGACCGAGGTCCTTGGCGCGGCACTGTTCGATCCCCCCAAAACCGTCCACGCCATCGAAACCACGCACGGCCAGAGGGTGCGGATTGAGGCCGAATACCAGTTACCCGATGAGCAGGTCATTCCGTTCACGGCAGTCCTGCTGGGTGAAGAAACCGTGGTCGCGGACCCCCAGGCCGAGATCGACGCGGCTGTGGCGGCAGCCCGGGCTTCCGACGTGGCCGTGGTGGTGGTGGGCACCAACGCGGCCATCGAATCGGAGGGGTTCGACCGGAAGGACCTTGACCTCCCCGGCTACCAGAACCAATTGGTTGAGGCTGTCGCGGCAGCCAATCCGCGGACAGTCGTGGTGGTGAATTCCGGCTCGCCGGTACTGATGCCTTGGCTCGAAGTCGTGGACTCGGTCCTGCTGGGCTGGTTCGGCGGCCAGGAGTTCGGCAACGCCATCGCTGACATTCTCCTGGGCCTCGAAGAGCCGGGCGGACGCTTGCCCACCACGTGGCCGGCGGCACTGGAGGACGTCCCTGTACTCAGCACCACTCCCGTGGACGGAAAGGTTACCTACGCCGAAGGGATCCATGTCGGTTACAGGGCGTGGTTGAAGCAGGAAGCAGAGGGCGGAGCGGCTCCTGCCCTGCCGTTCGGTTATGGATTGGGCTACACCACTTTCGAGCTCGGCACCGCCCACGCCCCGCAGGTAGTACAGGCTGGCAACGACGTGGTGGTTCACGTGCCGGTCAAGAACACCGGCACCCGCACCGGGCGGGAAGTGGTGCAGGTTTACCTGGACCGCGACGATTCCGCCGTCGAACGCCCCGTCCGCTGGCTGGCCGGCTACGCCGGAACGCACCTCGCCGCGAACGGAACCGAGAGCGTGGAAATACGCATCCCCGCCAGGGCGTTTGCACATTACGACGGCGGATGGCAGTTTGAGCGGGGTATGTTCCGTATCCTGGTTGGTCGCCACGCCATGGACGACTTCCAGTCGATGGAGATCGAACTCCGGTAATGCGGTGTTGAAAAGCGCTGGGTGACGGCTTTTTTGGGCCGTCAGCCACGTGGTTTTCGCCACAAGCTGTAGAACTGGGGTATGGTATGGAATTTTCGTGGCATGCTGTACGTTGCATACCCGGTAACCCCCTAACACGAAGAGGCATTAAAAAGTGGCAGCCGATTACGACGAACTCCGTACCGATGTAAAAGAGAACCAGGAGCAGTCCCTCCAGGCTCTCCAGTCCGCCAGCGCTCCCACGGCCAAGAGTGTCGTGCTTGAACTGGACGAAACCGATGGCCTCGACGCCAACGGCCCCGGCGGCGAAATCGTCGCCGAAGAGCTGGTTATTCAGGTCATCCCGCAGGCCAGCGATGAGTTCACGTGTAACTCTTGTTTCCTGGTCCGCCACCGTTCGCAGATTGCCCGCGAAAAGGATGGCGTCGCCTACTGCACTGACTGCGAAGGCTAAGACGACCCACCACCCCGGCGGATTGAACGTCGTCAGGGAGTGCCGCCGTCGGGATTAAATTGCGGAAGGACCGGAGCAATTGCTCCGGTCCTTCCGCACTTAAGGCCACGCTACTGTGGCATTCCTGCCCTGCCTACGGTCTTCTGGCGCCGGTGGTTGGATACCCTGAGCTGGAGGATCCGGGCTCCGCCTGCGAGCGCCACAAGGACGCCTCCCCCGACGGCTGCGATGAACAACGTAGTGCCCAGCGCCAGGGTCCCTTCAAGTCCAAAGAACCGGACGGTGATCATGTCCTGGTTTTGGACAAAGAAGACGATCAACATCACAAGGACCACCAGTCCAACTGCCACCGCCACCCACAAGGCAGCCGTACGCGTCGGACGGCTCCGCCCTGACGCAGGAGGTTGAACCACGCGCTGCGCTGGAGGCGTGGTGACCTGCTCCCCCGGCTTGGGGCCGGCAGGAGTTCTTGCTGCATCATCCTGGAAACTCATGGTGGACCCCTACCCGTCGGCTGATGTCGTTCATAAGCATCATAAGCATGCTTATTGATAAGTGGACAAGGGCATGCCTGAAACGGGGCGAGCCAGCGCCTACTTCATTGAGTAGTCGGTGCTGGTTGGACCTGGATCGTTATTGCGGACAGCGTAGTGATGCCCTTCGGAATCGGTCTCGACGTCGAAGTTCTTCAGGTCTTCCTCCGAAGCCGTCTCGAAGTCATCATGCTTGTGCACAATAGGGCTGCCCGTGTCGCCGCGCGTCGCCGGACCAAAGACGTATTGCAGCCGCTCCGTGACGTGTTGGAAACCTTCCAATCTGCGTCCCATCATCTCCACCCCCTTTCCACAGGAGAGAGAAGCGCGGCAGGGCTGATGCGGTGCCGTTCAGTGAACCAATTTTACGCCCGGATCACCCCATGCGAGAGGGCTTAGCGCAGGGACTTGTCGTCCGGGTTGCGGGGCACTACATAGGTGCTGCCGTCGGGACGGCGGAGGGTTTCCCACTGCTGGGTCTCGGCCTGGCGTTGGGCGAGCAGCTGCCGGTTGGCCTCGGTCATCTCGTGGTCAAGGGAACTGCTCTGCGCCGGTCCGAAAATGATCCGGAACTTCCCGGTGGCGCGCATGAACTTCCGGGTCAGGGATTCCTTTGCCACGCTTGATCGACTCCTCTTTTAGACGGTTCAACGCCTTCATAGTACGCTAATTATTAGTACACTAACTAGTCCGCAGGGTGTCGGGAAGGAAAGACATGACCAGCGTCAGCGAGACCACCGAGGAAACCGATGACCTCCTTCTGGAGCGTCAGCTGTGCTTCGCACTGACTGTGGCTTCACGGAGCGTCGTAGGCATCTATAAGCCAGTCCTGGAGAAGCTGGGACTTACCCATCCCCAGTACTTGGTGATGCTGGCCCTCTGGGAACGAAGCCCCCGGACTCTCAAGGACATCAGCGACACCCTCCTACACGAGCCCGCCACCCTCTCCCCCTTGCTGAAGAGGCTCGAAGACGCCGAGCTCATCACCCGCGAGCGCGTGCCCGGCAACGAACGTGCCTTGGCCATCAATCTGACGCAACAAGGCGCAGCCCTGCGTGAACAGGCGACGGCGGTACCGGGGCAGATCCGCGAGCGCCTGCAACTGAGCCGGGAAGAAGTGGCGGAGCTGCATCAGGCCATGATCGGGTTGATAGCCGCTACCCAACGCAACCCCTAGCCAAGGACGGTCAGCGGTGCTCTGCTAGGGAGTGACCACAGGCGTAAAGCACCACAAGTGCCACGTAAAATGGATGCAAACCCAGGAGAACCCATGCGCATGCGATCTATTCGCCCCCTACTGGCGGTACCGGCACTGACCGTGTTGACCGTTGCCGGCCTTGTGGCATGCTCGGGCACCCCCACGCCGGGTTCCTCGGGAAGCGCAACCCAGGCACCGTCGTCGTCCGCTCCTGCAAACAGCGGCAACGGCAACGCCGAACTGTCCATTAAGCTCATGGAAACCCCGGAAGCCGCACCGAAGACCTTCACGCTTGTTTGCGCCGATGGGAAGCCCGCAGCCGAAAGCAAGCATCCCTCCCCCGCTGAAGCCTGCGCCACGATCATGAAAAACCCCGGCATCCTCAGCCCCGCCCCACCCCGGACCGACATGGCCTGCACCATGCAGTATGGCGGTCCGGCAACAGCCAAGGTGACCGGCTCCGTGGATGGCAAGGAAGTGACGGCCGCCTTCAGCCGCACGGACGGTTGCCAGATCGCCATGTGGGACGCCGCCAAGAATATTCTCGGTTCAGATGGCGGCGTCTAACCTGCGGCACCTCCCCCAGGAGCAATGGCTCGGGCTCGAGGCAGCCCATCATGCCCGGGTGGCGCGTTACGCCGACCCGTACCTGGCCCGGCGTTCGGCGGGCAAGAAGCACCCCGTGGAAGATTTCCTTTTCACGTATTACACCCAGAAACCCGGACAGTTGCAGCGCTGGCATCCCGGCCACGCAGTGCTGCTCAGTGGCGATCGTGCCCTTGAACGCGCCAACTGGAAGTTCTACCGGCCAGCCCACGACGACGAACTCGCCGCAGCGGGCCTGCCCGCAGGAACCCCTGCGGTCGCCTTTGACCGCGGCAGTTTCCTGGCCGACCGCGCAGAGGCAGTCCGGTTCGCGGGAATCATCCTTGCCGGAACCGCAAAGCGCCCGGCACAATTCGGATGTTTTGGGCTGCACGAGTGGGCCATGGTCTACAGGCAGGAGAAGTTCGAGCTGCGGCATGAATACCTGAAACTGAGGTTGGGTGGCCAGGGCACGGACACCGTGGTGGAAGAGAACCGGATCCGTTGCTCCCACTTCGATGCCTTCCGTTTCTACACTCCGGACGCCCTGCCCTTGAATGAGCTCACACCCACGCGCGAGAACCAGCGGAGCATGGAACAGCCCGGCTGCCTGCACGCCAACATGGACCTCTACAAGTGGGCATACAAGCTCACGCCCGCGCTGCCGAGTGAGCTGGTGATGGACTGCTTCGAGTTGTCGTGGCGGATCCGGGCCATGGACATGCAGGCCTCACCGTACGATCTCGAAGAATGGGGCTACCCACCCATCAGGATTGAGACACCGCAGGGCAAGGCCGAGTACGTTGAATACCAGCGGGCTTTCGCGGCCGAATCCCAGGAGCTGCGGACCCGCGTGCTCCAGGCAGTAGGACCGCTCTTGGACGAGCTGAGCGGGCTCGCTGCCTGAGCACCCGACGCCACAAGCGAAAGGTCACCATGGTTTCCGATAACACCGTTGACACAGCCAAGAGCGAGTACGACGTCGAGCTGACAGTGACGTTGACAGAGGCACCGGGCGCTGAGGAAAGGACGTTCCACCTCCGGTCCGCGGGCGGCGTCCTCTCACCCGATCCGACGTCAATGGATTCGAACCTCCCGGACGCGCCTGCGGCGCTTGCCGCCGTCGAGCAGTTCGGGGAGGAAATCTTCTTCCCCGAACCACGCCCGGACAGGATCTGCACCCAGCAATACGGTGGCCCGCAGGTTGCCGTTGTTAAAGGCTGGTTCCGCGGACGGAAAGTCCATAGCCACTTCAGCAGGACCGACGGCTGCGAGATCGCGCGCTGGAAAGCGGTGGCGGCGCTGCTGGGCAACACAGGAGGCTCAAGCGGCGCGGTATAGCTTGGGCAGCCCAACGGGCCCAGCCAGTCCTTTGAGGAAATCGCCGGACTGGCTGGGACCTGGCAGCGGCGTTTGCCGCCTCAGCTAGGGTGTGCTGCCTTAGCTAACGGCGGGCGCCGGCTTGCGGAGGAACAACCCCACCACCAGCGCTGTGAGCAGGCACAGTGCCGCATTCACCCAGATGGCCGTGGTGACGCCGCTGAGCACGGCCGGGGCATCGTTGTTCCCGATGGCGAGGATCTGTGCGGTGAAGATCGCGCTCATGATCGGGATACCCATGGTGATGCCGACCTGCTGGCTCATGGTCGCCAACCCGGTGGCAAGGCCTTGCTCGGCGTCAGGCAGGCCGGACGTTGCGGTGACCATGAATCCGACGATAACCACGAGGTTTGCCACGCCCCCAATAAACGTGGCAACCAGCAGCAGTGCGATGGACGCCGGGTCGGCGCTGAGCAGGACCAGGGAACCAGTGGCGATTGCCTGGACGATGAATCCGTAGACGATTGCCTTCTTGTTGCCGATTTTTCCGATGACCTTGGGGCCAAGGACACCACCCAATACGGTTCCGAGACCCAGGACAGCGAAGGCCAAGCCGGCACCGAGCGGGGTGTAGCCGAGGACCTGCTGCAGGTACAGCGTCAACAGGAACACCAAGGACGTTTCGGTGACGAAGGCAAGGATGCCCGCAATGTTTCCCCACGCGACCGTGGAGCGCTTGAGGATTTCCAGTGGTACCAAGGGTGAGGCGGCTTTCCGCTCGACGGCCACGAAAGCAACGAACAAGACCACAGCGGCTGCGAGGCTGCCCAACGTCAGCGGATCAGCCCAGGAGTGTTCTGCGGCGTTCGTCAGACCGAACACCAGGGCCAGAAGGCCGAGTGTCACCGTGATGGCACCCGGTACGTCCAGCCGCAACTTGGTGGTGGGCTTGCTCTCGGCGAGGACAATGGGGGCAATGATGAGCACCGCGATGGCCACCGGAACGTTGATGAAGAACGCCCAGCGCCAGCTGAGCAGGTCGGTCAGCAGGCCGCCGAGGATTGCACCCGTGGTGAACCCGGCAGCCATCAGGGAACCGTTCAGGCCCAGGGCTTTGTCGCGCAAAGGGCCTTCAGGGAAGGACGCCAGCAGCAAGGACAGGGCGGCTGGAACGACGATGGCCGTCGCGATGCCCTGGCCGACGCGGGCGATGAGCAACAGTGCGGGGTCTGCAGCCAGGCCGCCGGCGAGCGAGGCTGCACCCAGCAGGGCCATGCCGATGATGAACATCCGGCGGCGGCCCGCGATGTCCGCGACGCGCCCGAACAAGAGGGTCAACCCGGCGGCGCACAGTGCGAACGCCGTCGCGATCCACTGGAGGTTCTCCAGGCTGAATCCGACGTCGGCACCGATGGCCGGGAGCGCGACGTTGAGGATCGAGAAGTCGACGGCGAGGGTAAAGCTTGCGGCGAGCAGGACGATGAGTGCCAGCCTTTGGCGGCCATTCATCCGTCCCGAAGAGGCAGGCGCCTCGGTTTCCATCAAGGGTGGAACGCCGGGTCCTGTGGTGACATCCGGTTGCGTGGTCATGGGAGTGTTCCTTTTTTGGAGGGGTCGCCGTCCGCGGACGGCATCTTCACAACTCCACATTCACGGAATGCCCGGGGATCAACCACACCCCCTTCTGCCTACCCCTGACAGTGACAGGACATTGCTGCGCAAGACCGGCAGAATGGGCCCATGAGTAATCCAAGTGAACTTGGGGAGTTCCTTCGCGTCCGAAGAGCTGCCTTACAGCCAGAGGACGTTGGCCTTCTGAATTACGGCATCCGCCGTGTACCCGGCCTCCGCAGGGAAGAGCTGGCCATGCTGGCCGGCGTCAGCAATACGTATTACACACGCTTGGAGCAAGGCCTCAGCAACAACGCCTCCGAAGCGGTCATCGATGCAATCGCCCGGGCTCTTAACCTGAACACCGACGAGCGTGCGCACCTTTTCAATCTCGCCCGGCCAGGGACCACCAAAAGGCGCACCCTGACCAAGCCAGAGAAGGTAAGGCCCGGCATGTTGCGCCTCATCCAGTCGATGTCCAACACACCCGCCGTCGTCCTGGGGCGCCGCAGCGAAGTGCTCGCGTGGAACCGGATCGGTCACAGGCTTGTGGCTGGCCACTTGGATTTCGCCGCGCCGGAGACGCCGTCAACGAGGCCCAACATGACGCGGCTCTTGTTCCTGGACCGCCACACCCGGGAGCTTTACAGCCGATGGGTCGAAGAGGCTACACGTGCAGTGTCCTCGCTGCGACTGGTCGCGGGCCGTGCGGCTGATGACGCGGAACTCGCATCGTTGGTTGGCGAGTTGACCATGAACAGCGACGAGTTCGCCAAACTGTGGGCACGCCACCCCGTTGAGAACTGCATGTCCGGACTGAAGTACATGCATCACCCCGAGGTCGGCGACATTGAGCTCAACTTCGAGGTCCTGACCCCTCCCGACGAATCGGGACACCGGATCCTGATGTATACCGCTGACCCCGGCACGCCTGCGGCCGAGGCCCTGCAATTATTGGAGTCCAGCGATGTCAACGTGGTGGAACCCGCTTGGACCTCGTGAACTACCAACGAGTTGCGACAGCTGGAGCATAGGACCTCAGCACAGTGGCCGGTGGGAAATCCCACCGGCCACTGTGCTTATTGGATCAAGCCGGACTAGCTTGCGTTGTTGCTCTGTGTCGGCTCGTCTCCACGGATCTTGCCGTGGTTCTTCTTGTCTTTCTTGTCCTTCTTCGGGTCCTCATCGTCAGGAACCACCACGGTTCCGCCCGGGTTGACCAGGACGGTGACGAAGCTCGGCTCGCTGGTTCCGGCGAAGGTCAGGCGGCCAATGTAGGAACCCGGTTCCAGGTTC
This sequence comes from Arthrobacter sp. LFS091, assembly GCF_047977885.1. Taxonomy (NCBI): domain Bacteria; kingdom Bacillati; phylum Actinomycetota; class Actinomycetes; order Micrococcales; family Micrococcaceae; genus Arthrobacter; species Arthrobacter sp. LFS091. The sequence goes on from NZ_JBFPFP010000002.1 coordinate 295,902, forward strand.
TTCCAGTTCAGCGAAATCTGGCCCGTCTTGCCGTTGGCGAGACGGATCGGGTTAGGCGTCACGGTGGCGTTGCCCTGGTTCGCTCCCAGAACGGCGGCGTCAACGGTGGCCTTGGTGGCCTGGTTGTTGGGGCTCGCGTAAAGGTTGGCGAAGACGTAGTAGTCGCCCGGTGCGGGGTTGGGAACGGACAGTGATTCACTGGCGGAGGCTGTCGCTGCCGGCAGCTGCTGGCCCGACGGTGTCAGCACCAGCATGTCGAAGTCCGCGGCGTCGTTGGAGGAGATGACCGAGAACTTGGCCAGGGCGCTGCCCTCACCAACGGTCACCTTCTTCACGAAGTTGGATGCGTTGGTCTCACCGGCGAACGGGCCGGGAACCAGTTCCACTGCCGAGGAATCGGCCTTGGACAGTCCATCAATGGTCACTCCCACCGGAAGGTTGGTGCCGGAGGTGATGTTGATGGCTCCCGAGCCGTTGGGACCCGTTCCCGTGAACGCCAGCGCCTTGTCCGCAATGACGGACTGGGGGCGGACTGCGATCGGCGAGGTGACGGTCTTGTTGGCACCCGTCCAGCTCAGCGAACCCATGGCGAACCTGCCAAGGGCTGCGTTGTTGTTCTCGAACTGGACCTTGAAGGTCTTCTTCTCGCCCGGCGCACCGAAGTTCAGCACTGACGGAGTGACCTTGACGTTGACGCCCGGAACGTTGACCGACGCCCGGTAGAGTCCCGGCGTCAGGGCGGTTACGGTGCGGGTGACCTCGATCTTGCCTGCGAGGTTGCCCAGCGCGAACGACGGAACGTTCATGTCGCGCGCTGCGGTGGTGCCGAGCCCTTCCATGCCCAGGTCCATGCCAGTGCCTTGGATGAACTTCAGGTAGTCCTCGGTGGTTGCGTCGTAGACGAGGCCGGGGCTGAGGACCTTCGCGGGGTCAACCTGGCCGGCGCCGGTGGCGAAGACGTCCTTGTTGACGGTGCCGTTGGCCAGCTTGACCGGTCCAGCGGTGGTCATCATGGCGGACTTGACCGTGGCCGGGGACCACTTCGGGTTCTTGCCCAGGATCAGTGCGCCGAAGCCGGCAACGTGCGGGGAGGCCATGGACGTTCCGGACATGAAGCCGAAGTTGTCCCCGCCGGTTCCGATCGGCGAAACGCCTGCAAGCACGGCCACGCCGGGAGCGGAGACGTCAGGCTTCAACAGGTCCGAGTCGGTGGCGAGCAGCGGACCGCGGGATGAGAAGCCGGCGATCTGGGGCTGGGCTTCGGCAGGCAAGCCCGTGGTATCGCGATTGACCAGGGACACGGTGATGGCCGGGTTGGCGGTGACCTTGTCCTTGATGGCCTGCGTTGCGGGCGGGTTCACGTGGACAGTGGGGACCGCGTGCTTGTCGGTGTCCAGCGAGGAATCGGTCAGGTTCACCAGGATCATGCCGACGCCGCCGCCCCGCAGTACTTCTGCGCTCTTGGCGGTCCGGTCAACCACGCCGCGGTCACAGACAACGACTTTGCCGGCAACCTTGGCCGGGTCCAGCGACCCCGGAGCACACAGCGCTGCATTACCCTGTCCGCTTGCGGCGTTGGTGGAAAGCACGACGCCGGCACCGGTCACCTCACGGTTCATGATGCTCGCTCCGCGGAATTTGCTGCCGTCGGAGAATTGGATCGTGCCCTGCAGCTCCTGGGAGAAGGAGGTGGCAGCAACCGTGGTCAGCCAGGGAGCGCCGTGGTTCACGGTGCTGGCAGTGGGACCGGAGTTACCGGCGGAAGCGGCGACGAAAATGCCGGCCGAAGCGGCGGACAGGAACGCCAGCGAGACAGGATCCGTGGTGCTGGTGGTGGACCCGGAGATGGAGTAGTTGAGTACGTCCACGCCGTCCAGGATGGCTTGCTCGATCGCATCAACGGATGCGGAGCCGTAGCAGCCGCCGGTGGCGGGATCGGTGTCTTCCCAGCAGACCTTGTAGATGGAGAGCTTGGCAGCGGGCGCGATGCCGCTGGTGGTTCCGAAGCTGCGCCCATCCACCACTGCGTCAACGTTGCCGTTACCTGCAGCTGTGCTTGCCGTGTGGGTGCCGTGGCTGGCAACGTCCACCGCGGAGATGACTTCTTCCGGGGCCCGGTTTTCCGGTGGCACGGTGTCAAGGAAGGCGTCTGCGAAGTAGTGGGTGCTGAGGACCTTGGAGTTGCAGGCGCTGCCGTCGTAGTCAGCGCCCGTGCCCGTTCCGGGCTGGCACTCACCGACGAATGTGTCACCGTCGGCCTTGAGCATGGCGATCTTGCCGTCTGCGGTGCGGTAGGGAACGCCCACCTGGGGGTTGCCTACCAGCGGGCCCACGGGCTCGCCGGCGAAGAAGGGATTGGACGGGGTGTAGCCGGTGTCGATGACGCCAACGACAGTTCCCTTACCCGCGTTTTCCTGCCCGCCGTACTGGGTGGCCCAAGTGCCGTTGGGGCCGCTGAGCTTGAGGAAGTCGCTGGTTGAGTAGTCCGGTGCGTACTGCGTGTCTGGTGCAACCATGAGGACTTTGGGGTCCTTGGCAAGGTTGATGGCCTGGTCGGCGGTGAGGTTCGCGCTGAAACCGTTGACGGCAGTGGTGAACTCCCGCTTGATGTTCACGTTTTCCTGCTTGGCAACTTCCTGCTGCTTCTGCTGGAGGTGGGACTGGTATTCCTTTACCTCTGCGCTGTCGGCGTCGAGCTTTTTGCCTTCCTCCGGCTTGGTGGGCGCAAGACCCGCCGTGCCGCCGTCGTAAGTGGCCGCAGGCTTTTCGGCGAGGACCACCATGTAACGGCCGTCCTTGTAGGCGCTGGGGTCAAGGTTCTTCTTGGCCACGCCTGCTACATTCCCGGGCGTCTCCGGGGCGGGAGCGGCCTGGGCCGGCATCGCCACCGACGAGAGCAGCAACGGCAGTCCGACGGCGAGCGCCGCGGCCTTCCGGAGGCTCCCGCTTCTGGCGAAGCTCTTTCCTTGTGGTTTCACGTGTGGTTGCACCTTTCACTGAGGAGGCCCGGGCTCCATCGCCGGGGCCTGTCACCTATGAGTTGGTTGAACCTTTGACAGTTCTTGTCAAACACGCGCAACCAGTCGAGTCACAGAGTACCTAGTGAGAGACGAATATGACATACAGCACATTTAAGGAAATTTGTCTTGTCACGGCGCTGGCGATTCGTCATGGAAAGACAAACAACGGACCGCAGGATCCAACCTGCGGTCCGTCGCGGATCTCCACCCGGTGAGGCTAGCCCTTCGGCGTCACCTGCAGGCGATCAAACGAGACCTGGATACCGTCCTTGTCCAGGACCACAACATCGTCCCGGCCGTTCTTGACGTCCGGGGGAAGGATGAATTCCACGGTGTTGTCAGTGGTGGGGAAAATCCACCCCAGACGATAACCCGTCTTGTTCAGGTACACGTAGTACCACTCTCCGTACTCGAGGCCCTTCAGCACCACCTTCTGACCCGTGCGGTACTTGTCCGCTGTACCAAGATCCGTAGGCGGCGTCCCCAAATCCTGGACGGTCAGAGCCGGCTCGGTGCTGGGTTGCGCAGGCTGCACAGCCAGGACCAGCGCATCGCCTTCAGCTCCGGCGGCAACCTCACGGGAACCATTCATTGCCTTCACCGCAAAAGACGCAGCGGCCAATCTCCCGCCGGCAATGTCCGCTGCTGTCAGTACGTGCTCGCGGGTGGCTGTCACGCTGGAACCGGCTGCGAGCGCAGCTGCCGAGATACCGGCGTCGGGTGCTTCCAATCCGGTCACGGCGACATTGCCCGCGTTGCCCACCGTGTAGGTGTACGTAACGGGATCGCCGGCACTGGCAAACCTGTCACCATCTGCGTCTTCCCACGTGGCGGAAACGGTTGCTTCAAGCTTGGGCTCACGCACCGTAAGATCCACTTCGCCGCCGTCCACTGTGATGGTTTTGGTGCTTTGGCCTGCGGAACTGACCTCCCAGGTGGTCTTCGGAACGAAGAATCCCTGTTCGGCTTCTTCAGCGGTTACGGTGTGCCTTGGGGTGGTGCATTGGTAGCTCTGCCCGGCCGGCAGGACACTGTAGCGGCAGTTGCCTGGCCCTTCCGGAAGGAATGGGCTGAAGTTGCCAGCAGTCGGAACTACCTTCTCGACCAGCGGACTGGTGTTCTTCACTGAGAACGTATAGGGAACCAAGTCACCTGCAGCGTATGGCTGCGTGGCAAGGTCACGTCCGACGTCGGCACGCGCCCCGCTGATGTCTGCCGTTAGCAGTCCATCGCGCAAGGCGACGGCAGCGCCGGTGAATGGAACAGTCTTTGTGAGGGACGGCGTTGAACTTGCGGTGATGCTGAAGCTGGCTTCCGGCACGAAGAAGCCCCGCTCAACGTCTGCTGCCGTAATGATGTGTTTGGCAGTGGTGCAGTTGTAGCTCGCGCCCGCGGCCAGGTTGTTGTAGCGGCAGTTAGGGGCCGACGGCGGCAGGAACCCGGAATCGAACGTCCCGGACAGTGGCACTGAGTTGGCCGTGACGTTCGCTGTGCTCTTGACGTTGAAGGTGTAGCTGAGGGCTTCGCCTACCTGGTAAGGGTTGGCGACGACATCGCGTGTTGGCGCGGTCCCGGTGATGGTCAGGCCGACTTGCGGGGCCGCGGGCACGGTGGCGGTGAAGGTGAACTGCGAAACCCGGCCATCCGTCGTCGTGAAGGCAGCATTAAGGTCCTGCGGGCCGCTCGCGTTGGCGGGCGCGGTGAGGGCTACATTGACGGTGGCTGATGCCCCCGGTTGCAGGGAAGGAACAGGCACTGTGGTGGCCGACCAGCCGCTGGGCGTGTAGACCGTAGCCGTCGCACCGGACAGCGTGGAGGCTTCCTGATTGGTGACGGTCACTGGAACTTGCTGGGTGGTCCCCGAAGCGGTGGTGACGGCAGGAACTGACAACGGAGCGCAGGCATAGTTCAACCACGCGTCGTCGAACTTAGCGAACGGCATGTTGTCCGTGTAGTTGCCTTCGTAGAGGACTCCGAACGTGCCCGCGGCCATCCGGGTGACAGTGGAGTAAGCCGAGAATCCGGAACGGATGGTGCGGACGCCCGGCCAGGTGGCGCCGTCGTCGCAGGAGACGCGCGCGGAGACATTTTCGCGGCCGGTCTTGGAGTTGGCGTTGGTGAAGATCAGCTTTTTGGCGTCGGCAGAGCCTTGGGCGGCGTCCGGGAACATCCGCGATATGGAGCCGTTGTTGGCCGGGTCCGGGAGTTCAGTGTCCTGCGTGACGGGACCGTACGTTGCCCCGCCGTCCGTGGAGATGGCCACCTTGCGGTACCCCTGGTTGGCGTTATCGCGGGAGTTCAGGAGTACGCGGCCGTCGGAGAGTTCAACGGTCTTGTTCTCATCCATCCGGTCACCGACGTTGGCACCCTTCTTCCACGTAGCACCGTGGTCATCGGAATAGATGGAGTAGGCCTGGATCTTGTTGGTGCCGTCAGCCTGGCGGACATCACCGGCGTACTGCTGGATCAGGCGGCCCTTGTACTGGCCGTACTTCAGTTGGATGCCCTCGCCGGAGGATGCGAAGTTGGACCGCACATCGCCTGCCGCGGGGCTGGTCTTGCTGGCTCCGGGCTTGGTGACACTGGTGATGAGCCGCGGCTGGCTCCAGTTGAGGCCGCCGTCGGAGGATTCGATGACGGCGGATGAAATGACGTTCCGGTCGTTGTCATCGTTTCCGAACTGGCTTCCACCGAAACCTTGGTCTTTGGAGTACACGAAGAATGCGAAGACTTTGCCGGCCTCGGCGTCGTAGACATACGAGGGGTCGCTGTATCCGTATTTGGGACCGCTGGAGTCGGCAACATGTCCGGCGGCAATGGTCGTGACGGGCCCCCACGTTTGCCCGCCATCGGTGCTGCGGCGCTGCACTATCGAGTTCGGATTCGGAGCATCCGTGGCCGATCCGGGGCGACCATCCCACGCGGCAAGGACCACGTTGTTGCCCAGGTACGTCAGGGCGGGGATCCGGTAGAAGAAGTTGGCGGCCGTGCGGTCCGCGCCGAGGTTGGCCTCGGCGAAGGTGCCTGGGGCGGCTGTGGGGTTCGCCGGTGGGATGGGTGCGGCGGTGGCGGGTAGGGCCAGCCCGGCCAGAAGGCCCAGGCTCAGCATGCCGGTAACTGCGATATAGGCGGGCGATGGTGATCTCAAATCGAGGTCCTTTCGAGTGGATGCTACGTGCTACGTCGAACGTCCTACCACCATAGGGTGTTCTGGGTCACATAGCCAGCATTAAGGTGGATTCGGTGCTCCGGGGAGGCCAGGCGGTAGCCTCGAGAAAGAACCACCCACCCCCATGACCTTGGAGTTGCCGTGAAGATCCTTGCCCCGGACACCATCGAACTGGACCTCACCGAGCTCACCGATGCCGGGGACGAGGTAGCCACCTACGCCGTGGACCAGCCCATTCCCGGCGATCACCGCGATGCCGAGGTCCTCATTGCGTGGCGCAACACCGCGGAAAACCTGGCGGACGCAGCCCACGGAATGCCAAACCTCAAGCTGGTCCAGACACTGGCCGCCGGGCCCGATTCCGTTCTGGCGGCCGGGTTCGCCCAGCACGTGGCCATCACCTCCGGCCGCTCGCTGCACGACGGTCCCGTCGCCGAGCACGCGCTGGCGCTGGTTCTTGCAGCGGTCCGGCGCCTGGACGTCCTGCAGGAGGCCCAACGGAACACCACCTGGAACACGGAGTTCAACGCCGCGCAGTCCGATCCCGCGACCGAACAGCTTTACACGCTCGACGGCGCCAGCGTCACCATCTGGGGCTTCGGCTCGATCGCCGGACGGCTCGCTCCCCTGCTGGCCGCCCTGGGTGCGAAGGTCACCGGCGTGGCCAACTCCAAAGGTGAGCGCTACGGCTTCCCGGTGGTCTCAACAGAGGAACTCCCCCACGTCCTGGGCACCACCGACGTGCTGATCTCCATCCTTCCCGCCACCCCCGACACCACCGATGCCCTGAACGACGACATCCTCCGGCACCTTCCGGCCAGGGCCGTTTTCGTCAATGTGGGCCGCGGCGCCACCGTTGACGAAGACGCACTGCTGGCCGCCCTGCAGGAGGGACGGCTCCGTGTGGCAGCCTTGGACGTCACCAAGCAGGAACCGCTCCCGGCGTGGTCGGAGCTGTGGGCTGCGCCCAACCTGATCATCACCCCGCACGTGGCCGGTAACCGGCCCAAGGGCTCATCCCAACTGGTCGTTGGCAATGTCACTGCACTCAAGGAAGACCGTCCTTTGACGAACCAGGTTGCCGGCCAGGGGCACGAAGCGGCAACGTAAAAGCGGGCCTGACCTCCGCGGAGGTCAGGCCCGCTTTTGCGGCAACGGTCAGGCGTGCTCGTAGGTCAGGCAGTCAGCCGCTTCACGGCCGGGCCCTACCCTGACGTCGTGTGCTTCGCACATGAGGTTGTTGTTGTGGACGCACTCGGATCGCTGGCACGCACCCACGTGGGCAAGGACCTTGGGAAGGCCACCCATCGCATTGGTGTCGATGAACGTTGCACAGGAGGCGTGATCCTGGGTGCCACCAATGGTGATTCCAAATGCGGTGCAGCCGTCGTGGTTGAAGCCGCAGCTGCCCACGCTACAGGCGGATACTTCGGCAATGTGTTCGGTCATTGTTCCTCCTGGCTGGATCCTGAATGGTATGGGGGCGAACCCCCGCGTGTACCTCCAAGCTACGCCGGAATCACATGGTTGAACCCGAATCATTAGCGCATTTGTGCGTGCGCTATTAGCCGGCTAATTGCGGGGTGTTCGCAGTGCTTCGCTGATCTTTGCCCGCGTTTCCTGGTCCAGCGGTGCCGTGAGGTGCCGCTCCCGCGCAGCCCTGTCGGACAGGATCTTTTGGATGACCATCCGGCCAAGCCCGGCAAAAACGGCCGCAGCCACAACGCCCAGCACCATCGATTTCGGTTTCTCAGCCATGCGGCAATCCTAGTGACGCAAGCCACCCACGGCCAGCGCCGCCGCCGAACCCTGGCAGCGGCGGCCGCCGGGCTTGGCAGCGGCGACCGTCGGGGCTTGGCGGTGCCGCCGTCGGGCCCTCAAACGGGGCATTTTCCGCCGTGACGGCGGGGGGTCCTCGCGGAAACGGGCTGAATAGGGTATGTGCGCTGCTCCCGGTAGAATAGGTGTGCAAGCTCGCGGAGCGCCCCCCATGCCGTTCAAACATTGCAGTTCACAACCGTGTTTAACCCTGTGTTCTAGACGCTGTTTGGATGCGGCTGAACGGCGTGAGACGGCACCTCCGCGGCAGCCTTATTTAAGGTTCACCCAACTCACCGCACAGGAGTTACCGGATGCCCCGGATCGTCGTTGACGTCATGCCCAAGCCCGAGATTCTGGACCCCCAGGGGAAGGCCATTGTGGGTGCCCTGCCCCGCCTCGGCTTCAACAGCTTCAGCGCAGTCCGCCAAGGCAAGCGCTTCGAACTGACGGTCGACGGCGAGGTGACCGACGCTATCCTGGCCCAGGCCCGCGAAGCTGCCGAGACCCTCCTGTCCAACCCGGTGATCGAGGATGTCGTCAACGTCGAGGTCGTCGAGGCCTGATATGACGTCGATTCCCCTGATTGGCGAGGCTGTAGCCGTCGCCGCCGAGCCCAGGCTCGCAGGCGCCAAGGTTGGCGTCGTCACCTTCCCCGGCACCCTGGACGACCGCGACGCCGCTCGCGCAGTACGGCTCGCCGGCGCCACGGCGGTTCCGCTCTGGCACGCCGACTCCGAACTGGGCGACGTTGACGCTGTCATCATCCCCGGCGGATTCTCCTACGGCGACTACCTCCGTGCAGGCGCCATCTCGCGTTTCGCGCCGCTGATGACCAAGATCATCGATGCTGCCAACTCCGAGGCGAAGCTTCCGGTTTTGGGTATCTGCAACGGTTTCCAGATCCTCACCGAGTCGCACCTGCTGCCCGGTTCGATGATCAAGAACGACCACCTGAAGTTCATTTGCCGCGACCAGACGCTGCGCGTGGAAAACGCCAACACTGCCTGGACCGTGGATTACACCGATGGCCAGGAAATCATCGTGCCGTTGAAGAACCAGGACGGCCAGTACATCGCGGACGAGAAGACCCTGGACGCCCTTGAAGCCGAGGGCCGCGTGGTGTTCCGCTACGTTGGCTTCAACCCGAACGGCTCCCGCCGCGACATCGCCGGCATCTCCAACGCCGCGGGCAACGTGGTGGGCCTCATGCCGCACCCCGAGCACGCTGTTGAAGCCGGTTTTGGACCCGAGGCTGGTTTGTCCGGCTCCGCCGGCGCTCCCCGCGACACCGACGGCCTCGGATTCTTCACCTCCGTACTGACCAAGATTGTGGGAGGCGACAAGTGACCACGGAAACCACCAAGAAGTTCAACATCGACACCGTTGAGCACGCTGCCAAGACCCCGGACACGGAACTTCCGTGGTCCGAACTGGGCTTGAAGCAGAACGAATTCGACGAGATCGTCAAGGTCCTTGGCCGTCGCCCCACCGGCGCCGAGCTGGCCATGTACTCCGTCATGTGGAGCGAGCACTGCTCCTACAAATCCTCCAAGAACCACCTTCGCCAGTTCGGCGAGAAGGTCACCGAGGAAATGAAGAAGGACATGCTGGTGGGCATCGGCGAAAACGCCGGCGTCACCAACCTTGGGGACGGCTGGGCCGTGACCTTCAAGATTGAGTCCCACAACTCGCCGTCGTTCGTTGAGCCGTACCAGGGTGCCGCAACCGGCATCGGCGGTATTGTCCGCGACATCATCTCCATGGGCGCCCGCCCGGTCGCCGTGATGGACCCGCTGCGTTTCGGCGCGATCGACCACCCGGACACCGCGCGCGTCATGCACGGTGCCGTTGCCGGCATCGGCGGCTACGGCAACTGCCTGGGCCTGCCGAACATCGGCGGCGAAATGGTCTTCGACTCCGTCTACCAGGGCAACCCGCTGGTGAACGCACTGGCCGTGGGCGTCATGCGCCACGAGGACATCCGCCTGGCCAACGCCTCCGGCAAGGGCAACAAGGTTGTCCTTTTCGGTGCCCGCACGGGTGGCGACGGCATCGGCGGCGCGTCGGTGCTCGCCTCGGAGTCCTTCGACGACACCAAGCCCTCCAAGCGTCCCGCCGTCCAGGTGGGCGACCCGTTCGCTGAGAAGGTCCTGATCGAGTGCTGCCTGGAGCTCTTCAAGGGCTCACTGGTTGAAGGCATCCAGGACCTGGGCGCCGCAGGCATTTCCTGCGCCACGTCCGAGCTCGCCTCCAACGGCGACGGCGGCATGGAAGTTGAACTGACCTCCGTCCTGCTCCGCGATCCCACGCTGACCCCGGGCGAGATCCTCATGTCCGAGTCGCAGGAACGCATGATGGCCGTGGTCACCCCGGAAAACATCGAAGCGTTCGAAGCTGTGATGGACAAGTGGGCCGTGGAGTACTCCTGGTTGGGTGAGGTCACCGACACCGGTCGCCTCATCATCACCTGGGAAGGCGAAGTAATCGTCGACGTCGATCCCCGCACCGTTGCGCACGACGGCCCGGTCTACGACCGTCCGTTCGCCCGCCCGGAGTGGCAGGACTCGGTCCAGGCCAACACCTTCACCGGCTCCGTCGAGGACGCCGGCCGCCCGTCGGCTCCGTCCGAGCTGGCTGCAGCCGTCACCGAGCTCATCGCATCGCCGAACATGTGCAGCAAGTCCTGGATCACCAAGCAGTACGACCGCTACGTCGGCGGCAACACTGCCATGGCGTTCCCGGACGACGCCGGCGTGGTCCGTGTTGACGAGGAAACCGGCCTGGGCGTTGCCCTGGCCACCGACGCCAACGGCCGCTACACCTACCTTGAGCCGTACCAGGGTGCACAGCTGGCATTGGCCGAGGCCTACCGCAACGTTGCTACCTCCGGCGCCGTTCCGATGGCCGTCAGCGACTGCCTGAACTTCGGTTCCCCCGAGGACCCGGACGTCATGTGGCAGCTCGCAGAAGCCATCCGTGGCCTCTCCGACGCCTGCATGGAGCTCGGCATCCCCGTCACCGGTGGCAACGTCTCGCTCTACAACCAGACCGGCGCCACGCCCATCCACCCCTCCCCTGTGGTGGCTGTCCTGGGCAAGCTCGACGACGTCGCCCGCCGCACGCCGTCGGGCTGGCGCGAGGACGGCCAGGCCATCTACCTGCTGGGCACCACCGCAGCAGAGCTGGATGGTTCGGAATGGTCCAACCTGCGCGGGCACCTCGGTGGCCTGCCGCCGAAGGTCGATCTTGCTGCCGAGCGTGAATTGGGCCAGATCCTGATCAACGCTTCCCGCGATGGCATGGTCGACGCTGCCCACGACCTCTCCGAGGGAGGCCTCGCGGCTGCCCTGGTTGAGTCCTCGCTGCGCTACGGTGTTGGCGCCCGCATTGCCCTTGAGGAACTGATGGAGCGTGACGGCGTGGACCTGTTCACGGCCCTCTTCTCCGAATCCCAGGCCCGCGCTATCGTCTCGGTGCCGCGTTCGGAGGAAGTCCGCTTCAAGGACATGTGCACGGCCCGCGGCTTCGCCCACATCCGGATCGGCGTCGTTGACGCTGCCGGTGGAAAGCTGGAGATCAACGGGGTGGACGAGCTCTCCCTGGACGCCCTCAGCGAAGCACACGAAGGTACGCTGCCTAAGTACTTCGGCTAAGACCTCCCCGCTTAAAGCAACGCGGGGTCACTTACGGCCCATAAATCCCCTCGGGATGGGCCGTAAGTGACCCCGCGTTGCTTCTTTAAGCCGGCCAGGCATCCTGTCGGGCCAGCTGGGCCGTGAACTCGGCCTCCGGCAACGGCTTGCCGAAATAGTAGCCCTGGCCGCTGGTGCAGCCAATGCTTAGAAGGGCTTCAGCCTGCTCGGCCGTCTCAATACCCTCCCAGATACCGTCGAGGCCGCAGGAGCGGATCACCTGCTGGATGGCAGCAAGGAAGCCGAGCTGCGTGGAGTCCTTGCCCAGTTCCTTCACGAACTGACGGTCCACTTTCACGCGGTCCACGGGAAGTTTCCGGAGGTAGCCCATGGACGAATAGCCTGCGCCGAAATCGTCGATTTCCAGTCCCACTCCCAGCCTCTGCAAGCTGGCCAAAGTGTAACGGTCCAGTTCGTTGTTGTGGATGATGGCGCTCTCCGTTAGCTCAAGCACCAAAGACTCCGGAGCCAGGGACTCCTCCGCCAGGGCCTCGCTGACGTCGTCCACGAACTCAAGGCTTTGCAGGTCCGCGGCGGAGACGTTGATCCGCATGGAAAAGTCATGGCCCGCGGTGGCCGGATCCTGCCGCCACTCGCGCAGTTGCCGCACAGCCGTCCTGAGGACCCAACGGCCCAGCTCAGCAATGAGGCCCGTGGCTTCGGCCACCGGAATGAACTGGTCCGGCATGATGAGGCCATGCTCGGGGTGGTTCCAGCGGACCAATGCCTCGGTTCCCTCGATCCGACCCGTGGCAAGCTCCACAATCGGCTGGTAATACAAGACCAGTTGCTCCGAACGAATGGCGTCGCGGAGTTCCCCCACGATCTGGCGTTGAAGCTGCCGGGCGTGCAGCGTTCCCGGGTCGAACACCTTGAGCTTGTTCCGGCCCTCGTTTTTCGATTCCTCCATGGCCAGGTCGGCTTCCTGGAGGAGGTCCTCGGCGCTGTGGTGTGCTTCGGCGATCCGCAGGCCCATGCTCGCCCCGCACCGGACGGAGTTGTTTCCCAGGTCGATGTTTGGTTCCAGGGCGGCAAGGATGCGGTTCCCGACGGCGGTGGCCCGGCTTTGCGGGGTGGCCGGCAACAGCACGGCGAACTCGTCGCCGCCCAGGCGGGTGACGACGTCGTTATCGCGGACGGCCGACTTGATGCGCATGGCCACCGTCACCAGGATCTGGTCCGCGGCGGCATGGCCGGCGGAGTTCTTCAGTGCCTTGAACCCGTCCAGGTTCAGGAGGAGCAGCGCTGGCGGTGCGGCACCTTGGGCCGTGGCAGCCTGCGCATCGTTGTAGGCGTTGATCAACACCAGGCGATTGCCCACCCCGGTCAGGGCGTCGGTCAGGGTGTCCCGACGCTGTTCGTAGCGAGCCTGGTGCAGTTCCTCCATCAGGGCCTGGATGTGCCGTTCCAGCCTGCCGATCCTGGGGTCCAGGCCTGCTGGAGAGCCGGACGAAATGCTGGTCACGACTCTTCCAGGCGGCGCAACGTGGTGTCGGCAACTGCCTGTGGTTTGGAAACGGGATTCCTGCGCTCGTCCAGGAAAAGGCGGTAGGATGCGATGTCCAGCCGGCCGTCCGGTTCTGCCTTGTACCCTGCCCGGTAAACGTGGGTGATCCAGGACCCGCCCAGGATGGCTTCGATCCAGGCGTCGCATTCGGCCAACGGCAGGTGGACGCGGCTGCCTGTGTTGCGGCGGTGCCCTGCGATGGACACTGTGATGCAACTGCCCTTGAGACCTTTGTCGGCCGTGAACCGGGCGAGTCCTTCGACGTCGGCCACTATGGTCAGGTTGGCGTTTCCGTCCTCGACCGACTGGACGGGACTCATCCGCACTGACCGGCGGCCGGCATTCAGGGACGGAATTGCCGCCCCTTGGTACGGTGCGCTGGTGATGTCCTGCCTGAAAGCGGACAACTCGTGGTTGTGCTGGATCTGGATCCTGGTGGTGAGTTCATTCATGATCGTGCCTCATCCGCGATAACGGCCGCCTGCAGGCGGTCTGCTCCGACAATCCGGTTTCTTCCTTGTGCTTTGGCGCTGTACAGGGCCGCGTCCGCTACCTCGATCATGAAATTGAGGTCCGCGGCAGCGTTGGGGCTGGACGTGACGCCATAACTGATCGTGGGAAACGTGACACCTTCCGGGACGGCCGTGGCGGCCATGCGGCGACTGATCTCGCCGGCGATGTTCTCGGCCCGTTCCTGGGTGGCCCCCGGGAGGAAGAGGATGAATTCCTCGCCACCGTAACGGGCTATGAGGTCGGTGGACCTGGCAGAGGCAGTGCAGGCAGCTGCGAAGGCTTTAAGGGCGACGTCCCCGGTGCCGTGTCCATGCTCATCGTTGACGGCTTTGAAGTGGTCCAGGTCCGCCAGGATAATCGCGACGTTGGACTCGGTGGCACGCAAGCGTTTGAGTTCGCCAGTGGCGAGGTCCAGGAAGGTTCCACGGTTCAGCAGGCCCGTCAGGTGGTCCCGGGTGGCCCGTTCCTTAAGCCCCTTGATGAGCTGGTCGCTGGTCAGTGCCGTCATGCTGAAGGACACGGTGACCAGCAGGACCATGGACACCAGCCCGGATGGTGCGGGCCCAAAGTATGTGCGGAAAGTAGCGCTGGCGGGACCTTCCATGGCGTAGACGGCCCAGCGGCCCAAGTAGTACAGGGCCAGCAGGCCAGCGGCCAGCGAAAGTGCCTTATGCGCCTGGGAGTGGGAAGACTTGATGAGCCAGAGGTCCCTGGCCGCCAGTGCAATGCCCGCTGTCATCATGGCCAGGTATACGAAGCCCCCGGACCACACATTGGTTCCAGGTTCCTCCAGCAGAGAGGCAACGGCCGTGATGCCGGGGCCCGCTGCCAGCTGCCACGGCGCTGTTTTGAGGTCCCGCAACGACCTCGCTCCGGCCCAGACGCTGAATGCGCCAGCTACCACCAGGACATTCCCCGCCGGGTTGGCCCACTGCTGATGGGTGGTGCCGTTGAGGAGGAACGCCGCGTTGCCCACCATGAATTCCAGCAGGGCAATGCTCCACCAGCCTGCGTAGGGTGAGCGGGTGCGGTAGAAAGATGCGCAGAAAAGCGCGAAGAGCGTCAGTGTGACCACGCCCAAGGCAACCCGTACAGAGAATGCATCGAGAACCATCGCCCAACCCCCTCAGCTGGTAATGCTTCGGCCTTTGAGCCCAGTGTGATGTGGCTCGCTCAACCCAACTGCGGCATTACCTCAAGATTGGCTCAAGATCCCTGGGTTCAGGGCGGATTCTCACCCGGCCCAGTGGCCGTCGTCGTGGAATTCAGCTTCCAGGCCGTGCGGTGTCTTCTCCCACTTGTGGGGACTGGTCAGCATCTGCCACGCGGCCCGCCAAGCGGCCACCGAGTGCAGCACCCAGTAGAAAGGGTTCAACAACGCGAAGATGGCTATCCGCCAGCCGTGGCGCCGCAGCGTGGCGATACCGGAGACGATGATCATCATGGCGTTGCCGAACAGCATGGACACCACGCCACCCACCAGCAGCCATTGGGGCAGTACCAATCCAACGATGTCGTAGCCGATGTACGTGACCACGGTGAACCCGACCACCAGGGGGTAGGCGAGGAATGCCAGCGGTGTTCCCAGGATCAGGCCGAGGAAGCCGATGGTGCCGGCGATCCCTGTGCTCTTGATGTACCGCAGCGAGTTCCTTGTGTTGACGGCGGAGGTCACCATGTAGCCCTTGATCCACCGGGTGCGTTGCTTGATCCAGGCGGGAACCTGCGAGCAGGCTTCTTCCCACGTGGTGGAGTCAATGACGCCCACCCGGTATCCCTCCACGGCGGCACGGAGTCCCAGGTCGGCATCCTCGGTGACGTTCCAGGGGTCCCACGCACCGACTTCCTTGAGCAAGGAGGTGACGAAGTGGTTGGAGGTCCCTCCCAACGGCAGGGGAATCCCGGAGTTGTCCAGCCCGGGAAGCATGGAGTCGAACCAGTGGGTGTATTCGATGGTGAACATGCGGGTGAGGACGTTTTGGTCTGCGTTGAAATAGTTCAAGGCTGCCTGGACACAGATGAGGGGTTTGCGGTCCGGGTTGAGGTGTTGCCGCTCGAACTCGTCCTTCTTGAACGCTGCGATGGATGCCCGCAACTGGCCCGGATCCGGACGGTCCTCGGCGTCGTAGATCACCACGTACTCCCCCCGGGCGAAAGTCAGCCCGTAGTTGCAGGCACGGGGCTTGGTTTGCGGCTCGCCCTTGGGCACGATCAGGATGCGCACGTACTCCGGCGGCCTGGAAGCTTTCGCGGCGGCGATGGTTTCGGCGTCGTCCTCTTCCAGGAGCACAAGGACGTCGAGCTTGGAGCGCGGGTAGTCCAGCTGCCCAAGGTTGACCAGGAGTTTATCGATGATGTTGGCCTCGCGGAACACCGGAACCAGGATGGTGTAGATGGGCAGGTCAGCGTCAGGAACCCGCTCTTCCGCCACGGGTGGGAGTCCACGGCTGGCCCGTTCCTTGTTCCTGGCCTTGGCCACTGCGGCCTCATGCAGGGTGTCGAAGGGCCGGCGGAGGCTCGCCAGTGACTTGAAGCCGATGCTGACCAGGAACACGATGTTGGCCGCTGCAAGCAGCACCACGACGGCGGTCAGCGGGGACACCACGAACGCCGCCACGATGCCTGCCACGAGGACCACCGGCAGGATTCGCTGCCACCGCGTCAGGGCCGTGCGCGCAGATTCCCCCGGACGCTCTTCGGCGAGGCGTTCAGCCGATTCATAGAGAAGGTGCCGACGGAACGATCGCTGGATGGATTGGTTGATGTCCCAGTCGGTGGTGGTGCGGAACTCGACGGCGGCGGCCCCGAACGTCAAGGCTGCTTCATGCGCAATGGCGTCCGTGGGTGCCACTGCAGTGGCTATGGTGAGGACATCGCCTTCCATCCGCCAGGGCAACCAGAACGGTTCGCCGAGCTCGCTGTAACCGAGCATCTCCATGAGTGCGTCATCCGCCGGTTCAGCCACCAGGTCAACCAAGGGAGCCTGCCACTGCTGGGCCAGCACTTCATAAATCCGACGGCGGTCCAGCCCCGCTTCCAGGATCAGGTGCCGGCCGAGCAGCCCACCCTCAGCTGCGGCCCGGTCAAGTGCCCTCTGGAGTTGCTCGGGGGTCACGAGCCCGGCTTCGAGCAGTGTCTGGCCGATCGACTTCCGGTTCAGCCGCTGCTCCGCAACGTGGGATGGAGGTGTCATCAGTGTGAGGACCTTTCATAGATCCGGTGTGTTGGCGTGGAGAAAGCGACTGAGTAGCGCACGTTGAATCCGGGGTCCTTCACCATGGCCTGGTACACCAGGTCGGTGGGGCCGGAATCGCGGGCACCTGAGCCTGCCTCCACATTAACGAAGACCCACTTGGCGTACTTCGCCGGATCCTCCAGAGCAGGGGCAAAGTAGTCGCCGGACGCGCGGTTGTAGATTTCCTTGAGGGGAATTCCCATGACGGGGAGGATCGCATTGCCGCGGGCGCTTTCATCCATGAGGATTCCTCCGGACTCATAATGGGCGTTGAGCCAGCGCGCTGCAGCGGTTGAATTGGTGGTGGATTCCGCGGACATCCGGCCTTCTGCCAGAACTGCCAGGCGAGCAGTCGGGTCCACATTCCACCACAGGTTCTGCCCCACCAGTCCTGCCAGCAAAGCACCGACCACCCAAGGCCTGAACCGCCGGGCCCGCGTGATGTCCTGGACGAACACAGCCACGAGGATCGCCACCAGCGGCAGGGCCGTCAGTGCGAATCGGTTGTTCCACCACGTGGACGGCAACGAATGGTCGTTGTTGATCGCGGTTTGGCCCAGGAACAGGCTCAGCAACGCAAAGGCGTAAGCACTGCCGGTCACCGCCACCAGCAAGGTACTGTTCGCGAATCCCCGCCTGAAGACAAGCACGACGGCGCCGCACGCCGCCATCGCGAGGACCAGGACGCCGGCTGTCTCCAGCAGCGACCAATGGAAAGTAGTCAGCGTCAGTCCCAGGTTGCCCTTGGTAGGCAACAGGCCGCCGTCGGTGATGTTCTTCTGCTGGGCGTAGGCAGAGTATTGCCCGAACATGAACTCCAGCGGGTTGCCGTAGATGGCCCAGTTGTAGGAAATCCACCACAGCACGGCGGCTGCGGGAATCATCACGTAACCACCGGCCATGATGAGTGCCTCGCGCCAGGCGCCAGTGCGGCGTTTGGCGACAATGAGCACGAACAGGGTCCCGGTCATGACCAGCGCCCAGCCTTCGTACCTCGAGAGCACGGCGGCCGCCGACGGGATGCCGGCGAAGACAGCGAGTTCACCAGCGCTCATGCGGCGACGGCTGGTTGCCCAATGCGCCAGGCCTGCCATGCCGCCCACGATGCACATGATCAGCACGGGCTCGGTGAGGGCCGTGGTGTAGACGTACAGGACCGCGGGGTTGGCCAGGACAACCAGAGTGGTGGCCAGTCGGCCGGCCCGCCCCAACCCCAGCCGGGCTGCAATCAGGTACAGGCCCGTTGTGGTGGCTGACAAGGCCAGGATTCCCAGGAGCCCGGCCGCCCAGCCCGTGCTGAACAACCACATGTTCACCACGAATGGCGCCAGCAGCAGGTGCGGCATGGGCAACCAGACCGTTCCCAACTGCTCGAAGCCCGGAGCCTTGCTGTCGAAAATCCGGCGGGCGATGGTCAGGTGGCTCTGGGCGTCGGAATAGTCCAGGTTGGTGCCGTGCCCGATCGTGTACAGGCAGGCGAGGTAACCGACCACGGCCGACAGGAGTGCGACGATCCTGGTCCCCGGAACCTTGCGGCCGGCAACCGGAGCGTCGAGCCGTTCCCATGCCCGGGCGAGCAAACCCAGGGCCGCAGGCACTGCCTCCTTCCGGTGGCCGGCACGACGCGTGGCGAGGCTAGTTGCCATGGCCCGGTTCGGAAGATTTCAGCTCCGCATCCACGTAGGCCTGCGCTTCCTTGGCATGCCTCCTGGCCAGCAGGGTGCGCAGCGCAAACGCGAGCCCGAGGACCAGTACGGCTCCGCCGATCCACCAGGCGTACGGACGGTAGTCATCGGTGACAGCCTTCTGCGGAACAACGACGTTGCTCTCCAACAACACCGGCGTACCGGACGGTTGCGTCACCAGGAGGTTGCGGGACAGTGAACCCCAGCCGCCTTCAACCCCGCCCACATGCGCGGCCAGCGATCCTTGGAGCGTGGCAGCTGCCGCGGCGTCGCCTTCGGGGGCCCATGCACCCAGCAACAGCAGGTTGCGGCCGCCCTGTTCAAAAGCTTCCAACACGCCATAGGGGGCGGACACGCCAACTCCATATTCGACGTCGTCAGGTGAGATCGTGCGGAACTCCGCCAAACGCAGGGGTGCTGAGAGCTTGTTGGCTGCCTCTGCCGTGGCACCCACCACCAGCCCGGATTCACTCGATCCGGCCAATGAATCGATGCCCACCACCCGGGTGTCCAGCAGCGAGGCACTGTCCCGCTGGAGGGCAGCGATCAAGGTGGCGGCGTTGAGGGTGTTCGCCTGGGCGTTCCCGTCGCCGAAAGCTACCGGAACGCTCTGGCCCAAAACCTGCGGGAACCGCGCGAAGCCGGCCTTGGTGGAGTCCCCGCGGACAGCCGTCACGGTGCTGCCCGCCGTATCCACTGTGACTTCCATGGGCATGACGCCTGCCGGTCCAGAACAATCGCCGCCGGCGGGGAGTGCTGCCAGCCGGATCCGCAAGCCGTTCTTCGCCTGGAGCTGGCCGGCTGGAACCTCAGCGTCCACACTGAAGGTGTCGCCGCCGTCGAGGTTCCTGGAACTGAGCAGGTAGTCGTTCCAGAAGACCGAAAGCTGCGCCTGGGCGTTATTTGGCACGGCCGTGTGGGTTCCCTTGAGCTGGACCTTCACCGAGGATACAGGCCCGCCGAACTGTGACTGCGAGACACCAACATACGATTCCGGGGTGCCATAGCCCGAGAGCTTGAGCGTGGTGCTCCCGAGGTCCTTGATGCTCTGGGTCAGGCCCTGCGCGGCGGGCAGCGCCGAGGTCAGGCCGGTGACCGAGGGTGTCACCGCGAGCGCGGTCTTGTCGCTGGCCAGGGCCCTGGCCGCGGTACGGAGCTGTTCCTCGTGGCCGCTAAGGACCAGCTGCGGCAGTCCGGCGGTGGTGGTGAGCTTGGTGCCAACCTCGCCCTGGTCGGCCACGACGCTGAGGATCCGGCTACCCGCGGGCAGGTTTGCCACGCGCGCCGCCAGCTCGCCTTCCGGAACCACAGTGACTGCGGCGTCCGGGTAACGGTGCGACATCGCTGCCGAGGCAGTCATGATGGCCGCCGACACATCGGAGCCCGGATCGGCCGGGACGGGAAGAACGACGGCGGGCACGGACGCCGGGAAGAACTCACCCACTGTGGTGGGTGCCTTGGCGGTCCCGCTGAAGTCCACCACCATGTTGTTCAGGGTTGCCGTGGCGTTGGAGAGCACACACATGGTCTGGGTTGCGGGGACGATCTGCAGGCCCACGGTCAGTTGCTGGTCCAGCACGTCGGCGCTGCTGGCAACAGCATCGAGGGCAATGCTGGCAGCAGCGGCAGTCTCCAGCACAACACGGCCGTTGACCGTTGCACGGACTGTGCCCTCCGGCTTCCCGGACACCACGATTGTTCCCTTGACCCGCGTGGGCTCCAGGCCCGTAGCCACCGGAACCACCAGGACCTGCTCCGACTGCCCGGCGAGGGCAGAAACGCTGGACGATGCCTTCAGGGTTGATCCCTGGGAGTGCGCAGCGACTGCCGTCGGAATGGTGGCCACAGACAGGGCCAAAGCGGCAGCGCACGCGAGCGTTACCGCCGCGGCACGGGACTTGGTATGGGGTCGGGTTCGGGTTCGGGCAGGGGCTAAGGGCACGATGTCAGTCCTGGTAACTAGCAGCGAATGAGTCCGTCAGCCTTTTGGGCCAACCTCATAGACACTGCCAACCCCAACTCAAGGTGCGTTACTGCATTTCCTCAAGATTCCATCAAGTCCTCACGGTTCCATCACGCTGACCTGCGGTGATAATGAACCATGTGGATAGGTTGGATCGAGTTCGACGTCCTCTTGGGCGATGTCCATAGCTTGAAGGAAAAGCGCTCGCTGCTGCGGCCCCTGGTGGCGGAATTGAAACGGCGTTTCGAGGTTTCGGCCGCAGAGACCGGCTTCCAGGACCAGCATCGTCGCGCACTGATCGGCGCGGCGCTGGTGGCTCCGGATCACGCCCACCTTCAGCAAGTGCTCGACGCCGTTGAACGGTTCGTGGCTGCCCGGCCCGAGTTTGAGCTGCTGAGCGCCCGCCAGCGGGAGCTGCACAGCGAGGACTAGTAGCCGATGACGGCCAGTCGCGTGGATTCCAGGTGGGAATCGATGGCCTGGTGCGCTGCGTCGAGGCTCCGGCTGCGCAGGGCGTCCACTATGAGCTGATGCTCGCGGAGCACATCGCCGGCGCGGTCCGTCCCCCGGGAGACGGCTTTGACGCCGATCCTCAGTTGCTTTTGCCGTAGCGAGGCGTAGAAGTCGGCGAGGACGGGGTTGCCACCTGCACGGACCATCAGTGTGTGGAACTCGGTATCCAACTCGATGAACCTCGAGGGATCCTTCTTCGCTTCGCGCTGTTGGTCGATGATGCCCTGGAAGGCGTCGATCTGGGCTTCCGCCATGGATTCGAGCGACTGGACAGCCCACTTCTCCACCACGGACCTGGCCTGCAAAATGGCGCGGACGTCCGGGTCCGAGATCGGTGGGACATAAGCGCCTTTGTGCGGGATGCGCTTGACGAATCCTTCGGCTTCGAGCCGGAGCAGGGCTTCGCGTACCGGGGTGCGGGAGGTGCCCGTGGTCTTGGCCAGGACTCCCTCGTTGAGGAATGTTTCCTCGTCGCGGGGAAGGGCCGCGATATAGCTTTTCATCCACTGGTACGCCACTTCCGGCTGCGATTGTGCAGCTGGGGTCATCTGGATCATGCAGAGCCTTTCTCGCGAAGCCCAGTATACGAGTTGCATTCAGGGCCGTCCCTAATACCTCCAAGAAACTTCTTCCATAAATATAGACAGGTTGTATACAGCCCGTCTACAGTGTTGTTCAGTGACGGTTTCCCAGTGACTCCGCTCACGTACGGAACCCCTCAATTTCCTGGGACCTCCCGGGCTTGTTCCCCAGAGCCCCCTGTCCCAACCGCAAAAGGATCCCCACTATGACCGATTTGAAGAAAGCAGAACTGAGGCAGCAGAAGCATTCCAGCCTGCCCGTCGTGGCTGCTTCGAGCCTGGCCGGTACCGCCGTCGAGTGGTACGACTTCTTTCTCTACGGAACTGCCGCTGCACTGGTATTCAACAAACTCTTTTTCCCCACGGATGATCCCCTGGTGGGCACCATGCTGGCCCTCGGAACGTTTGCGGCGGGCTTCCTGGCCCGGCCTATCGGAGCAATCGTCCTGGGGCACCTCGGCGACAAGTACGGACGCCGCGCCACCCTGGTGGCCAGCCTCATGCTCATGGGCGTAGCCACCACCCTCATCGCCTTCATTCCCTCCTACGCTGCGATCGGCGTGGCCGCTCCACTGCTCCTTCTGCTCCTCCGCCTGATTCAAGGATTTGCCCTCGGTGGCGAATGGGGCGGCGCGGTCCTCCTCGTCTCCGAACACAGCAACGAAAGTGCGCGTCGCGCCTTCTGGGCCTCCTGGCCCAACATGGGACCGCCCCTCGGCAACCTCATGGCAGCCGGTGTCCTGGCCATACTGGCCGCCACCATGCCCGAGAGCGAATTCCTGGCCTGGGGCTGGCGCATCGCCTTCGGATTGTCTGCATTGCTGGTAATCATTGGCCTCGTCCTGAGGCTCTACGTCCAGGAGACTCCGCTGTTCAAGGAAGCACAGCGGAAGCGCGAAGCCGAAGGCAGCCCGGAACGCAAGATGCCGCTGGCCATCCTTTTCCGCCGCAACTGGCGGGAAATCCTCATCGCCACGGGCAGCCGCATGGGCGAGAACGCAGGCTTCTACATCTACTCCCTGTTCATCATCACGTACGTCACCCAGATCATGGGGCTGCAGAGGCAGACAGGCCTCACCGCCGTCATGATCGGCCAGGCCGTGGCAGTGGTCGCCATTCCCATCCTGGCCCTTTACGCGGACAAAGTCGGCCGCAAACCAATCCTGATCGGCGCCTCCATTGCCACCGTGGTCTGGGCTTTCGCCTTCTTCTTCCTGCTGAACACCGGGCAACTGTGGGGCATCATCGCCGCCGCAGTGGGTGGACTGCTGATCTTCGCAGCGTACAGCTCGGTCATCGGAGCCTTTTTCTCCGAGCTCTTCCCCACCGATGTGCGCTACAGCGGTACCTCCGTGTCCTACAACCTTGCCTCGCTGATCGCCGGCTCGTTGTCCCCCATCATCGCCCTGGCCCTGTACAGCGCTTTCGGCACCGGTTACGCGATCGGAATCTACCTCGCCGCCATGGGCTTGATCTCCATGGTCTCTGTGATGTTCGCCAAGGAAACCAAGGGCCTGCGGCTCAGCGACCTGGATGAGGACCGAGCATGAAAATCGCACTGGTCCAGGTAGCCAGCCCCGACTCCGAAACACGTGAAGAGCGGATCGACCGCGTCGAAGCCATCCTGCGGGGCATCAAGGGCGCCGAGCTGATAGTCCTTCCTGAACTTTGGAGCGCCGGCTACTTCCATTTCGATGAATACCAGGCCCTGGCGGAAACACTCACCGGGCCCACGGTGTCCATGTGCGCACGGGTGGCCGCGGACCTGGGCGTCCACCTCCACCTCGGCAGCATCATTGAAGCCCACGAGGACGGCCGGCTCAGCAACACCTCCATCCTGCTGGGACCGGACGGCAGCGTGGTCCACACGTACCGGAAGGTCCACGTCTTCGGTTACAAGTCCAAGGAGGCGAGCCTGCTCACGGCAGGGTCATCACTGCCTGTTGTCCAGCTGCCGTTCGGTGCCGTAGCGGGCATCACCTGCTACGACCTCCGCTTCCCCGGATTGTGGATGGAGCTGAGCACCCGGGGTGCGGAGATCGTCATCGTCCCCGCAGCTTGGCCTGCAGCGCGGCGGGAACACTGGCGCCTGCTCACCACTGCACGGGCCGTGGAGCACCAGATCTTCGTGATTGCCTGCAACGCCGCCGGCAGCCAGGAAGGTGCCGAGCTGGGCGGCCACAGCAGGGTGGTGGACCCCGCAGGCAAAGTTATCGCCGAAGCGGACTCCGGAGAAGCCGTGCTCATGGTGGACATCGACCCGCAGCAAGTGAGCGCAGTCCGCACCGAATTTCCCGTCATCGGCGACCGCCTCGCCGCATACGACACCTTGACTGTCTAGAGGAAAATAAATGCAAACACAGCAAACAACAAGGCAAGTCCCACTCACTTTCAGGGTGGTGGGAACGGAAAAAACAATCACTCTCACGGATTTCCACGGAGTGGTGGCCGGCTACACAGGCCGTGATCCTGAAGCAGTCCAACACCACATCGATGAACTGGCGGCCATCGGAGTAGCACCACCGCCGGAAGTGCCTATGTTCTACCGCATGGACTCTGACCTGTTCGAGACCTCGGGCGAGCATGACGCGTCGGAGAACCTGACCTCCGGTGAGATCGAACCCCTCTACATCCGCCACGAGGGGAAGTTCTACCTGGGCATCGGATCCGACCACACCGACCGTGACATCGAAGCCACGGACATCGGCGATTCCAAGCGAGCGTGCCCCAAGCCGGTCGCCGGTGAGGTGATCGCCGTCGAATCCTTGGAGAACCTCGACCTTGACCAGTGCACTGCACGCTCCTGGGTGGATGGCGAGTTGTACCAGGAAGGCCCGTTGAGCGGCCTGCGGAAGCCGGCGGACGTCGTCGAACGCCTTTTGGCCCGCACGGACATCGGTGAAGCCGACTTCATGTGCCTCGGCGGAACCCTGCCGCTGCTGAACGGAAAGTTTGTTGACGGAACTTCCTGGAAGTTGGAGCTCTCCTTCCCGAATGGGACCACCATTGAACATAACTACAAAATCAAGAAAGGCTCACTCTGATGAGGACCGGAAAAGAGTACCTGAAGTCCCTGAACGACGGCCGGACAGTGATCCTCGACGGCGAGGTGGTCGGCAACGTCCTGGAACACCCGGCCTTCGCGAAGGTTGCCCACACCATGTCCGAGCTGTTCGACATCGCAGCCGATCCCGCCAACGGCATGCAGTTCCACTCCGAAGAAATTGACGGCCCGGCCAACCGCACCTTCGCTGCTCCCCGCACCCAGGAAGAACTGGTGCTGCGCCGCGAGGCCATCGAGAAGTGGGCCAAGCACACCCATGGGTGGGTGGGCCGGAGCCCTGACCACGTTGGCACCTTCTTTGCCGCCTTCGGATCGCACGCGGACGTCTTCAAGAACGAGGAACGCGACTTCGCCGGCAACGTGGAGCGGTACTACAAGAAGATCCTGTCCGAAAACCTGTACCTTTCCTACGCGATCATTCCCCCGCAGGTTTCCCGCGCAACCACAGCGTCCGGTTGGGAAGGCGAGTACCTTCAGGTCGGCGTCGTGCGTGAAACCGACGAAGGCATCATTGTCCGCGGTTCGCAGATGCTCGCCACCGGTGCCGCGATCGCTGATGAAGTCTTCGTCACCTGCATCAAACCGCTGGGCCCGGACGACGTGGACTTCGCCGTCAGTTTCGCCATCCCGGTTGCCACTGACGGCCTCAAGCTGTACTGCCGCCGCCCCTTCGCACCGGCTGCCACCAGCGACTTCGACTACCCGCTGACCAGCCACTACGACGAGCCAGATGCCTTGGTGGTGTTCGACGACGTCCTCATCCCCTGGGACCGCGTCTTCATTAACCGGAACATCGACACCCTGCGCCGCCAGTTCTTCGACACCGGCGCCCACGCCCTAGGCAACTGGCAGGCCCAGATCCGTTTCTCCACCAAGCTGAAGTTCATCGCCTCCGTGGCCCGCAAGGTCACCCGGGTGAACGGCACGGACAAGATTCCCGGCGTTCAGGAGAAGCTCGGCGAGCTGGCCGCGATCGTGCAGTCGGTTGAGTCGGCCGTCCTCGCCTCGGAATACACGGCCACAACGGACGACGCCGGTATGAGGGTCCCGGGAAAGAGTGCACTGTACGGGGCCATGGGCCTGCAGTCCGAAACGTACCCGCGAGTGATTTCGATCCTCCGGGACTTGGTGGGCGGCGGCGTCCTGCAGTTGCCCTCCAGCGTCGCCGACATGACCAGCAGCGTGACCCGGCCGGACATGGAACGCTACGTCCAGTCCCCCGGAGTCAGCAGCGAGGAACGCGTCAAGCTCTTCAAGCTCGCCTGGGACATCATCGGTTCGGAGTTCGCCGGCCGTCACCAACAGTACGAGATGTTCTATGCCGGGGCACCGTTCGTGGTCCGTGGAGCCTACACCTACCGGAACTATGGCTACGACGCACTGGTCGCCGAACTGGACACGTTCCTTGGTTCCTACGGCATCGACTCCGCACCGGAAGGAATCTAACCATGGCAAAGCCCGAATTCGAGTTCACCCCCGTCTCATCGGTGGACTTCGCACCCTGCAACCCGCACATCGAGGGCCTGTCCGAGGCCATCCTGGCGCGGGATTCGGACAACGACAGTGTCACCCGCATCCTGAAGTTCGAGCCCGGAACGGACACTTCCCCCAACGGCGTCCTCACGCATGATTTCTGGGAAGAGGTCTTCATCTTCGAGGGCTCGTTCGTGGACCAGCGCCTCGGCAAGACGTTCAAGGCCGGCGACTGGGCAACCCGTCCCCCGGGAATGGAGCACGGGCCGTGGGTATCCGAGAACGGCGCCAAGATGTTTGAGGTCCGGTACTACACCGATCCGGCACAAACCGAGCGGAGCAACTGACATGAGCCTGGCACCAGCCTTCACCATCCCCGATGCCATGGGGATGCGCCGCGCCATGGGCCGCTTCCTCACCGGCGTCGCCGTGGTCACCACCCAACACGAGGGCGAGCAATACGGGATGACCATCAGTTCGCTGACCTCGATCAGCCTGGAACCACCCATCCTGATGATCTCCCTGAACTTCGGCACCCGGACCGGTGAGGCGCTGATGGGCAGCGGCAAGTTCGCCGTTTCCATCCTCGGCGCAAAGCAGGAGTCGGTGGCCCGGCGTTTCGCTGTACGGGGCGGCGACCGCTTCGGCGACGGCGACTTCGACATCACCGACAACGGCCTTCCGGTCATCAAGGGCGCCCTCGCCCAGGCGGACTGCAGCGTGGTGCAGCAGTACGACGTCGGGGATCACCAGGTCTTCTTCGGCCAGGTCACCACGTGCCGGGACCGGGACGGCGAGGTGCTCGCGTTCAAGGCCGGCCGCTTCGGCTCATTCTCGGACTTCGGCCACGCAGAGATTCCCTGGATGTTCTAGACCCTGTTAACGAAGAGGTGCCCGGCTCGATGAGCCGGGCACCTCTTTGTACGCCTAGTCGATGGTCAGCTCGCCCATGCGGTCCCACCCGCTGCCTTCGAACTGCCGGCTGATGATGTGGGGAGTCTCTACCAGGGCCTGGGGCATGTCCGCCATGGCCTTCTTGAAGTGCTCGCTGTTGACGTGTGCCTCGGCCGCGTCATCCTGGAATGCTTCCACCAGCACGAACTCATTCGGGTTCTCCACACTGCGGGACCAGTCGAACCACAGGTTGCCGGGCTCGGCGCGGGTCGCTTCGGTGAAGTCGGCCACCAGGTCCAGCCAACGCTCGGACCACTCAGGCTTGACGTTGAACTTAACCACAATGAAGATCACGGGCTGCTGCCTTTCGTTGGACTACTGATCCGTTCCAGTCTTTCAGAGTTAACGCCCGACGGCGGCCCCCACCGGAAGGTGGGGACCGCCGTCGAACGCTGTTTTTGGCTTGGTTGAATTACTTGGAGGTGCCCTGCGATACGGAACCCTGCAGCTGGCGCTGGAAGATCACGTAGACAATGAGCACCGGAATGACTGTGACGCTTACGGCCGCGAACAGCGCACCGTAGTCCACCGCGTAGCCCATCTGGCCGGCGAAGGCCGCGAGTTCCTGGGAGAGGACACGCGGACCGGCAGCGTTGATGGACACCGGGATGAGGAACTGGTTCCACAGGCCCAGGAAGTTGAAGATGGCAACCGAGGCGAGGCCCGGCTTGGCCATCGGCAACATGACCTGGAAGAACGTCCGCCACTCCCCTGCTCCATCAAGGGCTGCGGCCTCGGTGATTTCGTGGGGCAGCGACTTGAAGAAGGAGAACAGGAAGAACACGGTGAACGGAAGCGCGAAGCCAACATAGACCAGGATCAGCCCGGGCAGGGTGTTCAGCAAGCCCATGTTCTTCAGGACGAAGAACAACGGCACCATGGCCAGGAAGATCGGGAAGGTAAGGCCGGCAAGCATCAGGTAGTAGATGGCCCTGCTGCCCGGGAAGGTGTAGCGGGCAAGGACGTAGGCGCACATGGCACCCAGAACCATCACGATCACCAAAGCCACGGCCACAACAATCACCGAGTTCAGGAACGCACTGCCGATCCCGGCTTCACTCCAGGCTTTGACGTAGTTGTCCAGCTTCCATTCGGCCGGCAAGGAGAACGGTGATGCGAAGATCTCGCTGGACGTCTTGAAGGAGGACATGAAGGTCCACAGGAGCGGCAGGATGACGATGAGCGTCCAAATGGTCAACGCCGTGTGCGAAACGGCTCCCACCACTTTGTCGCCCGTCGAGGTGGCCGGTGTCCGCGGCTGGAAGTGCAGCGACATCATCTCGGGTGTCGAAACTTTGGTACTCATTACAGGCTCACATCCTTATCGCCGCCGGTGAGCTTGTTGACCGCGAAGACCAGGCCGGAGAAGATCAGGGTCGCGATGGCAAGCACAACGCCCATGGCGCTTGCGAGTCCGAACTGCCCCTTGCTGAAGGCGGTGAAGAACAGTTGCTGCGCCATCACCAGCGTGGAGTTGTCCGGACCACCGCCGGAGTTCAGCGCGGCCATGTAAACGAAGGCATCCAATGCAAGGATGCCCATGTAGATGTAGGCCGTCTGGATGTTGTCGCGGATCAGCGGGATGGTGATGGACACAGCGGTGCGGAACCTACCGGCGCCATCGATCCTCGCGGCTTCGAAAAGCTCGGCGGGGATGCCCTTGATGCCAGCCACGAACAGCACCATGTAGAAGCCCACGAAGCCCCAAACGATCACGAACATGGTGGCAATCATCGCGGTGTTCTTATCGCCCAACCAGGCGAAATCCTTGAACTGGTCCAGGCCCACCCCGGTGAGGATGCCGTTAAGGAGCCCTCCCGAGGGGTCGTAGATCTGCCCCCACATGATGCCGATCGCGATGGCGGGGATGGTGTACGGGAAGAACGAGACCACACGGTAGAAGCTGGAGTTGCGCAGGCCCTTGATCTGGCCCTTGCTGCTGCCGCCAACCGTCACCAGGGACGCAAGTACCAGGCTCAGGATGATGGTGATGATCGGGAGGAAGATGACCAGGAGGATGTTGTTCCCCATGGCCTTCATGAAGATGTCGTCAGTGAAGATCTTGGCGTAGTTCTCAAGGCCGATGAAGTTCTGGTTGGGCGAGAAGCCCGACCAGTCAGTCAATGAGTAGCCAAAAGCCTGGATAAAGGGCCAAATCACGAACAACAGGTAGATCGCCAGCGGCAGTCCGAGGAATACCGCAAAGAAACTGACCTTGTCCCACGTCAACGGCTTCCGCCGCCGCTTGATCACCTGCGGTGGGGCGGTCGCCGGAACGACGGCGGCCAGGCCGTCGCCGTTCCGGCTCTGCTGAGTTTTCACTGAAGTCACTTCACTTCGATCTTCTTGACCGAACTGTCGTTACGGACCTTGTCGGTGATGTTCTGGAGTGCAGAAGTCAGCGTCGCGACGTCGGACTTGCCATCCAGGAAGGTGTTCCAGACAACCAGCTGGTCCTTGTTGGTGCCGTACAGGTCAATGAAGTTCCAGGTGTAGATGTGCTCACCGGCATCGCTGAGCATCTTCGTCTGCGAAACCAGGGCGGTTGAACCAAAGCCATCGGCCGGAACGGTGTCCTTGACGATGGTCGGCGCCAGCTTGGTCTTGGCGAAGTTGGTGGCTGCTTCCTTGGAGAGCATGATGCGGAGCAGTTCCTTGCCGCCGGCAGCGTTCTTGCCCTGCGAGGGGACAATGAACGGTTCGCCTGCAGCGCTGTGAAGTGCAGTCTGCGGCATCTTGGGGCTGGCAGTCACGGACGGAGCGGGTGTGCCCATCATGTTGAAGCCGGCCTTGGTCTGGTCCTTCATTTCGTTTTCGATCCACGAACCCGAGGGGTAGAACACGGCTTCCTGCGCGTTGCTCCACTGTGCCTGGGCGGCAGTGAACTGGGTGCCCGAACCGCCCGGCTTGAAGAAGCCGGCCTTGACGATCTTGTCCAGCGCAGTGAAGACGGACTGGATGGCCGGGTGCGACCAGCAATCGGCCTTGAGGTTCTCCAAGGCGAGGCGGACCTCGTCGCCGCCTTCCTTGATGGCGGACGCGATGGCCAGTTCCTGGTAGTACGTGGCCGCTTCCTTGCCCCAGACAAACAGGTACTTGCCCTTGGCCTTGGCCTGCTCGCCGAGGGCGTACATCTCATCCCAGGTCTTGGGAACGGTCCAACCGTTTTCCTTGAGGAGGGAATCCGAGTACCACACTGCGTAGACGGTGAGCACGTAGTTCAAGGCGGCAAGCTTGCCGTCGAAGGTGCCTGGAGCCAGTACGCCGGTGTACAGGGTGTCCTTGATGACCTTGCCTTCGAGGTTCTTGGCCTCAACAAGGGGCGTGAGGTCCTCGAGCTGGGCGAGGATGGTGCTGAAGCCAATGGCCTTTGCACCGGAGTTGTCGATCAGGTCCGGCGGGTTGCCACCAACAAAGCGCGGCTGCAGTTCCTGGGCGATGTCGGTGGACGGGGCAATCTTGGCCGTGGAACCCGAGTGGTTCTTTTCGAAGAGCTTGCCCGCGAACTCGACGTAGTCGATGCCGTAGCCGCCCTTGAAGATCACGGCGTCCAGGGTGGCCTTGTCAGCCATGCCGAACGGGTTGGTGTCGGAGACCGTTCCTGTAGGACCGGCGGATGTTCCACCGCCGCCCGCAGCACAGGAAGCAATGGTTCCCCCCATAGGAACGAGGACAGCTGCGGCGAGTGCTCCGCGCAGGAATCCACGGCGACCAACGGACTGGTGCTGAACGTTCATTTCTAAACCCTCCAGTGACTCGTAGTGTCGACTGTTGCGGCAGGAACCGTTCAGTCAGACAGTCTGGGTTGGCGCTCTGGCAGCACCAACCTTCTGTGACATAATTCACCACGAATGATCGAAAATCAATATTTCGCGGCAGTTTCGATCAACATTTGTCAAAGCGTGATCTTTCTACGGACCCTCCGCGAGGGCCTTTCCACACTCCGTGATCGCCTCCCGGGCGAGCGCCCTCTGCCGCTCAGTTCCCAGTCTTTCCGCCCATTGTTCGGCCAATTGGAACTCCACCATGGCTTCCGTGAGACGGTTTTTACCGCGCAGAAACGACCCCAAGCCCGCGTGCAAAGCAATCATCCAGCGCTTGGTTCGCTCATCGTGGGCGGAGGACGCATATTCCAAGCCGCTCCGCATCCAGACCTCGGCGTTGCCGGAGTCGGCGATGGAGAGCATGTGGAGCGCGTCAGCTTCCTCAAAACGACCCTGCAACCCGATGGCCCGCCCAAGCTGGGTGGCAAGCTCAGCCCGCTCATCAGCGTCGTACATTTCCTCAACCATGGCGGCACGGAACCTGGCTTCGGAAGCCGCCGGATCGCCAAAGTTCCACAAGTGGTCAAGCGTCTTCTGATCCAGCATCAAACTGCTCCTGACCAGCCCATGGCTGTGGTCTCAAGGTATGCAGTATCAATCTATCCCCATGTCAGCAGCATGGGGAGGGCTGTTATGAGGGTGTTACTTCCCGCGTGGAGCGGCCAGCCTGGCCCACCCCAGCTGTTCCTGTTGCTTGCGGCTGAGGGTGGCCACCACCAGGTCGTAGGAGTCCTCCACCATGTCCCGGACCATGTCGTCCGGGAGGGCGCCGTCCAGCCGGACACCATTCCAATGGGTCTTGTTCATGTGCCAGGCACCAGTGATTTCCGGATGGGCCGCCCTGAGCTGTTCGGCCAGCGCCGGTTCACATTTGAGGCTGACCGACCAGTTGTCCGGGTCCATGTAGGACAGGGCAAACATCTTGGCCTCGTGCCGCGCCCCGCCGGCAACAGCTGAGCGGACCTTGAAGACGGAGGCCTCGGGGCCAAACGGAAAGTCTTCGAAAGCGCCAGGGAAGCCCAGGCAAATCTCGCGCAAACGGGAAACATCCATGGAGTGAGCCTACTGGCGGGACGGCTCCGGTGCGAGCCCTATTGCGACGCTTACCCGACGCCCTACGGGCGCCCTACGCGACGCCCAGGAAATCCTCCAACAACACCACTTCCAGCCCCGCCGCCAGCTGGGCGGCCCGGAATGCAGCGAGGTCCGCTGCAAACTCGGCCCGGAAATGCATCAGGACAATGTCGCCCGGACGCAGCGAGTCCCCCACCTGGTAGTCCATCTTTCCGGCGTTTGCCTTTGCCTCCCACGTGACCACCGCTTTCAGGCCCGCAGCCGCCACGGCCTGCCGCATCGCGTTTGAGTAGGCTCCGCCGGGTGGCCGGAACAGCGTGGGCTTGCGGCCATACTGTTGGACCGCATACTCCTGCATCCCCACTATGTCGTCCAGCTGCTGCTGATAGCCCCACTGCCGCACCATGTTGATGTTGTGCGTCACCGTGTGGTTCTCCACCAGGCTGCCCTGGGCCTTGAAGGCATTGAAGAACGCAGGGTTGTCGGCAATGGTGTTTTTGGTGAGGAACAGTGAGGCCGGGTAGTCGTACTCCGCCATGAGCGTCACGGATTCCGGGGTCTTGATGTTCCCGTCATCGATGGTCAGGAACACGATCGGGTGCTTGGTGGGGATCTTGGTGATCACCGGCGCGAGCCCGCCGACAATCGGCGGCAATTGGTAGTCCGGGATGAAACTCCGCCGGATTCGCTTAGTCGCGGCAAGCGTCGGCGTCGCAGCCGCAGTCGGCGTCGGCGTCGCAGCCGGAACCTCGGGCGACCCGACGGCGGCATCCGGCGTCAGCGCCGTCGTCGTACTTTCTGCCCCTTCAGCGGGAGTGCAAGCCGTGAGCCCGGCCACCACCGAGGCGCCCACAACACCGAGGAGGGCCCGCCTACTGGGCAAGGAAAATGGCATTGCAGAGTGGTCGCCAGTCATGGCTGTCTCCCGGGGCTGAAAGATGAGTCAGCAGCAATCTAGCAGAGTAACCCGTCCCGGGATCACAGGCCGTAATGCCAACCTTCACGTGCCGGGCAGGAGTTCACCACGACGTCCAGTCCTGCGTCCCTGGCACGCTGCGTTGCTTGGTCGTCAAAGACGCCAAGTTGCAGCCAAACAGCCTTGGCGCCGATCGCAATCGCCTGGTCAATCACGGCCCCCACGCGTTGGGAGTTGACGAAGCAATCCACGACGTCGATGGGGTGTTTGGCGGGCGGAATGTCAGCCAAGGTTTTATACCCCTTTTCCCCGTGCACGTCCTCGCCCTTGAGGTTGATGGGGATGATCTCCATGCCCATCGTGTCCCGGACGTACAGCGAAACATCGTAGGCGGAGCGCCACTCATTGCTACTCAAGCCCACGATGGCCCACGTGCCTTTTGTTCGCATCAACCGCTCCACGACGGCGGGATCGTTGACGTGCATCATGCCCTAAGCCTACTCCTGCGCACAACCGGGCAGTTGGCCGAATAATCTGCATTTTCTGTCCATCCTGAGTTGCCTCAATCGAATATTACGCACCAATACCCCCGGGTTTTGAGCCAAATGGACCATCGGCTTAAGTGAAGAGTGACCATCCCCGCGGATGAGGGCGACCATCCCTTTCTTCGCACCCTTAGCACTGCGCCTGCAATTCCGGGCAAGGAGCATCCATGACTTTTGACGTACCCACACACACCACTTCAGGCGCGACGGCCCCTGAAGCAGGGCTGCTTGACGCGCCCGGCTCACTTCACGGCTCTTCGGGATGGTCCTCGAGCGAGCCAACGGGCGGCGCAGTGCACGGCGCCGATACCGGCGAGCGGGCGCGTCACAGCAGTTTTGACCGGAACGGGTCAGCCGTTGGCTTCTGGGAAGAGCAGGCCCGCCGCCTGCACTGGGCAGCCCCTTGGCACACGGCCCACACCTGGACTCCTGTTGACGTTGAAGCCGGCCGCGGCCCGGAGATCTCATGGTTCGACGGCGGCAAGCTGAACGTTGCGTTCAACTGCGTGGACCGGCACGTGCTCGCCGGAAAGGGGGACAAGGTTGCCCTCTACTTCGAGGGCGAACCCGGTGACCGCCGAGCCATCACCTACGCAGAGTTGCAACGCGAGGTGTCCAAGGCCGCGAACGCACTGCTTTTGCTGGGAGTCACCAAAGGCGATCGTGTGGTCATCTACCTCCCGGTGATCCCCGAAACCGTAATCATCACCCTGGCCGTGGCTCGCATCGGAGCGATCCACTCCCTGGTCTTCGGTGGCTTCTCGGCCGAGGCATTGCGGTTCCGGGTAGAGGACACCCAGGCGAAACTTCTGGTCACCACCGACGGCCAGTTCCGCCGCGGGGCTGCAGTGCCGGTCAAGGACAACGCCGACGCCGCCGTCTCCGGTGATAACGCCATTGAGCACGTGCTGGTCATCAACCGGACCACACCAGCCGGCGAACTCGCGAACGTGGCCATGACAGAGGGTCGGGACGTCTGGTGGCACGACGTAGTCGATACTGCCTCCGAGGTCCACGAGCCCAAGGCCTTCGACGCCGAGACTCCGCTGTTCATCATGTACACCTCCGGGACCACGGGGAAGCCAAAGGGCCTGGTCCACACTGCCGGAGGCTATCTGACGCAGGCATCGTGGAGCTTCGAGTACCTGTTCAGTAACCCTGATGCGTCGCTGCGGGACCAGGACGTCCATTGGTGCACCGCGGACCTGGCCTGGGTCACCGCCCACACCTACGAGATCTACGGTCCGCTCTCCAACGGCGCCACCCAGGTGATCTTCGAGGGCACGCCCAACACCCCACACCCCGGCCGGCACTTCGAGATCATTGAACGCTACAAGGTCACCCAGTACTACACGGCGCCCACACTGGTCCGCTCCCTCATGGGATGGTTCCCGGACGGCGTGCCGGACAGCTACGATTTCTCGTCGATCCGGGTGCTGGGTACCGTGGGCGAGGCCGTGAATCCCGAGGCCTGGCGGTGGCTGCGCGACAACATCGGCGGTGGCACGGCACCCATGGTGGACACCTGGTGGCAGTCCGAAACTGGTGCCACCATCATGTCCCCCTCGCCCACGGACACTGAGTTCAAGCCGGGCTGCGCGGCTCGCGCCCTTCCCGGCGTGAGCACACGCGTGGTGGATGAAGCCGGTCGACTCACTGGGCCCGGCGAGCAAGGCTTCATCGTGGTGGACCGCCCCGGCCCCGCCATGGCGCGGACCGTGTGGGGCAACCCGCGGCGCTACTTCGACTCCTACTGGAGCCAGTACGCCGAGCAGGGCTGGTTCCTCGCCGGCGACGGCGCCAAATACGATTCCGACGGCGACATTTGGATCCTTGGGCGCGTGGACGACACCCTCAATGTCTCAGGACATCTGCTGTCCACCATTGAGATCGAGTCCGCGCTGGTCTCGCATCCGGACGTGGTGGAGGCCGGAGTCTGTCCCGTTGCCGATCCCACCACCGGGCACGCCGTCGTCGCGTTTGTCGTTCTCCGAAGCAGCTCAGGCGACCGTGAAGCGGACGTCGCCCACAACCTGCGCAACCACGTTGCCAAGGAGATCGGCCCCATCGCCAAGCCGCGCGACGTCGTCGTGGTGGCAGACGTACCCAAGACCCGCAGCGGCAAGATCATGCGCCGGCTGTTGACCCAACTCTTTGAGGGGACCGCCTTGGGCGACACCACCTCACTCCAAAACGAACCGGCAATCGCCGGAATCCAGGACGTCCTGCGCGAGCGGGCCCTAGTGAAGGAAAATTCATGACCGAGATCAGCAACGTCGCACGACTCTCCGAGCCGCTCAAGTTCGCCTACTGGGTTCCCAACGTTTCCGGCGGCCTGGTGGTGTCCACCATCGAGCAACGCACCGGCTGGGACTTCGACTACAACAAGAAGCTCGCCCGGATCGCGGAGAACTCCGGCTTTGAATACGCCCTCACACAGACCCGTTACGCCGCTTCGTACGGCGCAGACAAGCAGCACGAGGCCACGTCCTTCAGCCTGGCCCTGCTGGCTGCGACAGAGCGACTCAAGGTCATCGCCGCCGTCCACCCGGGCATGTGGCACCCTGGCGTGCTGGCGAAGTACATCATCACGGCTGACCACATCTCCAACGGCCGGGCCGCCGTCAATATCGTCTCCGGCTGGCTCAAGAGTGAGTTCACCAATTTCGGCCTCGAATGGCT
The DNA here is from genome assembly GCF_047977885.1 of Arthrobacter sp. LFS091. Taxonomy (NCBI): domain Bacteria; kingdom Bacillati; phylum Actinomycetota; class Actinomycetes; order Micrococcales; family Micrococcaceae; genus Arthrobacter; species Arthrobacter sp. LFS091. The sequence continues at coordinate 332,133 of NZ_JBFPFP010000002.1, forward strand.
GGAGCACGACGAACGCTACGTTCGCACCGAGGAATTCATCAACGTCCTCCGCGGACTGTGGACCGAGCAGGGCTACAGCCAAGGCGGCAAGTACTACAACATCACCGACTTCACCCTGAACCCGGCGCCGGTTGCTGTTCCTGGCCGAACGCACCCGGAGATCTTCTTCGGTGGGAATTCGACGGCAGCCCAGGCCACCGCCGGCCGGGTCGCCGATTGGTACTTCTCCAACGGCAAGGACCTAGAGGGCTTCAAGGAGAACATCGCCGGCGTCGTTGCGGCGGCCGGCGAAACGAAGCGCGGCACCGAAGGCGCCCTTGCTGCGCCGCGGTTCGGCCTCAACGGCTTCGTGATCGCCCGGGATTCAGAGAAAGAAGCCCGTGACACCCTCCGCGAAATCGTCGAGAAAGCACACAAGCCCGCAGTTCAGGGTTTCCGCGACGCCGTGCAGGAAGCGGGCGCCTCCACGAAGGACGGCAAGGGCATGTGGGCCGATTCCACGTTCGAGGACCTGGTCCAGTACAACGATGGCTTCAAAACGCAGCTGATCGGCACTCCGGAGCAGATCGCTGAGCGGATCGTGGAGTACAAGAAGATCGGCGTGAACCTGTTCCTCACCGGCTACCTGCACTTCCAGGAAGAGATCGCGGCCTTCGGTCAGGACATCCTGCCGATCGTCCGCGAACTCGAGGCCGACCTTGCCCGCAAGAACGGTACCGAGCTGGATCTTTCCTCCACACCCGTCGCCGAGTCGGTGGCAGTCTGATGGCTGACCGTACTTTCGGGTTCCGCACCCGGGCCCTGCACGCCGGCGGCACTCCCGACGCCGAGCACGGCGCACGCGCGGTGCCGATCTTCCAGACCACGTCCTTCGTGTTCAAGGACACCGACGACGCCGCCAACCTGTTCGCCCTGCAGAAGTACGGCAACATCTACTCGCGCATCGGCAACCCCACCGTGGCCGCTTTTGAGGAGCGCATCGCTTCCCTCGAGGGCGGCATCGGCGCTGTTGCGACGTCGTCGGGGATGGCTGCCGAGTTCATCACCTTCGCAGCACTGACCCAGTCCGGCGACCACATCGTGGCCGCGTCCCAGCTGTACGGCGGTACGGTCACCCAGTTGGACGTATCGTTGCGCCGCTTCGGTGTGGACACCACGTTCGTACCGGGAACCGACCCTGCGGACTACGCCGCGGCCATCCAGGAAAACACCAAGGCGCTCTTCGTCGAGGTTGTGGCCAACCCGTCGTCGGAAGTCCAGGACCTTGCAGGGCTGGCCAAGGTAGCGCACGACGCCGGTATCCCCTTGGTGGTCGATGCCACCCTGAGCACGCCTTACCTCGTGCGGCCGATCGAGCACGGTGCGGACATCGTGATCCACTCCGCCACCAAGTTCATTGGCGGACACGGCACCACCCTGGGCGGGGTGATCGTGGAGAGCGGCCGGTTCAACTGGGGCAACGGCAAGTTCCCCATGATGACCGACCCCGTGCCCTCCTACGGAAACGTCTCCTGGTGGGGCAACTTCGGCGAATACGGCTTCCTGACCAAGCTGCGCTGCGAGCACCTCCGCGACATCGGCCCGGCACTCTCCCCGCTCTCCGCTTTCCAGCTCCTGCAGGGTGTGGAGACACTCCCCCAACGTTTGGACGAGCATCTGAAGAACGCACAAGCCGTGGCCGAATGGCTCGACGCAGATCCCCGCGTGGCTTACGTGAACTATTCCGGCCTGCCGTCACACCCCCACTTCGAGCGCGCACGGAAGTACCTGCCCAAGGGGCCTGGTTCGGTGTTCTCGTTCGGTGTTGCCGGAGGTCGCGCCGCCGGGCAAAAGTTCATCGAGTCCCTGCAGCTGGCTTCCCACCTGGCCAATGTCGGTGATTCACGGACGCTTGTCATCCACCCAGGCTCCACCACTCACCAGCAGCTCAGCGCCGAACAGCTCGAATCCGCGGGCGTTCCGGAGGACCTGGTCCGGATCTCCGTGGGTTTGGAGGACCTGGATGACATCCTTTGGGACCTTGACCAGGCACTCACCGAGGCGCAAGCAGCTGCTGAAGTCCCATCAGTAGTAGGAGCAAAAGCATGAGCACCACGGAACGAACCTGGCAGGGCCCGTCCGCTCCCGAGCGCTTGTCGCTCCTGCGCCAGGCCAAGTCCATCGCGATCGTTGGCGCCTCGGACAAGCCGTCCCGCGCCAGTTACTTCGTGGCCACCTACCTGCAGTCGTCCACGCGCTACAAGGTGTACTTCGTGAACCCCGTAGTCAAGGAGATCCTGGGCCAGCCGACATACGCTTCGTTGGCCGATCTACCCGAGTCCCCGGACATCGTTGACGTCTTCCGCAAACACGACGACCTCCCCGGGGTCACGGACGAAGCCGTCGCTGCCGGAGCCAAAACCCTGTGGCTTCAGCTGGGTTCGTGGCACGAAGAAGTAGCCCGCGATGCCGAGGCCGCGGGCCTCAATGTGGTCATGGACCGCTGCGTGAAGATCGAGCACGCCCGCTTCCACGGCGGACTCCACCTTGCTGGTTTCGACACTGGAGTCATTTCTTCCAAGCGCCAGGTCCTCGCCTAAGCGGGTCCTCGCCTAAGTACCCGGCGCTAGCGGGTCCAGCTGCCGCCGTGCTTTTTCCACTGCTTCAGTTTGTCCGTGATCTCGTTGACCTGCTCCCCGGACCACTGCTTCGGGTAGGACGGCAGTGCTTGGCCCTTGTTCCCGGGTTTGCCGGGCGTCTGCTTGCCCGGTTTGTCCGCCTCAGCCTTGGACATATCGGGCTTGGGCGCAGCGGGACGCTGCGGCTTGTCCTGGCTCGGGCTGCCCGGGGCCGGCTTTTCCTGCTGGCCTTTCGCGAAGCCGGACTTGGCCTCATCCGCACCAGGGACATGGGGAGGCTGACCTTCGGGGCCGGGGGCCGGGGCTGGCGCTGGCGCGTTGGCCGCGTCCTGCGCTGGCGCGCTTGGCGCGGCTGGCTCAGCCGGCGCTGGTCCGGGGATCGAGGGCGCAGGTGTCGCGGGCGGGAGCGCCGCAGGATCCACCGCGGGCGCTGGCTCGGTGCTGATCTTGGGCGCATCCGGGGCGGGCAGCACAGGCGTGGACGCTGACCAGCGCGGCGCAAAGTTGCCAAGGAGCCCATCGAAGGACGGACTGCGGGTGAAGCCCGAACTGGCGGCGGCTACGCCGCTGACGCCCAGTCCCATCGCCGCCACCACGGCAACACTGACGACGGCGGTGCGGTGCTTGTGGCGCCAACGGCGCTTGGAAAGTTCGTCGTGCGGGCCGGCCAGCATCGCGGCGAGCTCGGCGCCCGGAGCAGGAGCGGGCACGTTGGCGAGTGAACCCAATGACAGGAGCGCGTGCCGCAGGTCCGACGCATCAGGGAGCTCGGCGTCGAGCATGAGCCCGTCCACGATAGCTTCGCGTTCTGTATCCCTGTATGTCATGGCGCCACGTATTCCTTTACTGCCGAGTGCTCACGGAGGGTAATCAGTGCCCGTCGTTGCAGCTGTTTCACTGCCCCAGCGGATTTCCCCATGATGTCGGCCACCTGCTCCACCGTCAGGCCAGCCACGATGCGCAGCGTCAGGACTTCCCGTTGATCCTCGCCGAGGTGGTCCAACAGCGCCATGACCTCGTACGGCGCCAGCCGGTCCAAGGCCTCAGCCTCCGCCGAACTCGATTCACGGGTATCCCGATCGGGCTCGAACTCGTGGTGATCAGGCGCCCGGAGTTTCTTCCGATGCTCGTCGACCATGCGTGCGTGGGCTACCGAGAAAATGAAAGTCCGCAGGCCGTTGACGCCTCCGCTCAAGTCATCCAGTCGAGGCAGGACAGCCAGGAACACATCCTGCGTGACTGCCTCGGGATCGGGCACGCCTTTAGCTGTCAGGTATCCGAGCACCTGGCCCGCATAGGCCTGGTAGATGGCGCTGAACAGTTCCGCGTTATTGTCCTTGAGTGCGTGAAGCGCTTCGTCGGTCAATGCGTCGGTCACAGGATTTGGGACTTTCGATCGGCGGCAGGTCCGTGGTTGTGGAGCCAGGTCTCCCGCCTTTGCTCGACGGGCAACCCCACCAAGGGTAACTGCTCTGCCGGACCATCCGTAGGGAAGACCCGCTTTGCCTGAGGAAAACTCCCCCGGACAAAGAAGAGCCGAGCTGGAACATGATGGGGGACAAATTCCAGCTCGGCCCTTTCAATGACGTAATCGTCAGGGGACAGCAAAGGGTTACGCGGGGTACGAATCTTTTTTGGGAAATTTTTCGGAGGGTCTGCCAGGCCGTATCCGGGCGGCGCGAGGCGTTCAAGTTCCCACGCTGTTCGGGTCCGGAAGGTGGGACAGGCGCTTAAGCCTTCACAGGCCGTCGAACAGCGGCTCCTCGCGTCCGCCCTGCCGGCTGGGCATGATCAACGCCTACGTCGATCGAATCCGAACAAGTACCGGCTTGGTCCGATGGCCATCAAATATGAGTACCGACTACTCGTGTGCACGGCCAATCCAGGGCCTTAAATTGTCATAGCGGGTTCGTGGCAGACGGCGAAAACCCCCAAATCGCCGATCAATGCCTAAGTAATCTGCCGGCAAGGCCGGACGGCGGTATCCAGAAGCCCGTCCGGCTTTCGCCTGTCCTGGCTCAGTTCCTGGTGTTTCCGGGATGCACCTGCTGATCCTTCCATTCGCCATCGGCGGACTTGGCTTTACGCTCCTGATCGGCGGCGTCATCGCGGGTTCCGCGGGAAGAGGGGGAAAATATGAGACTCGTACTAGGAGCACTGGGCACAGCGGTTGTTTTGGCTGGTGTCGTGGCCGCCGGCATCCAAGCAAACGCGACCACCGGACCGAACGAAGGGTCGCTGCTGAAAGTACCGTTGGAGGACCGAACCGTCGGAGGGTATGACGGTTGGTGGAACTCAACTCCTGTGGATGGGAGTCCGGCGGGTCCTGAGGAGACGGTGGCGATTAACACTGCCCGCGGGAAGATCGTGGATTACTACAACCGGTCCAAGGCCGCGGCGGGGCAGTCACTGTCCACCGAAGACACGGACTACAGGGTCGTCCCAGACCCGGCATGGCCAGCCCATTCCGTCGTTATCGTTGTCACTGCCACTGGCAAGGTCATTGAGGACTTCCCTGTCACCGACGAAGGCTGGGTCATCATCTCCGACAAACACAGTAATTCCTATGTTGGCTAGGTCAATGCGAATGATTCAAAAGCCATAGACGACGCCCGTTCCCTGTTCGTGGATCATCCACTGCGCCGCGCGAATGATGGCTTGATCACCGGACTCCGTTCGAAGACCCGCGATGTCCGAGCGTGTGACCGCAGCACCCTCGAAAAGGCTGATGATGGCCGAGGCAACCCCCTCCACCTCTGGCTCCGGGAGGCCTGGCCTGCCTCGCCGCACCACACCCTGGACGTGCCCCGAATACTGCTGGTAGAAGGCCCTGAGGGCAGCGGCTGCCTGCTCGTCCGAAGCAGCGAGGGCCCAGATCTCGAGGTGCATCTTGACGTCTGCCAAACCCGAATGCTCGTGGATCAGTGCCGTCAAAAGACGGTGGGAATCGTCCCGGGTCAGTCCGCCGCCCGCTCCGGGACCGAGATCCAGCCCGGCGACTTCCGTCAGCCGATGCAGCGAGCGTTCAAGTGTCCTCTCAAGGACAGCCCGAATGAGGTCGGCCCGGGTGGGAAAGTAGTGCTGCAGGTGCCCGATGCGTACGCCGGCGGCAGCGGCAAAGTCCCGCATCGCGGCGTTGGCGTTGCCCTTGGTGACCAGGACTTCTTCAGCAGCGTCCAGCAGCGCCGCTTTCCTCAGGGCGCCCTTGCTTTCGGTCATGACCTCAATATTGTCACACCGTGTGCTTCCATTTCCGCCAGGCGAGAGAGAGGATCAGGCGCTGATTCGGGGAAGGAAACACCCTGTCGGGCGCCATCTGCAAGCACCGCCTGCAACCCGAGCAAGCCGCCCAGCGCCGTGAGGTGCGCTTGTCCCTGGGGATCGGAAATGACAGCAGTCCGCATACCATTCGGGCCCTCCACATCCACCCGGATGTGCGCGGTTCCGCCTGCACCGGGCGAGTACAGCAGGGATCGGCGCAGCGGCGTCCACCGCTCATCGCTTCCCCAGCGGAACAGTCCCACCGCACGGGCGGCGAGCAACGCCGTCGTCGATGTGTTTGAACTGAAACCGATCCTGGTAGCCACCGATCCCGCGCCGATGGTCAGCGGCAGGGTGAACTGCTCGGGGGTGTCGAGCCGCGCCACTTTGGTGCGGTGCCCGGCAATGTCCACCCAGCGCGCATCCGTCAACGGGCTGACGACGGCGGCCTGGCCGCGTTTGCGTACTTCGAAGTCGAGTCCCAGCCGGTCCATGAAGTCCACGGAGTCGACTCCGGCTTGGTCGTTGATGTCGTAGCGGATGGCGACATCAATCTGGTCCGCACCGCCGGCCTCCTGCGCCAAGGCTGCGGCGACGATGTTGGTGACTCCGCCCATCCATCCCGAGCTCAGCAATACGGGAGCCGTCGGATGGAGGAGGGTTGCCCGAGTGACTGCCCTGGTGACCCGGCTGGTCCAACGCGTGACATCCACGTAGGGAATCCCGGCAATGATGGCTGCGCGAAGGACCCGGTCGTCGGGGTCATTTACGGTGCTGATCACTGCCCTGACCTTGGCCGCGAAAGGTTCCGGGTGGTTGAGGTCCCACTTCCTGACAGTCACGTTCCCGCTGGCCAGGTGGCTGCCGCGGTCCGGGTTTCTGCCGGTGAGGAGTAGGGGCCATTCTTTCGGGGTAAGCCGGGTCAGCGCTGTGCCGACGGTGCCGTATCCGCCCACGATCAGCACTGGACCGGCGGTATCAAGTTCAAGGAGATCATTCATGAAAATTATTATAGGTCATTTGACCTAGAAGTCTCGTTGGAGTGGGCCTGTGGCCCATGGCCGGGCCGGAGTAGGCTGCACTTATCTGCCGGAGCAATACCCCTGAGTAGGCAAAGGAGAGTCATGACACTTCCTCCGATCCACGAGCCCGAACCGTTTCCCCCGGATCCCGGGCCCGTGCCGCCACCGCCGGATCCCACCACCCCGTTTCCCCCAAGCCCCATCCCGGATCCCAATCCCATACCGGGCCCGACGCCCACTCCCGATCCAGGCCCCGTGCCGCCGCACCCGAACCCGGACCCCACCTTCTGACGCTCCTGGATTAAATACGACGGCGGCTGGTTGCCTGGGAGGGCAACAAGCCGCCGTCGGGGTTTGAGTCGCTTTAGGCGACAGCCCTCTTGATGAGTTCCACGATCTTCGCTTCAACCTCCGGCGTGATCTCCTTGAGGGCAAAAGATGTCGGCCACATGGGTCCGTCATCAAGGGCGGCATTCTCTTCGAAGCCGAGCGTCGCGTAGCGGCTCTTGAATTTGTCCGCGCTCTTGAAGAAGACGATGTTCTTCCCGTCCTTGGCGTAGGCCGGCATGCCGTACCAGGTCTTAGGACTCAGCTCCGGCGCATGCTCCTTGACGATTTCGTGGAGGCGCTTGGCCATGGCCTGGTCCGACTCAGGCATTTCGGCGATCTTCGCCTGGACGTCCGCCTCTCCATCTGCGTTGGACTGCTTTTTCCTGGCGGTCTTCTTCAGTTCCTGCGCGCGCTCCTTCATTGCCGAGCGTTCATCATCGCTGAATCCGTCGTAGGACTTGGTCTTGTCAGCTGTTCCTGTCCCAGCCATTTCGCGGCCCCCTGATCTGTTTGACGTTGTTTGGATACCTCAACGGTAGGTGCGGCTTGCGCCGACTGCTTCTCCGATCCTGCTCGCTTGCCGGTGCGGCAGTCTTGAGGTTTTCCTGAGGAACTGTTGCAGGTTTGCACGAGTGGTTCTTGAGGGTGGCCCGGCAGAGTAGTTACCAAGCCCCGCCGGGTCTGATCGGATTCTTCAACCCCAGCCCGATCAGGCCCGGCGCGAAACACCAGAAGGAGGATGACCACCATGACCACGCAGAACAGCGTCCTGCGCAGCCTGGTGATCGCCGCCGTCGTTATTCTTGGCCTGATCGCGGCACCGACAGCGGCGTTTGCCGCGTTCACCGACACCGAGCACAGTGCCCCGCAGTTCTCCACCGCCAGCCTCGCCGCGCCGGCAACGGCGAACGTGTCCATGAGCTGCTCGTTCGGTATCCGCGCCACGGTAACCGTCAATTCCTTCGGGGCAGTAGCCAACGCGAACTACCACGACATCAAAATCTTCGACCGCTCCGGAAATCTCGAGTTCACCGGCGACCTCAGCAAAGCCAGCGGCAAGACCTACACCTCGGGCTACGAAGTGATCGGAACCTGGACCTACGAAATCCGCGGCTACTACAAGGTCCCGGGCACCACCAATTTCTGGACGGGCAAAGTCCTCAAGGGCACGCTGACCTGCTGACCCGGCGGGCACCCACACACTCCAAGCGTTCCCGCGCGGTTAACCTCCGTGCCATCCTCCTTCCCTACTGTGATTCCGCTGGGGGGATCGGAATCGACAGAGGGAATTGCCATGTGCACCGCAGAGGAACAGACCATCACCCACAGCAGAAGCGTGGAGCTTGCCGATGCCGAACTGAAGACCATGGGGTTGAGCCGCCGGCTTATCCTGCAATCTGCAGGCATCCTGGCCGCAGCCAGCGCAGCTTCAACCGCGCTGGCACGCCCGGCGATGGCGAACCCCGGCGGGAACGACCCCCAGTTGAAGTGGCTTGTGGGCGACCACCACATCCACACCCAATACAGCCACGACGCGAAGTACCTGATCAAACAGCAACTGGACGCAGCCCAGTCCTACGGCGTCGATTGGCTGGCGCTGACGGAGCACAGCAATTTTGGCCACGCCAACAATGGCGGAGCGGTCAATTCCAACAAAGAGATCCAGGTTCAACGTGCAGCACGTCCTGATCTCCTCATCTTCCAGGGGCTGGAGTGGTACATCCCAGGGGCAGAACACGCGACGGTCCTGGTGGCCCCGGGTCCCAATGAAGTGAACCTCCTGCGCACCTTCGAGCTCGTGTGGGACGGCAAGCTGAACCAGTGGGAGAAGCCAACCCCCGGAACGGCCCAGGTGGAGACTTTCGAGCGCAAGGCTGCGGAAGCCATCGCGTGGTTGGCCAACCAAAAACGCTCGGGCTACATCGAGGACGTGGTGGCCCTGGCCAACCACCCTATGCGGCTGGGCATCGATTCCCCGCACGAACTCCGGGCATGGCGCGATGCCGCCCGCGACGTGATGATCGGCATGGAGGGCGCACCCGGAGCGCAGGGGTCCGGAGTCAGCCAGTTCGCTCGGGCGGGCGACCAGCGCGGCGAATACACCAACAACCCCACGCAATACAGCTTCCCCGGCTACCCCGCGGATGCTTTCCGACCCTACGGCGGCTTCGACTGGGCAACGGCGACCGTTGGCGGGGTGTGGGATTCAATGCTCGCCGAAGGCCTCCCGTTCTGGATCACGTCCAACTCGGACAACCACCTAACGGTCAAGGACACGTGGAAGACCGGCGCTTACCCGGCCGAGGAACCTTACCTGAGCCTGCCCAACGAATTTGACCGCTGGTCGGTCACCGGCAAGCGCCCGGACCCCTTCGACACCGGGGAAAAGCAGGGCGGAAGCGACTTCTGGCCCGGACAATTCAGCCGCCTCCACACCGGGGTCACCAAGCACTCCTACACCGGCGTCCTGGAAGCAATGCGCAACGGCCGCATGTGGGTGGATCACGGCCACCTCCTCCACGGCCTTGACGTGCGGGTACGCGAGGTGCGCGGTAACAGCGCAGGCAACAGCAACGGACGTAACGGCGTCACCCTGGGTTCCCGCCTGCAGGTGAGGCGGGGTGCCGACGTCGAAATTTCCATCACCATTACGACGACGGACTACCGCAACTTTGCGGGGATCCTGCCGAAGCTCGCGCACGTGGACGTGATCGGCGGCGCCATCACCGGCACAGCAGGTGACCGCGACACCCTGAGGGCTCCCGGGACAAACGTGTGGAAACAGATCGATGTGTCGGGCCGGACTGGAACGTTTACCATCAGCCACGTCATCAAGGACGTCCAAAAGTCCTGCTATTTCCGCCTCCGGGGCAGTGACGGAAACCGACACGGCGCGGGCTACTACGGCGCTCCCGTGGATCCCGCGGGCCCTGTCCGCCATGGAGACAATCTTGGCGACGCCGATCCGTGGACGGACACCTGGTTCTACGCCAACCCGGTGTTCATTGACGTCGCTTAGGCCTTCTCTCCTGCTACGTCGCCTTCCTCGGGATCGTCCGCGGACCTGACTTCGCACCGGATGATGCCCAACTCCTCGAGTTGCGCGGACATGCCTGCGCCGTCAGGGGCGTAGATCCACGGGACACCGGGGGTGGGCTGGCCGCCGGACTTGGACCGGCCACCGGCGAGGACAGCTTCACCGGGGGAAAGTTGGCGGATGGCGATTGCCTTGACGTTTTCGGGGTGCCGCTGGGCGAACTCGGAGTAGATGGCTTCATCGTGTTGTCCGTCGTCGCCCACCAGCAACCATTTGATGGTGGGAAATTCCTCTGCGAGGCGTTCCAGCGAGTTCTTTTTGTGTTCCTGTCCGCTGCGGAACCACCGGTCCGGGGTGGGACCCCAGTCGGTCAGGAGTTTGGGGCCGGCGGGGTACAGGTTGCGGGAGAGGAACCGGGACAGCGTGGGGGCAACATTCCAGGCACCGGTGGACAGGTACAGCACCGGCGCGGAAGGGGCGGTCCGCGCGATGCGTTCGTAAAGCACAGCCATGCCCGGGGTGGGAGTCCTTGCGTGCTCGTTGAGGACGAACGTGTTCCAGGCCGCCAGGAACGGGCGCGGCAGGGCGGTCACCATGACGGTGTCGTCGATGTCGGACACCACACCGAAGTCTGCGTCGTCTGCCACCACCTCCACAGGAGCTTCCACCGTTCGGGACTCCCCCGACTTCAGGGTGATCGTGTGCCAACCGGCATCCAGAACTACCGGAATACGTGCGTCCACAACGCCGCCGCGGTCGGCAACAACATGGTGCACCTCGCCGGCGACAGTCACTTGCACGGCCGCATTAGCCACCGGCGCGCTGGTGAAGTTGCGCCATCCGCGCATGCTTTCCTGCAAAGGGTTGGCATGTCCGGTCGCATCTCGTGGGTCGCTGCGGACGACGCGTGCGAGGACCCTGATCCAGGAGGTGCTGCCGTAGCCGGTGTAGGGGATGACGGTTTCCACCCGGCCCCTTCGGATGGCCAGCTTCGTCTGGAACCTCAGCCACGCGTCGTCGAGCCGCATTGCGATATGGCGCGCCTGCTCCTTTGACTGCTTCAGGCTTTTGGCCGCGTCGGACTCCGGGCGTGGTCTCACGGTACGGAAAGGCATGCGTCCAGTCTTCCACGGCCCGTACCCACCCAAAGGCCTTTGACGTATTCCACGTCACATCGTATGCTTTATGAATCGATTCAAGTTGCCTATCCCGACACTTGATCTTTGCCAACGACGCCAGAGGAGTACAGCGACGTGACAGTCATGCACCGGAGGGAAACCACCCCCATCACCGACGGCGACGCCGCGCACAAGGACCCGAAGAAGGCCGCGATGAGCGGGTGGATCGGAAGTGCGCTGGAATACTACGACTTCGCCCTGTATTCACTGGCGGCAACGCTCCTGTTTCCCACGATTTTCTTCCCTACCGAGAACCCCACCGTCGGCATCATCGCCTCCTTGGCTACGTACGCCGTCGGATATGTCTCCCGGCCGCTCGGCGCCGTGGTACTGGGTGCCTACGGCGACAGGCATGGGCGCAAGAAGGTCCTCGTTTTCGCGATGCTGCTCATGGGTTTCGCCACCTTCGCAGTCGGACTCCTGCCCACCTACGGACAGGTTGGCCTCCTGGCACCTGTCCTCCTGGTCATCCTCCGGCTGATTCAGGGCTTTGCCGTGGCCGGTGAACTGGGCGGGGCTAGCGCGATGATCGTGGAACACTCCCCCGATGCCCGGCGCGGCTTCTTTGCCAGCTTCAGCCTCCAAGGCACACAGGTGGGCTCGATCCTGGCCACCGCAGTCCTGATTCCACTCGCTGCCCTGCTGCCTGATGAGGAATTCCACTCCTGGGGCTGGCGGCTTCCGTTCCTGCTCAGCGCCGTGGTAATCGTGGCGGGATACGTCATTCGACGCCGGGTGCAGGAGCCTCCCGCCTACCTGGCCCAATCCGAAGGAGCCGAGACCAAGCGACGGTTCCCGCTGATGGACCTCCTGCGAACCCACCCATGGGTACTCGTCCGCTGCATCGCGATGACCTTTACCAACGTCATCGGCATGGCCACCCTGATCTTCGGCGTCTCGTACGCTACCCAGAAGGGCTACGGGATCGGCTTCTCCAGCAGCGAGTTCCTGTGGGTGACCATGGCGGCCAACGTGACGGCCGTGATGACCATCCCGGCCTTCGGCGCCTTGTCCGACCGGATCGGCCGACGGTCACTGATGGTGGCCGGTGGAATCTCCGGTGGCCTGCTGACCATGGCCTACCTTTGGGCCATCCAGCAGGGCAGCCTGCCCCTGGTGTTCGTCTGTGTCGTGATTGTGCAGGGCGTCCTGTTCCAAATGTGGAATGCCACCTTCGCCACCTTCTTCCAGGAACAGTTCCCCATGCGCATGCGCGTGACGGGCTTCGCGGTCTCCCAGAACATCGGACTCATGATCGCCTCGTTCTTCCCCAGCCTTTTCACCGCCATCGCACCCCCGGGATCGGCCAACATCCCGCTGGTCATCGGCATGACCACGTTGGGTATCTGCTTCGTGTCAGTTGTCGCAACCCTGATGTCCGCGGACACCAAGGGCAAGTCGCTCGACGACCTCGAGGCCAGCTAGCCGGGAAGGAACGACGGCGGCCGGTCAGGTCCCGGCCTGGCCCAACGCGGCGGCGATCAGGACTTCGGCCGCCTGCCGCGCCTGTACCGCGGCGTCGGGGGTGCCGGCGATGGCCGCCGTCGTTTGCGCCCCCTCGGCAAGGATGGAAAGCTGCGGGGCCAAGTACGGCGGAGCGCCGGCGTCAGCCGCCAGCGCCGCGACATACTCCTGGAATGACTCCTTGTGCTTCCGCGCATAATCGGCCACTTCGGGGCTGACGGCCCCCAGTTCGGCGAAGCTGTTGATGAAGCCGCAGCCCCGGAACGAGTCCTGGCAGAACCATCCGGCAAGATAATCGAAGATGGCCAGGAGCTTGGCCCGCGGATCCGCCGCCTGGCGAACAGTGGCATCCAGCCCTTCAGTCCAGGACTGGTGCCTGCGTTCCAGCACGGCCATCACGATGCTGCCTTTGGACGGGAATTCCTGGTACAGCTTCTTGAGGGATACCCCTGCAGCCGTCCGCAGCTCATCCATGCCCACGGACTGGATGCCCTTGGCGTTGTAAAGACCGTCGGCTGTGGCGACTATGCGGCTACGGACTTCGGAAATATCCATGTACCCATACTACTTGTATTGAGAACGATCGTTCTATAGTATTTGAACCAGAGAGAGAACGATCGTTCTCTACTTCGAGGAAAGGGAACAGAATCATGGGCTTCATCAAAGTCGGAACTGAAAACACCACGGACATCGAGCTCTACTACGAGGACCACGGCTCGGGCCAGCCGGTTGTCCTGATCCACGGCTATCCCCTCGACGGCGCCTCCTGGGAGAAGCAGACCGCCGCCCTCCTGAACGCCGGCTACCGCGTCATCACCTACGATCGCCGCGGCTTCGGCAAGTCGAGCAAGGTCACCACCGGCTACGACTACGACACGTTCGCGGCAGACCTCAACACAGTCCTCGAAACCCTGGACCTGCAGGATGCCGTGCTGGTCGGATTCTCCATGGGCACCGGCGAAGTTGGCCGCTACATCGGCACTTACGGCGAAGCCCGCGTCGCCAAAGCCGTGTTCCTGGCGTCGCTGGAGCCCTTCCTTCTCCAGACCGACGACAACCCCTCAGGCGTACCGTCTTCGGTGTTCGACGGCATCCGCAACGCCGCCATCGAGGACCGCTACTCGTGGTTCACCAACTTCTACAACGACTTCTACAACACGGACAACTTCCTTGGAAACCGGCTCAGCGAAGAAGCGCTGCGCAACTCCTGGAACGTTGCCGCCGGCTCGTCCTGGTACGCGTCGTTCGCAGTGGTTGATACCTGGCTGACCGATTTCCGCTCCGACATCGAAAAGGTCACCGTCCCGTCCCTGATCGTCCACGGCACCGGCGACCGCATCCTGCCCATCGACTCCACCGGGCGCGAGTTCACCAAGCGACTCCCCTCCGCCGAGTACGTCGAAATCGAGGACGCTCCCCACGGCTTCCTCTGGACGCACGGCGCTGAAATCAACGAGATCCTGCTGCGCTTCCTGGCCAAGTAGTCCAAGCATTAACGCCCGACGGCGGCAACCCACCAACGGTTCCACACGAACCGAAGGCGGGTTGCCGCCGTCGTTGTTTGTTATTTTCCTGGCGGCCGATCCAGCGCCGTCAGCTGACGGTCACCACAACTTTGCCGCGCGTGTGGCCCTCCATGTTGAGGCGGAATGCCTCAGCGGACTGGGCCAGCGGGAAGGTTTGTGCCACCTCCACCTTCAGCTTGTGCTGGTCCACCAGCTCGGACAGCTCCTGAAGCTCTGCCCCGACCGGGGTGACCCACATCCAGGTTCCGCCGTGCTTTTCCACCTCTCCATCCGCGATGGATGCGTGCCTGCCGCCTTCCTTGAGCACGGCCAAGGTGGCTTCGAGGTTTCCGCCGACAAAATCTGCGACGACATCCACGCCGTCGGGCTCCATGGCCCTGACGCGTTCGGCCAGCCCTTCACCGTAGGTGATGGGCTTGGCGCCCAGGGAACGGAGGAATTCGTGGTTCTTTTCCGAGGCGGTGGCAATGACTTTGATGCCGCGCACTGAAGCGATCTGGATCGCCAGGGAACCTACGCCACCCGAGCCGCCATGGATCAACAGCGTTTCACCACTCCTGACGTCCAACCGGGTGAGGACCTGGAAGGCGGTAAGCCCCGTCAGCGGCAGGCCTGCCGTCTCGTTCCAGTCCAACGTGGAGGGCTTGCGCGCCAGGACACGCTCGGGCAGGGCGATGTACTCAGCAAAGCTGCCGCCGTGGACGTAGTCCTTGCGGGCATAGGAGATCACTTCATCGCCGGGCTGGAACTGGTGGGCGTCAATCCCTACGGATTCCACTACGCCGGCCACGTCCCAGCCAGGGATGGCGGGGAACTGGATGTCCATGAGGGGATCCAAGTGCCCGCCCATGATCTTCCAGTCCACCGGGTTAACGGAGGTGGCCTTGATCTTCACCAACACCATGCCCGGGGCGACTTTGGGCATGGGCTGATCGGTGAGTTCCAGGACGTCGGGGTTGCCGTATTCGCTGTAAGTGATTGCCTTCATCCTTCGCACAACCCAAGGAATGGAAGGGCTATTCCGAACCTAGTCGAAGAACCCCACGATGTACCCGATGAAGTAGAGCATCGACGTCAGCACCACCAGGCCGATCATGGACATCCATAAAATCTGGGTGCCTTTCCGCGGTCCGCTTTCATCGTGGCCCTGCGGCCCCGCTGTGGAAGCTTCGCCCGGTGGCGTCTCACCGGGCGGAACTCCGCCACCGGGTTCCAGGCCTGTGATCTTGTCCTCGTATGGATCTGGGTTTGGTCCTGACACGCTCACTCCCCTGTTTGCAGTGGTGATGCTTTGGTCCAGCGTATCGAACCACCACCTCCCAACCAACAGCAACCTTACGAAGTTGCCGCTATCAGCCCCGCCACGCGGCGTCCTGCGCAGAAGTCCGCAGCCGGTACAGGGACGTCGTTGCCGTGAGATAGAGGTCCCGGCCGTCCGGCCCACCGAAACACAGGTTGGACACGCGTTCGGGGACGTCGACGGCGGTCAGCAGACCGCCGTCGGGGGCGTAAACGCGCACGGAAGATCCAGCGGAAGTCCACACCCTTCCTTCGGTGTCCACGCGGAAGCCATCGGACACACTGTCCTCATCAAGCTCAACGAACGTTCCGCCCGCTCCGCACGTACCACCGGCAACCGGGAACACGGCGATGCGGAACGGGACGCCACGGGTAGGACCTGCAGTATCCGAGACATACAACAGGGATTCGTCCGGCGAGAACGCCAGGCCGTTGGGATGGACCAAGTCCGTGATGACGGGGCGCAGCTCGCCCGCCGCAGGATCGAAGCGGAAAACATAGCAGCCGCCGTATTCCTGGTCGCCCTCATGGCCTTCGACGGTGCCCGGCAAAATGCCGTAGGGCGGATCCGTGAACCACACGGTGCCGTCGGCCGCCACCACAACATCGTTGGGCGAGTTGAGCCGATGCTCTCCGAACGCGTCAACGACTACCGTCACCTCGCCGTCGTGATCCCGTTCCATCCGCCGGCGGCCGTGGCTGCACTGGACCACACTGCCGTCCCGGTCCAGGGTGCGGCCGTTGGTGTACTCGACGGCGGTGGCGTACTCGCGTGTGGCGCCGGTGGCGGGGTTGAACTCGAGGATGCGGTTGTTGGGGATATCGCTCCAACGCACGGTCTGCGATTCCGGAACCCAGACGGGGCCCTCAGCCCAGACGGTGCCTTCGAACAGCTTTTCCAGGCTGCCTTCAATGAGCGGGGTGGCGGGGGCTGCTTTGTCCATGGTTTCGAGACTAGTCCTCCACAGCTGCGGCACCTGTCTTTTCCTGGGCCTGGGATTCGCCTGGCTTCTTGTCCGTCGCCGGCATGGCGACCACTGCAATCACAGTCAGCACCGCACCGACCAGGACGGCGAGGAAAACGGCCGAGGACGCTGACACCGTGGTGTGTGGATCCGAGGCGCCGGCACCGTTGGCGTAGATGGCGTTGGCCACCGCGCCGAATACTGCCACGCCGATTGCGCTGCCGATGGAGCGGGCAAAGAGGTTGGTTCCGGTCACCACTCCGCGCTCATTCCACTCCACGCTGGACTGGGCTGCGATGAGGGTGGGCGTCGCCACAAGTCCCAGCCCCAGGCCGACGATGAAACAGGACACGGCAACCAACAACACATTGGGTGCGGAGGCCGTGAGGGCGAGGATCGACGCACCCACCACAGTGATGGAGATCCCGATCAGGGCCGTCCTCCGGAAACCGATCCGAAGGTAGAACCGGCCCGCCTGGGAGGCGCTGATGGGCCACCCGATGGTCAGGGCTGCGAGCGCGAGGCCAGCCAGGATCGGAGAGGTCTTGATGGATCCTTCGAGGAAGGTAGGGACATAGGAAGTCAGGCCCAGCAGGACCGCACCGACTCCGAAGGAAACGAGGGCCGTCGTCGCGAGCAACCTGCGGGACACTACCCACGGCGGAAGGACGGGCTCTGCAGCCTTCCGCTCCACCAGGATGAACACTCCAAACAGGGCCGCGCCTGCAACGAAGACGCCGATGCCGATGGCGGAGTTCCATTCCCAGGCCTGTCCACCCTCCAACGCGCCCAGGATCAGCAGGCTCAGGGACACCGTCAGCAGGGCAGCACCCGCGTAGTCCACGCGGTGCTTGGTTCGTTCAACGTCCTCGTGGAAAGCGCGGACAAGCATCCACCCGGCCAAGAGGCAGAGCGGGATGTTGATGAAGAAAATCCAGCGCCAAATTCCCAGGGAGGAGAAAACACCGCCCAAAGTTGGCCCTACCACCGAGGAGATCGCCCACACACTGGCCAGATAACCCTGGACTTTGGCGCGTTCCGCGAGGGTGTAAATATCACCGGCGATGGTGATGGATACAGGTTGCACTGCCCCTGCTCCCAAACCCTGCAGGACGCGGAACGCGATCAGCGCGGGCATGCTCCACGCCAGGCCACACAGTATGGAGCCGAGCAGGAACAGGCCGATGCCCCAAAGGATGAGCGGCTTGCGTCCCACCATGTCGGACAGTTTGGCGTAGATGGGTACGGACACTGCCTGCGCCAGCAGATAAGCCGAGAACAGCCAGGGGAAGGACGAGAATCCTCCGATGTCTTCCACTATGGAGGGCACTGCCGTGGCAACAATCGTGGAATCGATCGCCACCAACCCCGTGGACAGCATCAACGCGATGAGGATGGGTCCGCGTTTGGAGCGGAATCCGACGCCGTCACTGGTCTCTGTTGTCATCTGGTCCCGTTCCGTCGTCAGCTGTTCGTGTCCCCGCATGGCGTAACCGCGCCAGGTCCCAGATTAGTCCCGAAGCTCTCTTAGCCCTTGACTGTGGCGCATCTCACCCTTAGAGTTCTGATATATGAGTGATATTTCACAGGGCCAGGCCGGTGCTGACTATCGGTCGCCAGAGCTGCAGCTGCCCGCGCGTCGATAAACCGGCGCTCCGCCGCCGCCAGCTTTTTGCGCAGAAGCCAGAAGGGAACACATCTCAATGACCCATCCGCCCAGGACGACGACGTCGCCCGACACATTTTTATCAAAAGACACGAGCTCCACATTCAAGCGCCGCTTCATGGTGCGGCTAGTAGCAGTCTTCATCGGCGGGATGTTCCTGGACGGTTACATCCTTGGAATCATCGGCCCAGTCACCGGGCTCATGCGGTCGGATCTCCAGCTTGACGCACTCTCCCTGGGCCTGATTGCTGCCGGCCCCCTGGTTGGTATCTTCGTAGGCTCCCCCTTGGCGGGCTGGGCTACGGACAAGTTCGGACGCAAGCCGATGTTCCTCGTGGACATGGGCCTGTTCCTGATCGCCTCAGGGGCCCAGTTCTTCGTAACCTCCGGAGATGGGGCCGTTCTCCAGCTGGCCGCAATCCGGTTCCTCATGGGCGTCGCTATCGGCGGCGAGTACTCAATCGGCGGCCCCTTGCTCTCAGAGTTCTCCCCGCCAAAGCTCCGCGGGCGATTGCTCGGGCTGACCCTGATCGCCTGGTACGTAGGTTTCATGATGGCGTTCATCATCGGCACCCTGCTCCACGACGCCGGCACTCCCTGGCGCATTGTCCTCGGTACCAGCACCATACTTGCCTTGATCCTCTTCTTCGCCCGTTGGGGCCTTCCCGAATCGCCGAGCTGGCTCATCACCAAGGGACGCAATGACGAAGCACTCGCAATTGCACGTAAGTACATCGAGTCTCCCCAGATGCGCGACAGCATCACCGAAGAGATCGACCTGAGGATCATCCAGGAGTCCCAGGCCGCAAAGAACAAGACCAAGATCAAGAACGCCTCCTTCGGAATGCTGTTCTCCAAGCAGTACTGGCGCGCTACCCTCTTCACCTCAGGGTTCTGGTTCTGCGCAGTCACCCCGTACTTCGCGATCGCCACCTTCGCTGACGAGGTACTCGACCAATTCGGCCTCGCCGGCGGCTGGGCCGGTGGAGTCGGTCTCTCCGCGCTGGCGGCCGCAGGCGTGGTCACCACAGTTCTCCTCATCGACAAGCTCGGCCGCCGAATTCTCACCGTTCCCGGCCAATGGCTTTGCGCCGGCATCCTCCTGGTCATTGGAGTCTGGGCGAACGCACCAGGGATCATCGTGCTGGTACTGTTCCTCGCCTTCTCCTTCTTCAATGCCGGCTACACCACCATGACTCAGGTCTATCCGGCCGAGGTATTCCCCGGCCACCTGCGCGGCATCGGCACGGGCTTCGCCGCCGCCTTCAGCCGCATCGGCGCTGCACTGGGCACCTTCGCCCTCCCTTGGGCGATCAGCAACATCGGCATGGGCCCGAGCATGGTTGTAGCCGCCGCCGTCGCCCTTCTTGGCGCGGCCCTCTCACAGTGGCTCGCACCCGAGACAAAGGGACGCACTCTGGCGGAAATCTCGCAGGACTTCTCCCACTGACGTTCGGCAGCGAACGGCCACAAAGGCGAACAGCCCCACAAACAGCGAACGGCGGGCCACCCCAACCGTCCCACGGAACAAAGGTTCCCGGGATAGCAGGGGGTGACCCGCCGTCGTCGTACCTGCAACTGGCCGCTTCCGCGGCCACGGCAGTACTTAGTCGTTGATCAAATCGTGAACCACGATCGTCTGGTCGCGGTCCGGGCCAACGCCGATGGCGGAGAAGCGCGTACCGGAAAGCTTCTCCAGTGCCAGCACGTAGTTGCGGGCATTCTCGGGGAGGTCCTCCAGGGTGCGGGCGCCGGTGATGTCCTCGGTCCAGCCATCGAAGTACTCGAAGATCGGCACTGCGTGGTGGAACTCGGTCTGGGTCATGGGCATCTCGTCGTGGCGCACGCCGTCGACGTCGTAGGCAACACAGACCGGGATCTGCTCGATGCCCGTGAGCACGTCCAGCTTGGTGACGAAGTAGTCCGTGAAACCGTTGACGCGGGAAGCGTGGCGGGCCAGGACGGCGTCGTACCAACCGCAGCGACGGGGACGGCCGGTGTTCACACCGAATTCGCCGCCGGTCTTCTGCAGGTAGACACCCATCTCATCGAACAGTTCCGTGGGGAACGGCCCAGCGCCAACACGGGTGGTGTAGGCCTTGATGATGCCGATGGACCGCGAAATGCGGGTGGGGCCGATGCCCGAGCCAACGGACGCACCGCCAGCCGTGGGGTTGGACGAGGTGACGAACGGGTAGGTGCCGTGATCGACGTCCAGGAACGTTGCCTGGCCGCCTTCCATGAGCACAACCTTGCCCTCATCCAGTGCGTTGTTGAGGACCAGTGTGCTGTCAATAACCAGCGGGCGGAGACGCTCAGCGAACGACAGGAAGTACTCCACGATCTCGTCCACCACGATGTCGCGGCGGTTGTAGACCTTGACCAGGAGTTCGTTCTTCTGGCGAAGCGAACCTTCCACCTTCTGGCGGAGGATGGACTCGTCGAAAACGTCCTGGACGCGGATACCCAGGCGGGCAACCTTGTCCATGTATGCCGGCCCGATGCCGCGGCCGGTGGTGCCGATCGCACGGCTGCCGAGGAAGCGCTCGGTCACCTTGTCCAGCACCTGGTGGTAGGGCGCAACGAGGTGGGCGTTGGCCGAAACGCGCAGGCGGGAGGTGTCCGCGCCGCGGGCCTCGAGGCCGTCGATTTCCTGGAACAGTGCCTCCAGGTTCACCACGCAGCCGTTGCCAATAATGGGAATTGCGTTGGGGCTCAGGATGCCCGCGGGAAGGAGCTTCAGCTCATACTTCTCACCGCCAACAACCACGGTGTGCCCGGCGTTGTTACCGCCGTTGGGCTTGACCACGTAGTCAACGCGGCCACCGAGCAGATCGGTTGCTTTGCCTTTGCCTTCGTCGCCCCACTGGGCTCCGACGATCACGATAGCGGGCATGGGATCCTCCCCCATTCTTTCGGGCTGACCCCAGCGGGATGACCGGGGCCTGGCGCCGTACATGAGAATGCCCCGACATAACCGGTGCAGCCCACCGCGGGCGGTGACCAACGCAAGAGTTCGGGGCTCTTACCAGCCAAGTTTAGCGGATGCGGCCTGAAAGTCTGGTGTCAAGGAACGTTCGACGGCGGTCGGGTGAAGTTTTGTGCGCGGCGGCGCCGCACGTGGTCAGGTACCCGGCGGGAGGTTCCGGCAGCTGGCGCCCAACCCGGCGATGGGCCCCGCGTTCGTTGCCACGGACGCCGGCTTGGACACCCAAAGATTCACGGGATCCCGGACGACGATTGCCAGTTGGAGCTCTGTCCCAAGGCCCAGGAGGCCGCCCAGGAGATTGACCGGAACGTCCGTGACGTAACCGGCGGCCGCCGACCCCGTGGTGCTGGAGGTGATGGAGAAGCCCGTCAGCGGCGCAAGCAACGAACCCAATCCACTGGTGGAGGCCTGCATCTCGGCATTGGCCAGGGTGTAGCCCGCCGGCGGTTTCCAAAAAATCCGCACATATGCGCCAATACCCGCGAGGCCCGGGTTGTAGGTGCACGTGCCGTTCAAGGTAGGGGCGGGGATGGTGATGGTGCCGAACGTTCCCGTTCCGTACGTCTCCTGCTGCCACGCCGCTTCCGTCGCGGCAGGCGGGTTGGACACCACCAGCACCACGGCGAGCGGCGCAGCAAGCAGGAACGCCGCCCGGGTCCTCAAGAACAGGTTCATTCTGCGGCACCCCGCACCCGGGCAAGCCCGAATCCCGCGGCTACCGCCACCAACGCCAGGATTGCGAACCCGCCCAGCCGGGCTCCGGTGTCGGCCAGGACGCCCGACGGCGGCCGGGTTGGCATTCCGGGAGGGTGCCCGTTTCCGGCGTTCCCGCCCGAGCCGTCCCCGGCGCCAGCTCCATCTGCGTCGTCCCCGGAACCGTGGACGCCCACCACGATGTGCGTCCTGCTGCCCTGGATGTCCCGGGGCGCGTCCTTGGCCAAGGTTGCGGTTACCAGGACATGGGCGCTTGCAGCCTCCAGGTTCCCGGGGTCCATGAGGTCCATGAGGTCCACGCGCACACCCTCCGCGGTGGCCAGCGCTGCGGGTTCCATCAGGACGCGTTGGGCACCGGAGCAGGTGCTCCCATCCCATTGCAGGGTGCAGGAACGAAGCCCTACGGTCAGGTAATCCCGCAGCGAACCGGTCGGCGCAGGCTCGGATTGCAGCCCGAGGTGGAGTGATTTCGCAGGCTCGCCACGGACCCGGACATCGACTTCCCAATCCGCGCTCCCGCCCGGGGTGAGACGATGCACCTGCCCAGCGGGACCGGCGTCGAGCTCCAACCAGCCGGAAGGCCCGCCATCCGCAACCGCGGGAGCCGGTCCCAACAGGCACGCGCCCGCCAGCACGGACAGCAAAACCACACTACGCCGCAACATGCTGACCGCTTCTGCGCCGCACATCCCGCGGCCACAGTACCCACGTCACCAAAGCCGACACTGCAACAGTGGTGGCACCGAGAACCACCGGGTTGGCGGCCGCGGCCACGGGGCGCGCCAGCCCGGGCACCGACCAAAGAACCAGCCGGACACGTTCCACAACATACGGCGCTGGATCGGGCTCGGAATTGGCATCGCCCTTCATGGTGATGGCCTGCTCGTTCCCGCCGGCGGGAGCCACGCTCTGGACCCGGTGGGTGATGGGCAGCTTGCCGGGCCTGTCCACCGTCACCACATCGCCAACATTGATCTCGCCTGCGGGGATCTCCCGCACCACGGCTACGGAACCAGCCGGGATGGTCGGCGCCATGGATCCCGTCTTGAACATGATGAGGGTGATGTTGAACAGCAGCGCACAGACCACCGCGAGAATGCAGACAGCACCCCCGGCGGCCGCGACATTCAGCACGGTTTCCCGCAGTCGGCTCCGGCACGGGTGGCGGCTCATGAGCTGGACGTTGAGGTGAAGTGCCAGATGGCCGTGGCTGTCTGGCCTTGAAGGGCGTTGTTGGCACCCGCGGGCAGCGTCACTTCAAAGCAGAATTGCGTCGGCGCACCGGGGAGGGTGGCGGTGGCGGCCGCCAAGGAATTCACGACGCCGGCCGCTTGCCCCTGCGTGAACGGCTTGGCTCCGTCGCTGCCCACCACAAAGGTGGGCGTTCCCGTGAAGGACGACGCCTGGCACGTGGCCGAACGGATCACGCGGTAGCGAAGGGCGGCCCCCAAGTCCGCGTTCCCCGTCCCGCTGCTGGTCACAGCCGGCACCCCGAGCACCACTTCACCGGCAACCGACGCGGCCTTGGTCCGGATGGCGAACGGTGCGTAAACCACCGTTCCGGGGCTCATGGCGGATGCGGTGAAAACCAGCGTGGCTCCCGGGGAGATGTCGTTGGCACTCCACGTGCCCTGGACGTCGTACGGCTTGGAGGCATTGGACTCCGTTTGGAATACGCTCGCGCCGAAGGAACCGGCAGCGAAGTCGCTGTCAGTCCAGGAGGCCAGCGTCACGGAGCTGCCCACCCCCAGCACCAATGCCCCTGCGAGGAGCGCACGCAGGCGTAGGTAAGCTGCGCTGGGCTTGCTTGCGGCTTGTCGGCGACCCATGGATCACTGCGATTGCGCCGCGAATTCCCAGGTGGTGCTCCCGGTTTGGGATTGGACCAGGTCCTGATCGGCCGTGATCCGGAAGCATAGGTTGACCGGTGCGCCAGGGTCAGTCCCGGCTCCTTGGGTCAACGCAAAGGTGACGCTGCCCGGCGTCGTACCCAATGATTGGCCGGCCGGAACCAACGTGGCTGTCACCGCTTGGCCGCAGCCGAACGCCGTCGACTGCGTCAAGGCGTAGGTGAGGCCCACGAGGCCGCCTGTGGAGGTTTCCGTGGACACGGTAACTGTGGCGTCGCTGGTTGTGGTGCTGTCCAGCCGGACTGCGAAGGGTGCCGTGACAACGTCGCCAGGAGCCATGTTGGCAGTGTTCGCGGTGAAGCCGAGCGTCGCGGGCGCGGTCACCGGGTTCTCGCCGAAATCGGATCCGTCCGTGCTGCCCTCAAGGTTGAAAGCGCCCGCGTTGAAGGTGCCTTGGGCAAATTCGGAGTCATTCCAGGCTGCCAAGGTGATGGCCGCGCCCACTCCGAGGACCAGTCCACCGGCCAGGATCGCCCTGATTTTCGGCGCTTTACGGAGGCGCTGGCTGGCTTCGGCTGTGGTTGTTTCCTGTGCGAACATGGTTCCCCCAAGATGATCAATGTCGGCGTCGACGGGTATCAACATGGCTGCCTCTTCGAACCCATGATCCACTTGCCTTGGAAACGCTCGGCGAGACCTGCACTTAAGGGTTAATCGATGCCATCGAGACGCCCGACACGTTTCCCGGGCAACACGCCGCGTCTCATTCGGGGGCGCGCCGGAGCAGCACCCGTTCACCCCCATAGTCCGGTAAGGTTAGTTAGCCCCCAACAGCACCCTTTGAGGTTCGGCAGCGGCATGCCCGCGGCCCCTTGGAACGGTGCGCTGTAACACCTAGGAGACCTAACCCCTGATGCAAGAACTGGCGACTGAATCACCCGAAGAAATCCTCTGGAACCGCCGCTACGAACCCCGCATCGCCGAGGTCAACGAGCTCTGCGACGCCATCAAGGAGCAGAAGCCAGGCAGCGAGGTCCTCTACATCGACCCCGCCCACAGCATGGATGACTGCCGCATCGTCAGCCTTTTCTCCAACCAGCGCACCACTTCCGGCGAGGGTTTCATCACCCCCGGCGACGAGGAAGCAGCCACCCGCATGCTCGGCATGCAGTGGCAGCTGGGTCTCCGTCCCGAGCTCATGATGCCGTGGAACGCGTACCCATGGATCGAGCCCAACGAGGAACCGGGCAAGCTCACGCCTGCCAACATCACCGAGGGACTCAAGCCGTTGCTGCGCCTCCTCCAGCTCCTGCCGCGCACCTCCGCGCTGGTGGCGCACGGCAACGAGGCCCACCGCCTCGCCGACCAGCTCATGAAGGCCGCTCCGGCCAGCATCGCCCGCCGTGGCTTCAAGACCTTCAAGGTCCGTTCCCTCGGTGGCCGTTCCTTCGCCGGCACCCCGGCACGCCAGCAGGAATACCTGGACGCCATCCACGGCGCCTACGCAGAGGCGATGGCCCGCACGGGTATCCCGCGCAAGGCCTAGTCACCCCTTTCGTTGTGGGGCCTGCTCTGCGCGTAAAACTCCCGGTTTAGCAAGCAGACCGGGCCTCACAACACACACACTTTCGTTGAGGGGCCTGCTCTGCGCGTAAAACTCCCGGTTTAGCAAGCAGACCGGGCCTCACAACACACACGACGGCGGCCCCCACCTTTTGGTGAGGGCCGCCGTCGTCGTTTTGCTGTGCTTTGGTCCGCTTAGCGGGCTTCGAGCGCTGCCTTGGCCTTCGGGTCCGAGTCGTTCAGGAACTTCTCGATCCGCTCGGGCTCTTCAGCTTCGCCTATGGCGGAGGCTGCACGGCCCAATGCGTAGAGAGCACGCAGGAAGCCCTGGTTGGGCTCGTGCTCCCACGGGATTGGTCCAACGCCGCGCCAGCCGTTGCGGCGCAGGGAGTCCAGGCCGCGGTGGTAGCCGACGCGGGCGTAGGCGTAAGACTCGATGGTCCGGCCTTCCGCCCAGGCTTCCTCGGCCAGGATCGCCCACAAAAGTGAGGACGTCGGGTTCTGGGCGACGAGGTCCAGTGCTTCCTTGCCGAGGGCCAGGTGCTGGTAAATCTCGTTTTCGGCAGGCAGGAGCGTGGGCTCCGGCCCCATCAGGTTCTTGCGGAATTCGTCGGACATTAGAAGGTCTTGCCGACGGATCCGAGCTGCTGGGCGGCTTCGACGATGCGTGCGGCCATGCCTGCTTCGGCCGTAGCACCCCACACGCGGGGGTCGTAGGTCTTCTTGTTGCCCATCTCGCCGTCGACCTTCAGGACGCCGTCGTAGTTGGAGAACATGTGTCCGGCCACCGGGCGCGTGAACGCGTACTGGGTGTCGGTATCGATGTTCATCTTGATCACACCATAGGAAACAGCGTCAGCGATTTCCTGCTCCGTCGAACCCGAACCGCCGTGGAAGACGAGGTCGAACGGGTTCTCCTTGCCGATCTTCGCACCCACCTCGGCCTGGATCTGCTTAAGCAGTTCCGGGCGAAGCTTCACGTTGCCCGGCTTGTACACGCCATGCACGTTACCGAACGTCAACGCCGTCAGGTAACGGCCGTTCTCCCCGGCGCCCAGGGCCTCGATCGTGGCCAGGGCGTCCTCGGTGGTGGTGTAAAGCTTCTCGTTGATCTCGTTCTCCACACCGTCTTCCTCGCCACCAACGGTGCCGATTTCAACCTCGAGGATGATCTTCGCAGCAGCAGCACGCTGCAAAAGTTCCCGGCCGATGCGCAGGTTCTCTTCCAGGGTCTCGTGCGAACCGTCCCACATGTGCGAGTTGAAGATCGGGTCCTTGCCGGCCTTCACCGCTTCCTCGGACGCGGCCAGCAACGGCAGGACAAAGTCCGCCAGCTTATCCTGCGGGCAGTGGTCCGTGTGCAGGGCAATGTTGACGTTGTAGTTCTTCGCAACTTCACGGGCGAACGCGGCGAAACCCAGCGAACCGGCCACCATGTCCTTGACCGAAGCACCGGACCAGTACGCTGCACCACCGGTGGAAACCTGGATGATGCCATCGGATTCGGCCTCAGCGAAACCGCGGATCGCAGCGTTCAGAGTCTGCGACGACGTCACATTCACCGCAGGGAAAGCGAAACCGCCAGCCTTCGCACGGTCAATCATCTCGGAGTAAATCTCTGGGGTTGCAATGGGCATGGTGACTCCTATGCTGAATTCGTCTGTGGGCGGGTAGCCCTGGAGTAGACCGCTTACGGCTAGCACCATCCTAGCGATATCCGCCGGGACGCCGTGTTTCCGGTCACTGGGGCTCTTAACACTTCCGCCGAGTTGGTCAGGACACGGGCTGCTGGAACACGTGCCGGCGGACCCAGGCGTGCATCGCGATCGCCGCGGCCGACGCTGCGTTCATGGAACGTGTGGACCCGAACTGCTCAATGGACAGCGTTGCGACGGCGGCGTCGTGCACCTCGGGTGTGAGGCCGGGGCCTTCCTGTCCGAACACCAGGACACACTTCTTTGGGAGGTCGTAGGTTTCCAGCGGCACGGAATCCGGGAAGATGTCGATGCCGATCACCGCCAGCCCCTCCCCCTCAGCCCACTGGACAAAATCCTCAACGGTGGGGTGGTGGCGGACGTGCTGGTAGCGATCGGTGACCATGGCCCCGCGGCGGTTCCACCGCCGTCGTCCGATGATGTGGACCTCTTTGGCGAGGAACGCGTTGGCGGTCCGCACCACGGTGCCGATGTTGAGGTCGTGCTGCCAGTTCTCAATGGCGATGTGGAATTCGTGGCGCTTGGAATCGAGGTCGGCCACGATTGCCTCGTGCTTCCAGTAGCGGTACTGGTCCACCACGTTGCGGCGGTCGCCGTCCCTCAAAAGGTCCGGGTCCCAGTGCTCACCTTCGGGCAGCTCACCTTCCCAAGGCCCGACGCCGACCTCGGGTTTCGCTTCTGCCTCGCCATCATGCGTCGTCCCGGTGGGGTCCTCGGCAGGGGTGGGCAGGGCAGTGTTGGGGGGAAGGTCAGTCACCCCTCAACTTTAGCCCTGCCCGCGTTGGTGCCTGGCCGGACCTAGCCCATCTTCCACTTGTTGATGCGGTACGAGTTGGCCAGCTGCTCGAACAGTCCCGGGTGGGCATCCCAGTATTCCTTGTGTCCGCTGACACCCAGCATCTGCGGGGTGCCCCACGGCGTCACCGAAAACAAGTTCACTGCCTGGATCGCTTCGCCGCGTGCGTTGTTGCAAGTGAAACCCACCACGACGGCCGCCCCACGGCGGAACTCGCGCGCCTCCGGCATGCTGGTCTTGAAGTCTGACGCGCACTTGTGGCCCACCAGGTTCTGCGGCAACTCCGTAGCGGTCATGTTCTTGTAGCGGGCTTCGATGTCCTTGATTGCCTTCTTGACGTCCTCAGGGTTCTTCCCGAACTTGCCTTCCTCCGACTCCGCAAAGAACGCGTAGGCGAGCGCGATTCCGTCGGCATCGGTCTCTACCGTGCCTTGGGCCCGCTTTTGGATCTCTTCACCTGTGGTGGGGTCCTTGGTGATGCCGAAGGATTCGTCGTGCGTCCATTCGGCCAGATACTGGAAGGAGGATTCGCCAGTGATCCACTTACTGAACAGCGGATCGCCGTCGGCCGGGACGTTCGAAGGTCCGGCGAGCTGTTCCCACACTGCGGGCAGCGGGATGGCACCGGCAGGCATGTCGGTAGACGCCGACGCGTCACCGGACGGCTCAGCTTCCGCGGACGGCTCGGCCGCCGCTTCCGAGGCCTCGTCGGATGAGGTTACCGAGGGCGCCGGAGTGTTCTCCGCGACCGGCTTGGTCATCGATGGAATGAGCCACGTGAAGGCAACCACCAAGGCGATGATAACGACGACGGCGACCCCGCCCAGGATGAGGAACAGGGACTTCTTGTTGTGGTCGCCAGGGCCTTGGTGGGGTCCGCCGGGGTTGCCCGGCTGCCCCGGGTATCCGGGCTGCGCGGGGTACTGCTGGGTGGGGTTGTCCGGCTGTGCGGGGTACTGCTGGGTGGGGAAAGCCTGGGTAGGTGGCTGCTGCGACTGGCCCGGCTGCTGTTCTTCCGGCTGGTAGATCGGCTGGGTTTGCCCCGGCTGGTACTGGCGGTAGGGCTCCTGGCCCGATCCGTAGCGCGGCTGCGGGACGCCGTTGGGGTTGTAGGGAGGCTGGGGTGCCCCGTTGTCGTTGCTCATGGCTGGCCCTTTCAGATGCTGTGGGACACCGGCTGTGTACTGGGAACCGATGGACAATGCGGTAAAAGGGGACCTGCTGTAGCGCTGGCGGCATCCTGGATCCGCCGTGTCGATCCCCCGACCCACGGTGGCAGCACGCCTGCGCCGCACCCAAGCGTAGTTCAGTCGTGGGCGCGCGGCACAAGTCAAGGCCCTTTTCCACATGGGTAGAACTATCCACATACGCGGCAACCCGGGATGTCTGTCTGCCGGATTGATGGAAGACTGGGACGCAGTGCAGGAACAACCCCAGCCGGAGGCAAATATGGCAGAAGAATCCACGCCCCACACGTCCACGTCGGTTTACCGGAACGGTCATGAGATCGAATGCTGGCTCACGGACATGGATGGTGTCCTGGTCCATGAGAACCAGGCGATTCCCGGCGCAGCTGAACTCATCCAGCGCTGGGTCGATACCTCCAAGCGGTTCCTGGTCCTGACCAACAACTCCATCTTCACCCCGCGCGACCTCGCAGCCCGCCTCCGGGCATCGGGGCTTGAAGTACCGGAGGAAAACATCTGGACATCGGCCTTGGCCACAGCCCAGTTCCTCAAGGACCAGGTCCAGTCGTCCGACTCAGGCAATCGCGCGTACACCATCGGCGAGGCCGGCCTTACTACCGCGCTTCATGAGGCCGGGTTCATCCTCACCGATACCGATCCCGATTTCGTGGTCCTCGGCGAGACCCGCACCTACTCCTTCGAAGCGATCACCATGGCTGTTCGCCACATCCTGGCCGGTGCCCGCTTCATTGCGACCAACCCGGACGCTACGGGCCCCTCCAAGGACGGCCCCATGCCGGCAACGGGTGCCATCGCAGCGATGATCACCAAAGCCACCGGGCGTGAACCGTACATTGTGGGCAAGCCCAACCCCATGATGTTCCGCTCGGCGATGAACCAGATCGACGCACACTCTGAGACAACTGCAATGATTGGTGACCGCATGGACACGGACATAGTTGCGGGCATGGAGGCCGGCCTTCACACGGTCCTGGTGCTTAGCGGCATCACGCAGCGGGAAGAAATAGTGTCCTTCCCGTTCCGGCCCAACCAAATCCTGAACTCCGTGGCCGATCTCAAGAGCCAAATCTAAGTAAGGACAACAACAATGGCTGTGCTCAACCTGCGTCCTTTGGCCGGAGGCCGGATACTCAGGGGGAGCCAGCCGTTCGGGCTGGATGCCGCAGCGACGTCCGGTTTTCTGGCGGAGCACGGCATCCAAGCCATCGTGGACCTGCGCAGTGAGCTTGAGCGTTCCTTGGTTCCATGGCTGGTGGGTGATGCCGGAACTGCTTCGGGCAATATCACGTCGCCGGACGTGGCCGGGCCCGACGACGGCGGTGGGATTGCCGCCGTCGTCCCGCCCGACGTCGAGCTCATCAACAATCCACTGGACCCCAATGCCGTGGCCGGATCGCTGCAGGCTGTTGAAACGGCGGAGGACCTTGGGGAGTTGTATCTGGGCTGGGTCCGGTCGCGGCCGGAGTGGGTAGCGGACGCCCTGCGGCCGGTAGCCCGCGGCAAGCGCACCCTGGTGCATTGCTCGTTGGGTAAGGACAGGACAGGAGTGGTGGCGGCCATTGGGCTCCTCGCGACGGGCGGCACCGAGGACCAGGTGGTGGCGGACTACACGGCAACCACCGCCAACCTTCCCGGGGTCCTGGAAATCATGGCCGAAACCTGGCGTCTGAGCGTGCCCTCGACACCCTCCAGTTATTTCAGCCCGGACCTCATGATCCTGCAGAGCCCGGAAGCCGCGATACGGCATTTCCTCGCGGGCTTCACGCACGAGTACGGAGATGTCCACCGTTTCCTGGAACAGGCGGGCCTCACCAAGGTCGAGGTTCAGGCGCTCAGGAACGACCGCTAAAGGCTAAGCGGGCCTGACGACTTTGCCATTCGGTTCCTTGTAGGACGGTATCTCGGGTTCCGGAGGCAGCGGATCGAGTTCGTTCTGGACTTTTTCCAGCAACGGCCGGTAAAGCCCACCGTTCCATTGCGGGCTGGCGTGCGCAGGCCGTGCGCCCTCGGTGCTGAGCGTGGGCAGTGCCATGTTGGCTCCGAACACTTTGCTCCAGCCAGCACGCGCCGTCTCGTAGTTCACGGTGCCGTCGTCGGAGTTGCCCAGGAAAGCCATCCGGGTTCCCCCGATCTTGCCTGCGAACCGCAGCCCGTCAAAGTGGTAAATATAGGCGGACTCCGTCTGGATGAGAACGCTGGACGGCGCGATCGGCGACAACTGTTCCATGGTTTGGTCCAGGATCTGCCGCCAGGTCCGTTCGTCCTTGTGGGCCACGCGTTCCCCCAGTTCGTAGCCACCCCGCAGGACTGACGGAATGCGGAAACCATTCTCGTAAAGGAACACCACACCGTCGAACCAACTCTGGTCCAGCACGTCGGCACGGCTGAACGGGCTCGAGTCAAGAACGATCAGTTGGGTTTCCACACCGTGGAGCTCCAGCAGCCGGGCAGCAACCTGGGTGGCGAGCATACCGCCAAAACTGTGGCCATAGAAGTACAGCTTCTCCAGACCGAGTTCGCGGACATGGAGGATGAGTTCGCGAACGATCTCGTCCACGTCCAGTCCAAGGTTTGAGTACCCGATCGCCGCGAGCCGGCCGCGCTGGTGCAGTGCCGGGCGGAGCGAGTTGAGGATCCATTGGGCCTCTTCCCAGCTGGTCTTGTACCCAGGGAAGAGAATCCAGCTGGCCTTGGGAAAATACAGGTCCGAGTAGGAATCGGGGACGCGAAGGATCTTGGTGGCGCGGCGCTCAGCCTGCACACGGCGGGTGAAGAGCATGTCCCCGGCGAGCGCGGCGGACACCCCGGCCGTCACAAGGAAGTTTCGCCGGGACGTCTTCTTGAGCCTGGCAGCGTAAGGCAGGATCCGGGCCCAGGAGCCCGGATCCTCAACTTTCTCCGGCTGCGGAGCCACCGGCGTCGGGAGGTCTTCGTTCACCTCCGGCGGCGCCGGGAGCTTCCCTACTTGAACGTCCACGCAGCAAGCATAGGCTTCGCGGGGCCGCCTTGCAGCCCTGTGGATTGTGGACAGCCAATACCCTTAAGATGCCCCTACAAAGGCATCGGCCGCACCACCACTCTTTAGTCGAGGCCCAGCTCGTCCTTACCGAAAGCGAAGAGGTACGGAACGCCTGTTTCGGCCTCGATTTTCTCCTTGGCACCGGTGTTGCGGTCCACAATCACCGCGACGGCCACGACGTTGCCGC
This sequence comes from Arthrobacter sp. LFS091, assembly GCF_047977885.1. NCBI lineage: Bacteria > Bacillati > Actinomycetota > Actinomycetes > Micrococcales > Micrococcaceae > Arthrobacter > Arthrobacter sp. LFS091. Next base: position 364,540 of record NZ_JBFPFP010000002.1, read on the forward strand.
CTGCTTTGCGGACACCTTCGACGGCGGTCAGCGCGGACCCGCCCGTGGTGGACGTGTCTTCGAGGACAACAACGTTGCGTCCCTCCACCGAGGGGCCTTCCACCTGTCGACCCATGCCGTAGGACTTCTGTGCCTTGCGGACAACGAAGGCGTCCACTGCGCGGCCGGCGTCTGCGGCGGCATGCATGACGGCGGTACCGACGGGGTCGGCGCCCATGGTGAGCCCGCCAGCGCACTCAACTGAAACGCCGGCGTCGTCGATCATTGCCAACATGACCTGTCCCACCAGCTTGGAGGCTTCGTGGTGGAGGGTGATGCGGCGCAGGTCGATGTAGTAGTCGGCTTCCTTTCCGCTGGAAAGGATCACTTTGCCGCGGACAACCGCCAGCTCTTTGATGAGTTCAAGAAGGCGGGCACGGGCAGCGGCAGTGTCAGGCGTGGAAGTCATGGCTCCTAGTTTAGTGGGGACGGAGCGGGGCCGCCGCCGGGGCCCGGCTCCGTGTCTGGGGCGGGGGCAGCCGTGGTGGAACGGACTACCAGCCGGGGGCTGACAATTTGCGCTTCGCTACCGCTTTGGCCGCCGAGCTGTTCCAGCACAGCTTCCATGCATCGCCTGCCGAGTTCTTCGAAGTCCTGCTTGACGGTGGTGAGGGGTGGTATGAAGTACTCCGCCTCGGGCTGGTCGTCGTAGCCCACCACACTGATATCGCCGGGGACCTGGAGTCCGGCTTCCTGGACTGCGCGGAGGACACCCACCGCCATTTGGTCGTTGGCGACGAACACGGCAGTAACGGTGCGGTGTTCCACCAGGGCCAAGCCTGCGCGGTAGCCCGAGGCAGCGTCCCATCCGCCTCGGAGAAGCACAGCGGCGTCGAGGCCCGCACTCTCAAGGGCTTCCTGCCATCCTTTGATGCGCTCGGCGGCGTCGATCCAGTGGGGCGGTCCGGAGATGTGCGCAATACGCCGATGCCCCAGCCCGATCAGATGCTCGACGGCGAGGCGGGCACCCATTCGCTGATCCAGGGAAGCACCAGCCAACTCGGTTCCCGCGCCGGAACCTGCCGCGACGATCGGGACGGGCACGGAAACGTCGCGCATGACGGCGAGGACGTCGGGGTGCGGGACCAGGATGACTATGCCGTCCACCGCTTGGTTGCGGAAGTGTGCGATTGCGTCGTTGATGCTCTCGCTGGTCACTTCGCGGAGGTTGGCGATGCTGACGAAGTAGCCCGCTTCCCTGCCGGCCTGCTCGACTCCGAGGAGGGTGTTCGCTGGCCCGAACTGGCCCGTTTCGCAGGCCAGAACTCCGATGGTCCGGGACCGTCGGGTCACCAGGCTGCGTGCGGCGGTGTTGCGGCGGTAGCCAAGGTGCTCGATGGCGGTTTCCACGCGCTCCTTGGTTTTGCTGCTGACGTTCGGGTGGTTGTTCAGGACCCGGGAGACGGTTTGGTGCGAGACGCCGGCCATCCTGGCAACGTCGCCCATCACGGGAGGTCGGCCGTGCGATGCATGTGAAGACATCCGCACCTCGCTTCTGCGTTGAAGGGGCAGGAACGGCCCACGTTGCGTTCGGTAGTCACGGAACGCAACGCGGGCCACGTGGATGCTGCGCCTATTTGGCGTCGACACCGACCGGTTCGGCCTTGGCCGCCGGCGCGGCTTCGGTGGCCGGCGGTGTGGTCTTCCACTTGAAGCGACGGGCCATGCCGGAGCCTCCCCCGGCCCCGGTCCGGTTCTTGTTGAAGATGTCGAAGCCGACGGCGAGCAGGAGCACCAGGCCCTTGATGAGCTGCTGGTAATCCGTGCCAAGGCCCAGGATGGACATGCCGTTGTTGAGGACGCCCATGATCAGGCCACCGATCATGGCACCGGCCACCGTACCAATACCGCCCTGGACAGCTGCGCCACCGATGAAGGCAGCGGCGATGGAGTCGAGCTCGAAGCCGGTGCCGCCTGCTGGCTGGGCAGAGTTCAAACGTGCTGTGAAGACCAGGCCTGCCAGTGCTGCCAGGACGCCCATGTTGACGAACAGGCGGAAGGTGACCTTCTTGGTTTTGATGCCGGAGAGTTCAGCAGCGTGCAGGTTGCCGCCGATTGCGTACGTGTGCCGGCCGAAGATGCTGTTGTTCATCAGCGCCGAGTAGAGGATCACCAGGACGGCCAGGACAATCAGGACAATCGGGGTTCCACGGTAGCTGGCCAGCAGGAAGGTGATGATGAGCATCAGTACCGCGATGAACCCGTTCTTGACGGCGAACCAGGCCATCGGCTCATTCTCCAGGTTGAACTTGCGGCGTACGCGACGTTCCTTCAAGGCCTGGAACAGGATGGCTGCGGTGCCGCCGACACCCAGGATGACCGTCAGCCATTCAAGGACGGACGTGCCGCCGGAAATGTCCGGGAGGAAGCCACCGCCCAGGGCGCGCAGTTCGCTGGGGAACGGGGTGATCTGCTGGTTTTTCAGGGTGATCAGGGTCAGGCCGCGGAAGATCAGCATGCCTGCCAGCGTGACGATGAAGGCCGGGATGCCCACATAGGCGATCCAGTAACCCTGCCATGCTCCCACCAGTGCACCTACGAGGAGGCAAGCGGGGATGGCAAGCCACCACGCCCAGCCCCATTGCACGATCATCACGCCGGCAACGGCACCGATGAAGCCTGCAATGGAACCAACGGAAAGGTCGATGTGGCCTGCGATGATCACCATGACCATGCCGATGGCAAGGATCAGGATGTAGCTGTTCTGTACTACCAGGTTGGTGACGTTCTGCGGTTCCAGAAGGATGCCGTTGGTCAGGACCTGGAAGAGGATGACGATGAGGATCAGGGCGACGAAGATGCCAACCTGGCGGAGGCGGCTTGTAAGGAAGCCAAGGGATTCTCGTAGGGCGGACATGTTCGCTATTCCTTCTCTTTGGTCATGTAGTGCATGAGGGTTTCCTGGGTGGCTTCGGCGATGGGGACCTCGCCGGTGATGTGGCCGGCCGACAGCGTGTAGATCCTGTCGCAGATGCCCAGGAGCTCCGGAAGCTCAGATGAGATCACGATGACGGCTTTCCCAGCCGCAGCGAGCTGGGCGATGATCGTGTAGATCTCGAACTTGGCGCCCACGTCGATGCCGCGGGTGGGTTCGTCCAGGATCAGGACGTCCGGGTCCGAGAACATCCATTTGCTCAGCACCACCTTCTGCTGGTTGCCACCCGAGAGCTTGCCCGTGATGGCCGCAACGGAAGGTGCTTTGATGTTCATGCTCTTCCGGTACTGGTTGGCAACCGTGGTCTCCTTGTTGCCGTCCACCCAACCTCGTTTGGCCAGCTTGCCCAGCGACGCCATGGAGATGTTCCGCTTGATGTCCTCGATCAGGTTCAAGCCGTAGTGCTTCCGGTCCTCGGTAGCGTAGGCGATCCCGTTATCGATGGCGTCGGACACCGTGGAAGTGTTGATTTCCTTGCCGTACTTGTAGACCTTGCCTGAAACGGCGCGGCCATAGGTTCGGCCGAAGACGCTCATGGCCAGCTCGGTCCGGCCTGCTCCCATGAGTCCTGCCAAGCCAACAACCTCGCCCTTGCGGACATTGAGGTTGGCGTTGTTGACCACCATGCGGGAGTGGTCTTGAGGGTGCTGGACGGTCCAGTCTTCAATGCGGAGGACTTCCTCACCGATGGTGGGGGTCCGGTCCGGGTACAGGCTTTCAAGGTCACGGCCCACCATGCCGCGGATGATGCGTTCCTGGGTGATCTGGCCCTGGTCGAGCCGCAGCGTTTCGATCGACTTGCCGTCGCGGATGATGGTGACGGCGTCCGCCACTTTGCGGATCTCGTTAAGTTTGTGGCTGATGATGATACTGGTGACGCCTTGGCCCTTGAGGTGCAGGATCAGGTCCAGCAGGTGGTCCGAGTCTTCGTCATTCAGGGCCGCCGTGGGCTCGTCAAGGATAAGGAGCTTCACCTCTTTGGAGAGCGCCTTGGCAATTTCAACCAGCTGCTGCTTGCCGACACTGATGTGTTGGATGGGGGTGACCGGGTTTTCACTGAGGCCCACCCGGGCCAGGAGCTTTGCGGCTTCCAGGTTCGTTTTCCGCCAGTCCACCCAGCCGTTGTTGGCCAGCTCGTTGCCGAGGTAGATGTTCTCTGCGATGGACAGGTACGGGCTCAAAGCCAGCTCTTGGTGGATGATCACGATGCCGCGCTTCTCGCTGTCCGTGATGCTGGAGAATTCGCAGGGTTCGTTCTCGAAGAGGATGTCGCCGTCGAAAGTGTTGTGGGCGTAGACGCCGGACAGGACTTTCATGAGGGTGGACTTCCCGGCGCCGTTCTCACCGCAGATGGCGTGGACTTCACCTCTGTTGACGTCCAGGGTGACGTCCTGAAGGGCTTTCACCCCGGGGAAGGTCTTGGTGATTCCTCGCATTTGAAGAATGGGTACGTTCATCGTCAATTCCCGCTGACTTGTTGAAACTTGGCCGGGCCGAGGACTCGACAGGCTCTAGAGGAGGCGTGGCTCCGCCGTGCTGCTGGACGGCGGAGCCACGCAGGGTGCTACTTGACGTCGGATTCCTTGTAATAGCCCGAGTCGATGAGTTCCTTCTGGAAGTTGTCCTTGGTGATGATGACGGACTTCAGGAGGAAGGCCGGGACAACCTTGACCTTGTTGTTGTAGGTCTTGGTGTCGTTGGTTTCCGGCTCGGTTCCCTTGAGGACCGCGTCAACCATCTTCACGGCCTGCGCGCCGAGCTGGCGGGTGTCCTTGAAGATCGTGGAGTACTGCTCACCGGCGATGATGGACTTCACAGAGCCCTTCTCGGCGTCCTGGCCCGTCACTACCGGCAGGCTTCCGGTGGAGTAACCGCCGGTGCTGGTCAGTGCGGAGATGATGCCGATGGACAGACCGTCATAAGGGGACAGAACACCGTTGAGCTTGGTGCCTGAGCTGTAGGCGGAGGTGAGGATGTCTTCCATGCGCTTCTGGGCTACGGGTGCCTGCCAGCGAAGGATGGCTGCCTGTTCGAACTTGGTCTGGCCACTGGGAACCTTCAGCGTGCCTGCGTCCATGTAGGGCTTGAGAGTGTCCATGGCGCCGGTCCAGAAGAAGTTGGCGTTGTTGTCGTCAGGGCTGCCGGCGAAGAGCTCAACGTTGAACGGGCCCTTGCCGTCTACTTTCTTGCCGCTTGCGTCAAGAAGACCCAGGCCGGTCAGCAGGGAGGTAGCCTGCTGGACGCCAACGGTGTAGTTGTCGAAGGTGGTGTAGTAGTCGACGTTGGGCGTTCCGTTGATGAGGCGGTCATAAGCGATGACCTTGACGTTCTGCTCTTTGGCCTTGGCCAGGACATCGGTCAGGGTGGTGCCATCGATCGCGGCGATGATGAGGGCCTTGGCACCCTTCGTCAGCATGTTCTCGATCTGGGAAACCTGGGTGGGAATGTCATCGTTGGCGAACTGAAGGTCGGTCTTGTAACCGAGGTCCTTCAAGGACTTCTCAACGTTGGCACCGTCAGCGATCCAGCGCTCGGACGTCTGCGTCGGCATCGAAATGCCCACCAGCGAATCGGCGGGTTTCGCGGTGCTGCTGGATTCGGCACTGCCTCCACGGCTGCCGCAGCCCGTGGCTCCCACGGTCAAGGTGAGGACAACCGCTACGGCGCCCAGGAGTTTCTTCAATCTCACGTTGCTCTCCTTCCGCGGCAGCATTGCCGCGAACTCTGATGCAGCCGGAGCATCTGCGCGTCCGGCACGGTAACGCTTTGGTGGGCCTGTGGGCTTGGGGGCGGCACATGCCACTTCAAGGTGGTGCGACTGCCATTGTGAACGCTAACAATACCGTCGGTCAAGTGCTGTAGATCACGAAATGGTTGCAAGCTACTGCTGGGTACCCAACCCTTGACTTGAAACGTTGTTAGCGTTCACAATTAGCGTCCGATTCTTCGCGGAACGCCAAAAACCCGGCACCCCCTTGTGGGCGGTACCGGGTTCAGGCGTTCCTCCGTGATGGCACGAGGAACTCTCCCCTGCTGGGAACAGGGAATCAGAGGCGGGTGTCGAACGAATCGCAGAAGACGTTCTGGTTGAACTTATCCGTGGTGGACGACGGTTAACGATGGCTGACGAGATCGTTGTGTTTCCGGGGATTTTGGTGTTGGCAACGGACTGCTAAAGACGGTCTTCTACTGCTCTCTTGCGGACTTTTTGCGGACTGGCTGCCAGACTGGCGCCATGTCTGAATGCTGCCCGTGCCACGGAACTAAGCTCGCGTACACCTATCAGGAGGCTTCCAACTCGGTGGCGTCTCCGTCCGAACCCTTCAGAGGCTCGTTGAACGCGGGGATATTGCCGTCAAGTACATCGGCAGCAAACCAGTAATCCGAGCCGCCGAGTTGGGCGCCTGGCTCGAATCGCTCCCGTCCGACGTCAGCCCCTGAACGGTCGCGTTTGAAATGCGACCGTTCAAGCGAAGGGATCCTTCTCAGCCTCATCCACGGTCCACCACTCGCCCTTCTTGGCTTGCCGATGAGCGACCCATTCCAGGAGCTTTTCGATGTCGGACTCAGAGAGCATGATGCGGTTCTGGCTGAGCCGCGTATGGATCCCTGACTCACGGCAGTAGCGGCGCAGCTCTGTTGGCTTCATCCCGAGCTCGGGGGCAACGTCCTCGGGCTTACGGTAGAGGGGCTTACCGACGACTTCAGCAGTACTGACGTCGTTGGTAACGGTGTCACGACCAGTGACGTCCTTCTCATCGTCTTTGCTCACTGGGCGGTGACCAGCCTTAGGCTCGGCCGGCAGGTCATCTAGCCATTGCGCCAGGTCTTCCACCCGGATGACTCCCTTGGAGTTCGCGTAACGGGCCATGAGTTTGCCAGCGGCCACTTCATACTTCAGCGTGCGGACGCTGTACCCGCAAGCCTCGGCCGCTTCCTCGAAAGTAAGGGCCAGTTTTGGAATCGTCATGCCATCGATCCTAGGTACTCGCTGGCTGAGTAGGATCTGTCGCATGGATGAGCCCCGAATGTTTACGGCTGCGGAGCTGGCAGGCCGTCTAAGCGTCTCCACTGCCACCGTTCGCGCTATGTGCAATTCCGGCAAGTGGCCACATACAAGGATTGGACGGCTATACCGCTTCAGTGAAGAGCATTACCAAGCCATCATTGCAACACCACAACCGCCCGAACCTTGGACGAAAGAACGTCAGAAGGAGGTGGCGATGGCGCTTCGGCGACTGAGTGACCGGTCATGAGACAAGTCATCCATCTTCTTTTTGCTTTTTGCCTTTGCCGCCCTTTGGTTCGTCTGGTGGGGCTTTGAAGAGGGAGTTGGCTACGATTGCAACCAAGCCTATGACTTCCACAACAACGGAGGTGAGGAAGGTGACCATTACGGTATCGCTGACCTCGAAGTTTCTGCCCTCAAGAAACCTGAAGAAGATGTAGTCCACTATGAGGAGCTGCAACACAAGAATGCCCAGGAACGCGATTCCGTAATTCTTCCGGAGTCCTATGGTCGTGTTGCGTTCTTCAGAAGCAGAGTTTGTTTCGGCAATCAAACGGTCTAGCTTTGCCCGTTCCTTTGCGTGTTTTACATCTTCGGCATTTCTAACCGGCACAAGGTCTTTACGGGTTTTTTTCCCGCGCTTCTTACCTTCGGGTGGGAGCTCCGACGGCAGCGGAAAATTCTGGCCCTCGGCGAATTCTTCTACTTCAATTTCAGGCTGAGACTCACCCTCTGAAGGTGGCGGCGTATGTGCTTCACCACCCTCCGAGGGCATGTCATTAGCGCTCAGTTTTGAGGCCTTATACCGAGATTGCGCAGTCTCCACTCCATGGCGGTTGGTGACACCTTGAATCTGCGCGCCAAAGCTTCGAGGGATAGGCCCTCATTTATAAGCTTGACCAAGAATTCCTTTGGCATGAGAAGTGCCGCGGCAAACCTATTGGAGTAGATCTCTTGCGCATCGAGGCCGGCTGCCGCCAAGCCATCACGGTCACACCGAGTCAAGTCGGCTCCGCGATTCTTGTGGTCGACAAAGTGCCCAAGCTCATGAGCGCAGGTGAACCGGATACGGTTCATCGAGTGGTCCCGGTTAAGGATTATGGCTGGTCGGCCGTTCGGACCCACCGGCTCAAGGTAACCGTCCTGCTTAGGCGGCATCTCCGCAGTGAAAACATCGATACCCATGGCGGACGCGATTGAGATGGGGTCGATAGGAAGGTCTAGATCACCGCTGCTGTCAGCCCAGTACTTCCGGTGAGTTTCATATGCGTCCTTGGCTGGCGTGCTCATGCCTACCCCCTCCCTATCCGTTTACGTTTATGAAACGAGCATACAGGTGTCCATATTCCTTCAGGACCGGACATGCCTGGCTGTCGAGACAATGCTTCATCTCTGTGGTCCTGGCTAGCCGACAAACAGGGCAATCATTGTGGCACTGAAGCCCAAAGCGGCGCCTCCGATGCCGAAGGCTGTCCCGCGGTGGGCTTGCCACGCGTTGTCCGGAGTCTCAACCACGAAGAAACCCTCTTCCTTCGGATGTTTCGTCAGTCTTGGTTTGTTGCTCCAGATAATGCCCAGAACGGTAAGAATGGCCGCTACGACGGACAGCGCAACTATCACGATTATTTTCACGCCTTCATACTCGCACGGGGCTCTGACAACGACGAGGCGCTGAGCTTGAGGCATGTGCTGTCCACTGGGATGGACAGATGCCGGCACTACGTTACTCACCCGGGCCGGTCGAGGGGCCAAAATGGCGCACCCCTAAAGTGTCGGACTGGCCAGATAGTCTGAGCGCACCAGTGCCCGGACACTCGTCCAGGCGCGTTATTTCGGGGGCGATGCAATTGACCAAGCAGCTTGTTGACACGATCCATGAACACCTGATGGAAGCAAACCGCAACTGGCCTATGCATGCTTTCAGCCATGCAGAAGGTCAGGCCGTATACCTTGAGCGGAGACTGGCCCGCTGTGTCGGTGAAGCTGAAGTGGAGCACTGCGTTGCAACGGTGAAGGAAAACGCTGACGGCAGTATCGACTACGCGGCAGTGCTCGTTACCAAAGCCTGGGTGGTTACTGGCGAGCTGAAAGCGTCGGCAGAACGGGGAGAGCAGAGAATCCCGGACGGCGCCGTGCATGTGGTTCCGCGTTCTGCTATCAAGGGTCTGACCCTTCATAACGTGGAGTACTTTGGTCACGACGAAAATGAGCAGGGCAAGGACTACGTTGCCTTCACAGCGGCATTCGAGGGTATGTCGCCGGTCATTGTGGCCCCGCCGGGGCGGGGTGCCACCAACGATGGCCGCACGAGCCGGCTGTTTGATGCGTTCAAGGACGACCTTGGATAGTGCTCAAGCAAAAACAGGCACGGGCCGGGGCAGACTGAAAGAGTACGTAAAAACAACATCCTAGGAGGCAACAATGCCAAACATTCAGGAATCCTTCAGTGGCCCAAACCGTCAGGAACGTCGCTACACGATCAAGGCCACGGGTGAGACAGGTTCAGCACTGAGCAGCACCCACGGCGGGACAAACGTGGGACGGTACGCCACCATCGGAAAGGACCTAAACGTGACAGTGATCGATATCTGCCTGGATGAAACCGGTGAGATCCGGACTTACCGCCAAGAGTTCTTGGAAGAGGTCACCGAATGACCTCACCTGAGACCATCCCTGACCAATGCCCCAAATGCGGCGGTGAGGTGCGGCTCCGGCCGCAGATTGAGCCGGTTTTGGGGAGCCGGACCAAGGAATGGCGCTGTGCTAAGGCCTGCATGAGCTGGACTGCCCGCTAAGCGCAACGGCGGCGGCCCCTCAATCTCCAACTACTGGAGGTTCAGGGGCCGCCTTTCGTGGTTATCACACCAATTGAAACTCCGATGCTTCCCACACGGCCGGAACCCGCGCGATCTAGGGGTTTTGCGGCAATTGGTGTGAGGCTGAATTGGTGTGAATTCGTGAAATGGTGTGCAGGAAAAAATGCCCAGACCAGGCGGGAGGTGGGCAGGCTCGGGGGTTTCGGGGGGTACCCCCGGGGTTATTGGTGGCTAGACGGCAACCGGCACAGGCTCTCGTGTCCTGTGCCAGCTGCTGGGCTTGGTTACGGCTCTGTGGTCTTGCTGATCTTGACCAGTGCCTTGTGGTGCGGGAAGCCGAATCCGGCCCGCATGGTGGCCTTGACGGCTGTGCGGTCGGTCTCGAAGTAGCCGCTGGACTTGGTCACGTGAAGCTCCATGACCTGAGACACTTCTACGCCTCAGGTCTCATCGCCGCCGGCTGCGACGTCGTGACCGTCCAAAGAGCTTTGGGGCACGCAAAAGCAACCACAACCCTGGACACGTACTCACACCTCTGGCCCACGGCCGAGGACAAGACGCGGGCCGCTGCGGCAGGTCTATTGGAAGAAGCTCTCACGATTTCTGCGGACTCCCTGCGGACTGAAGACAAGAACTCCGCAGAGAGCCACGCGTGAAATCCCTAAATCTAGGGGGCAAATGCCCTAGAGGCGGGTGTCGAACGAATCGCAGAAGACGTTCTGGTTGAACGTACCTTGGAAACCGGACTTTCCCTGGATCTTCTGGATGGTTGCCCGGATGGCTTCGAGCGAATCCGCGTGCGCATGGATTGCGGTCTTGACCATGGGAACGTCGATCAGATGGTTCGGCTGGTTCAAGGAGACGAACACCGTGGGGACCTCGGTGGCGTACCAAGGAATTTCAGCAGCCATGGGCGAAGACCACTTGATGCGGATAGCCGCCTCCTGTGCAAAGCCCTTGACGTTGGCGAACACGAAAGCAGCGTCGAACCGCTCCGCGTAGTCGCCTGTGGCTTCCTCGGAGAGGACCCGCATGAAGTTCATGCCGGATTCCCCCGCTGCTTCGCGCTGCTCAGCGGTCTTGAATACGCTGACCTCAAAGCCTGCAGCTTCAAGCTCTTCCCGGACCGTGTCCAGATAGCCCAACGGATCGGCGCGGGTAAAGTCCGCGCCACCCGAGACGCCGTAGAGCCGGATACGCTTGTGGGTTTCGGGAGTGAGGGGCAGGTTGCGGGCCGTGTCCTTCACCAGGGTGACGGTCTTGTCAGCCACCTCGGCGGCGACTGCACGATGAGCTTCACTGCCGATGACGGAGAGGGCATCCGCGGAAGGAACCAACGATTCCCGGGAAGCGAGGTGCAGTCCCAGGCTCGCCTTCAGGCCGAGAATCCGCCGAAGTGCATCCTGGAGGCGGGACTCGGAGATCACGCCGGACTTGTAGCCGTCCAGCATGTACTGGAAGTCTTCCTCGGGGTTGCGGAAGAACAGGAACATGTCGCATCCGGCTGCGATGGTTGCAGGCACTAAATCGCGCCGCTTCATGGCCTGCGTGAGGCCGACCATGAGCGAAGCGTCCGTAAGTACCAGCCCGTTGAATCCAAGCTCGCCGCGCAGCAGATCCTGCAGCAGCTCCGGAGCCAGCGTCGCGGGCAGAACCTCAGCGTCAGGCAACCCGGGACGGAAGTGCCTGGACACCTCAGGCGCGCCGATGTGGCCCACCATGATGGACTGCACGCCGTGGCCAATCATTTCGCGGTAGACGTGCCCGTACGTTTTGTCCCACTCGTCGTAGGCGAGCGTGTTGTAGGACGTGACCACGTGCTGGTCGCGCTCATCGATGCCGTCGCCCGGGAAGTGCTTCATGGCGCAGGCAGTGGGTGATTCGCTGATGCCGTCGAAGTACTCCTTGGCCCGCTCCACAACGATCTCCGGAGTGTTGCCGAACGCCCGCGTTGAGATCACGGTGTTCCGCCAGTTGTAGTGGATATCCACGATCGGCGCGAAGGCCCAATTGCAACCTAGTGCAGCAGTTTCGACGCCGGCAACCTGGCCCATGCGGCGCGCGATCGACCTGTCTGGGTGGGACCCTGCTTGCAGGTGCGTGGACACGAAGGTGCCGTCGTCGCAGCTGCCCGCGCCACCCATTTCCGGGTTGGAGGCTATGAGCAGCGGGATGCGGGTCTTGGATTGCGCGTAGCGGATATGTTCCTGAACGGCTGAGGACGGACCTGGCCGGTACCGCATGCCGCCCACATGGAAGTTCTCCAGCACGCCGTCGAGGTACTCCGGGGAGTAATCGTTGTTGTGGTTGATGAACAGCTGGCCGATCTTCTCTTCCAGCGTCATGGAGCCGATGGTGCTCTCCACCCAGGCAACGGCGTCGTCGTCGAGGTTGAACGGCTCCGCTTTGAGGTCCACCAGGAACGGGCCGGAACCTTCCTTCAGCCAGGTGTTGATCTGATCCACCATGTCCTCCACGGGTTGGGCGATGTCCACAACAATCCCTGCTTCATCGGCCTGCAGCGGTTCCAAGGTTGCCAATTGGGAGCCCAGCAGAGATGCCGGCATGAAGTGCCCGGGTCGGGCGTTCATGCGCTGGTTCAGCAGGTCGCGCGTGCCTTGCAGGTATACGAACACCACCGACGGGTCAGCGCTGCGGATGATGTCCCGGTAAGAACGCTTGAGCGCGCTGCACGCGATGATCAAAGAAACGTCCGACGCCGGGAATCGCCTGCCGATTTCCGCCAGCCAAGGTGCGCGGTCGTCGTCGTTCAGCGGAGTACCCGAAGCCATCTTGTCGATGTTCGCCTGGGGGTGCAGGGAATCGCCGTCGAGAAATTCAGCACCGATCCGCTCGGCGAGGGCGGCACCGATGGTGCTCTTGCCACAGCCGGCTACTCCCATCACCACAATGTGGTGGCGAGCGCCGGAGCCCGGTTTACCAATCATGAACCGTACCGTCCACGAGGCGGTTGTACGGCAGGTAGGCCTGCTGGTAGGGAAAGGCTGCCGCGGCTTCCTCGTTGAATTCGACGCCGATGCCGGGGTTGTCTCCGGGGTGCAGATAGCCGTCCTTGAAGGTCATGGACTGCTGGAAGACCTCGTTGGTCTTGTCCGAGTGCTGCATGTATTCCTGGATGCCGTAGTTGTGGATGGCCAGGCCGACGTGCAACTGGGCAGCGAAGCCCACCGGGGAAATGTCGGTGGGTCCGTGGAACCCGGACTTGATTTGGTACTGCGCTGCGAAGTCCATGACCTTCTTCAGCGGCGAGATCCCGCCGAAGTGCGTTGACGCGGCACGGACATAGTCGATCAGCTGTTCCTTGATGAGGGTCTGGAAGTCCCACACGGTATTAAAGATCTCGCCGATGGCCAACGGAGTGGTGGTGTGCTGGCGGACCACGCGCAGGCCCTCCTGGTTTTCGGCCGGTGTGCAGTCCTCGAGCCAGAAGAGATCGTATGGTTCCAGGGCCTTGCCGAGCTTGGCCGCCTGGATGGGGGTCATGCGGTGGTGGCCATCGTGCAGGAGCGGGATTTCGGGGCCGAACTCGTTGCGCACGGCCTCGAAGACGGTGGGCAGGTGGCGCAGGTAGGCGCGCGTGTCCCAGTCCTCTTCGAGCGGGAAGTTGCCGCGGCCGGCGGGCTCGTAGTCGTACCGCTCCCCCGAAGCCTGGGCTTGGGCAGCCACTCCATACACAGCCTTGATACCCGGCACGGCCGTCTGGATGCGAATGGACTTGTAACCCAATTCCAGGTGCTCGCGGACGGAGTCGAACAGGGAGGGGATGTCGGAGCCCGAGGCATGGCCATAAGCCCGGAGCCCGTTCCGGGACGCCCCGCCCAGGAGCTGGTACACCGGCATCCCGGCCAACTTGCCCTTGATGTCCCACAACGCCATGTCGACGGCGGCAATGGCCGCCATGGTGACCGGGCCCCGGCGCCAGTAGGAGCTGCGGTACAGGAACTGCCAGGTGTCCTCGATCCGGTGCGGATCCTTGCCGATGAGCAGCTGGGCCACATGCTCCTTGAGGTAGGCCGCCACAGCGAGTTCACGGCCATTCAGGGTTGCATCGCCGATGCCGGTCACTCCGTCTTCCGTGGTGATGCGAAGGGTGACGAAGTTCCGGGACGGGCTGGTCACAAAGACGTCAGCGGCAGTGATTTTCATGGTTGGCATTCCTTCCAAGGGTCTACGCGTGGGTGCGGGCAGCGTCAATGGCGCTTTGCTGCCGGTGGATGTGGGAAAGCAGGGCAGTGTCTTCGGCCAGGCCCGGGTTGATGAGCGCCAACAGCGCAGCGGTGCGTTGTTCGCCGTCGTGCGTTTTCGCGGTTCTGATGTCCTCTGCAAGGGGGTCCTGGACGTCTTCGGTGGCGGACACATACGCGATCCAGGACGCGATCATGCGTGCAGCTCCGTCTCCGGAACGGCCCTGGGCGCGTTCGGCGGCCAGCACAGGCAAGGCACGCATGCGCAACTTGGTGCTCCCGTCCGTTGCGATCTGGGACAGATGGTGGGCTATCCGCGAGTTACCGAACCTTTCCAGCAAGGCCTGCCGGTACCCCGGAACGTCCAGGGCTTTACCGGACAGGTGGCGGGAAGCCTCATCCCAAAATGCCTCCACTGCGGCCCTGCACACCTCATCGGCCAGGGCTTCGGCAACAGTCGTGTGGCCCCGGACGAGTCCGGCGTACGCAAGGATGGAGTGCGCTCCGTTAAGGAGCCAAAGTTTACGGTTCTCGTAGGGCTCCAGATCGTCCACGAAAACAGCGCCGGCGTCTTCCCAGCGGGGACGCCCGCCCGGGAAATCTCCGCTCAGGACCCAGTTACGGAAAGGCTCCGCCACCACGGCGGCCTCATCCCGGTACCCGCATTGTTCGGCCACTTCCACAAGGTCCGCAGGCGTGGTCCGCGGCGTGATCCGGTCCACGGAAGTGCCGACGAAGCTCACATTGACACGGATCCATTGACCAAGGGCCGGATCAGCGGCTTCCGCAATGGCCTGCACTGCCTTCCGGGCTACCGTGCCGTTCCCCGAAAGGTTGTCGCAACTGACCACGGCGATCGGACCGGCGTCGGCATCCTTGCGGGCCGCGAGCGCTGCGACCAGGCGCGCCAGCGGGGTCTCGTCTCCGGCCGCAGCGTATGCGGCTTCGGTGATGGTCAGGGTGACCACCACGGTGGCAGGAGCTGCTATCAGCTCGGCCAACCGCTTGACGTCTGCGCCGTCCACGGCTTCGACAATGCTGCCGATGACCTCGAAGGAATCGGCTGCACCCGATCGCTCCACCAGCGTGAACACGCCGTCCTGCTCAGCCAGAATATCTGCAGCCCTTGGCCTGCGCCCCGTGAATGCGGCGATGCCCCATTCGGAGGCATCCCCGGCATGGTGGGTGTACCACGCCTGGTGCGAGCGGTGAAACGCCCCCAGGCCAAGATGCACCATGCGCACTGGGGGCGCAGCCTGCCCGGGAAACGCGATGGCCCGGCTGAGGCGCGCCGGCAGCTGCCCGGCACTCATAGTTTGAAGACCCGTCGCGGGGAAGAATCGACGACGTCGACAATCAGCTCATGCGCACGGTCCTCGCTGATGCGGTGCTCGGCAACGAGCCGCGCCAGGAACGAGGCCTCGATCCTGCGCGAGGCGTCATGCCGTGCCGGAATTGAGCAGAACGCCCGGGTGTCATCGATGAACCCGGACGAGCGGGAGAAGCCACTGGTTTCCGTGACAGCCGAGCGGAACCGGAGCATGGCATCGGGGGCATCCAGGAACCACCACGGGGCACCGATGTAGACCGAGGGGTAGAAACCGGCGAGTGGTGCGAGTTCGCGGGAGAAGACGGTTTCGTCCAGGGTGAACAGCACCAGGTGGAAGTTGTCGGCAGTACCGAAGTCCTGGAGGAGGGGCCGGACAGCCTCGGTGTAGTTGATGGCAACGGGAATGTCGTGGCCGGTGTCCGCTCCGAAAGCTTCAAAGGTGGGCTGATGGTGGTTGCGGAAGGAGCCCGGGTGGATGGTCATCACCAAGCCGTCTTCCACGGACATCCTGGCCATCTGGTACATCATGTGGGCTTCAAACGCGTCGCGGTCCTGGGCGCTTGCCTGTCCGGAAAGGGCCCGGGAGAACAGGGCCTCAGCGTCCACCTGGTCCAGTTTGAGGGTGGCCGGGGTGCGGACACCGTGGTCGGCGGACACCGCCCCGTGGTCCACGAAGTAGCGGCGGCGATTCTCCAGGGCGGTGAGGTACCCGTGGTAGCCCGTGCCGCCGTCGGACGCTTCCGCGATGAGCCGTTCCACGTTGCCCGTCCACGCCGGATGCGCAATGTTGATGTACGCGTCCGGGCGGAAGGTGGGCAGCACGCGGCCGTGGAACGACGGATCGGCGGCGAGCGCGCGGTGGCTGTCCAGGCTGTCCAGGGGATCGTCAGTGGTGGCAAGGACCTCGATGTTGAAGTCCTTGAAGAGCTCCCGGGGACGGAATCCGGGCTCCGCGAGCTTGGTCGAAATGGCGTCGAAACTGGCGTCTGCGGTCTCTCCGGTCAGTTCACCCTGCCACCCGAACACCGACTCGAACTGAGTCCGTAGCCAGTACCCGGAAGCGGTGCCATCGAACAACGGCCAGGCCTCGCAGAAAGACCGCCAGATGTTGCGCGCCCCCGCTTGTGGCTGGAGTTTGTCGAGCGGAACTCCTGAAGCGTGGATCAGCCGGGTGACGTAGTGGTCCGGTGTGACCAGCAACGCCGCAGGATCCGGGAAGGGCGTGTTCTGTTCGATCACTGCCGCATCCACGTGGCCGTGCGGAGAAATGATGGGCAGGTCCTGGACCCGCTCCAACAAGGCACGCGCGATGCTGCGCGTCCCCGGATCCGCCGGGAGCAGGCGGTCGGGGTGGGTGGCGAGTGACTGGGACATGGAGTCAGCCTTTCGGGATGGAACCGGCGGGGAGATCCGCACCGGCGGAGAGATCGGCGCTGGCAGGAACTGACAATCCGGCCAGCTCTGCCACCCTGCGCAAGTACTGAAGGTTGCCAGCGGTGCGTTCGGTGAGTGGAAGGGCGGTGGAAAAGTCCTCCACCGTGACCCAGTCGTCGTAACCGACGTCGGCCAGTGCTTTGAAGTAGGCAAGCACGCTCCCCTGCCCTTCGGCGAGCGGCGCCCACTCGTTCTGCCATACCGCCGCCCCGGACTCGTCACGTTCCCCGGTCTGTACCCAGCGTGCGTTCTTCACATGGATGTGCGACAGGTAGGGCCCCAACAGTTCAAGGGCCGGCAGCGGAGACTCCCAGCCTTCGATCAGCAGGTTGCCGAGGTCGTGAATGACGCCGACGTGCCGTGGATCCAAGCCTTCCAGGAGGCGACGGGCGGACGAGGCAGATGCGGTCACCGTTCCGTGATGCAGCTCCACAAGTGCCTTGACACCATGGTGTGCTGCACGGCCGGCCACCCATTCGTAGTGTTCCCGTGTGGCCTCGAAGAGCTCCGGGTAGGACACTCCGCTGGGTTCGCCCCCTCCCATGGTGGAGTTACCCAGCGGCAGCACGTTGACCCGGACCTGCCGTGCTCCCAACGCGGCCGTGGCGGCGAGGACGCGCTCCACGCCGTCGTGGTTATCGCAGCGGGCGTAACCGCCCAGGCCGGAGTACTCCAGGCCGGCGTCCGAGGTGATCCGGGCAATCTCCGGCAGCGATTCCTCCAGGCCGGTCATGGGCCATGTGGCCTTGTTTCCGGCCCAGAACCCGGGTTCCGGAGATTCAGCCTGGTCCGTGACCCGCCATTCGATGCCATCCCAGCCCTGTGCCGCCAGTTCAGTGACTGCTTCCTGCGGTGTCCATTCCGGCGTCGAGGCCGTGAAGACGGAGAATTTCATGCGGAGACCTCCTCGAAGTGCCCGTTGCCGGTGCGCACCTCAACGTCGTTGTACTTGCCGGCAACCACGTCCGCAATGAGCACTGGGCGGCCAAGAGTGGCCGAGACGTACAGTGCGCGTACGGTGGCCAATGCCCGCACGGCGTCCTCGACGGTGACCCCTGCCGGCCGGCCGTTGCGGATGGCTTCCACCACGTCCCGGTATTGGCGGATGTGTCCGGCCGGATAGACGGTGGGGTCCAGGTTGGATTGCGGCGCCGCTTCAGCGAATTTTGCGAGTTCCTCCTCGGCCTGGTTGCCCGCGCCAGGCATTCCCATCGGTCCACCCTGGGTCTCTTCCTCGGAGGACGCCGCATGGAAGAACTGGAGGTTGTCGCTGTCAATCACTGCCGAGCCTTTGCTGCCCATGACCTGAAGCCTGACGCTGAGCCCGGGATAGGCGGCGGTGGTGGCATGGAGTACCGCAAGCGCACCGGATTCGAACGTCACCGTGGCCACCGCGGTGTCCTCGACTTCAACGCCGGTGTGTGCCAGCAGGGCCGTCTTGGCGCTGATCTCCACCGGGGTGCCCAGGAACCACAGCAGGAGATCCACTGTGTGCACGCCTTGGTTCATTACGGCCCCGCCACCGTCCATGGCCCAGGTGCCTCGCCAGGCGCCGGAGTCGTAATAGCCCTGGCTGCGATACCAGCTCACCGAGGCGATGGCCGAGGTCAGCCGGCCGAAGCGTCCGGCCCGTCGGGCTTCGTCCACCACGATGCTCGCGGGATCGAAGCGGTGCTGGCTGATGACGCTGGCCACCAGGCCCTTTCCTTCAGCTGCTTTGGCTGCCGCAAGGATCTCGTCGGTACGGTTCAGGTTCACATCCAGCGGCTTTTCGATCACCACATGCTTGCCGGAGTTGAGCACCTCCAGCGCCTGCTCAATGTGAAGTCCGCTGGGGGTCGCAATGATGACAAGATCGACGGCGGCACCTGCGAACGCTTCGTCCAGGCTCCGGAAGGTGGCCGGCCGGGCGGCACCCTGGTCTTCGATGTGCTGGGCCAAGGCGTCCGCGGCTTCTGCGATTTCGTCCACCAAGGCCGTGACCTGCAGGTCCGCGATCGCGGCAACGGACGCAGCGTGCGTGCGCCCGATGGTGCCGCAACCGGCGATGGCGACGTTGATGATGGGGTTGGACGATTCGGTGCTCATTTGGTTTCCACTCCTGCTTCGTTGACGACTTTGGCAAAGGCTCGGGCAGCCATCCCGAAAGCGGTCGGCCCGGAGAAGCCGCCCAATCCATGGGCCCCCGCCAGATGGGGCTCAAGGCTTGCGAAACCTACGAATCCGTCGGCCTTTAGCGCCTCCACCGTGCGGAGCAGGTCGCCGTCGCCCTCACCGGCAGGAACCACGACGGCGTCCGCGAACCGCGCGTCCTTGACCTGCAGGTATTCCAGGTGGGGACGGAGTTTTGCGTAGCCCTCATCGAAAGGCTTCACCCCCACCTGGACGAAGTTGGCCGGATCCCAGGCGACCTTCAAGGCCGGCGAGTTTACGGACTCGATGATGTCCAGGACGCGGTCGGGGGTATCGCCGAAAATGTCTTTCTCGTTCTCGTGGAGAAGGACCACTCCGGACCCTTCGGCGACGTCGGCCAGGGCACGCATCCGCTCAATGACATCGTCCCGGATGCTGTCCACGGCCACTCCTTCCCCGTAGTAGAAGGAAAAGATGCGGATGTAGCGGGAACCAAGAACCTGGGCGGCGTTGACTGCCCGTTGGAGTCGCTCAACCTCGTGTTCCACCGGCAGCGTGACGTCCACTTTGCCGATTGGCGAAGCGATGGCCGAAACACCCATTCCCGCTGCATCGAGCAGTTTCTTGAGTTCGGTCAACTGCCCGGACGTCAGATCCACGATGTTGGTTCCCCACGCACTGCGGACTTCAATGTAGTTCGCTCCCAGGGCCTGGAGCACCGCGATCTGCAGGACCGGGTCGTCGTCGATCTCGTCTCCGAAGCCCGAAAGCGTCCACTGGACTGTTGCTTGACCGGTCATTGCTACTTAACTCCTCCGGCGGTGAGACCGCCCACTAGGTAACGTTGGAAAATCAGGTAGAGAATCACGACGGGCGCCGCACAAACCAACGAAGCCGCCATCATTTGGCCGTAGAGGGGAATGGCTCCACCCTCCTGCGAAGCGCCGAAGATCTGGAGGGCTACCGCTGCCGTCTGGCTTTCGGGGCGGGTCATCACCGAGGCAAAGAGGACATCGTTCCAGCCCAGCAGGAAAGCAAAGATCCCAGAGACCACGATTCCGGGCCAGCTGAGCGGGAGGATGATCCGGACCAGGACGCCAAGGTTGCTGGCACCGTCGATCCTTGCTGCCTCTTCCAGTTCGCGCGGCAGGCCGCGCAGATAGGTGACCATCACCCACGTGGAGAACGGCATGGCGAACGTCAGGTACGTGACAAAGAGGCCCCATTGCGTACCGATCACCTGGATGCCAAGGTAGCTGGCGGCTGAGGAGAAGAGCACGAATACCGGAAGGACCATCAGGGTACCCGGCACCGATTGCAGGGCCAGCAGGCCACGGAGAATAGTGAGCCGCCCGCGGAACTGGTAGCGGACCAGGACATAGGCGATCGACACGGACATGGCTGCCGACACCACCGCAGTAGCCCCCGCTACCAGGACGCTGTTGGCAAGCCCCTTGGCCAGGCCCACGCTGGACCAGATCTTGGTGTAGTTCTCCAGCGAGAAGCTTGACGGCCAGAATTCACCCTTAGCCACGCCGATGTCGGAATTCACCGAGGCCAAAAAGATGTAGGCCACGGGGATGAGCACTATGGCACTTAGCACCGTCAGGATGATCGCCAGCATTGGACCAGGCAAGAGACGGGTTACTTCGTTCTGCCGCTTGGAACCAGGCCGGAACGTGCTTCCCGCCTGGCCGCCGTGGGCCGTGCCGCGCACTGAGGTGGTTGACGCGCTCACTTCTTGCCTCCAGGCGTCTCGGCGTCGTCAAGCTTGACGGCGCGCAGGTAGATGAACAGCGGAATGGCGATCAGCACCAGGGACACGAAGGCCATGGCCGCACTAAGACCGAAGCGGAAGCTCTGGAAGCTGGTGACGTACGTGAGGATCGGAAGCACTTCGACGTCGGACGGGGCCGGTACGCCGAACAGGACGTACGGGAGCGTGAAGTTATTGATGTGGTGCAGCATGCCGATCAGGAATGCCAGCGACAACGGACCCTTGAGGTAGGGGAAGATGACGTACCGCAACTTGTTCCACCACAAGGCGCCGTCCAGGGCCGAGGCCTCATGGACTTCGTGATCCACTGACTGCAGGCCGGAGAGTGCCAGCAGGTAGATGAACGGCCAGGACGCCCAGATCTGGACCAGGATCAGCGTCCAGTACGTTTGCGGTCCGTTGAGCCACAAGCCACCGTCAATGCCGAACACGCCCAGTGCCGAGTTGACGACTCCGTCGGGCTGGAACATGGTCCGCCATACGGTTGCCACCACGAAGGATGGCAGCACGTACGGGATCAGGAAAATCGAGCGCACCAGCGCGCGGCCTTTGAAGGAATTCTGCGTGGCAACAGCCGCTGCGATGCCCAAAGGCAAGGTCACAAGCATCGCGATCAGTGAGTAGCTCACGCTCAGCCACACCGAGTGCAGCAGCGGCGAGTCGGTCAGGGCCTCCACAAAGTTCCCGACGCCGATGAACGGCGCGCTGATCCACTTGCGCAGCGAGTACTGGTCGAGGTTGAGCGTCGACATGTAGATGCCCAGGAACAGCGGCACCACGATGATGACGAACATCAGCAAACCGCCGGGAATCAGCATCCATAGGGGTCGGTTGCGCTCGCTCAGGCCCTTGCGGCGGACGGGTTTCCGGTCACCGCCGGCCGGCTGGAAGGTTCCGGTGCCTGCGGTCGGCGAGTCACCGGCGTCGAGCGCTGGCTTTGTCGGCCCGGACCGGGCCAGCTGCCCGCGGGCAGCCGGACCGGACACGGGTTTCATTTCCCTGAAGGAATCCGTGGACATGGGAGGCCCTGCCTAGGACTTCGCAGCCCGGTCGAGGGAAGCCTGGCCCTTGGACTGGGCGTCCTTCAAGCGTGACTCCAAGGCGCTCTCGTCAACGGACCCCTTGGCGAGGTCCGGGATGGACTGGACCGTGACGTTCAGGAGCCCCAGCTGGATGTCGCCCCATGCGCCAGTGAAGGGAGTTGCCTTCGACTTGCCGGCAGCATCGGCGATCGGCTTCAGCTTCGGATCGGTCAGGGTGGCGAGTGCCTCGGCGTTTGCGGGGAGCTCACCGAAGATTTTCTGATAGTTCAGCTGCTCGTCCTTGGACGTAATCATCTCGATGTAGGCGAACGCCAGGTCCTTCTGCTGGGAGTAGTCCGCGACCACGACGTTGTCGCCGGAAAGGATGCTGGCGGCCTTGTCACCGTCGCCCTTGGGGGAAGACTCGCCCGGGGCTGTCGTGGGCATGAGGGAGTAGGCGTACTTGCCGGCGATGGCGGACTTGTCCAAGGTAGGAATGGAGCTGGAGGTGGTCATCATCAGGTATCCGGCCTTGCCTGAGGCGAAGGCTGCAACGGCGTTGCTGTTGCTCCAGCCGATCGCTGCCGGATCCACCACCTTGTCCTTGGTGAGCCAGCCGAAGTAGGTTTCGTAGGCCTTCTTGACTGTGGGGTCATCCATCTTCAGCTTGTTGCCGTCCACCAGTGGGTTGCCTGCCTGAACGGACATGGCCCAGATGAACTTCCAGGGATCAAAGTTGTCCTTGTACCCGGTGGCCAGGCCGTAGGTTCCGGTCCCGGCGTTGGTCATCTTCTTTGCCTGGTCTGCGAGCTCGTCCCAGGTGGTCGCAGGCTTCTCGATGCCGGCGGCCGCAAGAAGGTCCTTGTTGTACGCCATGACGAACGGACGGCTGACAAACGGGATGCCCGCCTGATGATCGGAGTCCGGGCCTGAAATGCCAAGGGCGGCCGGGTTGAACCGGTCCTTCCCGCCGACCTTCTTCCAGTCGTCATCGGAAAGTGTCACGAAGGCCTTGGTGGCATAGGCGGTGGGCGTGAACGTGGTGCCCAAGCTGTAGACGTCCGGGCCTTGGCCGGAAACAACGGAAGTTTGGATACGGGTCAGTTCATCGTTGGCTGAGGCAAAGGTTTCGAACTTCACTTCGGCGCCGGTCTTGGCCTTGAACTTGGCGGCAATGTCGCTCTGCCACTTCTTTTGCTCTTCCGGGTATTGATTGTTGACACCGGTCAGGACATTCAGTGTCTTGCCTGCTCCGTCGACGGCACCCCCGGAGCTGGCCGACGTGCTGCTGCCGCTCCCCCCACAGGCTGTCAGTGCCAAAGCGACCGTCAAAGCGACGGCGGCAAGTTTGGCTGATGGTGCAAACCTCATTGTTTCCTCCTTGGATACACAGCCCGATAGTGGTCCACGTCACAGGGGCTTTCGGCTTCGAGTCTAGGAGTGTGGCAATGATGCGGCAAGCGGTTGCCAAAAGTTGCCATGAGATGGTGCAATCTTTTTATGGCTGAGACGAACGGGCGGGGATCCGCACCCACAATCAAGGATGTTGCTGCCTTGGCGGGAGTGGCCACATCCACTGTCTCCAGGGCCCTTTCCAATCCGGACCGCGTGAACAGGGCAACGCGTGAACGCATCGAGAAAGTGGCCGCCGAGCTCAACTACGTCCCCAGCTCACAAGCCCGCGGACTCAGCTCCGGCCGAACTAATGCCATCGCACTCCTGGTCCCCGACGTCACCAACCCGTTCTACTTCGACATCATCCGGGGCACCCAAAACCAGCTCAAGGCCGCCGGCTATACGCAGCTTCTGGTGGATACGGAAGAGTCAGCTGAAATGGAAGCAGACACCCTCCAGAAAATGCAGCGGACCGCCGACGGATTCATCCTCGCCGCATCGCGCCTCACCGACGCCCAGATCCTTGAGGCAGCAACGTCACAGGCAATCGTCACCATTAACCGCTCCTCAGCCAACGCCCCCACGGTGGTCATCGACACCCCCGGAGCCGTGGTCCAGGCCCTTGAACACCTCACGTCGCTGGGCCACACCAGGATCTGCTACGTCGGGGGCCCGGCGTCGTCATGGTCAAACGCCAAACGCTGGAAGACTTTTGAGGAGGAAAGCCGCGATCGGGGACTGACGACCTCCCGGGTAGGACCCTTCACCCCCAAAACAACGTCCGGAGCAGCAGCCGCCGACGCCGCAGCGCGAACCGGGGCAACGGCCTGCATCGTCTTCAACGACCTCCTGGCCATCGGCATGCTTCAGCGCCTCCGGGAGCGCGGGATCCGCGTTCCTGAAGACATGAGCATTGTGGGTTGCGACGACATTTTCGGCGCCGACTTCTGCAATCCACCCCTCACCACCATGGCTTCACCCATTGAGCAGGCAGGGCGGGTGGCCGTGTCCATGCTCCTCGCCCAACTGGATCCCCTTCACGCCGGTTCCAGCCGGCGGCTCGCCGTCATGCCCACCCACCTCACCGTCCGCGGTTCCACCGGCCCGGCGCCCGCCAAATAAGCCGAATCACGGCGCAATATGGTTGAGCCTTTGTGACCGGGCTGACTAGTGTGGAACACATGCGCGAACTCCAGGCCAAGATCATTGAGGAAATGGGCGTCCAGCCCCGGATCGATCCTGCGGAGGAGATCCGCAAGAGGGTCGCCTTCCTGAAGGATTACGTGAAAGCCACCGGCACCAAAGGGTTCGTGCTGGGCATCTCCGGGGGCATCGACTCTTCGCTTGCCGGCCGCCTCGCCCAGTTGGCCGTTGAGGAACTGGAAGCCGAGGGCATAGAGGCGAACTTCGTCGCGGTCCGTCTCCCCTACGGCATCCAGCACGATGAAGACGACGCCCAGGCTGCTTTGGATTTCATCAAGGCAAAGACCGAGTGGACCTACAACATCTCCCAAGCCGTGGACGGTTTCGAGGAAGAGTTCGAAAAGACCACCGGTGCGCCCATCTCGGACTTCCACAAGGGCAACACCAAGGCCCGCGCCCGCATGATCGCCCAGTATGCGCTGGCCGGCGAGCACAACTACCTGGTGATCGGAACGGACCACGGCGCTGAGTCCGTGACGGGCTTTTTCACCAAATTCGGCGACGGCGGCGCGGACATCCTGCCGCTGTTCGGCCTGAACAAACGACAGAACCGCGCACTCCTCGCAGAACTCGGTGCTCCGTCCCGCGTCTGGGAAAAGGTGCCCACCGCCGATCTCCTGGACGACAAACCCGGCCGCACCGACGAGGACGAGCTCGGCATCACCTACGACCAGATCGACGATTACCTTGAGGGGCGCGAGGTACCCGAGGCAGTTGCGGAGATCATCGAGCAGAAGTACCTCCGCACGCGCCACAAGCGCACGGTTCCGGTGACCATCTTCGACACCTGGTGGAAGTAACCCACCCTTAGGCAACGCTAGGCGAGGAACCCGCGCAGGAGCGAGGCAGTGCCTTCCAGGTGTTCCAAGGCAGCCCGCTCGGCCGCAGGGGCATCCCCGCGAAGGATGGCATCGGCGATCTCCGTGTGCTGGCGGTTGGCGTGCTCAAGGTTTGTTCCTAGCAGCGGAATCCGGTCCAGCAAGTCGTTGAGCCTGGCCCGGGTTTCCGCCACGGCAGAAACAAGGCTGGCCGATCCGCACATCTCGGCGATGGCGATATGGAAGCGCGAGTCACGGGGCCGATAGCCTGCTGCCGGCGACGCGCAGACCTCGGACAAGCAAAGCTGCAAATGCCTTCTTGCTGCTGCTGAGAGATCCGCCTTGGCCGCCAACCCTGCGGCGGCAGGTTCGATGATGGAGCGGAACAGAAGGACGTCTTCAACCTCGGCAGGGTCCAGGGGCCTTACGTCGGGCTTCGGCTGCACGGTGTCCGTGGAGACATAGGTTCCCCCGTACCTGCCCCGTTGCACCTCGAGATAGCCTGCGCTCTGCAATTCGCCCAAGGCATCACGCAGGGTTGCCCGGGAGACCCCTAGCTGCTCCGCAAGTTCACGCTCCGGTGGGAGTTTTTCGGCCGGGGCAAAAATGCCCAGCTTGATGGTTTGCAGGATGTGCTCGATGGTTTCCTCGAACGCGTTGCCACCCCGGACGGGG
Organism: Arthrobacter sp. LFS091; assembly: GCF_047977885.1. Classification (NCBI taxonomy): domain Bacteria; kingdom Bacillati; phylum Actinomycetota; class Actinomycetes; order Micrococcales; family Micrococcaceae; genus Arthrobacter; species Arthrobacter sp. LFS091. The sequence continues at coordinate 390,331 of NZ_JBFPFP010000002.1, forward strand.
CGCAGCATAGAGAACGACGGGCCAAAGGCTTGGTCAGGCACGGCATCTCCTTTCACCGGAAAGCGCATCACCCCCAGGGAGACGCTGCTGCCTTCATGCTACCCACGCCGCCACCCAAAGGTTGTTCCAGAGACCATTGGCGCGGCTAAAGGGCTTTTTTGGGGCACTTTTGCGGGAAAGTGTTGACGTGCGCCACATCACAGTCCAGACTATGAAGCACGCAATGGACTAAAAACAGTCCTTTAGGATTTCAGGATCCTCCCAATTACTTTCCCACAAGCATTCCTCAAACGTAAGGAACACGCATGGAAACAGTGGAACAACCGTCCGGTGGCGAGGACGAGTATTTGCAGCATCGACGCCTCAAACGAGGGGCGGCTGGCTGGGTCCTGCTCGCTGGCTTGGGCGTGGCCTACGTCATCTCCGGCGATTTCGCGGGCTGGAACCTGGGACTCGCCCAAGGAGGGTGGGGTGGTTTGCTGATCGCCTTCGTCCTCATGGCGGTCATGTATACGTGCATGGTCTTTGGCCTTGCCGAACTTTCCTCAACGCTGCCAACTGCGGGTGCCGGCTATGCCTTCGCCCGCCGGGCCCTTGGGCCACTGGGCGGCTTCGCCACCGGGATGGCCGTGCTGATCGAGTACGCGGTGGCCCCTGCAGCGATCGCTACTTTCATAGGAGGCTACGTGGAAGCGTTGGGCCTCTTCGGCCTGACCAACTCCTGGCCGGTCTACCTTGTCACCTACGTCATTTTCATCGGCATCCATATCCGCGGCGTCGGCGAGGCATTGAAGATCATGTTCGGCATCACGGCCGTGGCAGCCGTCGCCCTGGTGGCGGCAGTGATTGGCCTCCTGCCCAAGTTTGATCCTGCCAGACTCTTCGACATCGTCCCTGATGGATCACCGGGCTCCAGCGCTTTCCTCCCCATGGGAGTCAGCGGGATCCTGGCCGCTTTGGTTTACGGAATCTGGTTCTTCCTTGCGGTGGAAGGGGTCCCCCTGGCAGCCGAAGAGACCTCAAACCCGAAGCGGGACATGCCACGCGGCATCATTGTGGCAGTGATCATCCTGGTGGTCTTCGGAGCACTGATGCTGGTCCTCGTCCCGGGCGCTGCAGGATCCCAGGCGATGAGTGGTTCCGACAACCCCCTCCCCGAGGCCCTGCGGATCGCCTACGGCGGAAACACTTTCCTGGCCGACTTTATCAACTACGCCGGATTGGCCGGTCTGGTGGCCAGCTTCTTTTCGATTATCTATGCCTACTCCCGCCAGTTGTTTGCCCTCTCGCGTGCGGGCTACCTGCCCCGCTGGCTCTCCCTGACGGGCTCCCGCCGGACCCCCTATTGGGCCCTCATTGTTCCGGGCACCATCGGGTTCCTGCTTGCGGCGATCACCCACGACGGCGCGCTCCTGATCAACATCGCAGTCTTCGGTGCCACGGTTTCCTACGTACTCCTCAACCTCTCGCACATCGTCCTGCGTAAGAAGGAACCCAACCTTGAGCGCGGCTACCGGACACCGGGCGGCACCGTCACGACGTCGATCGCCCTGGTTCTTTCCGCCGTGGCAGTCGTGGCGACGTTCGTCGTCGACGTCTTTGCCGCCTCCATCACGGCAGCCATTTTCGCTGCCGCCCTTCTCTACTTCTGGCTTTATAGCCGGCACCGGATCGTGGCGGGCGCCCCCGAAGAAGAGTTCGCCCAACTGGCCATGGCCGAAGCCGAACTGAAGTAACAGCCGGGCCAAGTATCAACAATGTCCAACCACACGAACTGCGGAGACACCATGAACGACCAAAACAAAGAACACTTCCCGGACCAGCAGCTCACCGTCGAGCAACTGCGGGAACTCGTAAGCAGCGGCGAGATAGACACAGTCGTCGTCGCCATCACCGACGCCCTCGGCCGGTTGCAGGGCAAGCGATGCGGAGCACGCTCGTTCCTTGAAGACGTCCTGGGGCACGGGGCGGAAGGCTGCAACTACCTCCTGGCAGTCGATGTTGATATGACAACTGTTGACGGGTACGCCATGTCCTCCTGGGAGACCGGCTACGGAGACATGGTGATGATGCCGGACGTCTCCACGCTGCGCCGGGTCCCTTGGCTGGAAGGCACTGCGATGGTGCAGTGCGATGTCCTGTGGACGGACGGCACCCCGGTTGTCGCTTCACCGCGCCAGATCCTGAAGGCGCAGATTGAACGGCTCGAAAAGCTCGGTTACCGGGCCTGCGCCGGGACCGAGCTGGAGTTCATCATGTTCGACGACTCCTACGCCCAGGCCTGGGAGAAGAACTACAGCGGCCTCACTCCGGCCACCCAGTACAACGTGGACTACTCGCTTCTGGCTACGGCCCGCCTGGAGCCTGTGATCCGCTCCATCCGCAACAACATGGAAGCCGCAGGACTGGTTGTGGAGTCGTCCAAGGGCGAGTGCAACCTGGGGCAGCAGGAAATCACCTTCCGCTTCGACCAGGCCCTGGCCGCCTGCGATAAGCACACGTTCTACAAGAACGGCGCCAAGGAGATCGCAGACCAGCACGGCAAGAGCATCACGTTCATGTCCAAGTTCAACGAACGCGAAGGCAACTCCTGCCACATCCACTTCAGCCTCACCGACTTGGAGGGGAACCCGGTCCTGGCGGGCGACGGCGAACACGGCTTCAGCCCCGTCATGGAACGTTTCGTGGCAGGACAGTTGACGGCGCTGCGCGAACTGACGTATTTCCTGGCACCGAACATCAACTCCTATAAGAGGTACGTGGAAGGCAGCTTCGCGCCGACGGCTGTTGCCTGGGGACTCGACAACCGCAGCTGCGCACTGCGCGTAGTGGGACACGGCAAAGGCCTCCGCACCGAAAACAGGATCGGTGGCGGGGACGTGAACCCCTACCTCGCCGTTGCGGCGATGATTGCCGCGGTCATCCACGGCATCGAAAACGACGTTCCGCTGCCTCCCATCACCAGGGGCAACGCGTACGAATCCGACGCCGAGCGCCTGCCGACAACGCTGCGGGACGCCCGCGACCTCCTCGCCGAGAGCAGCATCGCACGGAAGGCATTCGGCGACGACGTCGTGGACCACTACGTCCATGCCGCCACCGTGGAACTCACCGCCTACGACAGCGCCATCACAGACTGGGAGCGGACCCGTGGCTTTGAACGACTCTAAAAACACCGGCCGGACGTACCGGCCCAGGATTGCGCTGACCAGTTACCTCCAAGAGGCTTCCTGGGGCGTTTGGAACACGACGGCGGCCATCCTCCCCGCGACGTACGTGGAGGCAGTCGTTGCCGCCGGAGCTACACCGCTTCTGCTCCCCCCTCTGGGAACCGACCCGTCGGTGCTGGACCTGGTGGATGGACTGATCGTGGTGGGCGGACCCGACGTCGATCCTTCCCTATACGGGCGGGACCCGCATCCCACTACCCGGCCACAACCATTGCGGGATCATCACGACAGCCAGCTCCTGAAGGGAGCGTTGGAGCGCGGCCTGCCGCTGTTCGCCATCTGCCGGGGCGCCCAGCTCCTGAATGTCGTGCTCGGCGGAACGCTGGTCCAGCACATTCCGGACGTCAATCCGGACGCCAACTGCCAACCGGCCCCCGGCGTTTTCGGGGAAGCCAATTTCACGACGATGCAGGGCAGCATCATCCACGATCTCCTGGGTGACTCAGCGACGTCGCCTTGCTACCACCACCAGGCCCTGGACTCTGTTTCCAACGCACTGCACGTGACGGCACGGTCCGGCGACGGCATGGTCCAGGCCGTTGAAACCACCGACGGCAGTTGGGTGTTGGGCGTCCAGTTCCACCCGGAACAGAACCCCGGCGATCTCCGGCTTTTCCAAGGTTTCGTGGAGGCAGCCGCCCATTACCGAGCCGACCACACCGCAACAATGAAAGCGATGTCCCCAGCATGACCTCATCAGTCTTTGACGTGATCAATCCGGCCACCGAAGAAGTCATCCAGACCGTGCCCCTGGCAGGGTTGGCCGAAACAGATGCAGCCATTGCGAAGGCGGCTGCCGCCTACGAATCCTGGCGGGCAGTTGCCCCCGCCGACCGCGCGTTGCTCCTGCGCAGGTTCGCGGCCGCCGTCGACCATGACCTGGAGAACCTCGCCCAGCTGGAAGTCCGCAACGCCGGGCACACCATCGGCAACGCGCGCTGGGAGGCAGGGAACGTCCGCGACGTCCTCAACTATTACGCCGCAGCTCCCGAACGGCACTTCGGCCGGCAGATCCCCGTGGCCGGCGGCGTCAACATGACGTTCCACGAGCCCTTGGGCGTGGTGGGCGTGATTGTCCCGTGGAACTTCCCGATGCCGATTGCCGGGTGGGGCTTCGCTCCCGCCCTGGCAGCGGGCAACACCGTGGTGCTGAAGCCAGCGGAGGTGACACCGTTGACCGCGATCCGGCTGGGAGAGCTGGCCCTCGAGGCGGGGATTCCCGAAGGCGTCTTCCAGGTCCTTCCCGGCAAGGGCTCCGTGGTGGGGCAGCGGTTCGTCACCCACCCAGCCGTGCGCAAGGTGGTTTTCACCGGATCCACCGGGGTTGGCAAGCAGATCATGGCGGGCTGCGCGGACCAAGTGAAGCGGGTGACTCTGGAGCTTGGCGGAAAGAGTGCCAACATCGTTTTCGACGACGCCGACCTTGAACTCGCCGCCGCAGCCGCACCGGGCGGCGCGTTCGACAACGCCGGCCAGGACTGCTGCGCCCGTTCCCGGATCCTGGTCCAGCGCAATGTCTACGACCGCTTCCTGGAACTGTTGGAACCCGAGGTCCTGGGGATGCGCGTAGGCGATCCCGCGGATCCGGCCACCTCCATGGGGCCGCTCATCTCGGCCCAGCAGCTTGGTACGGTTTCAAGCTTCGTGCCCGACGACGCACCGGTCGCCTTCCGAGGGAAGGCGCCCGAAGGCCCCGGCTTCTGGTTCCCGCCCACCGTTCTGACTCCCGCGCTGGACGCGCCCTCTTTCACGGACGAAATCTTTGGCCCGGTAGTCGCCGTCGTGCCGTTCGACGACGAAGCCGACGCCATCAGGATCGCCAACAACACCGAATACGGACTGTCCGGATCGATTTGGACGTCCAAGGTGGATCGCGCACTCAGGGTGGCCCGCGGCGTCGAGTCAGGCAATCTGTCCGTCAATTCACACTCGTCTGTCCGCTATTCCACTCCCTTCGGCGGCTTCAAACAGTCGGGCTTGGGCCGTGAACTGGGCCCCGATGCACTGGACGCCTTCACCGAAGTCAAGAACGTCTTCATCTCCACCCAATCCGCTTAGTCTTTTCCACCGTCACAAAGGAGCAATCATGCAATCTGTAGTTTCCAACCGCCTCGCAGGCCGCAGCGCAGTCATCACCGGAGGTGCCAGCGGGATCGGCCTGGCCACGGCACGCCGGATGGCTGCCGAGGGCGCCAACGTGGTGATTGCGGACATCGAACCAACCTCCGGCATTGCCGCCGCGAGCGAGGTAGGGGGCCTGTTCGTGAAGGTTGATGTCACCAGCGAGGAAGAAGTCCGCAACCTTTACGCGCAGACGAAAGAGACCTACGGCAGCGTCGATATCGCCTTCAACAACGCAGGCATCTCCCCCGCCGACGACGCGTCCATCCTGGACACCGGCATCGACGCTTGGCGCAGGGTCCAGGAAGTGAACCTGACCTCCGTCTATTACTGCTGCAAGTACGCCATCCCCTACATGCAGGAGCAGGGCAAGGGCTCCATCATCAACACGGCCTCGTTCGTGGCGGTCATGGGTGCTGCGACATCCCAGATTTCGTACAGCGCCTCGAAGGGTGGCGTCCTTTCCATGAGCCGTGAACTTGGCGTCGAATTCGCCCGCCAGGGCATTCGCATCAACGCCCTCTGCCCGGGACCGGTCAACACTCCCCTGTTGAAGGAACTCTTCGCGAAGGATCCGGAGAAGGCGGCCCGCCGCTTGGTCCACGTGCCGTTGGGACGCTTCGCCGAGCCTGAGGAACTTGCTGCAGCCGTGGCATTCCTGGCCAGCGACGACGCCTCGTTCATCACGGCCTCCACCTTCCTGGTGGACGGCGGCATCTCGGGGGCCTACGTCACCCCGCTCTCCTGACTTCTGGAGGAACCTCCCTAAACCACGACGGCGGGTGCCGGCTTCCGTACGGAAGTCCGCACCCGCCGTCGTGCTTAAAGCACCCTCTCTCACATCCCACCCCCTTCCCCCAAACGCTCACTCACAAACCCTTGACGTCGCGATAGATACCGATATATCGTTAACTATCGCCGATACTCCTTCGGCGTAACAACAACCGAAAGGACGATGCTGCTATGAAAGGCATCAACGAACACGACAACAATTTCCCGGATCACGGACATGGACACCCTGAGCACGAACACGGCCGGGGCCGCTTCAATCGCGGCAAGGGTCGTCGCGGTCCGGGCGGCCACGGCGGGGGTGGATTCGGTCCCGGCGGCTTCGTCCCAGGATTCGGCCCAGGTGGTTTCGGACCCGGCTTCGGCCCCAGGGGTTTCGGCCCCGGCGGCTCCCGCCGGGCCAACCGAGGCGACGTCCGCGCGGCTATCCTCTCCCTGCTGGCAGAGGCGCCGTCCAATGGATACGGGCTGATCAAGACCATCGCCGAGAAAACATCCGGAGCCTGGCGCCCCAGCCCGGGTTCGGTCTACCCTACGCTGCAGCAGCTGGTCGATGAGGAACTGATCGTCGCCGTCGGCGAAGGCCGGCGCACCGAATTCACGCTCACTGACGACGGCAAGGCCTACGTCGCCGAGCATGAGGAGGAACTCGCCAACGCCTGGAACACCGAGGCCGATGGAACCGGTGCCGCATTCCACCAAAGCGTCGGAAAGCTCATGGGCGTCATCCACCAGTTCCGGGCAGCGGCCACCGACGAACAGCGCCAGGCTGCAATCGAAAAGCTGGACGAAACCCGCAGGGCGCTCTACCTGATCCTGGCTGACTAGTGATCGCCACAGTCCCCTTGACCTTGACGTAGCGTCAACCTCTACTGTCGAAGAACAAGGCTAGGACGGAGGACTGATGGACTGGTCAATCCAGGAAATCGCAAAGATCGCAGGCACCACCAGCCGCGCGTTGCGTCACTACGACGACATTGGGCTGCTGAAACCAAGCCGGACCGGCCATAACGGCTATCGCTACTATGACGGTCCGGCCTTGGTTCAGCTGCAGCGCATCCTCCTGCTACGGGAGCTGGGTCTCGGCCTGCCGGCGATCGCCGAAGTGCTCCACCGCGAGACGGACACCGTCAAAGCGTTGAGCAGCCACCTGGAATGGCTCGCCCGCGAGCAGGACCGGCTTACCCGGCAGATCGCGTCCGTCCGGCAAACCATCGACACGTTGAAAGGGGATGGAAAGTACATGGCACAGGACATGTTTGACGGCTTCGACCACACTCAGTACAAGGACGAGGTGGAGGAGCGTTGGGGCAAGGACGCCTACGCGGGCGGTGATTCGTGGTGGCGCAGCATGAGCCCCGACGAGAAGCAGCAGTGGAAGGATCGCCTGCAGAAGTTGAGCGCCGACTGGATTGCTGCTGCCGAATCCGGCGTTTCTCCCGGGAGCGCCGAGGCGCAGGACCTCGCCCGACGCCACGTTGAGTGGCTGCGCGGCATGCCGGGAACCCCGACGGCGGCACCCGGCGGAGACGTCAAAGGTTACGTCACGGGACTCGGCGAATTGTACGTGGCGGATCCTCGCTTCGGCGCCAACTATGGCGGGGAGGCAGGGGCGACGTTTGTCAGGGATGCCCTGCGGGTTTACGCGGAAGAGAACCTGTAGACGATCGGGATGCGCCGACATGAGTTAGGCAATAGTCTGGCCGAATGGGTACAAGCACCGCTAAAACCGGCGAACAGGCTGACAGACAGACGCGCATCCTGGAAGCGGCCTTGGAACTGCTGTCCCGCCACGGCATTTCCGGCATCAATATGAGGGCGGTCGCGCGTGAAGCCGGCGTGGCTCTGGGACTGGTGAATTACTACTACGAAGACAAGTCGAGCCTGATCAGGGCGGTGCTGCACCAGATCGAAGAGCACGACCTCCTGCTGGTGGAGCCGGCCCCCACGTCAACCCCGGATGAGCAACTCCGGGAATCACTCCGGCGGGTCGCAGACCCCGGGCTCCTCACCACGCCATATTTGTCACTCCGCCTCCACCTGTGGGCCCTGGCCCAGGCGCACGAGGACTTCGCGCAGATCAACGCCGCGGCCTTTGACAGGTATCTCCAAGGGCTTGCGGCATTGATCGGCAACGCCGTTCCCGGGCTTTCCGTGGATGAATGCAAGGACCGGGCGTCCGACATCGTCGTCGTGCAAAACGGCATGTGGCTCACCTCCCTGCTGGGCATAGACAAGGCAGCCATCGAGCGGGGGATCGCGCGCACGGAAGAGATTGCATTCGCCCCTGGCAGCTAAAGACCCTTAACGGTCCTGGCTACTTTCGTCGCCCCAGCGAGCCAAGGCGTCGATCGCTTCGCTAAGGGCGCGTCCGCGATCGGTCAATGCGTAAGCGCGGGTGTTGTGCCGAAGCGGCAGCCGGACCAGGACCCGGGCGGCCTCGAGCTCCCGCAAGCGGGTAGCCAGCATGTTGGTTGGCACTCCCAGGTCGCGTTGCAGGTCACCGTAGCGCTGTGGCCCCTCGAGGAGGCGTTCCACAATGAGCAGCGCCCACCGTGCTCCGACAATGTCGAGGGCAGCGGCGAGGTTGCTCACGCCGTGGGATCTGCATCCGGCTTCATCCAAAACGGCGAGTAGTGGTAGCCGTCGGGGTCGTCGAATTGGCGTTGGTACATGAAGGGGTAGTCGTCGGTGTCACCGATCCGCCCACCGGCAGCTGCGGCGCGCTCAATGATCTGGTCCACCGCCTTCCGGCTGTCCATGTCGAAGGAAACGGTGACTTTGGAGGGGGTTTCGGGTCCACCGATGATGTCCTCGGTTCCCCCAACGCTCGCGTACATCTCGCGGCTGCCGAGCATGACGTACTGCTCCGGCGCGATCTCGAAGCAGGACACATTGTGGTCGGACATCTTGGTGTTGAGGGTCCAACCGAGAGCGGTGTAGAAGGCGGTGGTGCGTTCGACGTTGTCGACGGGGCAGGTGATGAAAAGGCTCATGCGGCCCATACTTGCAAAATGCAAGTAACCCGTCAACCCCCACCGGGAACCGGATACCCGGACTACTCCACCGTCACCATTACCGACGGCCAGCCCGAGGCTCCATCGGGCACCGGATCGGCGCGCTTTTCCGTCTGGGTTTCACCGGTTCCGTCTGTGGCACGTGCTTTGACGTAGTGGATGCCGGGTGTGGCATCCCATTCGTAGGACCACTGACGCCAAGTCACCGTGGAGGCTTCGGTGGAGAGGGTTGCCTCCACCCATTCGCCGTCGTCGATCTGCACTTCCACCTTGGTGATGCCGCGCGTCTGGGCCCAGGCGGTACCACCCACAGCCACCTTGCCTGGCGGGAACTTCGCGAAGGACTTCGGTACGTCCACACGTGCCATGGTCTTGATGGGCCCACGTTCCGACCATCCGCGCTCAGTCCAGTAAGCCTTGCTGTCCGCGAAGCGGGTGACTTCCAGATCCACCACCCATTTGGTCGCGGAAACGAATCCATACAGGCCCGGGACCACCATGCGTACGGGGTATCCGTGTTCCACCGGCAGGGGCTCACCGTTCATGCCGATGGCCAGCATGGCGTCGCGGTCATCCTGCAGGACATCCAGCGGAGTGGAGGCGCTAAAACCGTCAATGGACTTTGAGAGCACCATGTCCGCGCCCTCCTTCGGCTTGGCCCTTTTCAGGACTTCGCGAATGGGGAAGCCCAACCACTTGGCGTTGCCGGCCAGCTTGCCACCCACAGGGTTGGAGACGCAGGTCAGGGTGACGTGGGATTCGATCAGGTCCGCGTCCAGCAGGTCCTGGAAAGTCAGGGTGACCTCCTGTTCCACCATTCCATGCACCCGGAGTGACCAATCTTTGACGTTGATCTCCGGGACACTCAGGGCCGTGTCAATGCGGTAGAACTCGTTGTTCGGCGTCAGCCAGGGAAAGACTCCCGGAACCGGAGACTGGACCCCGGCGGGCACGGCGGCGGCGGCCTTGACCGGCGCCGGGAGGCGAAGGGCGTCCCGGGCCTGCGCAACATTGTTGCGCGCGGCGCTCAGAAGCCTGCCACCGGTTGCCGCTATTCCTGCCGCGACTGCGGCAACCCCTGCCGCAGCGAAGAAGCGACGGCGGCTGGCGCCGGCGCCCCCAACCCGGCTATCGGCGTCGGCCGCTATGTCAGAAGGAGCTTCCGGCCACGCCTTCAGCCCCCACAGCGGCACCATGAGCCGACGCAGGACGATAAGGCCGGCGATCGTTCCCAGGACGGAAGGGATGGCATCGACGGGCCCCACACCTGCGCGGGTCACGACGGAAGCCACTATTACCGTCCCCATGAACAGCACACCCAGGACCCCGAGGGCCCACTTCCGGTAGGCCACTATGCCCAGGACGCAGGCCAGCAGGGCGATCGTCAGGCCCATGCCTACGAACAGGGCGGCCTTGTCGTTGGTGCCGAACGTAGCGATCGCGAAGTCCTTCATCCACGGGGGCGTGAAGTCGATGAACGTGGAGCCAAGGGCGAACACCGGCGTTGCCCTGGCGGTGAAGAAGGCGCCGATCAGCTCCGCAACGGCGAGTACGACGGCGGCCGACACCACGCCTGCCAGCGCGGCCATGGTTTGGGGGCCTTTATTCCGGAGTCCGAGCTTTTTCATGACAGTGGTTCGTAGCGGGCGGGAGCGGGGATGGGTGACCTGAATGGTCAGTTAATCCAATTGATAGATATCTACTTTCGAAGACCAACGCTTGGCCCGGCACCTTCAGTAGTAAAGGATCATGATGAAGACCAGAAGTTCATCCCGAAAGACATTAGTTGCGGTAGCCGCAGCCATTCTTGTCACCACAGCCCTGGGTAGCTGTGCGTCCGCCGCACCCACCCCCACCGAGGCAGCCGCCCCGAGCTCTATGCCATCACAGAGCCCCGACCGCAGCGACACAGCAGCCTCCCCCCAGGCGGAGGCGACTGCCGGCGACTCTGGCTCCGGCCTCGGCTCGGGCTCCGGGGGAAAGCTCGACCCGGCCACTGAAAATCTCACCTGGGACAACGGCAACAGAATCCTGGGGGATGAAAACGGTGGACACACTCCCGACATTGCCAGTTCCCTGACGGATCCCAGCGCCGGTTGGCAGGCCGACTACAGCCGCATGGCTACGGACGGGATGATGACCTTCACCTCCGATAACACGCGATGCAAAGTGCGAACGCTCCAGGTGCGCAACCAACCCTCCGAACTGGTGCCCGGTGACGACAGGGCATCAACCCTGAAGGTTCTCGCCATCCTCATCCCCGGCAAGAAGGACCTGGCCGCAAACGTCAAGGATGCGAGCCTGGGCTACGGCATGGCGGGCAATCGTGGAGTGGACATGCTGTCGCTGACCTACACATCGGGCGACTCCTACGGCTATACCGCAGTACGAACCTTCAGCAAGCCGGCGGTCACTGTCAAGGTCGAAGCACTTTGCCCTACACTCGAGACCCTCAAATCCACCCTTCCCGAAATCAGCAACAACATCAGCATCAACGCATACTGAAGTCTCACTTTGAACAGATGTTCATATTTTCCTTGAACAGGTGTTCAAGATGCATTAGCCTGCTCCGTATGACCCAAGCCACATTTTCCGATTCCGCCTCCACCCTCTTCATCAACGGCCGGTGGGAGCCGGCAGCGTCCGGCACGGTGCGCGAGATCCATAATCCGGCCGACGGCGAACTGGTCGCCACGGTGTCCGAAGCCGGCCGCGAAGATGCCGAGCGCGCCATCGCCGCAGCCCGGGCTGCCTTCGACTCCGGCGTCTGGTCCTCCGTCCCTGCTCCCGAACGGGGAGCGTTCCTGCTCAAGGTCGCCGCAGAACTGCGCGAACGCCGCGAGAAGTTCGCCCGCGCCGAATCGCTGGACACCGGCAAGCGCATCGTCGAAAGCCGCATCGACATGGATGACATCGCCGCCTGCTTCGAATATTTCGGACGCCTGGCCGGGCAGTCGGCGGGCCGGGTGGTCGATGCTGGGAACCCCGCCGTCGTCAGCAGAATCGTCTACGAACCTGTTGGAGTGTGCGGCCTGATCACGCCGTGGAACTACCCGCTGCTGCAGGCCGCCTGGAAGATCGCTCCTGCGCTGGCCGCCGGCTGCACATTCGTCCTGAAGCCCGCCGAGCTGACCCCGTCCACCGCAATCCTCACCATGCAGTTGCTGAAGGACCTGGGCCTGCCGGACGGCGTCGCCAACCTGCTGACCGGCCCGGGAGTAAAAGCGGGCGCACCCCTTTCTGAGCACCCCGACATTGACCTGGTCTCCTTCACCGGTGGCCTGGAAACCGGCAAGCGCATTGCCGCGGCCGCAGCCGGCACCGTGAAGAAGGTGGCGCTGGAACTCGGCGGCAAGAACCCCAACGTCGTCTTCGCCGACGCTGACTTCGACGCCGCCGTCGACAATGCGCTGAACGGTGCCTTTGTGCACTCAGGCCAGGTCTGCTCCGCCGGGGCGCGGCTGGTGGTGGAGGAATCCATCGCCGAGCGCTTCGTCGATGAGCTGGTCCGGAAGGCCAATGCCATCCGCCTTGGCGGACCGTTCGACGAGTCCGCCGAAACCGGACCCCTGATCTCCGCGGCCCACCGCGAGAAAGTGGACGCTTACGTCAAGCGCGGCGTGGCCGAAGGTGCGCGGCTGCGGTGCGGCGGCGCGGCCCCTGAAGGCGAACAGTTCGACGCCGGTTTCTACTATCAGCCCACCGTCCTGGACCGCGTAACCAGGGGAATGTCCGTTGTAATCGACGAAGCTTTTGGACCGGTAGTAACAGTGGAAACCTTCCGCACCGAGGACGAAGCCGTGGCCACCGCCAACGACACCATCTACGGGTTGGCAGGTGCAGTCTGGACCCAGGATGCCGGCAAGGCCCAGCGCGTAGCGGGCCGCCTGCGGCACGGCACGATCTGGATCAACGACTACCACCCTTACCTTCCGCAGGCCGAATGGGGCGGCTTCGGCCAGTCCGGCGTGGGCCGCGAGCTGGGTCCCACGGGGCTCGCCGAATACCAGGAAGCCAAGCACATCTACCAGAACACCAGCCCCCAGGTGACCGGCTGGTTCGCAGACCACGGCAAGGAGAACTAGATGCACGTCGACAACATAGAGAGCCTGGGCAACCGCGGGTTCGATTACGTCGTCATCGGCGGAGGATCTGCCGGAGCTGCCGTCGCCGCCCGGTTGAGCGAGGACCCCTCCGTCACCGTGGCCCTGGTGGAAGCCGGCCCGGATGACCGCAACATCCCCGAGATCCTGCAGCTGGACCGCTGGATGGAACTGCTGGAATCCGGCTACGACTGGGACTACCCGATCGAACCCCAGGAGAACGGCAACTCCTTCATGCGCCATGCCCGCGCCAAGGTCATGGGGGGCTGCTCCAGCCACAACTCCTGCATCGCTTTCTGGGCTCCCCGCGAGGACCTGGACGAATGGGAGTCAAAGTACGGAGCAACCGGCTGGAATGCTGCTGCCGCCTGGCCTTTGTACCAGCGCCTGGAAAGCAACGAAGACGCCGGACCGGAAGCACCACACCACGGCAACAACGGCCCGGTCCACTTGATGAACGTTCCTCCGAGCGATCCCGCCGGGGTGGCGCTTCTGGATGCCTGCGAGCAGACGGGCATTCCCCGCGCGAAGTTCAATGACGGCAACACTGTGATCAACGGCGCCAACTTCTTCCAGATCAACCGCCGCTCTGACGGGACCCGCTCCTCCAGCTCGGTCTCCTACATCCACCCCATCGTCGATCGTGAAAACTTCACGCTGCTGACCGGCCTGCGGGCCCGCCAGCTGGTGTTCGACGCGGACAAGCGCTGCACCGGCGTCGATGTGGTCGACTCCGCTTTCGGCCGGACGCACAGGCTGGACGCGCGACGCGAAGTCATCCTGTCCACCGGTGCCATTGATTCCCCCAAGCTGCTCATGCTCTCCGGCATCGGCCCGGCAGAACACCTGGCCGCGCATGGCATCGAGGTCCTGGTGGATTCCCCCGGCGTGGGCGAGCACCTGCAGGACCATCCGGAAGGCGTGGTGCAGTATGAGGCCAAGCAGCCCATGGTGCAGACCTCCACGCAGTGGTGGGAGATCGGCATTTTCACACCCACGGAGGAGGGCCTGGACCGCCCCGATCTGATGATGCACTACGGTTCCGTGCCCTTCGACATGAACACCCTGCGCTATGGCTACCCCACCACGGAGAACGGTTTCAGCCTGACTCCCAATGTCACCCATGCACGTTCGCGCGGAACGGTCAGGCTGCGTAGCCGGGATTTCCGAGACAAGCCCATGGTGGACCCCCGCTACTTCACCGATCCGGAGGGCCACGACATGCGCGTCATGGTGGCCGGCATCCGCAAGGCCCGGGAAATCGCGGCGCAACCGGCCATGGCTGAGTGGACCGGACGTGAGCTCTCCCCCGGTGTCGAGGCACAGACGGACGAGGAACTCCAGGACTACATCCGCAAAACCCACAACACCGTCTACCACCCTGTCGGTACCGTCCGGATGGGACCGGTGGAGGACAGGATGTCACCCTTGGATCCTGAACTGCGGGTCAAGGGCGTTACTGGGCTGCGCGTGGCCGACGCCTCCGTCATGCCCGAACACGTCACCGTCAACCCGAACATCACTGTCATGATGATCGGCGAGCGCTGTGCCGATCTCATTAAGTCAGACCTCATCAACGACAACCGGACGGAGGAACCCACGACGGCGGAAGCCGACTTCAGCTTTTCTGTCGCCTGAACAGGCGCCCTGCTTTAAGACCCACGCAACAAACAATGGGGGAACAGCCGGAGGCACAAAGAGGTGCCCGGTTTTGATTTCGACTGCGGCCAACGGCGGCCGCAGGTAATCACCATTCATGCACGTCTGAACTAGGAGTTCGCATGTCAGAACCCAGCAAATCAGGACCCTGCAAGAGCGATGCAAGCGGTATGGACGAGTTTGGCTATGCCCAAACCCTTGACCGCAGCATCGGTAAGTTTGCCAGCTTCGCGGCCGGCGTCAGTTATATCTCCATCCTCACCGGCGTTTTCCAACTGTTCTACTTCGGATTTTCGACGGCGGGGCCCGCCTACGCCTGGTCGTGGCCCATCGTCTTTGTCGGCCAGCTGATGGTCGCCTTGTGTTTCGCCGAACTGGCCGGACGTTATCCGGTGGCAGGATCGGTCTACAACTGGGCCAAGAGGCTCTCCAGCGGAACGTGGGCCTGGTTGGCGGGCTGGTTGCTGCTGCTCTCCTCCATCATGGCCCTGGGCTCCGTTGCCTTGGCCCTCCAAATCACCTTGCCGCAGATCTGGAGCGGCTTCCAATTGGTGGGCGATGGAACCGGCCCTTACGACTTTGCGGTCAACGGGGTGATCCTGGCCAGCATCATGATCGCCATCTCCACGCTCATCAACGCGTTCGGGGTGAAGCTCATGACCATGATCAACAGCGTGGGCGTGTTCGTGGAACTGGTCGCGGCGGTCCTGCTGATCGTGGCCCTTTTGTGGCACGCCGTGCGGGGCCCGGAAGTCCTCCTGGACACGGCCGGGTTCGGCGAAGGGCAACCCCTGGGCTTCTTCGGAGTGTTCCTGATCGCCGCCATGGCTTCGGGTTACGTCATGTACGGATTCGACACGGCGAGCTCACTGGGCGAAGAGACCAAGGACCCCAAGAAGACGGCGCCCAAGGCCATCCTGCGCGCTGTCACGGCGTCCTTCCTTCTTGGCGGGCTGCTCCTGCTGGGCGGAATACTGGCCGCGCCGGACCTCTCCGACCCGAAGATCGGGGCTGCTGACGGCGGGCTGCAGTACATCGTTCTGTCGGTGCTCGGCGGACCCTTCGGCAAGGCGTTCCTGGCGTGCATCGTGGTGGCTGTGATGGTGTGCACGCTGGCCGTCCACGCTGCTGCCATCCGGATGATGTTTGCCATGGCCAGGGACAACAACCTTCCCTTCAGCCGCCAGCTCAGCAAGGTTCACCCCACCCGGAAGACGCCTACCGTGGCGGCCATCGTCATCGGCGTGGTGGCAGTGATTCCCCTGCTGGTCAACATCTCCCAGCCGGCCATCTTCACCATCCTCTCCAGCATCAGCATCGTGCTGATCTACCTCTCCTACCTGCTGGTTACCGTGCCTATGCTGCGGCGCCGGTTCCTCAAGAAGTGGCCCCTGAAGGACGACGGATCGGAACCCGGATTCAGCCTCGGCAAATGGGGACTGCCCGTGAACATCCTCGCGGTGCTCTGGGGCGGCGCCATGACACTGAACCTGGTGTGGCCACGGCCGGAGATCTACAACTCGGTGCCGCCCTTTGAGTGGTACCTGCAATGGGGCGGTGTCATGTTCGTCGCGGCAGTCGTCATCGGCGGAACACTGCTTTACCGCCTCCGCATCAGGCACCGGACTGGCGTGCTGGCCGAACACGCTGCCGCCGCCCCATCGCCGTCCCCATCCCCGGACCCGGACCCCGGGTTGGTGGCCGCCCAAAATTCCTAGCAGTCAACCTCAGACGAACGCCGATTTTCCTGTCACTGCCCGGGCAACAATGAGGGAGTTGATCTCGTAGCTGCCCTCGTACGTGTAGAGGATCTCGGCGTCTCCGAAGAGCTTGCCCATCTCGTAATCCGTGGTGATTCCGTTCCCGCCCAGCAAGGACCGGCCCATGGCTACGGAGGAGCGTGCCAGCCGGGTGGTGGTGGCTTTGCACATGGCGGCCTGGACCATTTCGAGCTTGCCGGCCTGCTGGATCCGGGCCAGTTCCACCATCATGGACAGTGAAGCGTTGGCGTTGCCCAGGATGTCCGCGAGCTGCTGTTGCACCAACTGAAAACGTGCCAGTTCCTTGCCGAACTGCTGTCGTTCCAGCGCGTAGGCGCGGGCAATGTCGAAGGCAGCCAGCTGGATTCCCGCGGCCTGCCAGCCAACCCAGGCCCGGGAATCACGCAAGAGGTCGTTGGCCCGGGAAAATTCCGAGGCCCCGGGAAGGAGATTCGATTCAGGAATGCGGACATCATCCAGCACGATGTCCGCATTCTGCATGATGCGAAGGCCGATCTTGTTCGAGATCTTGGTGGCTGTGAAGCCGGCCCGGTCACTTTCCACGATGAAACCCTTGATGTGCCCATCGCCCTCGTCACGGGCCCAGACCAGAGCGAAGTCCGCAATGGTGCCTGCCCCGATCCAGCGCTTGGCACCGTTGATGACCCATTCGCCGCCCTCGCGCCGCGCCGTCGTCGAGAGTCCTCCGGCAATGTCCGATCCGTGGTCCGGTTCGGTGAGCGCGAAGGCACCCAACTGGGTGAAGGCTTCGAGGCCCGGCAGCCACTTCTGCTTTTGCTCGTCAGAGCCGAGCTCGTTGATCATGCCCACGATGAGTTCGTTGTGGATGCCCACCAGGGCCGAGAGCGATACGTCAGCCCGGGCGATTTCGGTGTACATGAGGCCCTTGAAGAGCTTGGTGGAACCGTCGGTCTGAAGCCCGCCGAGCCCGAACTTGGCCATATCTGCGAGTAACCCGAAGGGGAATTCCTCGCGGTTCCAGTAGTCGATGCTGGCCGAGCGGATGCGCGCCTGCAGGAATTCCCGGATTTCGAGGTACCGCGTGCGCTCCTCCTCGGGCAGGAGATCGATGACGTGCATCAGGTCCGCCTCCGGATAGGGAGGGAGGACGTGTTGTGGTGCCGCGCCATTCGTGGTGGTGCCGGCAGCTTTTTCGTCGAGCATTGGACCCCTTCGTCATGTCCCGTGCAGGCTCTTCCAAACCCTTGGATGTCCTAGTATATTGCAAGGTGATGTGGATCACTAGGCAGGGGCTGTGGCGAGGACGCCAGGCCAACCCCAAGGCGAAAGGCGGACTATGACAGTCACAGAAGACTTCCGTGCGGCCCGCGACCGGCTGCTGGAGCTGCGCGAGGACTACAAACTGGCGCACGCAGAATTCCAGTGGCCACGCTTTGAATACTTCAACTTCGCCCTCGACTGGTTCGACCACATCGCTGCAGATGAGGCCAGGGGCTCCAAGCCGGCATTGGTGATCGTGGAACAGGACGGCAGTTCAACACGGCGCACCTACCGCGATCTGTCGGAGCGGTCCTCCCAGGTCGCCAACTGGCTTCGTAGCCAGGGGGTCAAGCGCGGCGACCATATGATCATCATGCTCGGCAACCAGGTGGAACTCTGGGAAATCATGTTGGCCGGCATCAAGCTGGGCATCGTCATGATTCCCACCACCACCCTCATGGGCGCCCGCGACCTCCAGGACCGGGTGGAGCGCGGCGGGGCGGCTTGGGTCGCCGTCGGAAGCGCCAACATCGGCAAGTTCGATTCCGTGCAGGGTGATTACACCCTGATAGAGGTGGGCACGGTAGGCAGCAACGGGCAGGCCCAACAGTACGCGGACTCGTACGACGCCGGCACCGACTTCACGCCCGACGCCCCCACCCGCGCCGATGAAACGCTGCTCCTCTACTTCACGTCCGGGACCACCTCGCGCGCCAAACTGGTGGAGCACACCCACACCTCTTACCCGGTGGGCCACCTGTCCACCATGTACTGGATCGGCCTTGAACCCGGCGATGTCCACCTCAACGTCGCATCCCCGGGCTGGGCCAAGCATGCCTGGTCCAATGTCTTCACGCCTTGGATCGCCGAGGCCTGCGTCTTCATCTACAACTACGACCGCTTCGACGCTGCCGCCCTCATGAACCAGATGGGCCGCGAGGGCGTCACGAGTTTCTGCGCTCCGCCAACTGTCTGGCGGATGCTCATCCAAGCCGACCTCACGCAGCTCACCAGCCCGCCCAGCAAGGTGGTTTCGGCCGGTGAGCCACTGAACGCCGAGGTAATCGGCCAGGTGGAGAAAGCCTGGGGCGTCACCATCCGTGACGGTTTCGGGCAGACAGAGTCCACGGTCCAGATCGCCAATACGCCCACCCAAGCGGTAAAGATCGGTTCGATGGGACGGCCATTGCCCGGGTACGACGTCGTCCTTGTGGACCCGGTCACCGGGCAGGAAGCCGACGACGGCGAACTCTGCCTGCGTTTGGACCCCCGGCCCGTGGGGCTCATGAAGAGTTACTTCGGCGACGAAGCGAAAACCGCCGAAGCCTTCCGTGACGGCTACTATCACACCGGCGACATGGCCAGCCGGGACGCGGACGGCGTCATCACCTACGTCGGCCGGGACGATGACGTCTTCAAGTCTTCGGACTACCGCCTGTCGCCTTTCGAACTCGAAAGCGTCCTGATCGAGCACCCCGCAGTGGCGGAGGCCGCCGTCGTGCCTTCACCTGACGCGGTGAAGCTGTCGGTGCCCAAGGCCTTCGTGGTACTGGCGGCTGGCTACGAACCCGGTCCCGGCGTCGCTGAGGACATCCTCCGCTACTGCCGCGAACATCTGGCCCCGTTCAAGCGCATCCGACGACTCGAATTCGGTGAGCTGCCCAAAACAATCTCGGGCAAGATCCGCCGTGTGGAGCTGCGTGGGACGGAAGTGGCCCGGCATGGCGACGGTCCGCTGCCGGCAGGTTTGGGCGTGGAGTACACCGAGGAAGAGTTCCCGAATCTGAAAGACTAGCCAACCAAGCAACCGAAGGAGGCCCATGGGCACCCCACTCCCCCGCGATCCCATTGCCGATGCCCAGCGCAACTGGGAACGGCATGGTTGGGGCGATGTCGCCGCGCCCATGGCAGCCATCACCGCGATCATGCGGACCCAGCAAATCCTGTTGGCACGCATCGAGACAGTGCTGAAGCCTTTTGGCCTGACCTTCGCGCGCTACGAGCTGCTGGCACTGCTCAGTTTCGCCCGGAGCGGCGCGCTGCCCATGAACAAAGCAAGCGCGCTCCTGCAGGTCCATCCGACGTCGGTGACCAACGCCGTCGACCGTCTCGAAAAGGCCGCCCTGGTGGCCCGCTCACCGCACCCGACCGACGGCCGCACCACCCTGATCGAGCTCACCGCTGATGGCCGCAGCCTCGCCAAGAAGGCGACGGCGGCGCTGAACGCCGAGGTTTTCGGCAAGTCCGGTTTCGGGGACGACGACGTCGATCACCTCATCCGCGTTCTGGGCACCTTCCGCAGGGATGCCGGGGATTTCAGGGAGGAGTAGCGATTCTCGGCTCTCTACGTTCTTAAGGGGCGGTGCCCAGGCGAGGGTGGGGCTTTCGATCGGTATGTGTGCCCGGTGGGGGTCCTGATTTCCAAGGTATGCGTAGCCCCTTGAATGGTTTGTGTGGTCCAACCGGGGTTTTCCTTGGTGTGGTTGCAGGCTTCGCATAGACCGGCGCCGTTGGTGAGGTTCGTTGTGCCGCCGGAACGCCACGGAACTACATGGTCGATATGCCGGATGGGCGCGTCGCAATACGGCGTCCGGCAGGTGTTGTCCCGGGTCTCGATCAAGTGCCGGAGCCTGCCGCTGAAGAGCCGGGCCTTGGAGTCGGTGGCCAGAAGATCTCCAGTGGCCGGAGCGGTATAGAGCCTGCGAAGCCAGACACTGAGCTCCTGGGCCTGGTCTGACTGCTCCTCGGCGACAACTGTTCTGGCCCATTCTGCCGGCACGATTCCGTAGCCTTTGAGCCGGGCTGGTTCGCTGTCGCCTTGGAACAGGGTGCGGTCGGTCATGACGAGGTCCAGGTTGATCCCCGAAATCCCGCCCGGGGTGCCCGTGATGCGTTCGACCAAGGTATCGGCCATGAGCTGGCCCCGGCCTCGGGCATCCCCGCTGGAACGGGCCGAATCAGCCGCCCGGGTCAGCGCCGCGTACGCCGCTACTCCCTGGGCGACAGGAAGCAAGGCCGTCAGGTATGTCATGGTGTCCGGCGCCGGACGCAGGCTGACGGTCCGTTCAGCGGCGGCACGGCTGGCCCGCCCGGCCACCGAGCGCGGATCCCGACGATACGCGGCAGCCTTCGCAGCGGCAATGATCGCTTTGTCGCCCTTCCCGGCAAAGGTCCCGGCATCGGGGGCGAGTTCCTTGTCCACCGCGCAGCGGTCCTCAACAGACAGGCACGCCGTTTCCTTGACCAGCAACGTGGCACGCCACTCGTTCAACTGCCCCGACGTCAGGGCAGCCAAGGTATGCGGCATCTCCGCGACGAGGGCTTTCGCCAAACCCAGGAGACGTGACCCACGGTTCGGGGACTCACTCCGGGCCAACGCGACCTGCGCTCCCACCCCGTGGCCACGCTCGGACGCAGGGACGCCTGCCTCGGCTTGCTCGGCGCGCTGGACAAGATCAAAAGCCACAGCAACGCGCGCCTGTAGAGCAGAGATGGCCGACTTCATCTCTTCCAGCATCCGGAGCTGCTCGATCAGGTCCCCGCCCACAGTGTGGGCCGGGATGGAGCCCGCCAGAGCCGCTTCCGGCCGAGCGGGAACGAACGCAGGAGACACCACTGCACCCGCTCGACTCTCCCCAATCCGCTCCATGAGCCTACTCTTTCAGCAGGCACCGACAATATGACGTCAGCAAGGGAGTCCCCCGGAGGACCTCCCTTAAGCGGGACTCCCTGGTGCTCTGCAAACCTGATGGTGTGGACATATGACCACCACACTTTCCACAACCAAGAGCCGCCGGTTGCCGATGGTGACCTATGTTTTGGCTGCGGGTGTGTTCCTGATGGGAACCACCGAGTTCATCGTTGCGGGCATCCTGCCGGACATCGCCGGCGACCTGGGTATCTCCGTTGCCGACGCGGGTCTCATGATCACCGTCTTTGCTGTCGGCATGATCGTTGGCACTCCCACGATGGCGATCCTGACGCTCAGGCTGCCACGCCGCCTGACGCTCAGCCTCGCACTGGTGGTGTTCGCGATGGGTCACCTGATGGCGGCGCTTTCCCCGGACTTCACGATCATTCTCGGTGCGCGTTTCCTCACGGCGTTGGCGACGGGCGCTTTTTGGGCGGTAGCCGCCGTCGTGGGTGCAAAAGCCGCAGGCGCTGCGGCGTCCCGCGCGTTGGGCGTTGTTTTGGGCGGCGGCATGCTCGCCAACGTCGCGGGTGTTCCCCTCGGTGCGTTTGCCGGCCAGGTCATTGGCTGGCGGGGACCGTTTTGGGTGCTCGCAGCCTTGGCGCTGGTAGGTGCGGTTGCGGTCTATCGATTGGTTGCCGCGGATCCGCACTCTGGACACACGCCGTCGGTGCGTGCAGAGCTGGCAAGTATGCGCGATTCGAGGGTGTGGCTTGTTCTTGGGGGCTGTGCAATCGTCTGCGGATCATCCTTGGCTGCCTACACCTTCATCTCCCCGTTGCTCACGGAGAACACCGGACTTGCCGCAGCCGCGGTTCCGCTGGTGCTGATGGTTTACGGCGTCGGGGCGTTTATCGGTTCAACCCTGGGTGGCCGCTTCGGCGCCCAGCACCCCTATCCGGCGCTCTTCATCCCGGCAAGCATGACCTTCCTGGTGCTCGGTGCCCTGTTCATGTTCTCCAGCTACGCCTTGGTCACTGTGGTGCTGATCTTCCTGTTGGGTCTCTTCGGCATGGCCACCAATCCAATTCTTATCGGCAAGGCCGTTGGATATGCCGGCCATGCGCCCACTCTGGCTTCGGCGCTCAGCACCTCGGCATTCAACCTGGGCACGGCCATGGGATCGTGGATTGCCGGCTTCGCCCTGGAATCGGCGTTGGGAGCCAGCGGTCCGGTATTGGTGGGCACGGGCATCGCCGCGCTGTACTTCCTGCCCGTCACAGTGCTGATACTGAAGGATCGGAAGCTGCGAAGAAGCCTTCCGTCTTCTCCGTAAAACATCCACCGACCGCAATCAGAAAATCCGTGACCTCGCTCGAACGTTGGTGGACGGCGTCGGCATCTGCCACAAAAGCCAACACTCGCGGAAAGCCCGGGTGGACGTCATCCACTGAGGGTTGTCAGTTGTCCGCACGGCTCTTTTCAGAGGGGGTCTGAGATCCGTATTCGCTGGCAGCCCACGACGCCAGCAGTTGCAGGCGTTCCGCCGACGGCGACCCAGGCTCTGCCGCGTAGATCGTCAATGTGAGCCCAGGTTCGGCCGCCATCTCCAGGCCCTCATAGGCGAGCGTCATCTCACCGACGATCGGGTGGTTAAACGTCTTGAACCCCGTTCCGTGGTGGCGGACGTTGTGCGCGCCCCAGCGTGTGCGGAAGTCATCGCTGCGGGTGCTGAGTTCGCCAATGAGATCGTGAAGGTCTTTGTTGTGCGGGTCCCTGCCGGCCTCAGTGCGAAGGATGGAAACAGTGACCTCGGCGAAGGCATCCCAGTCGGGGTAAAACCCGTAGGCCCGTTCATCCAGGAACGTGAATCGCGCGATGTTGGGCGGCTGGCCCGGCATGTCGTAGCAGTCCTTGTAGAAAGCCCGGGCCAACGGGTTGACGGCCAAGAGATCCATGCGGCCATTGCGGACGAAGGCGGGGCCGGCCGTAATCGCATCGAGCGCCCACTGCAGGCTCTGGTGCGGCACATAGGACTTTGCGTTCCGGCGCCGGGGTGGTCGCGCGACTGGGCTCGCTGCGTGGGCCAGGTCAAAGAGGTAGGCGCGTTCCGCGTCGTCCAAGCACAATGCCCGTGCCAGACTCTCAAGCACTTGGGGCGATGCACCGCTGATGGCACCGCGCTCCAAACGGGTGTAATACTCAACGCTCAGTCCGGCAAGAGTGGCCACCTCACTGCGCCGCAATCCCTTGACCCGCCGATTGGAGCCGGTTGGCAGTCCAACCTGCTCCGGCGCCACGTGTGCTCGCCGGGAGATCAGGAATTCACGTACTTCGGCCCGATTGTCCATGTCTTCACCATAGGTCCGGACCGGCTGCCGAGGGAGTCCCTCCCAGGACCACCTACGGTCGGGACTCCGGCCGGACACCAGCAGAAGGCCAACTCATGAGTCCGCCAAGTCCCCTGGAGCCGGACCAGAGTGCCGGACGCAGCACCTGAGCGTCATGACGGCCGCGAAAACCCAGTACGCTGCTAGGCTCCGATGCTGACACTCCAGGAGGAAACACCGTGGGATTTGCCGAAGAACTCAGGAACCGGTCCGCCGAGGATTGGGACGCCGCCGTCACCCATCCGTTCGTTGACCAACTGCTGGACGGGTCCGTCCCCGATGAGCAGCTGCGCCGCTATCTTGTCCAGGATTACCAGTTCTGCGATGCGTTTACCGCCCTCCTCGGCCAAGCCGTGGCCTCGGCGCCGTCGTTGCCCTCACGGCTGGTCTTTGCCCGCGTCTTGGGCGCTTTCGCGTCGGATGAGAACACTTACTTCCAGGACTCCTTCGATGAGCTGGGCGTGCCGGAACGAGAACGACGGTCCCCCGTCCTTGCTGCCACAACCACGGAATTCGATGCGCTCATGCGCGACGCCCTGGCCACCCGGTCCTATCCAAACGTCCTGGCGGTGCTGCTGGTGGCCGAATGGCTTTACGGCGACTGGGCCGGACGCGCCGGAGAACCCGCCACCTGGCCTGCCGAATCCAAGCACGCCGAATGGATCCGCCTTCACAACAACTCCGAGTACAGCGCGTGGGTGAGCTGGCTGCGGGACGAGTTCGACGCCGTCGAGCCTTCAGAGCCGCAGGAGCGTCAGCGGGTTGCCGCTGTCTTCGCCGAGGCGGTACGGCTGGAGCGGGCGTTCTTCGACGCCGCACTTGCCCCGGCTGCTCTTCGCTAAGCGGCTTCCGGACGGTGCAACTGAGTTCCACCAGGCCTTGCTTCTTCAGGGAAGTCCGCTGCTTCATCGGAGCCCCGGCAGCCCTCGGGAGTCCCCGCCGGATCCATCCAGTGCCAGCTCTCGGGGCAGTCGTCGTTGTCGCAAAATTGCCAGGTCATGGGTCCCTCGTCGTCGCATGTTCTTGTGTCCTCTAAGGAAGAGGCGCGAACAACCGGGAAGTGACGAAGGAAGGACCGTGAGCTGCGCCCTATTTATCCGGCCGAGGTAAAGGCGAAGATCAGCGCCGACGCCAATGACAGGATCCCGATGCCGTAGCCCACAACCAAAGCGCCGATGGCGAACGCACGTCCGCGTTCGCTGCGTTGCTGGATCTGGTTCAAGGCAACGTGCCCTGCCCCAACGACGAACACAGCGATGACTGCCATGCCGGCGAAGAACAGCCCCACCAGAGCGACGACGGCCATCGCGGCTGCCACGAGGGCCTGCCGGTTGATCGGCTGGGTGGACGCTTCAGTGTGGTTAGTCTGAACGATCTCCGTTGACATGTTCTCTCCCCATTCGTAAGTGCCACGAGTCTATCCACGCGGCACCCAAATCCCGGGCTGCCCCGCCTGTGGTGTCCGAGGACGTTGCCGGCCCGCTAATCCGTGGTTGGCCAACGACGGAATAGCGGGCCGGCGACGGGTAGTCGCGGGTTACCTGTGCTTGAACTCAGGTTGGCGCTTCTCGCTGAAGGCGGCCATGCCTTCTTTCTGGTCCTCAGTGGCAAACAGGGAGTGGAACACCCTGCGTTCGAACACGACGCCCTGGGCCAAGCCCATCTCGAAGGCCGCATTGACCGCTTCCTTGGCAACCATCGCAGCGGGCTTCGACTTGGACGCGATGGCTTCGGCCGCCTTCAGGGCCTCGTCCACCACCTCAGCTGCAGGCACGACACGCGAGACCAACCCGGAACGTTCGGCTTCCTCCGCATCCATGAAGCGACCCGTCAGGATCATGTCCATGGCCTTGGCTTTGCCAACGGCCCGTGTCAGCCGCTGGGAGCCACCCATGCCGGGGATTACTCCCAGGTTGATCTCCGGCTGGCCGAACTTGGCATTGTCTCCGGCGATGATGAAGTCAGCCATCATGGCCAGCTCGCATCCCCCGCCCAGGGCAAACCCGGACACAGCGGCGATAACCGGGATCCGCAGCCGGGTGAGGTCCTCCCAGTGCCGGAACCAATCCGCGGCATACATCTCCATGTAGCTCTTGGAGGACATCTCCTTGATGTCGGCTCCGGCAGCGAAGGCCTTGATGGAGCCGGCAATCACCACGGCGCCGATGCCGGGATCGGTATCCATGTCCCGCACCGCGGAAACGAGTTCGTTCATGAGTGCCGTGTTGAGCGCATTCAACGCCGAGGGCCGGTTCAACGTCACCAAACCAACCCGTCCCCGCTGCTCCACCACGATGTTCTGGTACTGCTCCGTCATGCGCTCCCTCTCGCTAATGCTCATCAGGCCAGACTCTCACACGGACTTTTCGCGGATATCGGTGATGATGCCCGAGAAATCCCTGCCAGCACCTTCCCCGGCCGCATAGGCGTCGTAGATCCGGGACGCCAGTGGCCCCATTTCCGCGGCAACGCCCGTGCTCTCCAGCGCGTTGAGTGCCAAGCGCAGGTCCTTGGCCATCAATGCACCGGCAAAACCCGGTTGGTAGTCACGGTTGGCGGGGCTCGTGGGGACAGGGCCGGGAACGGGACAGTTGGTGGTCAGCGCCCAGCACTGCCCGGAAGCGTTGGAGGCGACGTCGAACAACGCCTGGTGTGTGAGCCCCAGCTTCTCGCCCAGCACGAAGGCCTCGGAGACGGCAATCATGGACACCCCCAGAATCATGTTGTTGCAGACCTTCGCGGCCTGTCCGGCGCCGTGGTCACCGCAGTGCACAATCCGTTTGCCCATCAGTTCCAGGATCGGCTTCACAGTTTCGAAGTCCTCCGGCAAGGCCCCCACCATGAACGTCAGCGTTCCAGCTTCGGCACCCACCACACCGCCGGAAACCGGGGCGTCCACTGAACGGTGACCGGCTTCCACCGCGATCGCCGCAGCTTCGCGTGCCTCATCGACGTTGATGGTCGAGCAGTCCAGGAACAGGGTGTCCGGGCGTGCGACAGCCAACAAGCCGGGCCCTCCGACACCCCGGTAAGCGTCCAGGACGTGCTTCCCGCTGGGCAGCATGGTCAACACCACGGATGCCTCCGCCACTGCCTCCGCCGGTGTGGCCGCCATGGGTATGCCGTGTGCTGCAGCTGCCTCTACGGCCGCCGGAACCGGGTCGTAACCGATGACGTCATGCCCGGCCTTGATCAGGTTGGCAGCCATCGGCCCACCCATATGGCCGAGCCCCAGGAAAGCGATGCGTCCCGTTGCCGATTCTGCGTTATCTGTCATGTCGTCTCCTTCAAAATGGCTGCTGGACACACTGCTGCCTACTTCGCTTGGGCCGCCACGCTGGCGAGCCCCAGTTCGCGTTCGCCAAGCGGCGCGAAGTAGCTTTCGACGTCGGACCGCTGGACTTCTGCGAGCGTTGGCGGTTTCCACTGCGGGTTGCGGTCCTTGTCCACCACCTGCGCACGGATGCCTTCGCGGAAGTCGGGTCCGGCCAGGCAGCGAAGCCCCACCCGGTACTCCTGGTCCAGCGCTTCCTCGAGGGACAACCCCCGGACCCGCCGCAGCGACTCGAGCGCCACCTTCACCGACGTCGGCGACTTCGCCTCGATGGTGTCCGCCGCGGCAGCAGCTTCAGCACCCGCAGAGCGCAGGCTCCGCACAATCTCTTCGGCGTCGTCCTGGGCGTAGGCTGCGTCGATCCACTCCTGCTGGGCCGCCAGCGGCGAGTCCGGCGCGGCTTGGGCGAAGCGTTCGACGGCGGCCGCCGCCGTCAAGCTTTCGAGCGCTTCCGCCAGCGCGGGGAGACTGTCGGACGGGACGAAGTGGTCCGCGAGCCCAAGGAACAGGGCGTCCGCACCGGACAGGTGCGCGCCCGTCAGCGCCGCGTGGGTCCCGGTCTCCCCCGGCGATCGTGACAGCAACAGGGTGCCGCCGACGTCGGGCACGAACCCAATGGTGGTTTCGGGCATGCCGGTGCGGGTCCGTTCGGTGACGACACGCACGGAACCGTGCGCCGAGACACCCACACCACCACCGAGTACCAGCCCGTCCATGAAGGCGACATAGGGCTTGGGGTAGTGCGAGATCAGCGCGTTGAGCCGGTATTCGTCGGCCCAGAATTCTGCTGTTTCCGTCCCACCGTGGAGCATGTCCTTGTAGATGGCCACGATGTCGCCGCCGGCGCACAGCCCGCGGTCGCCGGCGCCGCGCACCAAGACTGTGGCGACGGCGTCGTCGTCGGCCCAGTCGGTGAGCTGCTGGAGCATGGCCTTCACCATGCCGGCGTTCAACGCATTGACTGCCTTGGGGCGGTTGAGCGTGACGACGGCGAGGTGTCCGCGGCGTTCGAATACAACCTCTTCTTCTTCCTGCGTGTCCCCCATCAGCTGCCTGCCGGCATCACGAAGCTGGCGCCCTGGCGGATACCGGAAGGCCACCGCGACGTCACGGTCTTGGTCTTGGTGTAGAAGCGGAAAGCGTCGGCGCCGTGCTGGTTGAGGTCGCCGAAGCCGGAAGCCTTCCAGCCGCCGAAGGTGTAGTAGGCAATGGGCACGGGAATGGGGACGTTGATGCCCACCATGCCCACCTCGACGCGGCTGGCGAAGTCGCGCGCGGAGTCGCCGTCGCGGGTGAAAATTGCGACGCCGTTACCGAACTCGTGCTCGCTGCAGAGCCTGAGCGCTTCGTCATAGTCAGCCGCCCGCAGCACGCTGAGAACGGGCCCGAAGATCTCTTCCTTGTAGATCTTCATGTCCTTGGTGACGTTGTCGAAGAGCGTGGGGCCAACCCAGAAACCGCCGTCGTAGCCGTCCACCGTGAGGCCGCGACCATCGGTGACCAAGGTGGCGCCCTCGTCCACGCCGGACTGTATGTAGCCTTCGATCCTCTCCTTCGCGGACGCAGCCACCACGGGCCCAAAGTCCGAGTCCTTGTCCAGGCTGTGGCCAACCTTCAGGTCCTTCACGCGCTCGGTCAGCTTGGCCACCAACGCATCGGCGGTTTCCTGCCCAACCGGCACCGCAACGGAGATCGCCATGCACCGTTCGCCTGCGGAACCGTACCCGGCACCAATGAGGGCGTCGGCTGCCATGTCCAGGTCGGCGTCGGGCATGATCACCATGTGGTTCTTGGCCCCGCCGAAGCACTGTGCCCGCTTGCCGTGCGCCGCGGCCGTGGCGTAGATGTACTGGGCGATCGGCGTGGAGCCCACGAAGCCGATAGCCTTCACGCGGGGATCCTCGAGCAGCGCGTCCACGGCTTCCTTGTCGCCGTTGATCACGTTGAACACGCCGTTGGGCACGCCTGCTTCGCTGTACAGCTCGGCCAGGCGCAGCGGCACGGAAGGATCGCGCTCGGACGGCTTAAGGATGAACGCATTACCGGCTGCGAGCGCCGGGCCGGACTTCCAGAGTGGAATCATTGCCGGGAAGTTGAAGGGGGTGATGCCCGCAACCACACCCAATGGCTGGCGAAGTGAATGGACATCGATCCCTTGGCCGGCGTTGTCCGAGAACTCGCCCTTGAGCAGATGCGGCGCACCTGCCGAGAACTCCACGACCTCGATGCCGCGCTGGATATCGCCCTTGGCGTCCGCGAATGTCTTGCCGTGCTCGGAGGACAGGAGCTTGGCCAGCTCATCCATGTTTTCGTTGACCAGGTCCACGAACTTGAGCAGGATGCGTCCCCGGCGTTGCGGGTTCATGGCCGCCCATTCGAGCTGGCCCTTCTCGGCATTTGCGACGGCGTCGCGGACCTCGTCAGCGCTGGCCAACGGGAGCCGGGCCTGGACTTCGCCCGTGCAGGGATCGTAGACATCGCTGAACCGGCCGGACGTCCCGTCGATCCTCTGGCCGTCTACGTAGTGTGAAAGCTCGCGCACCATGGTGGAATGCTCCTTTGCATCGTGAATGACTGCCGTGCCGCCGGGTCTGGGACCCAGGCGGGGAACACGTGACCAACTGTGATCCAGGTCATCTCTGAACCCGAATATACTCGGACTTCCTACTAATTTCCAGAGGGCCGTTTTCCGGGTGTGGCCGCCCCTAGTCGACTTCCTTCATCCCCTTGTAGGCCTCCAGCGCTTCCGCCCGGGTGGTCTTGAGATCCACGATGCCGTCCGGGTAGTCCGGCGTGCCGAACTCGGGAATCCAGTGGGCGATGTACTTCCCCTGGGGATCGAACTTGACGCGTTGGGCCTCCGGGTTGAAGATCCGGAAGAACGGGGAAGCGTCCGCTCCGGAGCCGGCCACCCACTGCCAGTTGGCGGGGTTCGACGCCGGGTCGGCATCCACCAGGGTGTCCCAGAACCACTGCTCCCCCAGTTGCCAATGGATGCCAAGGTTCTTCACCAGGAAGCTGGCAGCAACCATGCGGACCCTGTTGTGCATCCAGCCGGTGTGCCACAGTTGCCTCTGCCCGGCGTCAACCATGGGGAAACCGGTGCGGCCCTTCTGCCAGGCGCGGAACTCCTCAGGGGCGGACTCGTGGCCCGGGTGCTTGCCGCCGCTGCCGTTGGAGCCGGGCCAGGCCCAAGGGAAGCGGTCAAATTCAGTGCGAAGGTTGGCCGTGGCCAAGTGCGGATTATGGAAGTACTGGTGCCAGCAGAACTCCCGCCAACCCAACTCCGACGCGTAGATCGAAGCACTTTCGGAGCGCCGGGAACCCAGTGCGTGCCACACTTGGAAGGGGCTCAGCTCACCCCAGCGCAGATACGGTGACAGGCAGCTGCTGCCATCGGTATCGGGACGGTTACGGCCCTCGCTGTAGTTGGAAAGTCCCTTGTCCACGAATGCCGCCAGGCGCTTGTGCCCGGCGGCGGCCCCGGGCGTCCACATCTCCGCCAGCCCTCCGGCCCAGTCGGGCTTTTTGGGCAGCAAGGACCACGATTCGAGGTCATCGTAGGCCGGCAGCTCGCCGCCGAAGCCATGGCCCTTCTGGGGAACAGCCAGGGGCTCACGGAATTCCTGCGCGGAAATCGTCCGCCAAAACGGTGTGAAGACCTTGTACTGGCCACCGGTCTTAGTGGTGACCTCCCACGGCTCGTGGAGCAGCGAGGCCTGGAAACTTGAGACGTGCAGTCCGGCCTCGCCCGCCCACGACTTGATGCCGGCGTCGACTGTTCGCTCGGCGGAACCGTAACGGCGGTTCCAGTACAACGCGCCGGCACCTATCGCCGTCGTCGTCTTCCGGACCACCTCGCCGGCCGGTCCGCGGCGCAGCAGCAAAGGAATGCCAAGGGCGGCAAGGTCCTCCTTGAGCGCTGTGAGCGAGTGATGCAGCCACCACCTCGCGGCACCACCGTGGGGGCGGATGCCGGGCGATTCTTCGTCGAGGACGTACAGCGCAACGGCCTCACCGTCGTCGACGGCGGCACGTAACGCCGGGTTGTCGGCCACACGGAGATCGTCACGGAACCAAACGACGGAAGGCTTCACATCTTTCCTCTCAGTGGGCGACCGGAAAATGGGAACAGCCCATGCCCCTATCAAATCCTAGGGGCATGAGCTGTTCGAGCTGTTAAGCCGGGTCAGGCGATGGAAGCGACGTCTTCCTGCTCCATGACTTCCTGCATGGCAATGTCGGTGGCGGTTTCGGTCCACATCGGTACGGAGTTGACCACGTAGTCACGTGCTGCTGCGCCAACCATGCTCATACCCGGGTAGACCCGCTGCCCGTTTTCCTTGACCTGCTTCAGTCCTTCAAGGGCCAGGGCTGTCTTCAATGCGGAGTCGGGAATGGGGACTTTGCGGCCGAGAACGCACCAACTGATGTACAGGCCGTAGAGTGTGTCAAAGTCCAGGCCCTTCTCAGTGTCGTCCTCGAACACCACGGAGTCGCGCAAGAATTGGCTAATTTGGGTGTCGGTCATTTCTTGGGGCCTCTTCTTAGAGAAGTAAGGGCCGCCGGGCTGCATCAGCGAATGTCCTATTTGCCTACTATAGCCCTCTTCCGGCTGCCCGGAAGAGGAAAGCAGATTAACTCTGGATGACGGACCGGCACATCCTTGCGTTGAGAGGTCATAAAGAGCGGCCGGGATCTGGCGCCGCCCCTCGCGTCGGCGTAGCGTCGACTTCATCTCCACAAGCGGCCGGACAGGCGGCAGCGGCGGCAGCTCAAGCGGATCGGTAAGGAGCGTCTCGTGGCTGGATGGAACGCTGACACAGCAGCCGGACCGCTTGGCGCCGGGACAGTGACCTTGGTGGAAGGCTCGTCTTTCTGCATCTCCTCCGCCAACGGAGACATCCATCCTGAATTGCCCCACGGAGTCTTCCATTTGGACACCCGGATCCTGTCGAAATGGGAGCTCACTGTCAACGGACAAGTCATCGAACCCTTGGCGGCAGAAACCAGGGAACCGTACCGGGCGTCGTTTGTCGGCAGGATTCCCCGTCCGGATGGGCACGCCGACAGCCCCTTGCTGGTGGAGCGGCTTCGGGAAGTCGGTAACGGAATCCGCGAAGAAATCACCGTCCGGAATTACTCAAACCAAGCTACGCAATGCCGCATCCTGCTTTCTGCCGAATCGGATTTCGCCGATCTTTTCGAAGTCAAGGAAGCCCGGATTACGCGAGAATGGACCGAAACCCACCTGCCTGACGGCGATTCCCTGGAAATCCGCGGAAAATGGGAGGAAATCCGGAAAAGTGTGGTGATCCGGGCCGATGGTGCCGGTGCAGGTGCCAGGGCATTGGGTTTCACGGCCAAAATTCCCGCGTTCGGGAGCTGGAGTACGCGTGCCAGCGTGGTGCCAAAGCAACAAAGCGCCGGGGCCGCTTTCACCCACCAGGATCCGGTCGGGCTCTCGCCCAGCGATCAGCGCAGGCAGGATTGGGTAGCCCGGATCCCCGTCGTGCAGCTCAGCAACCGGTCAATCGAAGACACCCTCCGCCGCAGCTACGAGGACCTTGGCGCGCTCCGCATCCAGGATCCGGACCACCCCGAAAGGGTGGTGGTGGCCGCCGGCGCCCCATGGTTCATGACGCTGTTCGGCCGGGACTCCTTGTGGGCGTCCGAAATGGCCCTCCCCGTAGACCCCTCCCTGGCCTTGGGCACCCTCCGGACGCTGGCCGACCGCCAGGGCACGGTGGTGGATCCGGCCACCGAAGAAGAACCCGGGAAGATCCTGCACGAGGTCCGGCTGGGGGTCTCCGGGGGCCTGGCCTTGGGCGGCAAATCCGCTTATTACGGCAGCGTGGACGCAACCCCGCTGTTTGTGGTGGTCCTTGGCTCGGTGAGCCGCTGGGGTTTCGGCAAAGACGCGATCTCGGGCCTGCTCCCCCACGCGGACCGTGCCCTGGAGTGGATCCGGACCTACGGCGACCGGGACGGCGACGGTTTCGTGGAGTACGGGCGGCCCAACGAGCACGGACTCATCAACCAGGGCTGGAAAGACTCGTGGGACGGCATCAATTTTGCGGACGGCACCCTGGCTGAACCGCCCCTGGCGCTGTGCGAGGTCCAGGCGTACGTGCATGGCGCCTATGTGGCGCGCGCCTGGATGGCATACGACGACGGCGACCTCACCTTGGCGGAAAGCCTGCGGGAACGCGCGGAGGACCTTAAGAAGCGGTTCAACGAACAGTTCTGGATGCCCGACAAGGGCTACTACGCTGTGGCACTGGACCGCGACAAGCGCCCCGTGGACGCTTGTGCTTCCAATATGGGCCACTGCCTGTGGTTCGGTTTGATTGACGACGACAAGGCCCCCGCCGTGGTGGAGCGGCTGATGTCCCCCGAAATGTTCAGCGGATGGGGTGTCCGAACGCTCGCCAAAAACATGGGCGCCTACAACCCCGCCAGCTATCACAACGGCTCCGTATGGCCGCATGACAATGCGCTGATCGTTTCCGGGCTGCTCCGCTATGGCTTCGTGGAGGAAGCCCAACGGATAGCAACCGCCATGCTGGAAGCCGCCGAGATCTCAGGCGACCGCTTACCCGAGCTCTTCTGCGGATTCGACCGCACGCAATTCCGGGAGCCCGTCCCTTATCCGACGGCCTGCTCGCCGCAGGCGTGGGCCGCCACCACGCCCATCCACCTGGTCATGAGCCTGCTGCGCTACGACACCCACATCTCACTGGGCGGCATCTGGCTGGACCCGGTGCTGCCGCCGTCGTTCGGGGACCTGCACATCCGCAACGCGCCCATGGGCAGCGCGCGGATCACCATTGACGCGGCAGGCACGCAAGCGACGGTCAAGGGCATTCCCGAAGGCCTCACAGTCCATCACGGGCAACGGCCGTGGTTGACCGACCTTGTTGAGCGGGCGCATCACCGGACTCCCGGCAAAACCTAGGCACGGAAGTCTGTTACAGGATGGCTCCGGTAACAGACTAGGCGTCGATCACCATATCGGTGCGTGCCGTGGAGCAGCAGGGCAGGAACTTGCCGGCATCGATTTCCCTTTTCCGGATACCGCCCTGGTGGTTCATCTCGATGTCGCCCGAGAGCTTGACCACCTTGCAGGAACCACACATGCCTTCCTTGCAATTCGCGCCGATCCTGACACCTGCGCGCTGGGCCACCTCAAGGATGTGCTCGGTCGGGTCGATCCGCACGTTGATGCCAGTGCGCATGAAGGACAACGTGAGGCTTCCCGTTCCAACCGTGTCAAAGCTCGAAGCATCAGGTGTTGCAGCCTCGGGCGCGGCACCTGCGGCGGAACCGCCGTCGTCCGCTTCGGAAGCCGCGTCCCCGGTGTCGAGGGTTTCCAGGGTGAGCCCGGACGCTTCCATCGTGCCGTCGGCATCGTATCCGGGCTCGTAGAGACCGAAGGCAGCCGGCTGGCTCTCAAAGTAGTCCTCGGCCGAATCGGCGATCTCATCCGCGATTTCCTCGGCAATGTCAGCCGCAATCGCCAGCTCTGCCTGGTACTCGAGGAGTGTCTGGCGGTCGCCGGTAAAGAATTCCATGTAAATGGACGTGTCATCGACGCCCACCTTGTTCAGGAGCTCCGTGGCTGTATTCAGGTAACCCTCCGGACCACAGGCGTACACCTGCCTGCCGTTGGCATCAGGGGCCACCTGGTCCAGCATGGCCGCCGTCAGCCTCCCGGTGAAGCCTTCCCAGCCTTCGGGCTTGCTGCGGTCGCCCAGGGAGTAGAAAACACGGATCCGCGAGTCCACGGAGGCGATGTAGGCCAGCTCCCGATGGAAGGCGAAGCCGCCGGCTTCAGCCCCGTGGTAAAGGACCACGACGTCGGCATGGCCGGGCAGCGAATGGATGGTCCGGACCATGGACATGATGGGCGTGATGCCTGCGCCGGCCGCCAGCAGCAGGTAACGGGCGCGCCGGTCGGCGTCAGGCAGGTGGAAGGCTCCCACGGGACCGAGCATCTCCAGCACTGTGCCGGGCCTGACGTTTTCATGCACCCACGGCGAAACCAGTCCACCGGCGTCGCGCTTGACGCTGATGCTGAAGGTCCAGGGCTCGGTGGGGGAACTGGACAGCGAGTAACTGCGGTCCACCGGATCCTGGTCCTCGCCGTTCACTGGGAACGCGACGTTGACGTACTGCCCGGCGCGGAATGCCAAGGGCGCACCATCGCAGCGTCGGAAGACGAAGGTCATGAGTCCGCCCGCTTCAGGAACGGTCTCCACGCATTCAGCCATGAACTCCTGCGGATGCCACGGACCCAGCGCACGGGCGGCACGGGCTGGCGCCTCAGCACTTCCCATCACCCTGTTCCACGGCATCTCAAGGCCGCGGATGCGCTGTGGCTCCTGGATGGCCGTCTCAGTAAGGAGTTCCATCACGCCAGGTGCTCCTGGACCCGCTGTACGTACCAGTTGATGAAGGCCTCAACCTGGTACTCGCTCTTCATGTACGGG
The DNA here is from genome assembly GCF_047977885.1 of Arthrobacter sp. LFS091. Lineage (NCBI taxonomy): Bacteria > Bacillati > Actinomycetota > Actinomycetes > Micrococcales > Micrococcaceae > Arthrobacter > Arthrobacter sp. LFS091. Next base: position 426,099 of record NZ_JBFPFP010000002.1, read on the forward strand.
CCGGGCTCATACGCAGGGCTGCCGGCGCCTGTCTGGCAGAGCTCCACGAACGCCTTGTCCTGCAGGTTCGTCTGCTTCCAGGTGTAGGTCAGTTTGTCCAGGTCATAATCCACGCCTTCTATGGCGTCATCCGCTACCAGCCAGGTGGTGCGGACCAGGGACTGGTGTTCGTTGATCGGGAACACGCCGAACGTGATCACGTGGTCGCCCAGGAAGTGGAACCAGCTGTTGGGCTGCAGGTGCATCGAGCAGCGGCCGAGCCGGAAGTCCGGCAGGTCGCCGAGCAGCTTCTTGGAGAGCCGGCGGCCGTCGGCGGAGAACGATTCGCCCTCGCCGTCCAGGGATTCACGAGATATGCGGATACCGGCAATGCGGGTGTCGAGTTCCTCAACCACCTCGTAGGGAAGGCCGTAACGGCGGCAGCGCTCTTCCAGCGAGGACTGTGCTTCCTTGTTGCGGTCCCACACTTCCTCGAGGTGGGCCGGGATCAATCCCTCGGTCAAACCCCACGTGGGGAACAGCGAGCACGCGAGCTCCGGGTGGCCGTCGCAGTGGTAGCACTCACGGTTGTTCTCCATGACGAGCTTCCAGTTGCCCTCTTCGATGATGTTCTGCTGGTAGGCAATCTTCGTCTTGGACAGATCGTGGGGCGCCAGGTAGGGCTCGAAGATCTTGGCGGTCTCGTCAAAGTCGGTGGGCGGTTCGTCGGCGATGCAAACAAAGATGAGTCCGGCCACTTCGCGGCTGTGGGCGCGTTTGAGGGCGAAACAGTTCTTGTCGAACTTGGCCTCGCCGGGTGCCGATGCGTGGATCAGGTTGCCCTCGGGCGAGTAGGTCCAGGAGTGGTAGCCGCACACCAGGTTTCCCGTGGACCCAGTGGACTCGGTCAGGACGCGGGCACCGCGGTGGCGGCACACGTTGTGCAGGACGTTGACGCCGCCGTCGTCATTGCGCAGGACGATCAGGGAGTAGGGGCCGTAATCCACCGTGATGTAGTCGCCGGGTTCCGGCAGCTCGGCAACGCTACCGGCAAAGATCCAGTGCTGGCCGAAGATGGCTTCCATGTCGATCTTGAAGATCGTGGAGTCCGTGTAGAAGGGGGCGTCCAGGGAGTACCCCGGGCGGCGGAACTCGAACAGCTCCGAGATTTCAGCGAGCTGCTCGGCGGGCAAGGTGGATGCGAGTTTCCCGCGTGATTTGAGGGGTGAGTTCACTGGAGCAGTCATGGGGTTCCTCCCGGGAGGCTAAATAAGTACGTGTTGGGGGATGCCGCCGGTGCTTCTTTGCGCCGGGCGTTGTCGAAGTCTTCGTAGTACGAGATTAGGGACCATCGACCTGCAACAAAAGCGCAACATTTAGGAGATAACTCTGCACATTCGGTGCATGATGGGTGCATGATCGATCCACGGCTGATAACCCTCCGGGTTTTTGCCCGCTGCGGCACAGTTGGGGCCACCGCGGAACTCACCGGCTACTCTCCCTCCGCGGTTTCCGCCCAGCTGCGCGAGCTCCAGCGCATGCTGGGAATGCAACTGCTCACCAAGGACGGCAGGGGCGTGCGCCTGACGGCCACCGGCCGCTTCCTCGTCTCCGGCTCGGACACCCTGATCGCGGATTGGGAGAACCTGCGGGCCGCTGCCATGAAGGCCGGCGACCAGGTCCAGTCCCACTTTGGCCTCGGCGGATTTTCGACGGCGGCAGCCCAGTTGCTCGCGCCGCTGGCCGCCACGCTGCGCTCAACACGGCCCCTCCTGGAGGTGCAGGTGCTGGAGGCCAACCCCTCACGCTGCTTCGACCTGCTGGTGGCGGAGCGGATCGACCTCGCGGTCATTGTTGCCATGCAGTCCGACAACTACGGCGAAGACGATCCCCGCTTCGAGCAAACGGTCCTGCTTGACGATCCCCTGGACGTGATTATTCCGGCAGACCACCCGCTGGCAGCCCGCGCAAAGGTGACTCTGGAAGAACTGGCATCGGAGCCATGGATCACCGAGGCGGCGGGCTCCACGTACCACTCACTGTTCACTGCGGCTTTCACGGCGGTCGGAGTGACACCACGGATCGCCCATGAGGCCGTTGAATGGGAGACCCAGATCGCGTTCGTGGGTGCGGGGCTGGGCGTCGGCCTTTTGCCCCGCCTGGCACCCCTGCACGGTGCCGAAAATGTGGTCCGGCTACGGATCACCGGGAAGGGCAAGCCCGCACGCCGCATCGTCGCTGCGGTACGAAGGGGAAGTATGGGCTCGCCCCTGATCAAGGAGTCGCTGGATATCCTCCAGAAGACGGCGCAGCGCATCCTCATGGCCCGGCCCGAGGATGAGGCCTGAGCCAGGGACCCTCGCTGCAGGGCTAGGCCCACACCTCGTAGCCGGTGGACTGGTCAAAGAGCTTCCGCCGATCAGCTCCGTGCGCTGCGATCCAGAGGACGGAGTCATCAGCCGCCGCCTGCTCCACCACCCCGGTCATTACGCGGTCGCCCGCGAACCACACTTCCACCACATGTCCCGTCAGCTGGGCCCAGTCCTTGCGCAAGGCCCGCCCTTGCACCGTCCGGGCCGGCTTTGTCTGCGGCATCGGGCTCACCGGCCGCGCTCTGCGAGGCGGTGGGGATGGCGGATCTCGTCGAACGTGATGCCGACCATCGCCTCATCGAAAAGTGGTTCTCGTGTATTCATCTGATACTCCGGGAAATTGGGGGACGCCATCACAAGCACCAGAAGGACGCTGGGTAGCTGCCAACGCTCTTCTGATATCCGAGTGATATATTAGTGAAGCAAGTATGCAAGCGGCTTCTCCCTGCGTCAACCATGTCCCGGGAGCCACCGCGGGAATGGGAAGACTGCCCCTAGGCCGCGAACAATGCCTGACGGACGGCGCGCTCGAATCCATTGACGTGGACCCTGGCGAGCTCGGCAGCTTCATCTTCCTTGCCGTCGATCACGGCTTTCAGGAGATCCAAATGCTCGCGGACGTGATGTTCGAGATCCGGCAAGCGGTCCAGCACCATGCACCAGATGCGCGTCGCCAGATTGTCATAACGGATCAGGATGTCTTCCAGGTGCGGGTTCGCAGCCGCCGCGTAGATGCCCTGGTGGACGCTTGCGTCGAGCCGTAACGTCTCCACTACCGAGGCGGCGCTGACATCAAAATCCTCCACAGCCCGCATCACGCTGCGTAGTTGGTCCCGGGTGGCAGCCGACGCGACGCGCGCCGCCCGGGCTGCGGCAAGGGGCTCCAGCTGTGCCCGGATTTCGGAGATGAAAGCAAGATCGGTTACCTCCACACGGGTGGCGAATGTTCCGCGCCGCGGGTAGGTAATCACCAGGCGGTCCAGTTCCAAGCGCTTCAGGGCTTCCCGAACAGGAGTGCGCCCGACTTCCAGTTCCTTGGCGAGGTGCTCATCGTTGAGGATGTCCCCGGGTTTGATTTCGAGCATCAGGAGTCGATCACGAAGCCGTTCATAGGCCACGTCAGCCAGCGATTTCCTGGTGGCGTCGCCGATGCTTGCCAGAGTTCCAGTTGCCAACGCGCCAACTCCTTTTTCAAGAACGGGAAATCTATTGACCTGCCTTGGACACCAGTATACGCTGATTTCCAATCCTAATATATCAGTTCATGTCCCAAGAATATATCTAGGCAAAACATCCCAGGAGGACCCATGACCCTCGTAGCTTCAGACCCCCACCTCAGCACTTTTCCGGCTGAACGCGGCCAGCTCAATGACGAGCAGGCGCAGAAGTTCGTACTCACACTGTCGTGCGTCGAACAGCCCGGCATCGTGCAGGCAGTCACCACCTTCCTCTTCGACCGGGGCTTCAACATCGAAGAACACCAGCAGTTCGACGATAGCCTGCGCCAGACCCTGCACCTCCGCACGGCCTTCTCCGGTGCCAAAACCTTCACACCGGAACAGCTTGAGGACGAGTTCCGCTCCATCGCGGACCGTTTCGACATGAAGTTCAGCTTCCACGGCGAAACCAAGCAGCGGGTCCTGGTGATGGTCTCCAAGTTTGGCCACTGCCTCAACGACCTCATCTTCCGCTGGCGCGGAGGCAGCCTTGGCGGCGAGCTGGTGGCAGTTGTCTCCAACCACGAGACACACCGCGCCATGGCCGAGGCAGCGGGCCTGCCTTTCATCCACGTTCCCGTCACCGCGGACACCAAGGCTGAAGCGGAGCAGAGGCTCCTGGACCTGGTGGACGAATACGAGGCCGACCTCGTGGTCCTGGCCCGCTACATGCAGGTCCTTTCCGACGATCTGTGCCGCAAGCTCGAAGGCCGTGCGATCAACATCCACCACTCCTTCCTGCCTGGCTTCAAGGGTGCCCGCCCCTACCACCAGGCCTATGACCGCGGAGTGAAGCAGGTGGGTGCAACAGCCCACTACGTCACTGCGGAACTGGACGAGGGCCCGATCATCGAGCAGGAAGTCATCCGCGTGGACCACAGCTACGGTCCCAATGCCCTCGCCACCGTGGGCCAGGATGCCGAAGCCCTTGCGCTTTCCCGTGCCGTCCGCTGGCACTGCGAACACCGGGTCCTCCTTGACCAGACCAGCACGGTCGTCTTCCGCTAACCAGCCCGCCCCAGCCCCAGCCCCACGAACCTCAGCAGGAGAATTTTCCATGGCAACCACGCCTCGCATTGTCATCATCGGAGCCGGGATCGTCGGCACCAACCTCGCCGACGAACTCGTCACCCGTGGTTGGAACAACATCACCGTCCTGGACCAGGGACCACTGAACATGCCCGGCGGCTCCACCTCGCACGCGCCGGGCCTGGTCTTCCAGACAAACCCCTCCAAGTCCATGGCACTCTTCGCCAAGTACACGGTGGAAAAGCTCCTGTCCCTCACGGAGGACGGCCAAAGCTGCTTCAACCAGGTGGGCGGCCTTGAAGTTGCCACCACCGAAACCCGCTTGGCGGACCTCAAGCGCAAGCTCGGCTATGCGCAGGCGTGGGGCATCGACGGCAAGATCCTCTCCCGTGAAGAGTGCAAGGAGCTTTACCCGCTCATCAACGAGGAAGACATCCTCGGCGGACTCCATGTACCCACCGACGGCCTGGCCTTGGCCGCCCGCGCCGTCCAGTTGCTCATCAAGCGCACCGAAGCCGCCGGCGTGAAGTACATCGGCAACACCGAGGTGACTGGTATCGAGCAGTCCAACCGCCGCGTCACCGGCGTCGAAACTGCCGACGGCGTGATCCCGGCGGACATTGTGGTGTCCTGCGCCGGCTTCTGGGGCGCCAAGGTGGGCGAGCTGATCGGCATGTCCGTTCCGCTCCTGCCGCTGGCCCACCAGTACGTCAAGACCACGCCGGTCCCCGCACAGAAGGGCAAGAACGAGCTCCCCAACGGCGCCCGGTTGCCCATTCTGCGCCACCAGGACCAGGACCTTTACTACCGCGAACACGGCGAGCGCTACGGCATCGGCTCCTACGCGCACCGCCCCATGCCCGTGGACCTGGACGAACTCGGCAGCTACGAGCCCAGCAGCATCAGCGAACACAACATGCCCTCGCGCCTGGACTTCACCCTGGAAGACTTCCTTCCCGCCTGGGAGGCAACCAAGCAGATCCTTCCGGCATTGCGCGAAAGCGAAATCGAGGACGGCTTCAACGGCATCTTCTCCTTCACCCCGGACGGTGGCTCCCTGGTGGGCGAGTCCAAGGAAGTGGATGGTTTCTTCGTTGCCGAGGCCGTGTGGGTCACCCACTCCGCCGGCATCGCCCGCGCGGTGGCGGAGCTCCTGGTTGACGGAAAGTCCAAGATCGATCTTGGCGATTGCGACATCCACCGCTTCGAAGAGGTCCAGCTCACGCCGGAGTACGTCAGCGAAACGTCCCAGCAGAACTTCGTGGAAATCTACGATGTCCTGCACCCGCTCCAGCCCAAGCTCTCCCCCCGCAACCTCCGCGTCAGCCCCTTCCACGCCCGCCAGAAGCAGCTTGGTGGCTTCTTCCTGGAAGGCGCCGGCTGGGAACGTCCGTACTGGTTCGAGGCGAACGCCGAACTGCTCAAGGAAATGCCGGACGAGTGGCAGCCGCCGGCCCGTGATGCCTGGTCCGGGATGTTCAGCTCACCCATCGCTGCGGCGGAGGCGTGGAAGACACGTACTGCTGTTGCCATGTACGACATGACGCCGCTGAAGCGCCTGGAAGTTTCGGGCCCCGGAGCCCTGAAGCTGCTGCAGGAACTGACCACCGGCGACCTCGCCAAGAAGCCCGGCGCCGTCACCTACACCCTGCTCCTGGACGAAGCCGGCGGCATCCGAAGCGACATCACTGTTGCGCGCCTGGATGAGGAGACGTTCCAGTTGGGCGCCAACGGCAACATCGACACCGCCTACTTTGAGCGCGCGGCCCGCCACCAGACGGCCAGCGGCAGTGCCAGCGACTGGGTCCAGGTCCGCGACACCACCGGCGGCACCTGCTGCATCGGCCTGTGGGGGCCCCTTGCCCGCGACCTCATCAGCACCGTCAGCAGCGACGACTTCACCAATGACGGGTTGAAGTACTTCCGTGCGAAGAAGGTCACCATCGGCGGCGTCACCGTCACCGCCATGCGTTTGTCCTACGTTGGCGAACTTGGCTGGGAGCTCTACACCAGTGCGGACAACGGCCAGCGGCTTTGGGACGCGTTGTGGAAGGCCGGCCAGCCGTTCGGCGTCATTGCGGCAGGCCGCGCAGCCTTCAGCTCCCTGCGACTGGAAAAGGGCTACCGTTCCTGGGGCACGGACATGACCACCGAGCACGACCCCTTCGAAGCCGGCCTCGGTTTCGCCGTGAAGATGGCCAAAGAGAACTTCATCGGCAAGGCGGCCCTGGAAGGACGCACGGAGGAAGGCTCTGCCCGCCGCTTGCGCTGCTTGACGGTCGACGACGGCAGGAGCCTCGTGCTGGGCAAGGAACCGGTGTTCTACAAGGACCAGGCGGTGGGTTACGTGACCAGCGCGGCCTTCGGCTACACGGTCCGCAAGCCGATCGCCTACGCCTACCTGCCTGCGGCCGTCTCGCTGGGTGATTCCGTGGAAATCGAATACTTCGGACGCCGTATCCAGGCGACCGTCACCGAGGACCCGCTGTACGACCCCACCATGAGCCGGCTCCGCGGCTAGAACACGTCCCATGATCAGCTCAGAAACGATTCAGGACTACCTCGCCAGGCTCGCCGCCCGCCAGCCCACACCGGGCGGCGGGGCGGCGGCCGCGCTGCACGCAGCCCAAGGGGCGGCTCTGGTTGCCATGGTGGCCAGATACACCACCGGGGCCAAGTTCGAGCAGCACGCTGCACTCGTCGCACGGGTCACCGCCGCAGCCGACCACTTGGTAGACGAGGCCGTGCGCCTTGCCGACGCCGATGAACACGCCTTCCAGGCGGTCATCGACTCCTACAAACTCCCGTCCGACACGGACGAACTGAAGGCTGCACGCAAGGCAGCCATCCAGGCCGCCCTGGTGCAGGCCGCCCAAACCCCCGCGCAGCTCATCCGGGTTGCCGGCGAAGTAGTGGAACTCGCCACCGACCTCCTGGACGCGGCGAACCCCAATGTCATCAGCGATGTTGCCGCAGCAGCGGATGCAGCCCGCGCCGCAGCCACGACAGCACGCGTCAACATAGACATCAACGTGGTGGCCATCAAGGACCCCGCCGCCCGCGCCCAGCTGGCCGGGGAGACCGACGGGCTTGAAGACAAAGTGGTCCTGGCGGCCGATTCCCTGGTCAAGCGCGTCCGCGAAAGGATTCTCTCGTGAGCACCAATGTGCTTTCCGGCAAGAAACTGGCCACAATCATCCAGCAAAAGGCCCAGGAACAGGCGCGGGGCCTGGAAAACAGCGGGCGCCATCCTGTCCTGGCCGTGGTTGTGGCCACGGACGACGAATCAACGCTCTGGTACGTCCGGTCCATTGAACGCGCGGCTGAACGACTGGGCATTGGATGCAGGATTATCGATCTTGGGCCCGAAGCCACCGAAGACGACCTCGCCAGCGTCCTGCAGGACCTCAGCGCCGAACCGTCGGTCAATGAGGAATGACGGAGGCTTTTTGCTGTGGTGGGACGGTTTGCGTAGCGAGATGCAGCCGATCCACGACAGCCAGGGCGTGTTCGCCGTCCTGGAAAAGGAAGTGCGGCGCCTGGGCTTCGATTACTACGCCTATGGCGTGCGCCACACGATTCCCTTCACCCGGCCGAAGACCGAGGTCCATGGCACCTATCCCAAGGCCTGGCTGGAGCGATACCAGATGCAGAACTACGGGGCCGTGGATCCGGCGATCCTCAACGGCCTGCGCTCCTCGGAAATGGTGGTCTGGAGCGACAGCCTGTTCGACCAGAGCCGGATGCTCTGGAACGAGGCTCGCGATTGGGGCCTCTGTGTCGGCGCGACCCTGCCGATCCGCGCGCCGAACAATTTGCTCAGCGTGCTTTCCGTGGCGCGCGACCAGCAGAACATCTCCAGCTTCGAGCGCGAGGAAATCCGCCTGCGGCTGCGTTGCATGATCGAGTTGCTGACCCAGAAGCTGACCGACCTGGAGCATCCGATGCTGATGTCCAACCCGGTCTGCCTGAGCCATCGCGAACGCGAGATCCTGCAATGGACCGCCGACGGCAAGAGCTCCGGGGAAATCGCCATCATCCTGAGCATTTCCGAGAGCACGGTGAACTTCCACCACAAGAACATCCAGAAGAAGTTCGACGCGCCGAACAAGACGCTGGCTGCCACCTACGCCGCGGCGCTGGGCCTCATCTGAATGGAATCATCCTGCAAACGCCGCTGCCGGCGGGAGTGAAAGCTGATGCCTTGGTAGGGCTCATCGCTCCCGAAAAGGACATCGACGGCGCCAATCCCCTCAGCCTCGGCCGCCTCGCCGTCGGCCAACCCGCCTTCGCCCCGGCAACGGCGCAGGCCGTGGTTGAACTCCTGGAACACTTCCAGGTGCCCATCGCGGGCCGGAACGTGGCCGTCGTCGGGCGTTCCGCAGTGGTGGGCAAGCCGCTGGCGCTGCTGCTGTTGGAGCGGGACGCCACCGTCACCGTCTGCCATTCCAAGTCGGGGCCGCTGGAACGCTACACCCAGCCGGCCGACGTCGTGGTTGTTGCCGCTGGCCGGGCCGGACTTCTGAAAGGCAACCACCTCTCGCCGGAGACGGTAGTGGTCGACGTCGGAACCAACGTCCTGCCCGACGGCTCGCTGGTGGGGGATGTTGATGAAGCGAGCGTCACCGGTGTGGCAGCTGGGTTGACGCCCGTTCCCGGCGGCGTTGGTTCCGTCACCACCGCACTGTTGCTCCTGCATACCGTTGAGGCCGCAGGGCAGCAGAAACCCGCCCAACTGGCCGCCGCGACGTCTGCTGCCCGGACCTGAAGGGAACCCGCATGGCAACGAAAGCCCCCGAAGGAAACATCGACGAGTCGAAGCTGACCGTCACCAAACCCAAGACAAAGGCCGTCGGCATCCCCGCCGTCGCGAACGCGCTGAAGATCTCCCTGGAACAAATGGGCCCGGTTCGCAGCGTCCAAACCCTGCTGGCCGTGAACCAACTGGACGGCTTCGACTGCATGGGCTGCGCGTGGCCCGAGCATGAGAAGCGCAACGCTGCGGAGTTCTGCGAGAACGGCGCGAAAGCCGTGGCCGAGGAAGCCACCCGCCGACGCGTCACTCCGGAATTCTTCGCCAAGTACTCCGTGGAAGAACTGAAAACCCGCGATGACTACTGGCTGGGACAGCAGGGCCGGCTGACCCATCCCATGGTCCTCGAGGAAGGCGCCACCCACTACACGCCGATCAGCTGGGACGACGCTTACGAGCTGATGGCAGCCGAACTCAAGGGCATGGCGTCACCTGACGAGGCTGTTTTCTATACCTCGGGCCGGACCTCGAACGAGGCAGCCTTCGTGTACCAACTCCTGGTCCGAGGCATCGGCACCAACAACCTGCCGGACTGCTCCAACATGTGCCACGAGTCCTCAGGTTCCGCCCTGGTGGAAACCATCGGCATCGGAAAGGGCTCAGTCAGCCTCACTGACCTGGAAACGGCATCGTTGATCTTCGTTGCCGGGCAAAATCCGGGAACCAACCATCCCCGCATGCTCAGCGCATTGGAGAAGGCCAAGAAAAACGGCGCAGTCATCGTGTCCGTGAATCCGCTTCCCGAGGCGGGACTTCTGCACTTCGAGAACCCTCAGCATGTGGCCGGCATGGTGGTGGGCACCCAGCTGACCGATGATTTCCTCCAAATCCGCGCCGGTGGCGACCAGGCCCTTTTCCAGGGCCTGGGCAAGTACCTCCTGGAGGCCGAGACAGCGGGCCGCAACAGCCCGGGACTGGAAACCGTCCTGGACCACGCCTTCATCAATGACCACACGGTGGGCATCGACGACTACCTGCGCTTCCTGGAAAAGGTGGAATGGGAAGACATCGTGGAAGCCACGGGCCTCACCCTTGAGCAGCTCCACGCCACGGGCGAACGGCTGCTGGCCTCCGGCTCCACCATTGTCTGCTGGGCAATGGGCCTCACCCAGCACAAGCACTCAGTGCCAACGCTCAGGGACGTGGTGAACGTCCTGCTCCTCCAGGGAAACATCGGCAAACCCGGCGCCGGTGTTTGTCCCGTTCGAGGACACTCGAACGTGCAGGGCGACCGCACCATGGGCATCTTCGAAAAGATGCCGGAGGCGTTCCACGACCGCCTGGACCAGGAATTCGGGTTCCGCTCCCCCAGGGAACACGGCTATGACACAGTGGCAGCCATCCGCGCCATGCGCGATGGGAAGGTCCGCTTCTTCATGGGCATGGGCGGGAACTTCGTCCGTGCCGCCCCGGATTCGGAGGTGACCGAGCAAGCCCTGGCCAACACCCGGCTCACCGTCCAGATCTCGACCAAGTTGAACCACTCCCACCTGTCCACCGGCCGGCGGGCCCTGATTCTGCCGACCCTTGGACGGACCGAAAAGGACACCCAGCGGACCGGGGACCAGCGGGTCACGGTAGAAGATTCCATGAGTGCCGTCCACGCTTCACGGGGCAGGCTCAAGCCTGCCAGCGAGCACCTCCACTCCGAAGTTGCGATCGTCTGCAACCTCGCGGACAAGCTGTTCACCGATGGCCACCACCGCCTGCCCAACACCCCCAAGGCCTCCTGGCTGGCCATGCGGGATGACTACACCCTCATCAGGAAACACATCGAGGCGGTCTTTGACGGCTTTGAAGACTTCGAAGCCCGGATCCAGCACCCGGGCGGCTTTGTCCTTCCGCACCCACCCCGCGATGCCCGGAAGTTCAATACAGCCTCCGGCAAAGCCCATTTCACGGGCAATGCGTTGGAGTACATCAAGGTGCCGCCGGGCAGGTTGGTCCTGCAGACCCTGCGCTCCCATGACCAGTACAACACCACCATTTACGGCAAGGACGACCGGTACCGCGGCATCCACGGCGGCCGGCGCGTGGTGCTGATCAACGCCGACGACATCAACGAGCTTGGTTTCGCGGACGGGGACATGGTCAACCTGGTCTCCGAGTTCCAAGGCACCGACCGGGTCGCGGAGAACTTCAGGATTGTCTCCTACTCCACCCCGAAGGGTTGCGCGGCCGCGTACTATCCCGAAACCAACGTCCTGGTGCCCCTGGACTCGGTTGCAGACACCAGCGGAACACCGACGTCCAAGTCAGTGATCATCAGGTTGGAACGAGCCGCCAGCCCATAAGCCCAGGACCACCGCTGATCGGTTGCCTGTAAATGGTGCTTCGATGCCTGAAACCTGGGGAGGTATTTCCTCATCGAAGCACCGCTTTCGGGCAACCGGCCAGGCCCACATTTCCGCACCACCAAACACCCTAAGGAGTGTCATGTCAGGAAACAGAGCAGTCGCCTACAAGGAACCCGGTGTCGTAGAAATCATCAATACCGACTACCCCACCTTCGAACTCAAGGACGGGCCAGGCGTCAATCCCGCCAATGTCGGCCGTAAGGTACCCCACGGCGTCATCCTGCGCACCGTGACCACCAACATCTGTGGTTCGGACCAGCACATGGTCCGCGGCCGGACCACCGCACCGAAAGACCTGGTCCTTGGCCACGAAATCACGGGCGAAGTGGTGGAGGTTGGCCCCGACGTCGAGTTCATCAAGGTGGGCGACATCGTCTCGGTGCCGTTCAACATTTCCTGTGGCCGCTGCCGGAACTGCAAGGAACAAAAGACCGGCATCTGCCTCAACGTGAACCCGGACCGGCCGGGCAGCGCCTACGGTTACGTGGACATGGGCGGCTGGGTGGGCGGACAGGCCGAGTACGTCCTGGTCCCTTACGCGGACTGGAACCTGCTGCGCTTCCCGGACCGTGACCAGGCCCTGGAGAAGATCATGGACCTGACCATGCTCTCGGACATCTTCCCCACCGGTTTCCACGGAGCCGTCACTGCCGGTGTGGGCGTTGGTTCCACGGTCTACGTGGCCGGCGCCGGTCCCGTGGGTATCGCCGCCGCCGTCGGCGCCCAACTGCTGGGGGCCGCCGTCGTCATTGTGGGCGATATGAACGAAGACCGCCTGGCCCAGGCACGCTCCTTCGGCTGCGAAACCGTCAACGTCTCCAAGGGCGACCCCAAGGACCAGATCGAACAGCTCCTCGGCGTGCCGGAAGTCGACTGCGGCGTGGATGCCGTGGGCTTCGAGGCCCGCGGACACGGCAAGGACGCATCGCATGAGGCACCGGCCACGGTGCTGAACTCCCTGATGGACATCACGGCGGCCGGAGGCTCCCTGGGTATCCCCGGCCTCTACGTCACCGGTGATCCGGGCGGAATCGACGAGGCCGCCAAGCACGGATCGCTTTCGCTGTCCCTGGGCACCGGTTGGGCCAAGTCCCTCTCCTTCACCACCGGGCAGTGCCCCGTCATGAAGTACAACCGCCAGCTCATGATGGCGATCCTCCATGACAAGGTCCAGATCGCCAAGGCCGTGAACGCCAAGGCGATCCCGCTCGAGGACGCACCCCGCGGCTACGCCGAGTTCGACGCCGGAGCGGCAACAAAGTTCGTACTGAACCCCAACGGCTACGTGAAGAACTAAGTACGCACTCAACGGATGCCGGGGACGGCGCGGCAGTAATTACGGGAAGGCCGAGCAGTCCCCGGCATCCGTGCCCCATGAACGCACCCAGGAATCGGACACCCATGCTTGCACCAGCGGATTCACCAGCCGACCTCACGCGGCACCACGCCACCACGTGGGCCGAAGCACGGCAGTTGGCCTTCAGCTGTGCCACGCCGCTCCCCTCATGGAAGACCGAACTCGGCACGGCAATCGGATGCACCCTGGCCCGTGACGTCATTGCCCGACAGGACCTTCCCCACTACGCGTCGTCCGCCATGGACGGCTGGTCAGTCAACGGCGAAGGCCCCTGGACCATCACGACGGCCGGACGCCGGCTTTCCTCCGGTGAAGCCAGTGTCATCGCAACCGGAGGACTGGTACCCGCCGGTGCTACAGGCGTGCTCCGCAAGGAAAGCGGTCGCATATCCGGAGACGGGCGTCTTTCGCTCACTCCCCATGCAAACCCGGATGAGCTTCTCCCCGGCCGGCACATCCGACCGGCCGGCGAAGAGGCCAGTGCGGGTGATGTCCTCATACCCGCCGGGACCCGGCTCAATCCGGCACACCTTGCCCTCGCTGCAGTGGCCGGACACGATCACGTCCAGGTGCAGCGCAAGCCGCGGGTCGCCGTCGTCATGACGGGCTCGGAAGTGGTCACCTCCGGTGACCCGGCGCCCGGACAGGTGCGCGACGCTTTCGGTCCGCAGCTTGATGCGGTCATCCCGCAGTTGGGCGGGGTCGCGGTAGGGCAGCTGCGGATCGGCGACTCCTACGAGGAGTGGCTGGCTGCGCTCTCTGGCGGTGACGACGGCGGTGCTGACCGCCACCGGGCTGAGGTCACCATTACCACCGGCGGGACCGGCAAGTCCGGAACAGACCACTTCCGTGCTGCCGTCGCGGCGCTTGGTGGGCGGCTGCTGCTGGATGGGGTTGCCATGCGCCCGGGCCATCCTGCGGTGCTGGCGGAGCTACCGGACGGACACTTCATCCTGGGATTGCCGGGAAATCCGTTGGCCGCCATGTTGGCCCTTATGACCCTCGGTGAACCGCTCCTCGCTGCCTTGGGAAAGCAATCCCTCCAAGAGCCCACACCTATGCTCTCCGGCGCCGACATCGAACCCGCCCCGGGAAAAACCCGCCTCATACCGTGCAGCGTCATCCACGGACTGGTGTTTCCTGCCGCCCATGCCGGCCCCGGGATGATGCGCGGGCTTGCCTGGGCCGATGGGTATATGGCCGTCCCACCTGAAGGTGCAGCCGCTGGCGGGCAGGTTCCCGTCCTTCCCCTGCCGTGGACCCGCCTGCCGGGATAGTGCACTCGGCTAGTGTTGCAATCACCGCAAGAACCCAAGGACCGGTAAGCGTTTATCCTTAACGGCATGACACGACGACACGGCTCGACAAGCCGGGGCTTCCGAGTCCCAGGCATTTCCGTGTCCGCCTTATGCGCATCAGCTGTCGCCCTCGTCCTTACCGGCTGCTCCCTCGCTGCCAGCAGTCCCGTGGATTTGAAGTCTCCACAACCGAAACCACCCCAGGATGCGGCGCATCCGGTGCACCGCTCGACTGCACCCGAACGCATCGTCATCATCGGTGATTCTCTCAGCACCGGATATGGGACGAGCCCAGAGGAAGCCTGGCCCCGCCTCCTTCGGCATGAACTCCATGCAGCCTCCGTGCCGGCGAAGATCACTAATGAAGCTCAAAACGGCGCGGGCTACCTTACCCTCGGTGACGAAGACGCCACCTTTGCCTCACAGATCAGCGGATCCGTTAACGCATCGACGGACGTCGTTGTGCTCTTTGGTTCGGACAACGACGCAGGCCAAGACCCTGCAGAGCTACGCGCCGCTCTTATGGATGCCCTCGGGGAAATAACGACGCTGGCTCCCCACGCCAGGCGAATCATGATCGGCCCGCTGACCGGCTTCGACGCCCTCGAATCGGACGTCACCATGATTCGTGATCAGGAACAGGCAGCAGCCCGCGACGCCGGCGCCGAATTTATCGACCCCGTCGCCGAACAATGGGTCGATGGGCCGGACTCCCCACTGTTGGGTCCGGACGGAGAACACCCCAGCAGTGCAGGACAGCAATTCCTGGCCGGGAGAATCAGGACGTTGCTGGACCAGCACCAAGCCTCATCGTTGGGCTAGGCGAGGCCGGGCTGACCATCAGCGCCCGCATGCGTAACACGTCCCGATAGCTGACGCTCTGTAAGCAACACTGCTCATAATAAGCAACGGACTTCGTCAGAGCCAATTGATATATCAATACGCCACAAAAGATGTAAAAGTCTTGACTTTGACGTGTGACGAAGCGCACTCTGTTGCTTACCGCGAACGTTGTTGATTCATGCGGAACCATCCCTCTCCCTCTGGACGCACGCCCACCGGGGCCGTGCATCAACGCAATAACCCATGACTCGCCGAGTAAAGGACCCGCTCATGGCTACAAACAGTGACACAAAATCGTTAGTACCCGAGGATTTACCCGCCAACGCAGCACCCGACCCCGTCCACGTGGAGATCACTGTCTCCCCCGACGCAACAGCCCTCAACGATGAGGACGGAGGCGCAGCAGCTCTCCCGGATTCCGAAGAATACGAACAGATCCTGGTAGAACTGCGCAACGCCAAGACCGAGCAGGCCGTTTCGGCCCGCCGGAACCAGAAACTTACCCTCGACAAAGTCACCTTCGGAATCACGGGCGCCATCGCCGTCGCCTTCGTGATCTGGGGCTTCGTGGGACGCGACAGCCTTTCGGAAACTTCCAAGGGCGCCCTGAACTGGGTCATGGAATACACCGGCTGGCTGTTCATGGTGCTTGCATCATTGTTTGTTGTTTTCGTGCTGTGGCTGGCCCTTGGCAAGTTCGGCAACATCCCGCTGGGCAAGGACGGCGAGAAGCCGGAATTCCGCACGGTCTCTTGGGTGGCCATGATGTTCGCCGCGGGCATGGGCATCGGCCTCATGTTCTACGGTGTCGCCGAGCCGCTCTACCACTACATCTCACCGCCGCCCGGAACTGTGGACGGACGCACCCCCGCCGCCATCCAGACCGCCATGGCCACCTCGATCTTCCACTGGACCCTCCACCCCTGGGCCATGTACGCAGTGGTGGGCATCGCCATGGCCTACGGGACGTACCGCTTGGGCCGCAAGCAACTGGTCTCTGCAGCGTTCACCTCGCTGTTCGGGATCCGGATGGTGGAAGGGCCCGTTGGCAAGTTCATCAACATCCTGGCCATCTTCGCCACGCTGTTCGGAACCGCCGCGTCCCTCGGCCTCGGCGCCCTCCAGATCGGCAGCGGCATGACGTCCAACGGCTGGCTCGGTGAAGTCGGCACTCCCGTGCTGGTGGTCATTGTGGCCATCCTGACCTTCTGTTTCGTCGCATCGGCCGTCTCCGGCATCAGCCGCGGAATCCAGTGGCTGTCGAACATCAACATGGTTCTTGCCGTGGTGCTTGCCCTCATCGTCTTTGTTGCTGGCCCCACCCTTTTCATCCTCAACCTGATCCCTTCCGCCATCGGCGACTACGCCCGCGACCTTGCCGAAATGTCATCCCGGACAGAAGCGGTGGGCGACGACGCATTGCGCAGTTGGATGACCAGCTGGACCATCTTCTACTGGGCCTGGTGGATCTCCTGGACGCCCTTCGTTGGCCTGTTCATCGCGCGCATCAGCCGTGGTCGCACCATCCGCCAGTTCGTCACCGGCGTCCTCCTCGTCCCCAGTGTTGTCAGCGTGATCTGGTTCGGCATCTTCGGCGGAGCCGCGTTCAACATCCAACAGGAAGCGGACAAGGCAGGCACACCCGGGCTGGTAACCACCACCAACGGGGTCCCCTCCGTCAACTTCGACGGCGCTCTCTTCGACCTGGTCAAGAACCTCGGAATGCCCGGATGGGCCACAGCCGCTGTCATTGTCCTGGCCATGGTGCTCGTAGCTATCTTCTTCATCACCGGAGCCGACGCGGCTTCGATCGTCATGGGTTCTCTCAGCTCCAACGGGGCTGAGCACCCGCGACGCGCCGTCGTCATCTTCTGGGGAAGCCTCACTGGCGCTGTTGCCGCCGTCATGCTCTTGGCCGGTGGTGACGAGCCATCGGAGGCTTTGGCCGGGTTGCAAAGAGTCACCATCGTGGCGGCGCTGCCGTTCGTGATCGTCATGCTGTTGCTCTGTTTCGCACTGACCAAGGACCTGAGGCGCGATCCCCTGTCGCTGCACAAGCGTTTGGCCACTTCTGTGGTGGAACGTGCCATCCGCACAGGTGTGGAGCAGCACGGCGGTGTCCAGTTCGACCTCGTCACCAAGCATGAGTGCGCGGAGAGCTGTACCGAGTCGCGGACGGATCACACGCACCAATAGAGTCCTCCTGAAAAAGCAACAAAGCAGGCGCCGGATCCCGGCGCCTGCTTTGTTGTTACCAAAGTCGGTAAGGCCTACTTGGGCATCAGTACCGAATCAACCAGGTAAACCGTTGCGTTGGCGGTGTGAACGCCACCGCAGATCACGTTGGCTCCGTTAACCGTGAGGGCGTCTTTGGTGCCGGCTACGGTCACTTCGCCTCCCTGGACAGTCTTGTGGGTGCCGGCGATCTTGTCCGGGCTCAGCTGGCCGGGGACTACGTGGTAGGTGAGGATCTTGCTCAGCAGGGCATCGTCCGTCTTGAGCGTCTCAATGGTTGCGGGGTCGATCTTGGCGAACGCGTCGTCAACCGGTGCGAACACCGTGAATTCGCTGCCGTTCAGGGTGGAAACCAGGTCCACCTTGGGGTTGAGCTTGCCCGAAACAGCGGCGGTCAGCGTCTTCAGCAGCGGGTTGTTGGACGCAGCTACCGCTACCGGGTCCTGGGCCATGCCCGTAACGGAGCCGGAACCACTCGGTACCTGGGCCGCGTAACCGGCGCAGCCGGGACCAACCAAGTCACGGGCTGGATCCATGGCGGTGCTGGCCATGGCCGAGGACGATGGCGACGGTGCCATCGAAGAAGGAGCCGCGGATGACGGCGCGGCAGCCGACGAAGAAGCGGGGGTGCTGGAGGTGCTTGAACCACCACAGGCCGTGAGTCCGAGAAGGGCGGCTGCAGTGAGGCCAACGAAGGCGAGGGCGGGGCGCTTTGTGGACAACATGTCATTCTCCTTGTTTTTGGAACCAGGGCGTTGGATCCATTCGGTAGTGGGACACGGGCGGCCCGGCGTTGCATCTGCGCCACCGGCTTGTTTGTGTCTCACCAGCTATTCGGAGGTCACGACGGGGTGGATGGGTGCGGATTGAAAAAGTTTTTTAAAGCCGCTCCCGGCCGGTCTTCTCATGGCAGGCGCTGGCTTGGTTAAGGAAGCAGCGTCCGACGCCGGTACTCGCCGCAGGCGCGAAGGCTGCGGCCCGCGGCTGGTTCCGGGTACTTTGAGCTCGCGTGGGTTGCTCAGAAAGCAAAGCAGCTCCTGGGGTTTCGACTGACGAGGCCGGGGAAGACGATTGGATAAAAGTTAGCTCGGGATCTTCTTGCCATCCTCGGTCTTCTGCCACTCAAAGTAACCCTCGGCGGGAACGATGGCCCTTCGTTTGACGGCGGCTGAGCGGAACGAGGGCTTCTCCAGGATCGTCTCGCTGCGGGCGTTGATGAGTTTGGAGCCGATCTTCACATCCTTGGCCCAGGACGGAACCAGACCCCACTTGGCGATGAGCAGGCGCCGGTCAATAGTGCCCTCGTCCAGGCGTTCAGCCACTATCGGAACGTTCTGGGTCGGAGCGACATTCCAGCTCGGCCCCGGAGGGCTGCCCTCGACTTCCTTGGCGTCGAAGTGGCCTAGAAGGTCGCTGGCTGCTTTGGACATCACGTATCTGCCGCACATGTGCCTATTCTTGCCACAAAACAGTCACCCGAAACCCTGACAGCACAGGGCCGTGCCGGGTTTGCCGAGGGCCATGGCAGAGCCGCCTGATGCAGCTCTCCGTTAGGGAGAGGGCGTGAGCAGTAAGCCAATTCATCGCCTCATCACGGGAAGTGAAGAAGCGGGTGGGGCAAGGAAGAGTACGACGTGACATGGCGAAATTTGCGATGACACGATTGACCGGACTTGATCCGAGCAAGGCAATCCTCGACGCAGCACACTTTGTGCTAAACGCGGCCTTGGTTGCCGGGCTATTGACCGGGTACGCGTGATGTCGATCAACATCGGGTACTCAGCACCGTCGGCCAGCCCGTTGATTGCTTGGCAGGCGAGCCTTGTTAGGGATCTCTCTGTTCTGGTGAGTATCGGATGAAGAGGAGCGAGAGGATCATGGAATCGGTTTCCCTCGTAGCTTGCGGCGCAGTCTGTGGGCTTGGACCCGGAGGGGAACTTTCGGTTCAGGGAAGGGGAAATGCCCACTGATACAGCATTTCTGTCCCACGCTTCCCTCATGGCCTTTGGCAATCTGACGTTATCGGGATCCTCATGCACGTGCTGGACAGGTTCAGAGCGGTTTCTCCTCCACCACGATCCACTGGCATCGCGAAAGACGATGGTAGAAGCAGTGCTAGGCGAGCCGTGGTAAGACTGGTTTTGGACGTAAAAAGTCCACCGCTCTTCGGTGTTGGGTTTTATGGATTCCACAATGTAGGCGCAGTTCTCGGAGACGGCATTGCGCCCAGTGTCCGTGAGCTGCACCTTTACCGGCCCGATGAGCTCCTGGCTTCCGTTGTGAACAACTACGGTTTGAACGAGGATCGGCACCTGGGCTTGCACGAAGGATTCTCCGGTGTGCCTTCAGACACGATATCCCCGCACCCTCCGGACGTCGCTATGGGGCCATCCACTCGTTCTGAACGGCATCCTCCACGCGTTCGGAAACATAAGCATCGTCCCCGGGAGGGCAGTATTCTCTTCGGGAGGCGAAATCAGCCTCTTCAGGCTGACTAGGAAGACCAACCTCAACGAATTTCGGACAAATTTTCGCGCTTGTCGTCTGGCAAACCTTCCAGTTCAGCCGCTCAAGCTGGTCCGCTGCCCCGCTCGCGGATACCTTTCCAAAAAGTGGAGAGGTCATTTTCAGTAAGTGGCATCCCCCATCCCTTGGGTGACCTGATGTCATCGAGGTCTAGGTCAGTACCGAACCCTGGGGCCGCAGCATTGAGCCAAGCTCCGTGTTCGTCCTTCGTAAGGAGGACACCAATCTCCCAGTCTCTTTGCGCCCATACAGACCAAGCTCCTGACGGTCCAGTGACCGCCAGAACATCGACTGAGATACCAAGTGAACCCGTTGGATCTCCAGCTGGCTCCCACCATATGGCATTTCCATAATCGCAGAGGACCGACGAGCTGTTCATCTCAAAGGTTGGAAAAAAACAATAGTAGTCGTCGTAAAAGTCTGGACCCGGGGATAGACCGAGCACTGTCAGATGGTCTTCTCGATAGTGCTTAACCAAGGCATCCAAGACTGTTCCGAAGTCGTCGTCCAGGACAGTGTCGTATTCGTAGATTGTTGCAAACCCCGGGGGTGCACGGAACGGCCACTCTGGAAAGCGGGTGTTCAGTGACACGTTGCGTGCCGCTTCAGCCCTCAGATCTGCGTATCGCTGTTGGCTATCAGCATATCCGAATGGGAGGCTCACTCGTCGGCTCCTAGTCTTATCTTCAGTGACGGTTTGTGCTGGCCAGGGGGGTAGTAATCGGGTGTAGGACCCTCCCAAGTTTTGGCCTCTTTCCGAAGAACATATTTGGCGTTTTCCTTCAGAAATATCTCATAACTATCACTATTTCCTTTCTTAGCTAGCCACTCATTGGCTTTCAATGTCTCCGCTACTTCATCGGCAGAGGCATTTGTCGCCCGATTCCTGACTCTCGACTTTTTTGCCGTAACGTCCACATAATTTTTGGCATCTTCGAGGCCTTCGGCGACTTCATCAGCGTATTTTGCACCCTTAATCATGGTGCTAGCGCCCAGGACGGACCTGGCAAGCCAAGCGAAAGGCGCGTCGGTGGGTATCAACATCGCAACATTGAGCACCCCTTCAATGCGTTCTTCCGGGCCGTGATAGGGGATCACACCCGCGGGTTTTCCAGAGATAGTATTGCGGGCTAGGGGCCCAGAATTCTGGGTTCTTGGCGGCGTTCCGTACGTTAGAGCGGCGTCCTCTCCGGACCCGGCCTCAGCGGATGAGGAAGCAGGCAATCGAAAAGAGAAGTCCCAGCACGATACCCACAATTCCCAGGACCTTCCCGGCAGTGGCTTCCACGCCGTACGCCTCTGCCTTTCGAGCAGTCGTTAACGCTATGACCCCGTAGACATCCTAGAAGTACGGTTTGGTGATCAGTTCCAGCGCGTGTCCCGAGGGGTCTTTGAAGTACACCCCGCGGCCGCCGTGTTCGGTGTTCGTCTCGCCCGGCCGGGTCATTTGCGGGTCGGCCCAATGCTCGAACACCGTCACTCACCAGTCGCGCATAGGCACGGTTGAAGTGCGGCTCATCAACAAGAAAGGCGTAGTGCTGCATCTGGATTTCGACCGGCGGGTCGGCAAACTGAAGCATCACCCCCCGGCCAGGGAGAGGTTGGTGAACGGCCCCCAACTGGGAGCGTCAGTTGCTTCGAGGATTGAACGGTAGAACTCGGCTGATACGGTGCGGTCGACTGAGGCGATGATGGCGTGAAAGTCTAGCGCAGCAGTTTCTCTGGCGGAGCAGCCAATCCCGATGGCAGGATGGGCGGATGGCTATCGAAGTTCGCCCCGCCACGGTGTTCGATGACGTCAGGACCATGGTGGGACCCAAGAACCCCGGCTCCAATGTGTGCTGGTGCCTGAGCTACCGCATCCCATCCAAGCTGAACCTGAGCCTGCAACGCGAAGAGCGCGGCGCATACGTTGAGAAGCTGGTCGCCGAGGATCCTCCGCCCGGGGTTCTGGCGTACGACGGCGACGAGGTAGTTGGGTGGGCGGCCGTCCACCCGCGTGCGGACACCAGTTTCGCGACGAACCGGAAGATCCCGCATGTGGACAAGACCGATGTGTGGTCCGTGTGGTGCATCCGGGTGCGGCCCGGGCACCGGGGAAAGGGCATCTCGCACGAACTCCTGCGTGGAGCCATCGACTTCGCCAGGGCCCACGGCGCCCCCGTCCTTGAGGGCTACCCCGTGGACAACAAGGGCGGAAAGGTGGACCTGACTATGGCCTATGTCGGGACAAGGAGGCTGTTCGAGAAGGCCGGCTTCAAGAAAGTCGCAGAAACCACGTCCGTACTCAACGGCTTTCCGAGAGTGTTGATGCGGCTGGAACTCAGCTAGTTCCTTGTAACCGCGCCGTCATCCGGTGTGCTTCCTCGAGCAACAGCTTCCCCAGGTATTCCTGGCGCTCCGGCCGGAAGCGGGGTTCGATCCCGGTCAGGGACAACGCCCAGGCCGGCCGGCCCTGCTGGTCGAAGACTGCAGCACCCATTCCCCAACTGCCTTCGAGGATCAACCCGGGATTCACTGAGTACCCGGCCAGCCTTGTTTGCTCCAGGTTCTCCCGCACCACGTCAGCAGGATGGCCGTCAGAAAAGTCACCTGCGTGCTCTGCCCATTCGGCCAGCAGCGCTTCCTGTTCTTCGGCGGGCAGGAAGGCCAGGATCGCCGTCCCCGCGGAGGCAACGCCCAAGGGAAACCGCACACCTTCATGGAGCACGAACGATCGCACGGGGAACGGGCCCTCCTCGCGCAGCACACAGACAGTTTCGTTGCCGCGCCGGATCGAGAAGAACGCGCTCTCTCCCGTCTCGGTAGCCAGCCTGCGAAGGGATGGGCGGGCGATGTCCTCCATGGGGAAACGGGCAGCTGCGACAGACCCGAGCAGGAAGATCTCGGGTCCGAGCACCCACTTTCCTGAGGACGAATCATGTTCCAGGAAGCCCTCGGCGGCCAGCGACGTCAACAGCCGGTGAACAGTGGGCCGGGTGAGCCCGGATTCGCGGACCAGCCCGGCCAAGGACGTGCCTTCTGGCTTGCGCCCAACCAGGCGGAGCAGTTCCGCGACCCTGCCCACTACCTGTGCTCCCTGCACTGCCACGATGCCTCCTGCATAGAATTCATCCACATTATGGACAGGCCTCAGTGTAGCGTCCACACCGTGAGTAACGCGAAGAGAGCGCTCTTGACCGGCCCGAAGAGCCGAACCTAGGCTCCTACCCAAGAGGTCAACAGTCCACAAAGTGGAAGCCAACCAAACTCAAAGAGGAGTTCCCGTGTCCAAGATCCACGCGAGCGCACCCACAGCGCTCCATGACCTCATGGCAGATGGCCTGACCATCGCCGTCGGAGGTTTTGGCCTGAGCGGTATTCCCGCAGACCTGATCGACGCCGTCCGCGAGTCGGGCGCGAAGGACCTGACCATCGTCTCGAACAACATGGGCGTGGACGGTAAGGGCCTGGGCGTGCTGATCGAGGCCGGGCAGGTCCGGAAAGTCATCGCATCCTATGTTGGCGAGAACAAGCTCTTCGCCGAGCAGTACCTGGCCGGCGAGCTAGAGGTTGAGTTCACCCCGCAGGGCACGCTGGCGGAGCGTCTTCGCGCTGGCGGCGCCGGAATTCCGGCCTTCTACACGCGGACCGGCGTGGGCACCTTGGTTGCCGACGGCAAACCGCTGGAAGAGTTCGACGGCGTCACGTACGTCCGCGAGCGCGCCATCACCGCCGACGTCGCGCTGGTCCACGCCCACACCGCCGATACCGACGGCAACCTGACCTACCGCTACACCGCCCGGAACTTCAACCCGGTGGTTGCCACCGCAGGCGCAGTGACCATCGCCGAGGCGGAGGTGATCGTCCAGCCGGGGCAGCTCGACCCCAACCACATCATCACCCCTGGCGTCTACGTCCAGCGGCTGGTCCAGGCAAGCAACAGAGTCAAGGACATCGAACAGCGCACGGTCCGGCAGCGGCCAGAACCCCTGACGGTCTGAAGCAAAGGAGCACACACCATGGCATGGACACGGGACCAAATGGCCGCGATTGCGGCCGAAGAATTGAACGACGGCGACTACGTCAACCTCGGCATCGGCATCCCCACATTGGTAGCCAACAACCTGCCCGACGGCGTCCGGGTGATCCTCCAGAGCGAGAACGGCCTGCTCGGAATGGGCCCGTTCCCGTACGAGGGCGAGGAAGACGCGGACCTCATCAACGCCGGGAAGCAAACGGTGACCATCACCCCGGGCGGCAGCATTTTCGACTCCGCCACCTCGTTCGGCATGATCCGCGGCGGCCACGTGAAGGTGGCCATCCTGGGTGCCATGCAGGTGTCCGGCGGCGGCGACCTCGCCAACTGGACCATCCCCGGCAAGATGGTCAAGGGCATGGGCGGTGCGATGGACCTGGTTGCAGGGACACCGCGCGTCGTGGTCCTCACCGAGCACAACGCCAAGGACGGCTCGGCCAAGATCGTCACCAACTGCACCCTCCCGCTCACGGGGCTTAACTGCGTGGACAGGATCATCACGGACCTCGCCGTATTCGATATAGCCCCCGAAACAGCAACGCACGACGGCGGCACCCGCCTTGTGTTGACCCGTCTCGCCCCAGGCGTCACCGTGGAAGACATCCGCAGCAAGACGGACGCAGGGTTCACGGTGGCGCTGGACGAAGACGCGCAGGAAAACACCCTCGAAGGAGCCAACGCATGAGCCTGAAAGACCAGTTCGGTAAGGACATCCTGCTCACAGGGTGGGGCCACAGCAAGTTCGGCAAGCTGACGGACGACACCCTGGAATCGCTGATCGTCCACGTGGCAGGCGAAGCCATCCGGAACTCCGGCTTGGACCCCAAGGACATCGACGAAATCTACCTGGGCCAGTTCAACTCGGGCATGCAGCCGCTGGGCTTCACATCGTCCCTGGCCCTCCAACTCTCCCCGGACCTCGCCAACGTCCCCGCGACCCGCACTGAGAACGCCTGCGCTTCCGGCTCTGCCGCGTTCCAGCAGGGAGTCAAGGCCGTGCTCGCCGGAACCGCCCGCAACGTCCTGGTGATCGGCGCCGAAAAGATGACCGACGCCGGAGCCGACGTCGTGGGAGCCGCCCTGCTCGGCGCTTCCTACGAGATGGCCGGCAAGGCATCATCAACCGGTTTCACGGGTCTCTTCGCTGAAGTCGCCAAGCACTACGAGAAGCGCTACGGCACCTCCATTGCCCGCCCCGGATTCGAAGCGGGCCTCGGCGATGTCCTTGGTTCCATCGCCGCCAAGAACCACCGCAACGGCATGGACAACCCCTACGCCCAGATGCACCGGGACTTCGGCGAGGAGTTCTGCCGGACCATTTCGGACAAGAACCCCATGGTGGCCGAACCCTTGCGCCGCACCGACTGTTCGCCGGTCTCCGACGGCGCTGCCGCCGTCGTGCTGTCCACCCAGGCAACCGGAGGTGCAACCGCACCCGTGCGCCTGGCGGGTTTCGGCCACGCGAACGATTTCTTCCCGGCCGAGAAGCGCGATCCCACGGAGTTCGCCGCCACCAGGACGTCCTGGGAGCGCGCGTTCACCATGGCCAGCGTCGGAGTTGATGGCCTGGACTTCGCCGAAGTGCACGACTGCTTCACCATCGCCGAGCTCATCATGTACGAGGCAATGGGCCTGACCCCGCGCGGTGAAGGTTCCCGCGCCATCCAGGAGGGGTGGGTATATAAGGACGGCAAACTTCCCATCAACGTTTCCGGCGGCCTGAAGGCGAAGGGCCACCCCGTAGGCGCCACCGGCGTGTCCCAGCACGTCATCGCCGCCATGCAGCTCACGGGTACCGCTGGCGACATGCAGCTTCCCAACGCCCGGCGGGGAGCCGTGCAGAACATGGGCGGCGTGGGCATCGCGAACTACGTGAGCGTGCTGGAAGCACTCTAACCCCGGATCAACGCCGCGATCTCCGTGAATCCGAACCGCCCTGCGTTCTGCAGGGCGGTTCGGCCTTGGGGGTCGGGGATGTCCGGGTTCGCTCCGGCCTCGAGCAGCTGCCGCACCACGTCCTGCTGGTTGGGGCCGCCGTTGTTGAGCAGGATGGCTTCCTGCACGGCTGTCCATCCCAGGTTGTTGACGTGGTCCACGGGCACGCCGGCGGCGATCAGGATCCGAACGGTTTCCGTGTGCCCGTGTTCGCTCGCCGGAATCAGGGCCGTGCCGCCGTACCGGTTGATGCTGCGCACGTCGGCCCCGGCGGCCAAGGTGAGCTGGAGAACCTCGTTGAAACCCTCGGCCCCTGCGTAGAGGAACGCGGAGTCCTGGATACCGTCCTTGGCGTTGACGTTTCCGCCCGCCGCGATGAGTTCCCGGACCCGCGCAGGGTCGTTGGCTTTCGCGGCGAGGATGAGGAGCCGGTCGGTTTCCATCTGGGCCTCCGGGGACAGTTTGGGCGGCGTTGCCTGGGCAGCAAACGACGACGGGACAGGGCTGGCGCTCGACGGCGACGCGGAAGCGGGGGCTGTCTGCGACGCGCCAGGTGAGGCTGGGCTGGAAGGCGACGTTCCCGCCGTCGTACATCCCGCCAGCAGCCCGACCATCAGCAACCCAACCCCCGCCATCCGCTTTTTCATCGCTACTTCGCTGCCTCGGCCAGGGCATCCGCACCAGCGGTAGCGCAGGCTTCGTCGAGGGCGCCGTCAGGGGCACCGCCGACGCCGATTCCCGCCACCGAGACGCCGTTCACCTTCAGCGGCACGCCGCCGGACAGGAAGAGGGTGCCCGGGAGGTCAGCAATGGAGGGGCCGTTGCCGTTGACGCGCTTGGCAAGCTCACTGGTGGGAGCACCGAACGCGGCAGCCGTGTAGGCCTTCTGTTTGGCGGCCTCGATGGTGTGCTCGGCCGCGTTGTCGCCACGGAGGATGGCCTGGACCGTGCCGAAACGGTCCACCAGTGCGACCGTCACGAACGGCAGCTTGTCCGCCTGGCACTTGGCGAGCGCAGCGTTGACGGCCTTGCTCGAGGCACCCACTGTGATGCGGTTCTGGGCAACCACGTTCTCCGGTGCGGGCTGGACGTCAGCCCGGGCTTTGGCCTCGACGGCGACGGGGGCCGCGGCCGGAGCAACGGCGTTGGCCACAGCCGTGGCGCCACCGGTGAGCAACAATGCTCCAGCAGCGGCAACGGCAATCGTCTTGTTGGACTTCTTCACGGCAATCTCCTTGTAGTCAGCGTCGGTACACCTCCATGCTCCCGGGGCGGGCCCAGGCACCACATCGGCCCGAAGCAGTCCCGGGAGTCATACTTTCCGCGGGCCGTATCAGCCAAAAGGTGGAGAGACCAACACCCCTGTGGGCACTTAGCATGGAAAGAACGCCTCCAAGGGAAACGGGAACCGGAACCGACCATGCCCACTGCCCCTCCACAGCCCGCACCAGGCGGCCGGATCGATGGCCGGATCGATGCCGTGGTCCACCTCGGCTTTGCCGTACTTATGGTGGCGTCCGGGGTCCGCTACGTCATGCGCCACTCCCCCGCGGACAACCTGTGGACGGTGGCTCTGGCGGCCGCGGTTTGCGTGCTGTACGCGGTCACAGCGGTCCTGGCCGGCCCCCAGCTGCCGGGCCACCGCAACAGGCCATGGATGATCGCTCTGTTGGCCGCCTGGGCTGTGTTGGTTATTGTCGCGCCGAGCTTCGCGTGGTGCTCCTTCGCGATCTTCTTCCTGGCCCGCACGGCTTTCCGTGGCTGGGCCGGATATGTGGCAGGCGGCGCAACGGCGGCGGCCACCGCCGTCGGGCTCTTCCGCATGAGCGACTGGACGGACGTCGCAATGCTGCTCGGCCCGCTTGCCGCGGGGGTGCTTTTGACCCTCATCTACGACAAGATCGAGCGCGACGCCGCCCTCCAAAAGAAGCTTTTCGACGACGTCTCACAAGCGCAGGAGCAACTCGCCGCACGTGAACGGGAAGCCGGGATCGCCACGGAACGCCAGCGTGTTTCCCGCGAAATCCACGACACCGTCACCCAAGGGCTCGCCAGCAGCCTGCTGCTCCTGGAAGCGGCCCAGCGATCATGGCCAGCCGAAGCCGCCCAGGACGATGTGCGCCATGCGGCCGGCCTGTTACGGCGGAACCTTGCCGACACCCGCAGCCTGGTCCATGAACTCTCGGTCCCTGGCCTCGAATCCGGGCCCCTTCCCGAAGCCCTCGAACACGCAGCACGCCAATACGTGGACACTATCCGGGTCCAGGTCACCGGCGAGCCACGGCCGCTTCCGAACGAGGTACGTCACGCCCTGCTCCGGGTTACCCAAAGTGCCGCGGCCAACATCAACCTGCATGCCCGGGCCGAGCACGCCAGCGTCACCCTCGGCTACCTTCCGGACGCCGTCACCTTGGACGTGTTCGACGACGGCCGCGGCTTCGATCCCGAAGCGGTACCTCCGCCGTCGCCAACAGGAGGTTACGGGTTGCGGGCCATGAGGCAACGCGTGGAGCAGTTGGGCGGAGAATTGTCCGTGGAAAGCACCCCCGGCGAGGGCACCATCATCGCCGCGCAAATGCCCCTGCCGGCTGCAGGCACCGAGACGAAGGAGCGCCGATGAGCACCATTTCCGTGCTGCTCGTGGATGACCACACAGTTGTCCGGAGCGGGCTCAAGGCGCTGCTGGGCACCCAAGCCGATATCGCCGTCGTCGGTGAAGCGGCATCAGGCGAAGAAGCGCTGGAAGCCGCCCAAGAGCACCAACCCGCGGTGGTCCTCATGGATCTGGCCATGGGCGCCGGGATGGATGGCATCGAGGCAATCAAGCAACTGCGCCAACGCACCCCGCACCAGGCGATCATCGTGTTCACCACCTACGATTCCGACGCCGACATTGTCCGCGCCGTTGATGCCGGAGCGATGGGGTATTTGCTGAAGGACGCGGCACCCGAGGAGATCTTCGCCGCCGTCCGCGGGGCTGTGCAGGGAAAGAGCGTCATGTCAGCTCCCGTCGCCTCTCGGCTGTTTCAACAACTGCGTCATCCGGACGAAATCCTCACCCCGCGCGAAGCGGAACTGCTCAGCCTGTTGACCCAGGGACTCAGCAACCGTGACCTGGGCAAACGCCTCTTCATCTCCGAAGCAACAGTGAAAACCCACCTGGCCCACATCTACGCAAAACTGGGCGTCGAAACCCGTGCGGCGGCCATCGCCACGGCCATCCGGCGCGAGGGGATG
The DNA here is from genome assembly GCF_047977885.1 of Arthrobacter sp. LFS091. NCBI lineage: Bacteria > Bacillati > Actinomycetota > Actinomycetes > Micrococcales > Micrococcaceae > Arthrobacter > Arthrobacter sp. LFS091. Next base: position 455,315 of record NZ_JBFPFP010000002.1, read on the forward strand.
CGGTAACCCGCGGTGGTTGGTTACGCTGACCCTATGTCGGACACAGCGGATCGCAGAATGTTCAAGACCCCGGGAACTGCTTTGCTGGTCCGGGGAGCCCTCGCAATCGTTTTTGGCCTGCTGATCCTGGTGTTGCCAAGTGCCACTACGTTCGTGGTGGTGGTCATGTTCGGATTCTTCGCGATCATCGACGGCATCACCAGCGTGGCCCATTACTTCTACGACCCTGCAGGCCGGTCGCGCTGGTCCGTGGCGGGCGGTTTCATCTCCATCGCCGCCGGGATCGTGGCAATCGCCTGGCCCGGGCTGACGGCGGCGGCCATCGGTGTTCTCATCGGTTTGTGGGCTTTGGTGCTGGGAATCTCCCAGATCGTCCTGGCCCTTGCAGCGCGGAACTTCGTGCGGAGCTGGGGAATCTGGTTGCTGATCGGCCTGCTCACCACGGTGTTCGGCATCGTTGTCCTTGCCAATCCTGGGCTCGGATTGCTGGGCCTGGTAGCCATGCTGTCGGCATTCGCCATCGTGACAGGCTTGCTGCTGATCGCTTCCGGCATCGGGCTCCGCAAACTCGCCCACGCGCAACCGCTGTACGGCCACTGATCCGGCGGTAAAAAGCGGTAGGGGGATGCGCTCAGCGCCAAGTTCGGTAAGTTAGTTGCTGTGAAGATAGCTACCTGGAATGTGAACTCCCTCCGTGCCCGCGCCGACCGGGTAGAAGCCTGGCTTGAGCGCAGCGACTGCGATGTCCTGGCAATCCAGGAGACCAAATGCAAGGACGAGAACTTCCCGTGGGAGCTCTTTGAACGCATGGGCTACGAGGTCGCGCACTTCGGCGTGAACCAGTGGAACGGTGTGGCCATCGCCTCCCGCGTCGGTCTGGAGGACGTGGAGCGCACCTTCCTGGACCAGCCGGCGTTTGGCAAGGCCGGCAAGGACCCCGTCCAGGAAGCCCGCGCCATTGCGGCAACCTGCGGCGGTATCCGCATCTGGAGCCTCTACGTTCCCAACGGACGCTCGCTGGATGACGAACACATGCCCTACAAGATCAAGTGGCTTGACGTCCTCCAGGGCCACGCCGCCGAATGGGTCAAGGCCGATCCGACTGCCCAGATCGCCCTCATGGGCGACTGGAACATCGCCCCGTTCGACGACGACGTCTGGGACATCCAGCTGTTCCGCGACAACAACTTCACGCACGTCAGCGAACCCGAGCGCGCCGCGTTCCACGCGTTCGAAGCAGCCGGGTTCACCGACGTCGTCCGTCCTTACACCCCGGGCCCGGGCGTCTACACGTACTGGGATTACACGCAGCTTCGCTTTCCCAAGAAGGAAGGCATGCGCATCGATTTCTGCCTCGCATCACCAGCATTGGCCGCACGGGTCACCGGTGCTTCCATTGACCGGGAAGAACGCAAAGGCAAGGGCGCCTCGGACCACGCACCTGTGATCGTGGAGCTCGCGGACTAGGCACATTCACACCGACGAAAGGGGATGGCTGGACATGGCTGGAAACCTGTACCGGGGCCAGGCAGGGCTGCCCTTCTCGTCGTCGCTGCGCATTTACGAGCCACTCGAAGCGTTCCCGCCCGAGCAGCAGCAACAGCTTGCGGCGGCCGGCGGCAAGACAGGTTCCCGGGCCGCCGTCGAAAATGCGGAGCTCCAGGCCTCGCTGGGCCGCATCACGCGGCCCGGCGGGGATCCCTTCCCGACCGGTCGCACCGACCTCGTCCGGATGACCCGCGTGCCAGCGGGACGGCACGCCGCCCCTGATAAAGACGGGGTCGACGCCGGGCGGCTGCTTTACTGCCCCAGCCAACTGGTGATTCGGGCCGGTCTGGCGGCCAATGCCCTGATGGACGGCGTGCACAGTCCACTGGCCGATCTGCTCATCCCGGTATCGCAAAGGGACAAGCACCAGGTCAGGATCGACCGCCTCAACGCCGGTGAAGGCGCCAAGCGGGTGCACACCCGTGCGTCCACGTGGGGTATCCCGTTCAGTTGGTTCTCGCTTTTTGCCGAGTCGGACCGCAAGGATGTGGTGGAAGCCGACGGGCGTATCCTGACCGTCCGGGTGTGGACGCCCCTCACCGAAGCATTGGAAAGGGCGCGTTTTGCCGTGGCCCACCTGGCTTTGGCTGCTCCCGACCTGGACATGCTGGACGACCTCACGCAGCTCACAGAGTGGCTGGAGCTGTTCCATGCGCAGTCCATGGTGGAGCTCGATTACGGTGCGGTGGCTGACAAGGTCTATCCGGACGACTCGCCCATGGATGTCCGGCTGGGCATTGAATGCCTGGCCGAAGGCGACATGACGGGGGCTGCCGCCGCATACCGGCGCCTCGCATCACGGTGGATTCCCATCAGGCAGCTGGCACGCGCTTCCTAGCTTTGGCTTCCCCCGCTGGGTGGGGCAGTGGTCTCCCGGACGATCAACTCGTGCGGGGCAACCTGTGAATGAACGGCCCCGGGATTGCCATCGAGTTCGTCCAAAAGCATCTTGGTGGCAAGCTCGGCCTGGTCGTCAGGGCGTTGGCCCACAGTGGTCAGGCCAAGGGACGACGAGAAATCGTGGTCGTCGATGCCAATGACAGACAGGTCCTGGGGAACCCTGACACCGTGGCGGCCTGCTTCGAAGATCACGCCCATGGCCATCTCATCCGAGGAGCAGAAGATGGCTGTGGGTTTACGGCCGGGCTGGCTCCACAACCGGTTGAAGGCCTGCTGACCGCTGGCAACAGTGAAGTCCCCCCATTGGTCCCATTCCGGGCGGACTTCCAAGCCGGCGTCGGTCATGACCTCCTGGAAGGCGCGGATCCGCACCCGGGGGACGTCGAAGTTCAGGTCCGTTTCGTCGTCGCCGTGGAGCAGGGCAATATCCTTGTGCCCCAGGTCCAGCAGGTGTCGCACGGCGGTGGAAGCGGCGTCGTAATCGTTGATACCGATGTAGGCGCAATCCTCAACGTGGCCACCCACCACCACCAAGGGGATGTCGATCTTGTGGAGGTGTTCCAGTTCTTCCTCGGTCAAGGACATGCAGAGCACCAGGAGCGCATCGATTTGCTTGTAAACCATGGTGGAGCTGAAGAGCCGCTCACGGTTGCTCCCGTGGCCGCCAAGGTTGAACAGGGACAGGTTGTACTTGCGGGAATGCAATTCCCGGTCTGCGCCCTCGATGGCCTTGGAGAAGAACCAGCGGCTCACGAATGGAGCCAGGACGCCGATGGTCCGGGTGCGGCCCGTGGCCAGCCCCGAAGCGGACGACGACGCCACGTAGCCCAGCGAACTGGCCACCTCGAGAATCTTTTCGCGGGTAGCCGGGGACACCCGCGGCAAGCCCCTGACCGCCCGGGAAACAGTTGCTGTGGAGACACCCGCCGCCATGGCGACGTCTTCGATGCTGACGCCCGTATGGCCGCCGCGTTGGGATCTACCCGTTGTTCGTGACACAGGCTCCCCTCTCCGGCCGCCGTTGCTCCGCATTTACCTTATGTGGGACTTGCCGTCTGCAGCACCCGGTTACGCAACGGCGTAATGCGCTGCGTAACCGGGGCGGCAATGGTTATCCCTTGAGACCGCCGGACAGAAGGCCTCGCACGAAGTACCGCTGCAGGCCGAAGAACACCAGGAGCGGGATGATGATCGAGACGAATGCCGCTGCCGGGTTCAAGTAATCCCGGGCACCGCGGGTACCGGAAATTTCGGCCAGGCGCTGGGTAATGGGAGCCACGTCCGCAGTTCCACCCGAGAACACCAACGCCACCAGCAGGTCGTTCCAAACCCACAGGAACTGGAAGATCGCCAGCGATGCCAGTGCCGGCACGGACAGCGGCAGGATGATCCGCCAGAAGATGGTGCTGTGCCCGGCGCCGTCCACCCTTGCAGCCTCGATCACTTCACCGGGAATCTCAGAGATGAAGTTGTGGAGGAGGAAGATACCCAGCGGGAGCCCGAACATGGTGTGGGCGATCCACAGCTGTGCATACGAACCAGCAGGGAGGTGGAGCGTCTGCGTGAAGAACTGCAGCAGCGGGATCAGGGCCATCTGCAGCGGAATGATCTGCAGGGCGAAAACGAAGATGAAAAGAGCGTCGCGGCCCTTGAACTTGCCCCAGGCGAAAACGTAGGCGGCCATCGAAGCGAGCACCAGAACAAAGATGGTGACCGGGATGACGATCGCGACCGAGTTGACGAAGTACTGGGACAGGTTGGCCGACTGCGAGCCCGCGGGGGTCAGGACGTCAGCGTAGTTCTTGAAAGTGAAGTCCCAGTCAACGAAGGCATTCCACCAACCGTTGGAGCGGGGCCCAACCTGCTTCGCAGCAGGACGGAACGACGTAACGAACAGGCCGAACGTGGGTACGGACCATACGACGGCGATGATGATGGCTGCCGCTGTTGCCCACTTGGAGGTGAGCTTGGTCTTGACCCGCCGCATCATCGGCTGGGCGTCCTCCGTGGGATCGGATCCAGGACGCTGCCGGGTTGCGGCCTTCGAGGCCTCTTTCGGGGCTGGCGTGGCTGTCAATGGATCTCCCTTTGCTTGCGAAGGACTCGAGCGTTGTACACGACGATCGGCAGCACCATCAGGAACAGGATCAGGGCCAATGCCGCACCACGACCCGGTTCGCCGGCACGGAAGGCCTGCGTGTACATTTCGTTGGCCACAACCGAGGTGTCGTAGTTACCGGCCGTCATGGTCCGGACAATGTCGAACACCTTCAGGGTGGCGATCGTGATGGTGGTCAGGACCACCACAAGTGCTCCACGGATGCCGGGCACCGTTACATTGCGGAACTGCTGCCAGGCATTGGCGCCGTCAAGGCGGGCCGCCTCGATAAGTTCCACCGGAACACCCTTGATGGCAGCCGAGAGAATGACCATGGCGAAGCCGGTCTGGATCCAGACCATCACAACGATCAGGAAGATCGTGTTTTCCGGGGCATCCAAGAGGAACTGCTTCGGATCCAACCCCAGGGCGTTCCTGAGGAAGTTGATGACACCGGTCTGTTCGAGGCCAGGGCCGCGGTAGTCATAGACGAGCTTCCAAATGATGCCGGCGCCCACGAAGGAGATGGCCATCGGCATGAAGACCAAGGACTTAAGGACCTTCTCGCCGCGGGCCTTGTCGATGAAGACTGCGTAGGCCAGGCCGAAGCTCGTGGACAAAAGGGGGACCAGGACGGTCCAAATAACGGTGTTCCGCAGCGTGGTCAAAGCCTCAGGCTGCGTGAACATCCAGACAAAGTTGTCGAAACCATTTCCGTTGCCGCTGGCGTCCGTGAAGGCCAGCATTGACGTGCGAACCGCGGGGTACACGAGTCCCACGAGCATGAGAATACCTGCCGGGGCGAGGAAGCCGGCCACCGTGACCTTGTCCTTCACCGATTTCGGCGCCCTGTCCACCACCAACATGATGATGCCGATAATCGCCGCGAAGATCGCCAGCGCTATCACTACTTGAAGGAGTTTTCCTCCGATAAAATCCATACCCAACCTCCGGGGCGTGAGTGAATCACTGAGTTCCGGGAAAAGCGCTGCCTCCCCGACCAGGCGAAACCAGGCAGGGAGGCAGCGCTCTTGGAGTTAGCTCTTGGGCCAGCTGGCTTCGATGCTGTCCGTTACCTGCTGCGAAGAGCTGCCATTGATCCAGGCAACGATGCCCTTCCAGAAGGAGTTGGAACCCACTGCACTCGGCATCAGGTCAGAGCCGTCAAACCGGAAGACAGTCTTGGGATCCTGGAGGAGCTGGATGGACTGCTTGTCCAGGGCCGACTGGGCGTTGTTCGGATCGAGGCCCTTGTTGGCGCTGATGGCACCGCCGAGCTTCACGCGGTTGTTGGCGAAGTCCGCGCTTGCCATGAATGCCAGGTAAGCCTGGACCTCAGGGGTGTCCTTGTAAGCGCCAACGGTTTCACCGCCACCGGTGATGGCAGTGCCCTTGGACTCGTCGATGGGAGGAGTCATGAACGCCCAGACGTCACCGTCCTCGGCAACGTTGGTGCCTGCGGGCCAGTTGGATGCCTGGAACGACGCCTGGTGGTGCATGGCGCACTGGCCATCAAGTACTGGCTGGCCGGCCTGAGCGAATGCCGTGCTCAGGATCGAGCGGGGGTCACCGAAGCCACCGTTGACGTAGTTCGGGTTGAGGAGGATGTCGCCAACCTGGTCGAATGCCTTGACGATCTTGGGGTCGTTGAAAGGAATCGTGTGGTTGACCCACTGGTCGTATACCTCGGGGCCCTGGGCGCGCAGGACAACGTCCTCGATCCAGTCAGTACCCGGCCAGCCCGTTGCTTCACCGGATTCGAACCCGGCACACCACGGCTTCATGGTCTTGTCATCGGCGATCTTCTTGGTGAGGTCCATCATCTGTGCCCACGTCTTGGGAACTTCCCAGCCCTTGTCCTTGAAGGTCTTGGGTGAGTACCAGACGTAGCCCTTGACGTTCGCGAGCATCGGGGCGCCGTAGTAGGTGCCATCCACGGTGCCGTACTTCTTCCAGTCAGGGGACCAGTTCTTGTCCACCAGGTCGGAGACGGCCTTCGGAGCGGGCTTGAGGTAGCCGGCGCGGGCCTGGGTAGCGAGAAGGCCGGGCTGCGGGAAGATCGCTACGTCAGGGGCGGTTCCGGACTGGGCGCGGACGCCAATCTGGGTCTCGAATTCCTTGCTGCCTTCGTACTTGACGGTGATGCCCGTGCACTGCTCGAACTGCTTCCAGGATTCTTCGAGGTTAGTGGCTTCGGTGTCCACGATCGTGGAGTACACCGAAACGGTCTTGCCTTCGTGCTTGCCGTACGTGTCGTAGGCGGAACAGTCGCTGGATCCGGCAGTGGATCCGCCGCCTCCGCTGTTGCCGCTGCAGGCGGACATGGTAAGTGCCAGGACACCGGCGGCTGCGACCGGTAGCAGGTACTTGGTTTTCTTCATGCTAAAGACTCCTCGCTGAGTACAAGTGATTCGGCGGCGCAATTGATGTGGTGACGCTCACACTAGCGATGATTATCGCAAATATGCAAGCGCTTACACGCACCGTAACCACAACGATACAAAGCAGCCTGCCTAATTCATATCTACTCCAGTCCTGGCGCCACTGGCCCCGACATGGCGGGCGTGGAGCATGATTGCCCATTATCCGATTTGATTGCCCAATATTGCCTATGGAAAACTAAGAAGTGTGGATGAACTTGAAGCACTACAGACCATCGGCCGACTGATCAAGGAAGAACGCCTGGCGCAAGGGCTGAGCCAGGTGCAGTTGGCCAAGCAGGCTGGAACGGCCATCAAGACCGTCCGGACGCTGGAATCGGGAACCCGCCGCGCGCAGGAGATCAACCAACGCAAGCTTGAACATGCCCTGGGCTGGCGAGCCGGCTCGGTGTCCGAGGTCCTCAAAGGGAAGTCAACGTTCGCCCCGGACATGATCACCCCGGACGACATGCGCAATGCCGACGAAACCCGGCAGGGCCCACCCCGGGTCGCCGTTCCCGCTGCCCCCATCGCGCGGGCATCGCACCTTTCCGACGAGGAACTCCTCGCCGAGATCACCTACCGCATGATGCACCGCAACAGGGGCTAGCCTCCGCGGAGATCAGCCCTTGCGGCGAACCATTTCATTGATCCAGATGGGCGCGAACGGTGACGTGCAGTTGGGCGGGGTGGGATAGTCCTTGAGGACCTCCAAACGCTCGCCGATGCTGAGCGCCCGGGAGCGATGCCCAGGGTGCTCGATCCCGATCTGTGCCAGGCAGTTGTTCATGGCCCACTGAAGCCGTTCCGGGGCGTCCTTCATGTCGGCCTCGATCAGGTCCAGGAGCTGATCCAGGTCCAGGCCCTCGGGCTTCTTGACGATACGTTCGGAGGTCAGGGCCCAACCGGCCGCGGCCACCACGGGGTCCGCGTCGGAAAACCACTGGACCCGCAGTTCTTCGCAGTGGGGGCTCTTCTTGACCACATAGTTGACGAGCCAGTCGTTGACCTTCGGTGTCTTCGCTTGGCGCACCATGCTGTCCAGTTCGTCTTTGGCAAAGGCTTTCGGCCGGCAGATCAGCAAAGACAGGAGCCTGGCGGCAGTGTCTCCGGTGTTCCAAAGTTCCCGGGCCAGGTCCTGTTGCGTCTTCAGCCTCTTGGCCACAGCACGCAACTTGCTGAGATTTACTCCATGATCGTCGCCGTGTCTTTCGTTCACTTCGCGCGCACGGGGGTCCTCCAAGGCGGCCAGTTCGGCCATCACCTCAGCCAGTGACGCCTCAAGCGTCTGGGTTCCAGCCACCGCGGCCTCCCGCCCTGCGTGGAGCATTTCCTGCCATCAGCGAACCCGTTCAGCACGGGTGAACTTTGACCGGGCGCCTGAAACCATGTGGACCAGCACGGGAGTCTTCTGCCCAATCACCAGGTCCAGGGCTTCAACCAGTTGGGAAACCTCGGCAGCAAGGATGTGGGGGGCAACTCCTTGCCTGGGTTGGATGCGGATGCGCAGCCCCGGCTTTCCCTTCACCTCAAGGGTCGCAACAGACGCGCTGGCGAGGTCGGTCCTCTCGGAAAGTGCGGCACGCAGCGCCTGCTCGGCGACGCCCCCGCCAATCCGGACTTGGCCGTCGATGTCGCTGTCGTCATCGCTGGACACCAGGAAGTTGGCCCGGCCTTTGCCTTGCTGGGATAGCCAGGCAATCATCGCCACAATGATGGCCACAAGGACGAGGCCGGCCACGATCCACAGCCAGCTCTCCTCCCGCCCGGGAAAGCGGGTGTCCCTGAAGAGCTGTTCCGTCCGCGCCCACGCTCCGGCGGACCAGCCATGCCACCAGGTGGCAACGGCAGGAACCGTGGCCAACAGCAGGAGAAGAAGGCCAACGGCAAGGAGCTTCACTCCGATGATGAACAGCAGCACGCGGTTAAGGACCCGCGGTGTTCCATTCACGCCCCGATCACCCCCGACGACGCAAGATTGACCCGAACCGAAGGCATCGGCACCGGCGACATTTCTTCAAGCTCAGCCTGGACCGCGGACCGAACCGCTTCCTCGCTCACGCGGCTGCCGGAAGTGGGCCTTACATTGACCACCACCAGTTGCCGCGACACGACCACCATGACTTGTTCCTGCGTGACATTCGCAGCGGTGCGGGCCCTGCGGGCCAGCGCCGAAGCCAAGACCTCGTCATCGACGACGACGGCGGTGCGCGGGTCTCGAAGGAGATGGCGGGCGCGGCGGCCCGGCAGCACTGCGTGGAGGAGGAAAAACAGCCCGACCATGGCAATCACAGCACCACTGGCACCCAGCAGCAACGGCGAGATACCCTCCGGCAGGGCGATGGCGCGTTCAGCCGCAGTACTCGGATCGATCAACCACGGGGGCTGTCCAACGGCACGGACACCGGATTCGAGCAAAGCGTAGACGCAAAGGACAATGACCAGCACTGCCGCAATGGTGGCTGCTCCGGCACGGGACGAGTGCGTTTCACGGCGCAGGATGCGGGCCATCTCCGGGTCCTCCCCGGCAACCGGGCTGGCCCCGGAATCCACTGCATTCAAGGTTCGAGTTTCTTGATCCTGCGTCATTGAACGCGCCCACCCTCCGTGACTTGGGCTCCACTGATCCTGATGTCCACACGGCTTAGCTCGGAGCCGCTGAGCCGTGTGACGATCTCCAACACTGTGGCCTTGGCCGCCACGGACCGGTCCCAGATCGACCCTCCGAAGCCCTGGACCCGGTTAGGATCACGAACGACCTCGGTTAGGGCCGGAATACTGATAGGTGCCACGATCGACAAAGCCAGCAGGCCGTCGTCGTCCGCCCAATCGGCCCGGATGTCACTGGCCTCAACGCCGAGGGCCTCGGCGGCCGCGGCGCGGGCCAAGGATGTCAGAGCCTGGGTGCTGATCCGGTTGTGGCCGGCCAGGCTGGTGGTGGATTCCACAGCCTCAGCCACGCTCATGACGAAGAGCGCCGGCCCGTAATGGCGTCCAGCACGCTGCGCAAGTCCAGCTTGCCGTCAGCCGCGCGGCCCAGCAGCGCGCCGATGCCCATGAAAAGCAGCGATATGAGGAAGCCCCACAACCCGAACGACAGCGACATGAAAGCCACGAAGGCACCGATCGCGATTCCCACCACGGTCATACTCATTGGAGCGCATCCCTTTCCACTACGACGGTTTTGCCACCGGGGGACTTCACAGGCGGGGCGATATAGACGTCCGTGATTTCGACATTGACTTCGATAACCTGCAGTCCAACGAGTTCCTCGACAGCCCTGAAGACAGCCGACCGCACTTGGTTGGCGACGCCGTGAAGGGGATGGCCGTAGAGGGCAACAAGATTGATGTCCACGGCTACCTGGGTCTCGCCGACCTCGGCCCGGACACCTGCTGCGTGGTCTGAGCTGCCCACGGCGTCCCGGATAGCGCCCAGGGCACGCGAGGGGCCCGAACCCAGGGAGTAGACGCCAGGAACTGTCCGGGCAGCGATCCCGGCTACCTTGGCCACCGCAGCCTCGGAGATGATGGTGCGTCCGGTCCCGACGATCTCGCCACCAGGCACGGGCTCAAGCTGCACGTTCTGTTCTTCCATGGAGCACTCCCCTTCTCTTGACTACCACCCTAGCGTCTAGCCCCGACGCTTTGGCTACAAGGCCCGCGAGCCATTCGGTGGTCCGGATCGGGTTATCCACAACCACCAATATTTGACTGGGTAGCGCCCGATCGCTCCACCTAGACTGGCCGACACATCGCCACAACAGCTGCTGGGGAGCCTGTCATGCCATGCCGTCCGATTGCCGCAACTTCGTCTGTACGCGCCTCTGTTGGGGCAGTGGTTTTGTGTGTGGTGTGGCTTCTGACGGGCTGCACCACGCCGGGCAGCGCACCTTCCCCCACAAGCACGACGACGGCGACACCCGCCTCGAGCGCGCCGGTGGCTACCCCATCACCCAGTTCCTCAACTCCGGGCGCCTACAAGCCGGCCGACGCGAAGGGCAAAGCCCAAAACGTACCCGTCCCCGTGATGCCGGAGCTCGCGAAGGAGAACTCGAAGGCTGGGTTGGAGGCGTTTATTGGGTACTACTACGCGATCAAGAATTACGCCAACGAGACAGGTGACACGACTGTCCTGGCTACGCTGAACTCTTCAGATTGTGCGTCCTGCACCAAACTTCTAGACGCAACTTCAGATAGCTACATAGACGGGCGCTGGAGGGCTGGCGGAAATATTCGTATCCCTGTCGTAGAAATCGACTGGAAGGACACCGACTCGTCGCATCTGGCAAAGCTGCAGCTCATCCAAGACGCTATCGCCTACTACAACGCAGACGGGACCGAAGGAAGACCCGCCAATTCGGCGACTAACAGTGCTTTTGTCCTGATCGCCGCGTTCGAAGCTTCATGGAAGGTGGTGGAGATCGGTGTCCTCCGCTAGACGCTTCATCGCCGCCATCGCACTTGTTGGCCTATGTCTCCTCACACTTCCTGCTTCGATTTCCAACGCCTCTTCAGCCTGGGCTAGCGGGAACGAGGAAGAGGGAACCATCGATGCTGGAGTCATTTGGAAGTTCGACCCAGAAACAGGCAAGTCCGAACCTAAAGCCGGAGCTACGCCTACCTCCGAGGATCCGAACCAGTACATGGCCGACACTCACTGCCGCGCCGACGGACCTGACACGAAGGACCCGGGCTGCGACGCCCTGACCTGCCCACCCAAGACCCCCGGAGCCGAAGAAGGTACCCCGGTCATCTGGAAAGAGGCCCCTCAAGCCATCACCAACCCAGGATGGACCGACTGGCTCCCTGTCAGCGGACCCACCTGCCTCTACGACACCAAACCCGAAAACGTCCTGGCCAACATCGCAGCCCGGATCCTCAACGACTTCCGCCAACTACCCATCAACCCAGGAACCCTCCAAGCCCAACCCTCCCCCAACACCCTCAAAGGCGGACCCACCAACTTCTACACCACACCCAAACAACAATCCTTCGACCTCACCATCCTCGGCCAAAACGTCCACCTCACCGCAACACCAACCAACTACACCTACAACTACGGAGACGGCACCACCCTCGGACCCACACCAGCCGCCGGCTACCCCATCCCCCAAACCCAATGGCTCACCACCAACACCCGCAACAGCCACACCTACACCCAAACCGGGAACTACCCCACCACCCTCACCACCAGCTTCACTGGAACTTACTCCGTCAACAACGGCCCACCCCTACCCATCAACGGAACCCTCACCCTCACCACACCACCAACAACCATCCACGTCTGGAAAACAGAAAAAGCCCTCGTCGCCGACACCTGCGACCAAAACCCCACATCATGGGGCTGCCCACAAGCAAAGATCGGCTAGAAGGAAATCGTGGCCAGGCTGGCTCTGACGGCTTCCAAGCACCGGGCTACTGCAAGGCGGGGCTCCAAGGCGTAGGAGCCGTCGCCAAAGAGTTCAAAGGTCATTACTCCGCTGTAGTTCAGCCAGCTGAGGTCGCGCGGGATCTTATCGAGGTCCAGAAGTCCATCACCCCGAGCCAGGTGTCCAGTGGGGGCACCATCCACCAGATGAACGTGTCGGATGTCCTCTCAAGGGCATTCGCGTAGTCGCTGACGTCTTCTCCGGCCGCTGTCATGGCAACAGTGTCAATCACCGCCCCCAAAGTTGGGGACCCGCCGTCGTCGAGCATTGACCGGAGCGAGCTGACATAAATGGGTACGTTCGCAGCACGAGGACCGCCCTGATCAGGATGGCAGTTCGCGGTCCTTGCGGGAGGCCTTCGAGGGCGCACTCCGCGTGGGCGTTATCCGTGGATGGGTTTGACCAGGTTGAGGCTGATGGTCTGGCCTGGAGCTACCTCCCCGGAGGGCAGGTCTGAGAAGGCGTACCAGACACGGTCGGTGCCGGCGAGCGGGCGGTTCGCCGATGACAGATCCGCGATCTCCGGAATTCCGAAACGGAAAGCGATCTGCCGCTCGGTGTCCCCTGGGGCGGTGGTGTACGTGAGGGGGATCCCTTCGGCGTCTGTGGTGTACGTGCCTTGTGCGCCCTCAATGACGGTTTCGCCGGGCATGAGTCTGAGCTTGGTTCCCGCCGGGATGGTCCGGTCCGCTGTAAGGGACGTGTTCCACCGGAGCAACTGGTCGGTGGTGCACCGGAATTTGTAGCCCATGCTGTCGAGGGAGTCACCGTCGACGGTGGTGTAGAAAATGGCCTGGCCGAAGGAATTGTTGATGCTCGTTCCCTGTCCGGATCTGCTGTCCACCGGGTTTTTCTGCAGCTGGATGTGGTTCCCGGCCCGTACGAAGTAGACATTGCCCTTCTCGTACGTGAAAGCGACCTTGTTCGCTTCCGCCAGTTGTTCTTCGGTGATTCCAAACCGGTAAGTGATCCCGGCAAGGGTGTCACCGGGCTCGATCGTGTAGCTGGTGGGAATGCCGTTCGCGTCCACGGTGGCCGTCCCCGTTGCTCCGATGGTTGGACCCGGAGCGGGGAAGGATCGAAGCGTCGTGTTGGGTGCCAATTCGCTGCCGGCCTGAATCCCGTTGAATTCAGCGAGTTTCTTCTCGCTGATGCCCAGGTGTGCAGCTGCTGCCGTTATCGTGTCACCGGGGACTGTGGTGTAGTAGGCGACGTTGCCAAAGGAGTCGGTAACTGTGCTCCCTGCCAGGGAAGATTTTCCAGAACCGGTCGGTGTCCCAGCCGGGATGACTGCTTCTCCTGTGGGGAACGCAGCGGTGTTGTCCGGTTGCGACGCCAGGTTAGCGCCGACCAAAACGGTGGCGGCGACGGCCGCTGCGGCAAGCCCGGCGACGGCGAGACGCCCCCAGTGACGCTTGGCCGGTGCACGGTGGAAGTGGATGGATGCGCCATCCGCTAGGGAAATGAAATTGGGGTCATCGGAGTAGGCGTGGGACTGGCCCGGCAGGACGCCCGGAGTTGTTCGCGGGTCGGGGAGCTGAGGTTTGGCGTTTTTCATGAGTTGTTCGATGCGGTCCACGGCTAGACTTCCCGTTCTGTCATGAGGTGTTGTGGTGCGGCTTTCGCGAAAGCTTTGCGGGCCCTGTGGAGCCGGACGGCCGCTGCGGATGATGTACATCCGAGGCTTTCGGCCAATTCGGCAGTGGTGAGATCGTCCCAATAGGAGAGCATCAGAATTTCCCGGTCCCGGTCCTTGAGACGGGACAGGATCACGGCGACGCTTCCTCGCTGGCCATCATCGTGCGTAGTGGAGTCTTGGGTGCGGGCTTCTTCCGCGAGTCGTTCCATAAGTTGCTCGCGGCGGCGTCGGCCTTTGTACTCATTGCCCAGGACGTTCCTGGCTGTGGCGATCAGCCATCCGATTCCGGGGGGCTCGGTTGGTTGTTTCTCCCAGACAATCCGGAACACGTCGTTGGCGAGTTCCTCAGCCCGTTCACGGTCGTTGATCCGATACGCGATGTACTGGTAGATGCGGCTGAAGTGTTCAGCGTGAAGAGCGATTAGTTCCTGCTCTCTGGTAGCCAACATCTGGTTCCGTTCCCCCGGGCTCGTGCAATTTGATCAGACAACTCCTTAGTGTCTCGGGAACCGTCGTTTCTTACACAACCGGCGAAAAAATCTGGAAAGGGCCGATGTGGTCGGATCGCGCAATAGAGATTCTGGCAGGGCGATATCTATGAACCCTCGCAACACACGCTGCCGCGCCAAGAGGCAAGCGTGGCGCGGTCTTTTTCATTAAGCCCAGCGGCTTCAATAAAACCGTCCAAGTCGAGGCTAGTCAGGGCGGCTCGGAACGCTCCCTCCGTGGTCGTTCCGTGGCGCACGCAGAGTTCATTGAGCTGAGCTTCCGCACTGTTCCGGTTGGTGCTGGCGGCTCGAAGATCGCCGAGGCGGACTGTTTCCATATAGTCGTGGACGATGGCCTCCTGCTCGACACCTACCGCCGAGAGCAGGAGCATGGCAATGATCCCGGTTCTGTCCCTGCCACCCATGCAATGGAAGAGGACGCCGCCCGGCGCTGCGTTCAAGATCGCTGAAAGGGTCGAGCCTGCACGTTCTGGCATTGCAGTGAGGTGCGGCAGGAAATAGAGCGCAGTGCCTACCAAGCCGTTGTCCCAGAAGCCTCCCCAGAACCCGGTGTTCTCCAAGCCGTCAAGATCGACGTGGACGGTTGTTACCCACGGGGGACGCTCCTGGTTATCCATCTCCCGCTCCTGTCGTTGCCGGAGGTCAACGACTGTGCGGATCCCGGAGTCATAGAGGGCTTGCCATCCCGCCGCGGTCAGCAGGTCGACATTTTCGCTGCGAAAGAAGACCCCGCGTGGCGTGAAGGTCCCGTCGGACCGCTTGAGTCCTCCGAGGTCGCGGCCATTGAGCAGCCCGTCAGCACGCAGCGTGCGGTCGTCGCCATCGGATATTTCCATGCTCCCAGTAAAGCAAGCCCGGCACACCCGCCGGACAGAGGCACGAACCGTTTGCCCGTTATGCGGTAGCTGAACGGACACAACGATCGGTTGAGGATCCGTTACCGGGCACCCCATTCTTGGAGTCCGCGTGACGTCCCCGGCCAGAGTTTGGAGGTGCAGAGCATCGGTACCGGTAGAGTGCGCTTCATGACATTGGGGGATGGAAAAGCCACTCGCGCCCGCCGCCCGTGGACCTTCGCCGGGGTATGCATCATGGTTGTTTCGATGGCGCTGCTGCTGTTTGGCCTGACCCAAGTGCCCCCAATACAGCTGTTGCCCGGCTACGTAGTGGCCCACCTGCTGATTGGGGCTTGCATCTTTGGACCAATAGGAAAGATGTCGTCGCGGCAGGCAGCCGCGTTCCTGATTCCAGGCCTCCTGCTTGCTGTCCTGGCACTGCTGAACCTGGGGTTCTGGGCAGGCGGCTGGTTGATCGGGCTTCCCACCTGGGGCCTCCTGCTGAGTCAATGGACTCCGGAGAACCCGCTCAGCTTTGACCGGCTGCTGAAGTTCCTCGGTCTGCTTGTACTAGGCCTGGTGATCTTCACGTTCAATGCGATCTACCCGGTCCTCGGACTGGGACTTGTCCTGCTGCCGGTATTTCCCCTGGTCCGGTTGGCCTCCCCGAACTACCGGACCCGGGCCCTACAGACTGCCGTGGAACTTGTCCTGGGGGTAGTCGCGGTTGTATTGGCTCTTGCGATTCCCACACCGGAGGGATCATGGTCCTCCCCTTGGACCATAGTGGGCGGAGCAGCTACCGTCGGACTCGTGATGGCGTACTGGGCACGGCAAGTTCCCCAGCGGACGGGCCGGTTGCAGCCGCACTACTGAGCCAGTGTTCTGGCACGTAAGAGGTCCGGGTTCCGGTCATTTTCGCGAGCTGGTCGCCCAGGCCGGAAGGGTCGCGGTTCGTTAAAAGAAGAAAAGCACCAGTTCCGAAGAACTGATGCTTCCCAGTGGTGGCTCCGACCGGCGTCGATCCGGTGACCTTTCGATTTTCAGTCGAACGCTCTACCAACTGAGCTACAGAGCCTAGGTGACATGTCACCTTGAGAACCGAATTTCTTCGGCGCTCAGAGCGACCCTGACGGGACTTGAACCCGCGACCTCCGCCGTGACAGGGCGGCGCGCTAACCAACTGCGCTACAGGGCCTTGCGTTTGCAGTATCTCTACCGCGTTTTTTTCAAGGCTTCTAGCTTACCAGACTTTTTTCATCCGATTTACCACTTGCCTTGCGTACCCCCAACGGGATTCGAACCCGTGCCGCCGCCGTGAAAGGGCGGTGTCCTAGGCCGCTAGACGATGGGGGCCTGAACTCAATTCGGATTTTGCAAGGAAAAGCAACGCTTTACGCGTTCTTTCCGTGTCTCGCTCGTCCGAACTGGACTCTAAAACTTTAGAGCATAGATAGCGATATTCCCAAATCGAGCTCCGAGGGCCCCAAGGACCCTCGCCGGAAGGGCCCACAAAGATTGGCAGGATCTTGTCCTGACGCGTCCGAAAACCGCCAGCCACCCGCGGGCCAGCACGGCTACATTGGCTCTATGACAACCACCACCCCGGCCGAACCCGGCCAGCCTTCCCCGGACCTGCCCAAGCGCACCACCCCCGCGCCGGCTGCGGCCATCAGTAAACTCGGCATCGTCGCCGTCATTGTCACCGTGGTCCTTTGGGCTTCAGCTTTTGTTGGCATACGCGCCGTCGGCCCCAGCTTCTCCCCCGGTTCCTTGACGCTCGGACGTTTGGCGGTTGCCGCCGTCGTGCTTGGAATTGTGGTGCTGCCAACCCTGAAGGTCTGGCCGAGCGGACGCGAGTGGCTGCCGATCCTCGCATACGGGGTGATGTGGTTCGGAGGCTACAACGTGGCGCTGAACGCCGCGGAGCACATGCTCGACGCCGGAACCAGCGCCATGCTGATCAACGTTTCGCCCATCCTGATCGCTATCCTCGCAGGCATTTTCCTCAAAGAAGGCTTCCCGAGGTGGCTGCTGATCGGCAGCGGCGTGGCGTTCTGCGGGGTGGCGATGATCGCGTTGGGTTCCGGACAGCGTTCGACGGCGGACGTGGCCGGCGTGCTGTTGTGCTTGCTTGCCGCCGTGCTCGCCTCGGTAAGCGCGATCCTGCAGAAGCCGGTGCTACGGAAATTTTCGGCCGGCCAGGCGACGTGGTTTGGCATCATGGTGGGCGCTGTGTGCTGCCTGCCCTGGACCGGGCAACTGATCTCGGAGGTGCAGGCGGCACCGCTCCCCGCAACCTTGGGCCTCGTCTACCTGGGCATCTTCCCTACTGCCATCGCCTTCACCACGTGGGCGTACGCGCTATCCCTGATCTCGGCTGGAAAGCTCGCCGCCACAACGTACCTGGTCCCAGGTACCACCATCCTGATTTCGTGGGCCGTCCTCCAGGAAGTGCCCACGATCTGGGGACTCATTGGCGGCGTGGTGTGCTTGATCGGCGTCGGACTGACCCGGCGCAGAGGCCGCTAGCGGGCCATCCCGGCCAAAAGCTCACGGTGTGTTGGCGGATTGGCCCCCGGGCGGCCCACCGTGATGGACGCTGCCATCGACGCGATGCTGCCGATCCGTTCCAGCACCGTAGGTGCCATGCCGTCGCTCCCCCGCAGCAAAAGGCCCATGATCAGCGCCGACATGTAGGAATCTCCGGCCCCAATGGTGTCGGCCACGCTCGATGGAATCGCGGGAACACTGAGCTGTATGTGCCGGGTTGCCATCAACGAACCCTGCGCGCCCCGGGTGATGACTGCCAAGCCTGTGCCCAGCCCAAGAAGGTGACTCGCTGTTTCCTCCAGGGTTTTGTTGGGGTAGAGCCAGCGGGCGTCCGAGCCGCTCATCCGGACAACGCTGGTCAACGGCACGATCTCTTCGAACAGGGACAGAGCCTCCCGGTGGGTTCCCAGGAGATCGGGGCGGATGTTGGGATCGTACGTGACCATGCAGCCTCCGCGCGCCTGCTCCAACAAACTCCGGACAACTCCCGCACCCGGCTCCAGGAACGTGGCGATGGAACCGGTGTGCAGGATCCGCGGAGCATACGGGAGGGCGACGGGAGCCAGCGCCCAATCAATATCGAACGTGTATGTTGCCGAGCCGTCGGCAGCGATCCGCGCGGTCGCCGTCGCCGTCTCCTGCAGCGATTTGGACCCAGGCAACAGCACGACGCCGGCGCTCTGCAGGTGCGCTGCTATGGCGTCGCCCCGTTCGTCGCGGCCGATCGCGGTCAACAGGCCTGCTTTGACGTCCAGGCGGCCCAGGCCGTAGGCGACATTTGCCGGCGAGCCGCCGGGGTATTCGGCCACGCCGTCGGCGGACTGCACGATGTCGATCAATGCCTCACCCACCACGACGACGTCGAGTGGTTCGGGCGCGAGGGAAGAGGTGGCAGTCATGCGGTTCCTGAGTCTATGGAAGAAGGATTGAATTCAGTATCCCGCATGATGACCGGGCCCAATGCTGTCTCCGCGGACTAAAGTCGAACCATGCCCGCGAACCTTCCTCCTGGCCTGCCCATCGTTCCGGACGGCGACCTTCCTTCGTCCAAGCTGCCGGCGCGCAGTCCCGTGCGCAGCCCCGCTGAGGGCGGCACCGTGGACGCCATCCCCGCCGGCACCCCCTTCGAGATGTCGCCGGAGGACTTCGAAGAGGCCGTCAGCGACGCACTTCAACTCATCCCGCCCAAAGCCGCGAGCGCCATGGATAACGTGGCGATCTTTATCGAAGACGAATACACGCCCCAACCCGGCGAAGATCCGGAGACCGTGCTGCTGGGACTTTACGAGGGCGTCCCGCTGACAGAACGCGACTCCTGGTGGGAGGCAGGCTCCCTGCCGGATCGGATCACTATCTTCCGCCAGCCCATCCTGGACATCTGCACTACACGCGAGGAAGTAATCGACGAAGTGGCGATCACGGTAGTCCACGAGATCGCACATCACTTCGGAATAGATGACGACCGCCTTCATGAGCTCGGCTGGGGATAGCCTTGTAGGCATGGGGCACGACCACAACCACTCCCACGGAGTCACAGCAACCGGCAAGCATCGGAAACGGCTCATTGCCGTCCTGGCCATCACGCTCGGTGTGGTGGGCATCCAGGTGATCGGCGCCGTCGTCTCCGGCTCGCTGGCACTGCTGGCCGACGCCGGACACATGCTTTCCGACGCCGCAGGCGTCTTCATCGCACTTATGGCAGCGTGGATTGCCACCCGCCCGGCCAGCGACCAACGGACCTACGGGTACCAGCGTGCTGAAGTACTTGCCGCGCTGGCCAACGCCCTGATCCTCATTGTCATCGCCGTGGTGATCATGCTTGAGGCCATCCGGCGGTTCGGCGAAACCACCGAGATCCACACGGATGTCATGCTGTGGGCAGCCATTGTGGGTGCCGTTGCCAACCTTGTTTCGCTCCTCATCCTCCAAGGCGCCCAAAAGGAAAGCCTGAACGTCCGCGGGGCCTACCTTGAGGTCCTCGGCGACCTTCTCGGATCCATCGCCGTGATCGTCGCGGCCATCGTGATCATGACCACGGGGTTCGCGGCGGCGGACCCCATTGCCTCCATGCTGATCGCATTGATGATCATTCCGCGGGCATGGAACCTGCTCCGTGATGTGGTGGACGTGTTGCTGGAGGCAACTCCCAAGGGCGTGGATGTGAACATGATCCGTGAGCACATCATTTCTGTGGACGGCGTGGTGGAAGCCCACGATATCCACATCTGGACCATCACCTCCGGGGTCCCGGTGTTCTCAGCCCACGTGGTTGTGGAGGACGAGGTCCTCAACGCCAGGGGCGCGGACCTCATTCTGGATCAGTTGGGATCGTGCCTGGGCCGGCACTTCGATACCGAGCACTGCACGTTCCAGTTGGAGCCCGTGAGCCACTCAGAGCACGAGTCACACCAACACGCCTAAACCCCTCCGCCGGTGACGTCCTTCACGGTCACCGTCCCGGCAGCACCGTCGACCGTTAGCTGCTGGCCCGAGGCGATCCTGGCAGTGGCATCAGGAACACCCACAACTGCCGGGATGCCGTACTCGCGGGCTACCACTGCGCCATGGGAGTTTGGCCCGCCCATCTCCATGACGAGCCCTCCGGCAGTAAGGAACAGAGGAGTCCAGCCGGGGTCGGTGGAAGGGGCCACGAGGATTTCGCCGGGCTCGAGGTGTGCGCCTACGGGGTCCATGATGACCCTGGCCCGCGCCGTCACCAGGCCAGCCGACGCCGGGCTGCCGGACAGAGTGCCCGGCCCCGCCTGAAGCCCCCGTGGCGCGGTAGCTTCGGGCTCGGTACCGTCGGACAACAGCAGCCTGGGGATATGCCTCCGCCGCAACTCCAGCTCGTATGCCGCACGCCGCTCCGCCACAACCCCACGAAGGTCTCCCCCGGCAAGCGCAACCTCGGCGTCATCGAGGTCAAGGAAAAAGATGTCCTCAGCGTCTTCGATCCGTTGGGACGCCGCCAGGCCATTCCCGACCAGGAGCAACTGCTCCCGTGCCGCTGCCAGCCCCAGGACCAGGTTGTACTTGGGCAGCTCCCGAAGCCCCGCGAACCTCCTTGTCCGGTCCAGCGCGGTACGCACGACGGCTGCGTGCAGCGGGCTCTTTGCCCTGGCACGAGCCACCAGGCGCGCGACCTGGTCATCCGCCTCCCTGGCGGCTTTGTCGAACTGCTGGTCCGGAGTGTCCGCTCCGGGTTCAAGGCGCAGGTAATTGGCCACGACTCCAAGGACATGGGTTGGATCGTCCGCCCATCGCGGCATGCCGAGGTCGATTTCAGCCACTGCCCGGTGCCCGTATTCCAGAAGGAAGGCCTTCATCCCGGACTGGGCGACGGGCGGAAGTGTGGCGTCGCGGTAGTGGAGCGCCAACTCCCCTGCCGTGCGGCCCACCATGAAAGACGTGGCATCGGGGTCTTGCCGGATGTCCGAGGCAAGGTGCCATAGGGCCAGGTCCATCTGCGTGGTCACGTTGTCGGCGAGGCCGCGGATGACGGTTTGAAGTTCGCTGTACGGAGCTTGTGCCCCCAGGAGACGGCGCACCAGGGCGAGCATGGCGAAGCCGAGCACTGGAAGTGGCAACACGGTGGGCACCGTGGGAAATACCCGTTCGCCCAGGATTCTTTGGACATACGCAATCCGTTGATGGGGAGTGGCGTCCTCGGGGACGGAAAAGGAACGGCGGAGTTCCGCAGAGAACCGGTCCACACGTTTCATGGCCGAAGCAGGGGCGAACAACCCGCGGAGAAATGACTCCGGGACACGGTACTTGGCGGCCACTGGTCCTACGTGCCGGATCAGCTTCAGGGGTGTTTTGATGGTCACTGAGAATCGCGGGTCCTCGAAAAGCTCCCGCATCAGCATTGCGGAGCGGGCTTCCATGACATCGAACACCCGGGGAACAATGGAGCGGCCAATCCGGCTCCGCAGCACCGCCGTGAGATCGAAGAAGATGCGCTGCCCGGCTTCGTAATATGCCGGTGGGCCCGAGCGTGGATCCGGCACATCGAAGGACGCCGTTGTCGCGACGCAAGAGGCCACTAGGCGGATGCCCGCCAAGCCCATAGGCGTTATTGGCCGGGTAAGACCCTGGGCAAGGCTGAAATTCAAGAACGCGTGCTCTCCTGGGAGCGGAGGATTCCGGGTCATCTGCGGATACAGCGTGGTGATGGGCCGGGATTGGGTCAGCCAGAGCTTGCCCGCGCCGTCGATGGCCCATTCTGTGTCCTGGGGTGCCCCGTAGTGCTGCTCCACCAGGCGGGCCAACCCGGCGAGGTCCAGGATCTGCCGATCATCCAGGCAGGCTTTCAGTGCGGACCCACCGGACTGCTCCGACGCGGCCCGTTCTATCCGTTCCGTGCCACCACCGGGCAGCGGCCGGATCTCCACGAGCTTGTCACCCAGGCTTCGTCTTACGATGGTCCGGCTGTTGATGTCCACCACAAACTGGTCCGGGTTCACCGCCCCTGACACAACGGCCTCTCCCAAACCGGGGGACGCGTCTATCACAGCCTCGTGGCGCTTCCCGGTGACCGGATTGGCTGTAAACATGACACCTGCCGTAGCGGAAGCAACCATCTCCTGAATGACCACCGCGAGGGCCACAGATGAATGGTCAACCCCGTTGGTGGTCCGGTAGCTGACGGCGCGGTCTGTCCAGAGGGACGCCCAACAGCGGCCGACGGCATCCAGGACCGCCTCTGCACCCACGACGTTGAGGAAGGTGTCCTGCTGACCGGCAAAGCTGGCGCCGGGCAGGTCCTCCGCAGTTGCAGAGGACCTGACGGCCACGGGCACCTCCTCGCCGAGATCCCGGTATGCCGCGAGGACCGCCTCCGCGACTTCGCCTGGGATACCGGCGTCGAGCACCACTGACCGGGCGCGGGCAGCCAGGCTGTTCAACGTGCCAGTATCCGTGGACCCCGCCTCAGAGAGTTCGCGAAGGACTGTATCCAAGCCAGCAGCAGCGAGTGCCCGCCGGTACGCGTGGGTGGTGAGGCAAAACCCGGGCGGGACAGGCAGTCCCGCGCTAACCAGTTCACCGAGGTTGGCGGCCTTCCCGCCAACCTCTGAAAGCATGCTTCCCCGTATTGTGGCGATGTCCACGATGAAACCCTGGGCAGCCTTGCGAGGGCCAGCCGGGTGGCCCTCCGGCTGGTTCAGTGGCTGCTGGCTGTCCATCGCTGGGGACCCCTGCCGCTAAGCTGCGCCGAGCATTGGCCCGAAATTGGGCCGATCGGCAAGCCGCGGATCTTCCCGGTCCGGAACCACCAGCACCGGCCCCTTCGCGTGATGGAGGACTCCATCAGACGTGGACCCAAGGAGCATCCCGGCGAATCCGCCGCGGCCACGGGTGCCGAGGACCACGAGCTCAACGGCGCGGCTTGTTTCGACCAGGACATCCACCGGAGCGCCGTCCCGGAGCTCTGTCTCTATGGTCAGTCGCGGGAAATGGCTCTGAAGCCACGCCAAGCCGGCATCCAACTGCACTTTGATGTCGGCGAAGAGGGCATCGCGATCAAGTGGGGCCGGTACCCACGCGAGGGAACCACTGTATTGGGGAACAGCGCAGATCACACGGAGCTTGGCGCCCATGCGCTGTGCCTGCTCCGCAGCCTCGAGAACAGCTACGCGGGCCTGCTCGGAGCCGTCCACGCCTACTGCCACAACATTCTCGACGGTACGGGGGCCGGCCTTGGCGTGCTCGGCTTTGATGTGTTTGTCCTCGGTGCTCTCCCCAAGGCGGTCCGCGCAGTACAGCGGTACGGTCACCGTGGGGCACTTGGCATGGGCGGGCAAAGCACTGCTCACCGACCCCAGGAGGCGCCCAACGAATCCGCCGCGGCCCCGGCTCCCGAAGACCAGAAGCGCTGCTTCAGCCGAGAGGTCGAGGAGGACACCTGCGGCATCACCGTTTTCGACCGAAGCATCCACGTCGATCGAATAGGCAGAAACCTTGTCCATGGCTTGCTTGACGATTGCATCGGCGCCTTCGCGGATGACGGAGTCGTCCACGGTGGCGTAGCCTCCGTCCAGACCAGATGCGGCAAAAATGGGGACCGAGTAGGCCGTTACGATATGCAAGGGGAGCTGGCGACGCTCTGCTTCACGCGCTGCCCAGACCAAGGCGCACTGGCCGTGCTCGGATCCGTCCACTCCAACGACGATGCCGCCGGGGGCAACCGCCGATTCCTCGCCATCGCGTGGCACTTCATTGTGTCCTTCGTGCTGGTCCATGGGGCCCGCCTCTCCACCTACTGCTTGATGTTCCGGCTATTCTGCCAGAGGTTCTCCGCACTGGATTCCCTGACTCTTCAAATGTCAATGGCCGGGGTAGGAGAAACTTGGAATCTCTCCTTCCAATGCCCACTATTCTCGGTCGGAAGTGCCGAATCAAGGCGACTTCGGGCTATGTGCATAACGGTCCGGGCTCAGTTCAAACCACACGGGATCGGCCTGCTGGCGGACACGAAAAACACGACGCCGGGACGGCTACCCATGGCCGAAAAAGTTCGGTAGTGTTCGAGTCACCGAATAGCCGGGCAGCGTGTCTCATGACACACCCCGGCTGTTAATTTGCGGCCGCTTGGGGAACTCGGACGCGATCCCACGCGATGCCGCAGGGCACACACGTCAAGGAGGAACCAAGCAGTGTCACTCACGCCTGATTCCGGCACGGAACGAACCACCACAGTGGTCATCGGCGCCGGCCTCTCCGGTCTGGCTGTTGCCAGCGAGCTTAGCCGCTACGGGGTGGGCTCCATCGTCGTTGACGGGTTCGGGTCGCTGTCAGCCACCGGGCCTTCGACCCACACTGGAATGCTCCAGCGCTGCGACATCGCCGATCCCGCCATGCAGGAACGCAGCGAGATTCTCCGCCACCTGCGCAACTACGCCGCCAACCATCAATTGGACGTTCGCAGCACCACCCGTGCCGTTCGCCTGGATTTCCTGGGCTCCGACCCGTCGCAGCAGATAGGGCACGGCCCCACCGGAAGCACCGCATCGGCCACCCTCCGGGGCAGGATCGTTTTCGGCCCCCTCGAATCCACTCCCCGTCAGTGGGCGGTCCACACCGCCCAAGGTGTCCTGCTGGCCGACCACGTCGTGGTGACGCGCTGCGCCCAGAGCCAGCTGCGCCGGATGCTGGCAGAACTTGGAATTGCCGTCGGCCAGAATTTCGCCGCGGCAATGCGTGCCGTGGGGATGCACCTTGTAGGCGTCGGAGAACTCATTACCCCGACTCCCAAAGAAGTCCTTCGGCAGGCCAAAGCTGTGGGGCAGGCTATTTCCGCCAGGGTGGCCCTACCGGCAGGCAACGGCATGGCCGGCAGCGGCGTAGCCATCGCCTAGGACGGCCGCTTCACCGCCACTGGAACTTTTGCGCACATTTCTTAACGCCAAAGGCCGGCACCCTCGAAGAATGAATCTTCGAAGATGCCGGCCTTTGAACTGAAGCGTGAGGCTTATGCGCCTGCGCGTACGTACGTGATGGGACCAGTTGCGGTCAACCAGCTGATCGGGTGGATGCCCGTCTGGTTGCCGTTGATGCCACCGCTGATGGCCTGGCCGTTGCCGATGTAGATGGCAACGTGGCCGGACTGGACGATCATGTCGCCGGGCTGGGGGTCACTGACAACCTTGCCGTAGTTCAGGAACTGCATGGGAGCCAGGTCACCAACAGGGATGCCTGCGGAGCCGAGGGCCCGCTCCACCATTGCGGTGCAGTCCTGCATGATGCCGATCTGGGCGTAAGCCGAGGCGACCATGGCTGCGTTGACTCCACCGACGGCCGGTGCAGCGGCTGCGGGAGCAGCAGCAGCCGGAGCGGCTGCAACCGAAGCGGCAGCCTTTGCGACAGGAGCGGCCGCAGCGGTTGTTGCCACTGCTGCCTTCTTGGCTACAGGTGCCTCAACAACGGGAGCCGGCTTTTCGATGACCGGAGCTGCTACGGATGCAACAGCAGGGCGCTCGAAGTTGACGGTAGCCGTGGCGGCGGCGGTTACAACCTTGGTGGGGGCCTCGGAAACGGTCTCGGCGACCGTGGCGGGGCTGGAGTCGCGCTGAACCGGGGTTTCGGCTGCGTGTGCAGCGATGGAGCCGGTCAACACAAGGCCCGAGGCTGCTGCGATAACAGCTGCCTGGCGGCCAGCGCCGGAAGCGTTGCTGGCGACTGCCTTGGAGATGGAGATGAACGGATTAGGACGTACGCTGTCCGCCTTACGACGGCCGCGAAGAATGCTTGAAGACATGAAAAAGCCTCTCCCGATGCCTGCGAGGTTAGCTGTCGGATTCGGATGGGAGTCACCCGGCCACTATCCCCCGCTGTTCAGCGGAAGCATCGTGACTTCACCCCAAGGCACGCTCGAAAGCGACCTAAATTGGGTTCCCCGTCTCTGCCGTAAGGTTTGTCTGCGAACGGATTCCGGACTGCGGCAGAGCTAGGCAATCAGGCCGGAAGTGCCCGCTACGTGGAACAGGCACAGCTACTACGGTACGCGATGATCTCGCCGAAGTCACATTTAAGTAACGAGAACCGGGGTTTTGGCGTGTCGCAGTGACCAATCCGAGATATTCGCAGCTACGTAGAAAAGCCTGTTATTCCGCGGAATCTCCCGCATTTGAGTCGCTGGAGGCGGCGAGTTTCTTCCGGGCGGTAACGGCGAGATAGATCACAAGGCCCACAGCAACCACGGCCAGTCCCACGATGCTCCACGGGAAAGGTTGGGACGCGTCAGCGGCCGGGGTACTGGTGGCAGTGCCTGGCGCTGCAGTTCCTGCCGTCGGAACCGTATTTGAAGGTGCCGACGACGACGGCGAGGCACCCGCCGTGCCGCTCGTCGCCGTCGTGCTTCCAGCAGCGGCCTTGAACGTGAAGGTGCCCTCGATGGGGTGCGAGTCGGAGCTGACGACCCTCCAGACCACGGTGTATTCGCCGGCCGGCGCGCCTTCTCGGATCTTCTGGACCGCCTGGTTGTCGATGATTTCGACGGGCCCATCCGCCCAGTTTTCGCCACCCGCAGCGACCGTAACGCCCGATCCGATGGCCAGCGGCCGGTTGTTGAACGTGATGGAGACCGACGCCGGGACAGCTGCCACGCTGGAGCCGTTGCCCGGCGCTGTGGATTCGGCGACGTCGTGCGCGGAGGCCGGGCCCGCGGAAAACAGCAAAGCGGATGCGAAGGCCAGGGCGGCAACGACGGCGGCCAGAAGCGGGCGGATGGTGCGCATGGGGCGGTTTCTCCTAGTGTTGGCTTCCTTACAGACTAGGCGAATCGTCAGGGGGCCCATATCCGACGGCATAGGATTTGAGGGCACACTCCCCTCGATCCCCGGAGTCCTTCATGCTTAAACAAGGTTCTGCCATCGACCGCTACTTCAAAATTTCCGAGCGTGGCTCCACATACTCCCGGGAAATCCGAGGCGGCTTCGCAACCTTCTTCGCCATGAGCTACATCGTGGTCCTCAACCCCCTGATCCTTTCCGGGCAGGATTCCAGCGGAGCGTCGCTGGGATTCACCGCCGTCGCGGCCACCACGGCATTCGTCGCGGGCATCCTGACCATCCTCATGGGCGCCTGGGCCAAGCACCCGTTCGCCGTGGCCACGGGCCTGGGCGTTAACGCGTTCGTAGCGGTGACCGTCGCCTCGCACCCGGGCCTGACCTGGCCGGACATGATGGGCCTTGTGGTGCTCTCGGGCCTTACCATGCTGATCCTGGTGCTCACCGGTTTCCGTACCGCCGTGTTCAAAGCCGTACCGGAAGCGCTCAAGACAGCGATCGTGGTGGGCATCGGCCTCTTCATCGCACTGATCGGCCTGGTCAATGCAGGGTTTGTCCGCCGCATCCCTGACGCCGCCGGCACAACCGTTCCGCTGGGATTGGGCGTCGACGGGAAACTGCTCGGCTGGCCCACGTTGGTGTTTGCGTTCGGCCTGATCCTGACCATCGCACTGGTGGTCCGCAAGGTCCGTGGCGCCATCCTGATCGGCATCGTGGCATCGACGGCTTTGGCCGCCATCCTTGAGTTCACGCTCCACATCGGCCCGAGCAACGACGGCACCAACATCAACCCGCGCGGCTGGTCCCTTGTTGCCCCGACCCTGACCAAGTGGGGTGCACCGGACCTGTCCCTTATAGGGAAGGCCAACCCCTTCGGCGCGTTTGAACACCTCGGCTTTATTGCCGCAGCGCTCCTGGCATTCGTGATCCTTTTGAGCATCTTCTTCGACGCGATGGGCACCATGGTCGGCCTGGCCAACGAAGCAGGGACCGTTGACAAGGATGGCAACATCCCCAACGTTGACCGGGTCCTGCAGGTGGATGCCCTCGGCGCGATCGTCGGCGGCGGCGCATCTGTTTCCTCCAACCAGATCTTCGTTGAGTCCGGCGCAGGCATCGGCGAAGGCGCACGCACCGGTCTCGCCTCAATCGTTACCGGCGTGTTGTTCCTGGTGGCCATGTTCTTCACGCCGCTGATCAACCTCGTCCCCTTCGAAGCCGTGGCGCCCGCGCTGGTTGTTGTGGGCTTCATGATGGTTTCCCAGGTGGGCAAGATCGACTGGCAGGACTGGGGCGTGGGCATTCCCGCCTTCCTGACCATCGCCCTCATGCCGTTCACGTACTCCATCGCAAACGGCCTGGGTGCGGGGTTCATCTCCTTCGTCCTGATCCGCACGTTCCAGGGCCGCGCCCGCGAAGTACACCCGCTCATGTGGGCCGTCGCCGCCGCGTTCCTGCTGTTCTTCGGAATCGGAACAGTGGAGGAACTGCTGGGCGTCAAATAGCCCAGTCCGCAATCCCAGACACACCCCACCTCTTTTTGCTGGTTTCGGCATCGGAGGTGGGGTGTGCTTTAACCATGGAAACAAGCGTCCCCACAGTAGATGTCAGCCCCACCCCGTGGACCGGACGGTTCGACGGCGACGGCGCCGAGCATCGACGCTGGTGGCAGGCCGTTGCCCCGCACACGCCCGAAGCCTCCGCAGCAGCCGTGCGCCCCGCCGTCGTGCTTGGTTTTTGCAGCGACGCCGGGGTGCTTCGCAACAAGGGCCGCACAGGTGCGGCAGCGGCCCCTGCCGCGATCCGTTCGGCGCTTGGCCCCCTTGCCTTCCATCTGGGCCGGGACGTGTTCGACGCCGGTGACGTAGTTGTGGAGGACGACTCATTGGAAGCGGGCCAAAAGCGCGCCGGCCGCGCTATTTCGGTACTGCTCGACGCCGGGAACCTCACCGTGGTGCTGGGCGGCGGACATGAGACCGCGTTCGCCAGCTACCTGGGCGTTGCCGGTTCTGAGGTGCTCCAAGGCAAGCGGCTGGGCGTCCTGAACCTGGATGCCCACTTTGACCTGCGAGATGACCCCACGCCGAGCTCGGGCACCCCGTTCCTGCAGATGGCCCGCGCGGAAGCTGCCGTGGGACGCGAACTGCAGTACGCCGTCGTCGGAATTTCCGAACCAAACAACACGCGGACGCTCTTCGACACGGCGGACCGGCTCGGCGTGAAGTACCTTCTCGATGAACAATGCTCGGCGGAAGCCGCGGAGATCTTTGTTGCCGATTTCCTGGCCGCCGTGGACGCCCTCTACCTGACGATCGATCTTGACGTGATGCCTGCTTCAGTAGCCCCCGGGGTAAGCGCACCCGCCGCGTATGGGGTGCCCTTGCCGGTGATCAGTGCGATCTGTCGCCAGGTTGCGGCCAGCGGTAAGTTGCTCCATCTTGACGTCGCCGAGCTGAATCCGGAGTTCGACATCGATTCCCGGACTGCCAAAGTCGCAGCCCGGTTGGTGAACACCCTCCTCGCATAGGTTCGCGGGCCCTTTCCCGTTCGCACTCCGCCGTTTAGCCTGTGAGGAGGAAGGACGGCGATGAGCGCAATTCCTGTGCAGGACAAGTGGGCCTGGGTCTCCGGGCTACTCGCTGTTGGGTTGGGGCTGGCCGCCCACATGGCCGCTGGCGGAAGCGCCCCGGCCATCTCCGTCGTCTTGGGCTTCGCCGCGCTGTGTTGCCTGGCTGCGCAACTCCTGGCCCGCTGGGTCCATGGGCCTTTGCTGTTGCTGCTGGCATCCGGTGTGGCGCAGCAACTGTTGCACTTGGGGTTCGTCGCGTTCGGAGGCTACTTCCCCGCCACCGGGCTGGTGGAGCACCTTCATGGCACGGGCCAGGGGCTCGGCGATGTGCCCGCGGCGGGTGCCTCCGACGGCGGCTCGCCGCACATCATGCTCTACACCCATATGGCTGCCGCGATTCTTACCCTCGTAGTGACCGCCGGAGTAACCAGGCTTCTCAATCGCGCGTCACTGCGGGCAACCGAGGGCAACACCGCGTAGTCCCGCGACAGGCAGGGCAACGAACGTTGGAAACCGCGTATCCGGGCACCTAGTGTCGTTGGAGCGTGGTGTACCCAAGAGGCCAGGGAGCTGCCTGCAAAGCAGCGCACGCGGGTTCGAATCCCGCCACCACGTCCAATCGCCCTCCCGGATCATCCAGCGAGGGGGCACATAATGCGGGCGTTTCGTCCAAACATTGGCATAAGGTGCCACCTCGGCGCGCCTGAGACCCAGGTCACGGAAGTGGGAGTCATCTTACAGATATATGCCTTCCTCCGACTATGATTGATGGGTCGCCCTCGCATGCGGCAATTAATAGGAGGCCCCCAATGACCCCTGCAATGATTGCAGAACGCGAAATCCGCCTGTCCTTTTCCAAGGCAGACGAGATCCACGACGGACTCGACCGCGCCGTGGATGCACTGATCGAAAACGCAGCAGCAGACGCTAACTGCGGCATTCTGGTGACCCGGCACGAGCCAGGCACCTACACCGTGGCTCTGGACGAATCCGTTCCCTTCGGTCAGACCCGCGAAGTACTCGCTGCCTGATTGTCGTCCCTGACGGCACCCACGGCAGCGAACAAAAAACCGGGGCCCGTTGCCTCTCCGCATCTACTACCCGCGGAAAGGGAACGAGCCCCGGTTTTTGTTTAAGCTACGCCCGGCGGAGAGTCACGCCGTCGGACTTCATGAACAGTTCCTTGCCCTCTTCGGTGACACCAGGTCCCGAATGTTCAAGCCACACGACGTTCCCGCTGCTGGAAATCTCCTCGATCCGGCCGGTTGCGATGACGTGGGCGTACTTGACCACTTCCACCGACTCGCCGACTTTCAGCATCCTCCAGTCCGAAACCGTAGCCGAGTGGGTGCTTCGCCTGGACAGGACTGCTCCGCGTGCCTTCATTGAACTTCTACCCCTTTGTGGATGTTCTTTGTTGTGTATTGAGTTGTGAACGGTTGACCGTCAAGCCCACGGCAACGCTGGCGTGGACGTGACGTACACCATAAGTTCTACTACATTTGCCGCGCCCCGGTGGTTGCGTTGCGGACAAACACCGGGGCATGACAAATCTGCTCACGAAATGAGCGTTTTATTCGACGTCAGGCCAAAATCCCGACGGCGGATTCGGCGGCCGCACGAACGGCGCCGGAGCCAACCAAACGGTCAGCCGCCTCCAGTTCCGGTGACAGGAACCGGTCGGTTCCCGGCCCCTGGACCACTTCACGAAGCACCTCAAGCACGGCCGCGCCGGCCGGGCCAGGGGTGAGTTCGCCGTCGGACATTTGCGTCCGCATGTCGATGGCGCGGGCGCTGGTGACGAGCTCGACGGCGAGTACCCGACGCAGGTTCTCCACAGCCTTCCGCAGCTTCCGGGCAGCGTGCCAGCCCATGGACACGTGGTCTTCCTGCATGGCGGAGCTCGGGATGGAGTCCACCGACGCCGGAACGGCCAGCCGCTTGTTGTCCGAGACAAGCCCGGCCTGCGTGTACTGGGCGATCATCAGGCCGGAGTCAACGCCCGGGTCTCCGGCGAGGAAGGCCGGCAGTCCGTGGGAGCGGGCCGGATCCAGCATGCGGTCCGTGCGGCGCTCAGCGATGGAGCTGAGGTCGGCAATTGCGATGGCCAGGAAGTCCAGGACATACGCCACGGGGGCGCCGTGGAAGTTGCCGTTGGAGGTGACCCGGCCATCGGGAAGGACCACGGGGTTGTCGATGGCTGCGGCGAGTTCGCGGGAGGCGACCAGCGCGGCGTGGTCCACGGTGTCGCGGACTGCACCGGCAACCTGGGGTGCGCAACGCAGCGAGTAGGCGTCCTGCACCTTGGTGTCGTTGATCCGGTGGGATGCCACGATCGGCGAGTTGGACAGCACACGGAGCATGTTGTCCGCGCTGGCAGCCTGGCCGGGGTGCGGGCGCAGCGCTGCGTGAAGCTCGGGAAGGAACACCTGGTCGGTGCCGAGGAGGGCCTCGACGCTGAGCGCTGCGGTGACGTCCGCCGTCGCAAGCAACATGCGGATGTCGGCGATGGCCATCAGTAGCATCCCCAGCATGCCTTCGGTGCCGTTGACCAGCGCCAGGCCTTCCTTCTCGGCCAGCGTGACCGGCTCAATGCCGTGCTGCGCGAGCAGCTCAGCAACGGGCGCCTTGCCGGCGGTGCCGTACAGTTCGCCGTCGGGTCCGGTCGCTTCGCCTTCGCCCATGAGGACCAGTGCACAGTGCGACAACGGGGCGAGGTCGCCGGAGCAGCCCAGCGAACCGAATTCGCGGACCAGCGGGGTGATGCCCGCGTTGAGGACGTCCACCATGGTCTGCAGGACCACCGGACGGACACCCGTGCGGCCGGAGGCCAGGGTCTTGGCGCGGAGGAACATGATGCCGCGCACCACTTCGCGCTCCACAGCCGGGCCCATTCCTGCAGCGTGGCTGCGGATCAGCGACTTTTGCAGCTGCGTGCGGAGATCGTTGGGGATGTGGCGGTTGGCCAGCGCGCCGAAGCCCGTGGAAATGCCGTAGGCCGGGACGTCGCTCGTGGCGAGGCTGTCGATGTGCGCACGGACCTTGGCGACGTTGTCCACGGCTTCCTGGGAGATGGCCACCTTGGCGTCGTGGCGTGCGACGGCGACTACGTCTTCCGGGGTCACGCCGGAAGAGCCGAGTGTGACAGTGAGTTGTTCGTTGGAGGTTATGGTCATGTTCTTACTTCTCATTCATGGGGATACGGACGCCGCGTTCGGTGGCGACCTCGACGGCGCGGTCGTAGCCGGCGTCGACGTGGCGGATGACGCCCATGCCGGGGTCGTTGGTCAGGAGTCGTTCGAGCTTCTGCGCGGCGAGGTCCGTGCCGTCAGCGACCGAAACCTGCCCCGCGTGGAGTGACCGTCCGATGCCGACGCCGCCACCGTGGTGGATCGAGACCCATGTGGCACCGGAGGAGGTGTTGAGCATGGCGTTGAGCAGCGGCCAGTCAGCAATCGCGTCGGACCCGTCGGCCATGGATTCGGTCTCCCGGTACGGGGATGCGACCGAGCCGGAGTCCAGGTGGTCGCGGCCGATCACGATCGGGGCCTTGACCTTGCCTTCTTTCACGAGCTGGTTGAAGCGCAGGCCGGCCTTGGCGCGTTCGCCGTACCCGAGCCAGCAAATGCGGGCCGGCAACCCTTCGAATTCCACGCGGTCCGCGGCAGCGTCGAGCCACTTGTGCAGGTGCGTGTTCTCCGGGAAGAGCTCCTTGATGGCCTTGTCCGTGACGGCAATGTCCTCGGGGTCACCGGACAGGGCAACCCAACGGAACGGGCCCAGGCCCTCGCAGAACAATGGCCGGATATACGCCGGAACAAACCCGGGGAACTCGAACGCACGGTCGTAGCCGCCCTTGCGGGCCTCGTCACGGATGGAGTTGCCGTAGTCGAAGACCTCGGCACCGGCGTCCTGGAACTCCACCATCGCCTGGACGTGGCGGGCCATGGAGGCCTGTGCTTTCTTGGTGAATCCTTCCGGGTCGGATTCCGCTTCGGTGTGCCACTCATCGACGGTGATGCCCTCGGGAAGGTAGGACAACGGATCGTGCGCGGAGGTCTGGTCCGTGACCACGTCAATGGTCAGCTCTCCGGCTTTGTGGCGGCGAAGCAGTTCCGGGAACACCTCGGCGGCGTTGCCCACGTACCCCACGGACCAGCCACGACGCTCTTCCTTGGCCTTGTTGACCTTGGCAATCGCGGTGTCCAGGTCGGTTTCGACCTCGTCGAGGTAGCGTTTGCCGGCGCGGCGACGGAGGCGGGTCTCGTCGACGTCGACAATCAGGCAGGCGCCGTCGTTCAGGGTGACAGCCAGCGGCTGGGCGCCGCCCATGCCGCCACACCCACCGGTCAACGTCAGGGTGCCGGCCAGCGGACCTTCGGTGGAACCTTCCGCGGCGGGGGCCGGGTGACCGGCGGTGTTCTGCCTGGCGGCAACAAGCTTGTTCCCCACCGCCGCAAACGTCTCGTACGTGCCCTGCAGGATGCCCTGGGTACCGATGTAGATCCAGGAACCGGCCGTCATCTGGCCGTACATCATCAGGCCCTCGGCCTCGAGGCGGCGGAACTCGGGCCACGTTGCCCAGTCGCCCACCAGGTTGGAGTTGGCCAGAAGTACGCGCGGCGCCCACTCGTTGGTCCGGAACACACCTACCGGCTTGCCCGACTGCACCAAAAGCGTCTCGTCCTTTTCCATGGTTTCCAAGGTCCGGGTGATCGCATCAAACGCAGCCCACGAACGGACGGCGCGGCCCGTGCCGCCATAGACCACCAGGTCATCCGGACGCTCAGCGACCTCCGGATCCAGGTTGTTCATCAGCATGCGCAACGGCGCTTCGGTCTGCCACGACTTGGCAGTAAGTTCAGTACCTCGCGCGGCCTTGACCGGACGGGCACCAGTGGTGAAATCGGCGGGTGCCATGGTGACTCCTTCGTCTGTGGGGAAGTATGGGCTGGAAAGATCTTCTGCTTCTACTAAAGCCCCTCAACCGCGCCGCCGGAACGGCTTTGGGAAGGGTGCTGTCCGGTATTTCAGACATACTCCTTTGCTGCGCCGGTAATCCCCGGGGTGCTTGGAGGGGCGCCAAAAGTCCTCGTATTTACGCGGCAAGGAGAGCATGCTGGACCCATGGGAACCTTCCGCGTGTCCACCCTCGTCGCGGCATCACCAGAGCGAGTTTTCGCTACCTGGACGGATCTGCACCGCTTTCACGAGTGGATCGGCGGGGTCACCCGCGTGACCGATCTCGAAGGTTCGGTGGACGTGCCCGGCAGCCGCTACACGGTGTGGTTTGGACGGATGGCAAGCCCCACTGAAATCCTTGCGGTGGATCGGCCCCGGCACATCCGGACCCGTTTCGGCAACGCAATCCTGAAAGGCGAATCGGACGTCAGGTTCGTGCCGGAGGGCCAAGGCACCCGGATCAACCAGGAGTTTACGACCCAGGGGTTTATTGCGGGGGTCTTTGGGCGGCTTTTCGCCATGGGGTCGTATCGGGGCAGCTTCAAAGGCGAGCTGGAGGCCTTTCGCGAACTGGTAGAGCACGAGGCCCGGGACAACCCGTAAAGGGTTAGCCGGCGGGGCGGCCGTGGATCCGGACCGACAGTTCATCCGCCGCCTTCCGGATGCGCGCGGCCAGCACGGGCCACTGCTCAGCCGGCACTTTGTCCTCCAGGAACGTGACGGCGACTGCCGCCGTCGGCCATCCCACATGGTCGGTGACGGCGGCGGCGATTGAACCGAATCCGGGGGTGATTTCGCCGTTTTCCGTGGCGTAGCCGCGCTGCCGGACCTGGTCCAGATGCGATGACAGGGCCGAGTACTTCATGATGGGGAACTCGACTTCGTGACGGGAGGTAAAGGCCGCGGCGTTCGGGTAGAGGGCCCGCACCTGCGACTTGGGCAGGGCGGCGAGGATGGCGCGGCCGGAGGCCGTGAGGTGGCTGGGAAGGCGGACGCCGACGTCGGTTACCAGGCTCGGGCGGTTCTTGGCGCGTTCCT
Organism: Arthrobacter sp. LFS091; assembly: GCF_047977885.1. Lineage (NCBI taxonomy): Bacteria > Bacillati > Actinomycetota > Actinomycetes > Micrococcales > Micrococcaceae > Arthrobacter > Arthrobacter sp. LFS091. The sequence goes on from NZ_JBFPFP010000002.1 coordinate 491,105, forward strand.
CAACGATGTAGAGGACATCGCGACCGTGGAGCACAGCGAGGTGCGCGCTCTCGCCGATGACGTCAACCAGTGATGCGAGCATGGGCCGGCCAAGCCGGGAAAGTGGTTCCTGGCGGGAGTATGCCGAACTGAGTTCGAAGGCGCTGATGCCCAGCCCGTAGCGCTGTTCCTCGTGCAGGTGAAGGACGAAGCCGTTGGCTTCCATGACGCCAAGCAGGTGGTACACGCTTGACCGGGGCAGGCCGAGCGCCGTCGCAATATTCGACGCCGCCATGGGACCACGGCGCGAGGCCAGCAGTTTCAGGATCCGCAGGGTGTTCTCGGCAGCCGGGACCTTGGACGTGGCCTTTCCTGGCGCTACTGGAGTGGTTGTCATGGTTCCTCGCTGCTCGGCTTATCCGGGAGCCCCGAACCGGAAGTGTCCGGTATCCCGTACTCAAGCGTGCACCCTTGGCGCCGCATCCTCCAACCAGCTGGCGGTGATGAGTGTCTGAAATGCCAGACCACGGATCCGGCTGTCTGCGATCAAAGACACCAAAGCCCCGTGAGTCCGATCACAAGGGCCCCAAAAGTGATCTGCTGGATAGCGATCCCCTCCCAAAGACGAGAAGGTTTTACTATGCAACAAACCAAGCTGGCTGCGGAGAGCTCTGTGCTCCAAGCCGCGGGTACAGCGCTCAGCCGAGGCCTCAACGTCCGCCACATCCGCTTCATGGCACTCGGATCCGCGATCGGCACGGGCCTTTTCTACGGCTCCGCCTCCGCCATCCAAAAGGCAGGCCCGGCGGTCCTGCTTGCCTACATCATCGGCGGCGCGGCCGTGTTCATGGTCATGCGTGCGCTCGGCGAGATGGCCGTTCGCCACCCCGTGTCCGGATCTTTCGGCCAGTACGCCAGCCGCTACCTCGGCCCGTTCGCAGGCTTCGTGACCGGTTGGACCTATGTATTTGAAATGGCGATCGTAGCAATCGCCGACGTTACGGCTTTCAGTATCTACATGGGCTTCTGGTTCCCGCAGGTGGACAGATGGATTTGGGTGCTTGCGATCATCTTGTTCCTGGGCGCCATGAACCTGCTCAGCGTGAAGGTGTTCGGCGAGCTTGAGTTTTGGTTCTCGCTGATCAAGGTGGTGGCGATTATCGCCATGATCATCGGCGGTGCGGCGATCGTCGTGTTCGGCTTCCAAACGGGCGACGGCGGTGGCGTGGCACCGGGGCTGGGGAACCTCGTGAACCACGGCGGTTTGTTCCCCAACGGATTCGAAGGGCTCTTGGCCGCGTTCGCCGTCGTGATGTTTGCGTTCGGTGGGATCGAAACCATCGGCATTACCGCAGGTGAAGCAGCGGACCCCAAGAAGGTCATTCCGCAGGCGGTTAACACGGTGCCCGTCCGCGTCCTGCTGTTCTACGTCCTGACGCTTGGTGTGCTGATGAGCATCTTCCCGTGGAACGAGATCGGCAGCAGCGGCAGCCCGTTCGTGCAGATTTTTGATGGCCTGGGCATCCCGGCTGCGCCGCACATCCTCAACGCAGTGGTCATCACTGCAGCCCTGTCGGCTATCAACAGCGATATCTTCGGAGCCGGCCGCATCCTCTTCGGACTGGCCCAGCAGGGGCACGCACCGAAGAGTTTCGGCAAGGTCTCCCGGCACGGGGTGCCGTGGATGACGGTGGTGATGATGGGTGGCATCCTGCTGGTCGGGGTGGTTTTGAACGCTGTCATCCCGGAGGACGTGTTTGTGCTCATCGCGTCCATCGCAACCTTCGCCACGGTGTGGGTGTGGGTGATGATCCTGGTTTCGCACGTCGCCATGAAGCGGGAGATCAAGCGCAAGGGGCTCCCGGCGTCGGAGTTCGGTTCGCCGCTGTGGCCCGCTGCTTCGATCCTGACCATGGCGTTCATGGCCATGGTGATCGTGATCCTGGGGGTCTTTGAAGACACACGCGTTGCCCTGTACGTGGGTGGAACCTGGTTGGTGCTGCTGTTCGTCGCTTACAAGCTGTGGGTGCGCGGCGGGGGCCTGCGCCGCGCTGAGCTGGTGGACGAGACCGCCTGATTCCCTGCGCCGAGAGTGCAGTTAATGCCAATGTTCACGCAGAAAATTGGCATTAACTGTCATCTCGCGGAGCTGTTTAGACGGAAGCAGCGGCGGAACGCACGGCCTCGGACAACGGAGTCGACGGGCGTCCGATCAGCTTGCTCAGGTCGCCTCCGGTCACCAGGAGATCTCCGCGGGCAATGCCCAGATCGGAGTCGGCCAGGATCTCCGCAAAGGCTTCCGGAACGCCAACGCTTGTCAGCAGCCCCGCGTACTCAGCCGCGGTCAGGTCGTTATAAGCGATGGTTTGACCGGAAGCTGCCGTGATTTCAGCAGCGAGTTCAGCCATGGTGAAAGCATCGTCCCCACCGAGCTCGTACACTTTTCCGGCCTGGTTGTCAGCGACCAGGACAGCCGCAGCCGCGTGAGCATAGTCGGCGCGCGTTGCACCACTGACCTTGCCATTTCCTGCGCTACCCGCAAGCGCTCCCTGGGCCAGCGTGCCCGGCAGTTGCTCGGTGTAGTTCTCCAAGTACCAGCCGTTCCGCAGGAGCACGAACGGGACGCCGGATTCCTTGAGGATGGCCTCGGTAGCCTGGTGCTCGGCCGCCAGTTTCATTCCGGTGGTTTCGGCGTTGGCGATGCTGGTGTAAGCGAGAAGCTCCACTCCTTCCGCCTTCGCTGCTTCAATCACCGTACGGTGCTGCTCCACGCGCTGGCCCACGGCACTGCCGGAGATCAGCAGGACTTTGCTGGCACCTTTCAGTGCTTCTGCAACTGAAGCGGCGTCCTCATAATCCATTGTCCTGACCTGAACGCCACGGTCCGCAAAATCGGCCAGCTTCTCGATCGAACGGCCTGCAGCAATGATGGTCTCTGCGGGGACGTTGCGCTCCAGGAGTGCCTCTACTACGTGACGGCCCAGCTGTCCGGTTGCTCCAGTGATAACGATGCTCATGGTGTTCCTCTCCAAGGTTTTTGCTCTGTCATGGTCGTCAACGAGCCAAGAATCCATAAACTTCCCAAAAGAGAGTACGCACTTTAAGGTAAGGTACTGACATGAAGGTAAGTGCCATACCCGCCCCGCTCCCGGACACCCTCGCCGACGGCGTGTTCCCGGCCGGCTGCCCCAGCCGGACGGTGCTGGACCACATCACGAGCAAGTGGGGCGTGCTCATTCTGCTGTCACTCTCCGAGGGTGAACAACGGTGGAGCGAACTTCGACGCCGGGCTGACGGCATCAGCGAAAAAATGCTGGCCCAAACCCTCAAAACACTCGAAAAGGACGGTCTGGTCCGCCGCGATGCGCAGCATGTCATCCCGCCCCGCGTGGACTACAGCCTGACCAAACGAGGCCGCGAACTTGCCGCCCTGCTCATCCCCTTGGTGACGTGGGCCTTCGACAATGCCGAGGCCATCATCGGCGGCGAAGGTTAGGCCGGCTCCGACCGCCGAAACTACAAGTAATGCCAATGTTCGCGTCGAACATTGGCATTACTTGGCATCTCACCGGGGCTGCTATCGGGCCGACCACCCACCGTCCATGGTGTAGCTCGCGCCGGTGACCATACCGGCGTCGTCGGAGGCCATCCAGATTGCCAGCGACGCAACTTCCTCCGGCTCCACCAACCGCTTCACTGCCGACTCCGTGAGCATCACCTTGGCCAGGACTTCGGCCTCGGGGATCCCATGGAGCCGGGCCTGGTCCGCGATCTGCTTCTCAACAAGGGGCGTGCGGACGTAGCCGGGGTTGATGCAGTTGGAGGTGACCCCGCGCTCGCCCCCTTCCAAGGCAGTGACCTTGCTGAGCCCCTCGAGGCCGTGCTTGGCGGACACGTAGGCGCTCTTGTAGGCCGAGGCCCGGAGTCCATGGACCGAGGAGATGTTGATGATCCGGCCGAACCCGTTGGCGTACATGTGCGGGAGCGCGGCCCTGATGAGGAGGAACGGCGCCTCCAGCATCAGGGCCAGGATCCGCCGGAACTCCGCGGGTTCGAACTCCTCAATCGGCGCAACTTTCTGGATGCCCGCGTTGTTGACCAGGATGTCGCAGTCCAGGCTCAGTGCCGCCAGGGCGTCGACGTCCAAGAGGTCCACCGTCCACGCCGTGCCGCCCAGCTCATCGGCGAGGGCCGCAGCTCCGGAGGCATCGACGTCGGCCACTACAACTTTCGCCCCACGGGCGGCCAGCGCCCGGGCACAGGCTGCACCGATTCCGCTCGCACCGCCGGTCACCAATGCTTTGCGTCCGTTCAAGGAGTTGTCCATCGAATCAGCCCTTCGAGGTGGTGGAGGCAGTCGTCAGTCCGTGACGTTCGGCATCGGCTTCGTCCACGGATTCGAGCGCGATGCCCTTGGTCTCCTTCAGGGAAACGACGGCGACGGCGGTAATCGCGCAGGCGACCACCAGGTAAATCGCAGTGGGGAGCCAGGAGCCGGTGTCCTTGAGCCACTGCGTTGCCAGCAGCGGCGCCAGTGAACCGGCGAAGATCGAGGTGACCTGCGAGCCGAGCGAGACACCTGAGTAGCGCATGCGGGTGGGGAAAAGTTCGGACATGATGGCCGGCTGACCTGCGTACATGAACGCATGCAGGCACAGGCCGATGGTCACGGCGAGCACGATGACCACGGCATTCTTGGTGTCGAACATGGGGAAGGCGAAGAACGGCCACGTCGCGCCGGTGATGGCACCAATCAGGTACACGGGCTTGCGTCCCCACGAGTCCACGAGGCGTCCAACCTGCGGGATGACCAGGAAGTGGATGAGGTGTGCGATCAGGAGAGCCAGCAGGAGCGAGGAAGTGTCGTACTTGTGGACGCTCTTGAGATAGACGATCGCGAAGCTCACCACGAGGTAGTACATGATGTTCTCCGCGAACCGGAGTCCCATGGCCTGCAGGATGCCCTTGGGGTACTTGCGGATGACCTCGCCCACGCCGTAGCTGATGGCCTTGGATTCCTCCACCTGCGCCTTGGCTTCAAGGAAGATCGGGGCTTCGGTGACATGGGTGCGGATGTAGTAGCCCACGAACACGATCACGGCGGAGAGCCAGAACGCTACGCGCCAACCCCAGCCGAGGAAGGCTTCACTGCTGAGCGTGGTGGACATGACGAACAGGACCAGCGTGGCCAACAGGTTTCCAACCGGCACGGCTGCCTGCGGCCAGGATGACCAGAAGCCACGGGATTTATTCGGGCTGTGTTCAGCCACCAGAAGCACCGCACCACCCCACTCGCCACCGAGCGCGAAGCCCTGGATGAAGCGGAGGGCCACCAGCAGGGCAGGCGCCCAGTAGCCGATGTCCACGAAGCCGGGGAGGCAGCCCATGAGGAACGTGGAGACGCCCACAATCACGATGGTCAACTGCAGCGTGGGCTTGCGGCCCAGTTTGTCGCCGATCTGGCCGAAGACGATTCCGCCCAGCGGACGGGCAACGAAGCCCACCGCGTAGGTGATGAACGCCTGGATGATGCCGTCCAGCTCGTTCCCGGTGCTCGGGAAGAAGTACTTCCCGAAGACCAGGGTTGCCGCAGTGGCGTAGAGGAAGAACTCGTACCACTCCACTACAGTGCCCACCATTGATGCTGCGACGATCTTCTTCAGGCCGGAGCCCTTGCCGGCATCTTTTCCGGCTCTTGATGCGGAGCGCTGCTCAACGCTCATATCCATCTCCTCAGTGTCCTCTTTGACCCTTTTGAACGTGATGTGATCCACAACACGGAATGCTCCACTGAGTATTGCCGCAGATTCGTTATGCCTCAATGACCAATAAGGCACCTTAGGTGTGCAGAATTGCAGATATGAATCCCAATCCAGACGACCTCCTCATCTTCCTCGCCGTTTCACGCTCAGGAAAATTCACGACGGCGGCCCAAGCCTTGGGGCTGAACCACACCACCGTCTCGCGCAGGATAGCGGCGCTGGAAAAGGCGCTGGGCGGCAGGGTCCTGGCGCGAGCCGCCGGGGGTTGGGAAGTGACCGAGCTGGGCGCCCAAGCCGTACTGGTCGCGGAACGGATCGAAGCTGCGGTGGGTGCGCTGGGACCCAGCGACCGCGCACCCGACCCCATCACCGGCGTCGTGCGCATGACCGCGACAGACGGTTTCAGCGCGTACATCGCGGCACCCGCTGTTGCCCGCCTGAGGCGGGACCACCCGGGACTGAGCGTGGAGATCGTCACTGTGACGCGTCGGGCACTGCAGCAGCGATCGGGCCTGGACATCGAGGTGGTGGTCGGCACGCCGCAGGTGCACCGGGCCGAAGCGATCAGGCTGGGCGAGTACCGGCTGGGGATGTACGCGTCCCGCGCCTACCTTTCGGATCACGGGACGCCCGGGAGCATCGAGGAACTCACGCGACACCAGCTGGTCTACTTTGTGGATTCAATGCTCCAGGTGGACGATTTGGATGCGCCCCGGAGGCTGGTTCCAACCATGCGCGACGGCCTAAGCTCCACTAACGTTTTCGTCCATGTCGAGGCGACCCGGGCCGGGGCAGGTATTGGGTTCCTTCCCTGCTTCATGGCCGACCGGCATGAGGACCTGGTCAGGCTCCTGCCCTCGGACTTCGCCGAACTCCTCCCCTACTGGATGGTCCTCCGCCCCGACTCCATGCGCCGCCCTGCGGTAGCCGCCGTCGTGCAGGCCTTGCGCGAGGAGACGGAGCAACGACGGGAGGAACTGCTGGGGGCCAACTAGCCGCCTATGCGGGGGCCGGCTCCGTTTCAGCTCGTCGGATCGTGGCGCACCGGAATCCCGGCAGCGAAGGCGCGCACTTGGGCGTCGTCCCAGATGTGGGCCGGGACGCCGCCACCTAGGAGCCGTCTGGCAAGGGTGGGGTCATCCCCGAACGGCACGTGGCTGCCGGCCATGATCATGTTGCCGTAGCGACGACCCTTGAGCATGGCGGGGTCGGCGATGATCATGGTGTGCTCAAAAGTGTCCGCGATCGTCGCGGCATCAGCACGGGCGTTCTTCAGGTCCGGGGCGTCGCCGGAGTTGACCACATACAGCCCATCGGCTGCGAGTACCGCGTCCGCATGGGCCGTGAATTCACGCGTCGTCAGGGCACGGGGCGTAAAGGCTCCGGCGAAGACGTCGCGGATGATGAGGTCACGGGTATCGGGAGTCAGCGACTCTGTCACCTGCCGCGCTTCGCCAACCCGGATCCGCAACAGGGGCGCCTTGGGCAATTCGAACCAACCACGGACATACTCCGCGAGCTTGCCATCGAGCTCCACCACAACCTGCCGCGCCTCGGGGTAGGCAGCGTGGAAGTAGCGGGCCATGGAACACGCTCCCCCGCCCAGATGGAGCGCGCGCAACTTGGGATTCTGTTCCCTGGGCCAGCGCGATTCCACCAAAGCCGCGATCCAGCGCATGTATTCGAAATCCAGGAACAGCGGATCGGCAAGGTCGATGTGCGAGCTCATCACGCCGTTGATTTTCAGCAACCAGCCGTTGGAGTTGTCCTGGTCCTGGATCAGCTCGCAATCGCCGGTATCGATGTAGTAGACGCCCTCTACCGGGCCGTCGAGACGGGTGCCGGAAGGCACGTCGACGACTCCCGCCGTCGACCTTTGTGACTTGCTCACCCTGCCGCGTTTTGCCACTACTTCCGCCCTACCTCAGTCATGGTTCCAGCCTAGTGGAGCCCTGCAGCCCAGTGAGTAGTAAGGATACTTACAATAATGGGCGGTTGGGCCATAAGATCAATCCATGAACCTTGGCGAGTGGGTATGGGCGGAACTGTTCACCGCCGCTGCGGCATGGCTGACCGTGGTCTTCCTGCTGCTGGCCCGCGTGCCCAAGCCGCCGAGCCTGCTGGATTCGTCCTTGGACGACGAAGAAGGGGCCAGCGGCGAGCTGGAATAGTGTCCGGTTTTAGCGGCGGTTAGCGGCCGACGGCGGTACGCACCATCCGATGCTCCGGCAGCGAGTACCAGGACGGGTCGCAGAGCTGCCTTTTGCCGTCGGGTACGAAGCCATTGCGCCGGTAGAAGGCCTGGGCCCGCGGATTGTCGTCCAGGACCCAGAGATACGCTGGACCGTCTCCAATCAAGGCATCCACCAACGCCTGGCCCACACCACGGCCATGGATACGCTCCAGTGTGTAGAGCATGAACAACTCCATGTCGCAGGGCTTGTCCTCGTCACTGCCCGAGCCTGCGGCCCCAATACCTACAAGGTCGCCGTCCGGCCCGTGGGCCAGCATCCGGGAGTGGCCGGCAGCAATGGACTCCCGATACCGGTTGATGCGGTCCGGTAAGGCGGCTTCCTGTTTGGCAAAGAACTCCGGCGGCAGCAACTGCCCGTAGCTCTCACGCCAGGACTGGAGGTGCATGATGGCCATCTCTTCGGCGTCATCCACCATTGCCGCGCGAATCGTGAAATCCACCGCCTACCTCACCCGTGCCAACGCGAAGCCGTCCCAGCCTTTGCTTCCAACCGTCTGGATGGCGGTGGCATCCAAGCGGCGGTCCTGTCCCATCATCTCCAGCATCTTCACGATGCCCGGCGCATTAACCTCATCCCGTTGCGGGTCCAGGATGGCACCGTCCCAGATGACGTTGTCCACCACGATCACCGTGCCCGGATGGCCGAGCCTGATGGCCCAGTCAAGGTACTTTGCGTCGTTTTCCTTATCGGCATCGATGAAAACGAAGTCGAACGGGTCCTGGCCCACAAGCGTGGGCAAGGTATCCAGGGCAGCACCTACACGGATGTCCACCTTGTGTCCTACGCCGGCAGCATCCAGGTTGGCTCGCGCGACGTCCGCATGTTTCCGGAGGAATTCGCACGTGACGATCCTGCCGTCGTCGGGCAGTCCCTGGGCCATCCACATACTGCTGAACCCGGCCAAGGTGCCGATCTCAAGCACGCGCCTGGCCCCGGACATCTGCACGAGCATGCGCAGCAGTTTGCCGGCATTGGGCGCCACTTCGATCGCAGGCATGCCTGCCTCCACGGCGGACGTCAAGGCAAGCTTGTGGGCAGGATCAGGACGCACGACGACGTCGGTCAGGTACCGCTCCACATCGACCCAACCAGGCTCGGTGACGTGTTCAATCATGCGCCCCAGTCTTGCACTCGCAGCAGGCTGGGGGAAGGAACTAGTCCGTGGCGGTGATGGCCTCTTCGAGGCGCTCCACTTTTCCGGTCAGTTCGCCGCTGTAACCCGGACGGATATCGGCCTTGATCACCAGCGAAACCCGGCTGCCATAACGGCCCACCGCCTCGGTGGCGCGCTTGACCACGTCAAAGACCTCGTCCCAATCGCCCTCGATGGTGGTGAACATGGAGTCCGTCTGGTTGGGAAGTCCGGACTCCCGGACGATTTTGACGGCGGCGGCTACGGCGTCGTGCACTGAGGCGTCGGGGGTGGGTCCACCGTTGGCAGCGGATGCGGGCTGGCCCGAAGGCGCGACTGAGAATGCAAGCAACATGGAATCCAGTGTTTCACGTACCGGTTTGTCATATAAGGGCCTACTCCCGCGTAACAACAGGCAGGGACCTGAGCGTTGCTACCCTGACAAGCATGGAACAGCCCTTGGAACGCAAGCCCCTCAGGGCAGACGCCGCACGCAATGTGGACAAGATCATTACCGCTGCAAGGCAGTGCTTCCGGGAGCATGGCCCCGAAGTGCCGTTGCAGACCATCGCCGCCACCGCTGGAGTTGGCCCGGCTACACTGTTCCGCAACTTTTCGGATAAGGAGCAGCTGGTGCTCGCTGCCCTGTCGCGCCAGCTCCGCCAGCACGTGGATCCCGTGGCTGCCGCAGCCCTTGACGGCATGGACGCCGCCGAGGGCCTCATCAACGTCATCGATGCCGTGATGCAGGTAGCCAGTGAAGACGCCAACCTCCTTGACGCCGTTGCCGGACGCCGCGGACTCCTCATGGGGATCACCGGTGGCCTCATCGGCTCCATGGCCACCTTGTTGGAGCGCGGCCAAGGCCAGGGTTCACTCCGCCGGGACATCACCATCGAGGACATGGTCCGGCTGGTTGCCATGCTGATAGGTGCTGTGGACACGATGGAACCGGGATCCGAAGCGTGGAAGCGGCCCGTCGCCCTGATCGAGGACGCCATCCGCACCGAGCGCCCTTCGCGGCCCCTTCCCGAACAATCGGGCATCCCGGGCGTGACCTTTACCGACGCTGTCTAGCCCCACCCCAGCAGCCTGAGCAGGGCGGCCGCGGCAGCGCCGGAAATCACCACCACCAGGAACGGTGCCCGGAGCCACAACGCCACCGCGGCCGCAGCCAACGCCCCGATGCGGGCATCCAGAACCAGGGCCTGCCCCGAAGCGACAGCATTGACCACCGTCAGTGAGGCCAGCAGGCCGATGGTCATGGTGCCGGCTACGTGCATGATCCGTGGGCTTTCCAACAGCTTGGCGGGCACAAAGTAGCCCAGCAGCTTAGTGAGGTAGGCCAGGCCGCACGCGATCAGGATCCAAAGCCACAGGTTCATGCGTTGCTCCTGGGTTCTTGTTGGCGCTTTTCCGCGTAGGGATCCACGTCCGGCTCAAGCCCTTCATCCATGCGCGCGTGGCTGAACCACCCGATGATTCCGGCCACGACGGCAGCAACCAAAATCGGAACACCTGACGGCACGAAGGGCACCGCCAAGACGGTGGCCAGTGCACAGGCTGCGGCGATGGCCCACGGTTCCCGGCCCTTCAGCCGGGGCCAGAGCAAGGCCAGGAACGCTGCTACGGCGGCACCATCGAGGCCCCACTGCTTGGGATCTCCCATGGCATCTCCTGCCAAGGCGCCAACGGCCGTAAAAATATTCCACAAGATGAATATTCCAATTCCGGCTGTCCAGAATCCGCGGCGCTGCTCATCCGGATCCGTCTGGCCGGACGCCGTCGCCGTCGACTCGTCAATGGTGACGTGCGCGGAAAGGTAGCGCTTCCAGCCGCCGGGCCGGAGCATCGCATTGATCTGCATGCCGTAGATGCCGTTGCGCAGACCCAGGAGTGCGCTGGCCGTCATCGCCGCCACCCCCGAGCCGCCGCCCGCCACGACACCGATGAACGCGAACTGGGATCCGCCGCTGAAGAGCAGGAGGCTCAGAACCATCGTCTGCCAGAAATCAAAGCCGGACGCGACAGACAAGGCACCAAACGAAACCCCGTAGAGTCCTGTCGCGATGCTCAAGGAGAGCGCGATCTTGAACGCCGGCGACTCCCTGAGTTTCAGGGGCGCGGAACCACAGGTCATTTCCGCAGGCTCCACGACCAGAGGATCAGCGGAATCTGCAGGGGCAGCCGCACGGTGTGGATACGCCTCTCGGCAGGAGTGCCTTTCGGTCCGTAAGCGCGCCTGAGGGCATCAATATGCCCCGCAAGGAATGCAGTGAACATCGCTGTGGTTGCGTCAGCCGCCACCTTGCGGGTGGCAGGTACCAGGAGACCGACGGCGGCAGCCACCTCGAGCAGGCCCGACGACGCGACCCATTCCTCCCGCGACATCACTGCCAACGGCCCATTGGGACGGCTCCCCGGCTCATCCCTGCGGCACAGGTAATCCGGCACCACGGGGTAATAGAAGGCGGGGGTCCGGAAATGCTTTCCGGCGCTGGCCAGGAGCAGGGCGCCCAAGCCTATTGCTGAGACGGTATGTGTTGCCTTGGGTGACCAGCGAAGTGACATGAGACCACTCAATCACAAGCGCGGTAAGCCCCAAAGTCAGCTGGAAACCATGAGCTGCGCCAGGACCTGCGCCGGTTTGTTAGTGGTGATCTCATGGATGCCGAGACCTTGGCAAAGCGCTACATCCTTCTGGGAATCAACAGTCCACACCCGGAATACGCGGCCAGCCTCCAACCACCGCTGCACGTTGCGTGCATGCTCACGCACATAGTCGATTCCCGGGCCCGCGATTCCCGCCTGTCCCTCGTCCAGCACGCGCTCCGCTTCCTCCTGCATCGCCTTCATGACGTTGGCTACCGCCCCGCCGGTGAGGAAGCCCAGGCCCAGTTCCTCCCGGATTTCCTGGACCGTGTAGTCATCCACCAGTTGGCAGACATGCTGCGGGGGAACAGTCTCCAGCAACCGCTGTACAGAGTCCGAATCGAAGCTCATGAAGGAGACCTGGATGTTCTCCAGCCTGGACTCATCCGGTGTCCAGCCTTCCTCGGCCAACAGGGCCAGTACCCGGTCCTCAAGCTTCAGCCCGTAAGGACTTGGGTGCTTGAGTTCGATGGCCAAGCCGATGTCGCGGCCGGCCCCGCGGAGGATGTCCAACAGCTCCGGCAGCGTCAGGAATTGGTCGGCCACTCCCCCATAGGCTTCAGGGATGCGCGCACCCTTCCATGACGAGAAGTCCAGCTCACGGAGCTCTTCCAGGGTTTGCTCGGCTACGGGTCCTGTCCCCGTGGAGGTCCGGTCCAGGTTGGAGTCGTGCAACAACACCACGTGCTGATCCCGGGTGAGGTGCACATCGCACTCGACTCCGTCCGCCCCGTCGTCGATGGCCCTCAAATAGGCGGCCCTGGTGTGTTCGGCAAAGGCGGCACTGGAGCCACGGTGGGCGTAGACCTTGGGCCTTGCGGTGGCGAAGTCGTCGCTTGTCATGGAGATACGGTAGCCCACGCGGTTGTACGCACGGGGGCTACGCTGGGCTAATGCAGGTGAACTCTGAACAAATCCCAACTGAAGACGTCACCAACCCCCGTCCGGCGTCAGGTCCCGTAGCCGCCCCGGCAGGTCCCGCCGTCGTCGATCTTTCGGCGGGAGACCTGGAAAAAGCAGCCGCGCTTCGCCGGATGAAGCGGCTGGCGTTGGCCCTGCTGATCGGGATGGCCGTGATCTTCACGGTGGCATTCGCCTTCCAGAAGCAGTACCCGTGGCTTGAGTACGTTCGCGCAGCGGCCGAGGGTGGCATGGTTGGCGCGCTGGCTGACTGGTTCGCCGTCACGGCCCTGTTCAAGTACCCCATGGGTCTTAGGATCCCGCACACCGCCATCATCCCGCGGCGCAAGGACCAGATCGGCGAATCGCTCAGCGAGTTCGTGGAAAGCAACTTCCTGTCGCAGGAGGTTGTGCAGGAGAAGTTGGCGAGCATCGACATTGCCCGCAAGGCGGGGGCCTGGTTGTCCGGTCCGGGTGGTGCCGAACGCGTCGCGAAGGAAGGCGGTGCTGCGATCCGCGGCGTGTTCACCGTCCTTAATGACGACGACGTCCAAGCGGTCATCGAAGGCATGGTCCGCAAACACCTGCTCACCCCGCCATGGGGGCCGCCGGTGGGCCGGATGGCGGAGCGGATCTTCGCGGACGGCCACCACCACAAGTTGGTGGACCTGCTGGTGGACCGCGCAGCCGACTGGGTAGACGACAACCATGCAACGGTGAACCGGCTCGTTTCGGACCGCTCGCCGCTCTGGGTGCCAACATTCGTGGACGGCCTGGTTGGCGACCGCGTGCACGTGGAACTGTCCAAGTTCATGCGCGCCGTCCAGTCCGACCAGAACCACCAGGTGCGCCAATCCATCGACGCCTACCTCACCGAGCTCGCCCAGGACCTGCAGCACGATCCGGCCATGATTGAGCGCGCCGAAACCATCAAGGCCCAGATACTCGGCGATCCCGAGGTCCGCGAACTCGCCTCACGCACCTGGGGAACGGTGAAGACCGCACTGCTCAACGCCGTCGATGACCCCGACAGCGAACTGAGCCTGCGATTCAAAGGTGCCGTCCGGGACTTCGGCACGCGCCTGGTCAAGGATGAGGAACTGGCCGGCAAGGTCAACGCCTGGATTGGCGACGCGGCCGGATACCTGGTGAACACCTACCGCTCGGACATCGCCGGCGTCATCTCGGACACGGTAGCCCGTTGGGACGCGGAAGAAACCTCCCAGAAAATCGAGCTCCAGGTGGGCAAGGACCTTCAGTACATCCGCATCAACGGAACCGTGGTTGGCGCGCTGGCGGGCCTGGCTATCTTCACGGTTGCGCACCTGCTGTTCGGATAGGACGAGGGGCATCACCCGTCCCCAATAAGTGCACCATCTGGCCCGGCCTTGCCTGGCCGAGCAGGTCCAGGTCCTCGTCCCGGACCAGCGCGATCACGGGCGACTTTGCCGTTGCCGGGTGGCCGGCCAGGGCGATCACGGGAAGGCCCGACGGCGGCAGCAGGACCGAGCCGGTCCGCAGCGGCTGAGGTTGGCGTGCTGGAGTTGGGGCCGCCTCGAGTGGTCGCCCCACCAGCCGCGCCCCGGCCCTGTCCGACTCCGGCGAGAGAATCCACGGTTCGGTGGTTAACCTCAGCCACGAATCAGCGCCGAAATCAGGGGCCTGCGGGCCGCGGAAAACCCTGGCGACCACCGGACGTTCGGGATCCAGCGCACGGCGCGGGGGTTGTTGCATGTCCGGATAGGCCTGGCTGTTCGGACGGCCAAAGGTCAGGGCACCGCCAGCGCTCAACGGCTCGGCCTGAGGCGGAATGCCGCCGGGTACTGCCACGTAATATCGGATTCCGAAGAGCGCGGGCCCTACCTCAAGGACCGATCCCGGAGCCACCCGCACCGCTTTGTTAAGTGGCAGCTCGGAGCCGTTGAGGGTGATGATGCCTTCGGCGCCCGTGACTGACACTGCGGAGGCCGTGACGAAGCGGAGCCGGAGGCCACCGAGCAGGACCTCCAGGCCCCCGGCGTCGGCGCAGTTGCCCAGGAGGGCATTGGCCAGATGCATCGATGCGCGGTCCAAGGCCTGCTCCGGCTCCAGGGCCGAGGTCAAGGTCCCAGGGTCAACTACTACCGCACCCATTAATGCACTCCCCTACAAAGAACCGCACCGCAGGATCAGGCGAACGCCTCGACCTGCACGCCGGCTTGCTCCAGTCCCTCTCGAACGGCAGCGGCCATGCTGACGGCCCCTGGCGTGTCTCCGTGGATACACAGCGAATCCGCCTGCACGGGAACGACGGAACCGTCGATGGCCAGTACTTCCTTGCGCGTCGCCAAGCGCACGGCCTGAGCCACCACTGTGGCGGGGTCGTGGAGGACGGCGCCCTCCTGGGTGCGCGGTACCAAGGTGCCGTCCGGCAGGTAGGCCCGGTCCACGAACGCTTCGCGGAAGACCGGGTGACCGGCCTCATCAGCCAGTTTCAACCATGCCGACCCCGGCAGTCCCAACACGGGAAGGCCGGGATCGTAGGCATGAACAGCAGCCACCACGGCCTCTGCCTGCTCGGGATCCTGAACAATCCTGTTGTAGAGGGCGCCGTGCGGTTTGACGTAGTCCACCGAAGCGCCCACGGCGTGGGCCATCCCGTCCAGGGCGCCGAGTTGGTAGAGGACGTCCCCGAAGAGCTCATCAAAGGTCATGTCCAAGGAACGGCGTCCGAACCCAGCCAGGTCCCGGTAACCCACATGCGCGCCTACACGAACGTCCAATTCAAATGCTGCGCGGCAGCTGTCCAGCATGGTGAGCGGATCCCCGGCGTGGAAGCCGCACGCCACGTTGGCGCTGCTCACGATACGGAACATCGAGGCGTCATCGCCCATGGTCCAGGAGCCAAAGGACTCTCCCAGGTCAGCGTTCAGATCCACTGTTACCGCCTTCCAGCGTCGGGTTTTCGGTTGCGTTTACAGTCACGTTTTTGGGTGCGTTGGGCAAAAGTTCACCCGGCACTGTATCGGGCATCGCTCCGAAGGCTTCCTTGGCACTGGAGACCACGGCACGGCCCATCATCAGGTTGCCGGCACCGCCAACCACGGCCCCGATACCGAAGGGCAGGGCGCGTCCAATGAAAGCGCCGCCTTGTTTCTTCAGGAGGTTCTTCAGGAAGGCGCGCTGAATGGTGTCACGGATGACTCCGAATCCGCTGCCCGGAATCTTCTTGGTCAGGGTCTTGCCCCAGGCATTAGTGACGCCTTTACCGCGGCCCAGCGACTGCCCGCTCAGTGCGCCCAGCAGGGACGTGCCTTCCTCACCCAGCATGATGGCCATGACCATGGTCCGGGAACGTTCCGGGTCGGTGAGCCTGATGCCGTGGAGTTCGGCCAGGGACGACGCGTACAGGGCCGTGGTCTCCAGGAACCCAACGGTTGCCAGCGCGGAAAGGCCCAGCGATGCCGCGGTACCAATACCCGGCACGACGGCGGTCGCACCTACGGCGGCACCCCCGCCTGAGATGACGAGCAGGTAATGGTGCTCCAGTTTTGCCGCAAGCTGCGCTGGAGAATCATGGGGGTGCCGGCGTTGCAAGCGTCGAAGGTTGGCCAGGACGAGTGGCCGCTGGACCTCTACGGCTTTAAGCAGGACATTGTGGACACCGGGCTTGGGTTTGCCTTGGGCGTCGAAAACGGCGTTGTGTGCTGTTTCCTGGGCGATCTTCACCGCCGGGTTGGGGCGCTTGGGCATCTTTACCTCTCCTTGGCAGTCTGTTGTTTCACGGGGAACTGCTGGGTTCAGCCTATGCCACACCTTTGGATCACAAGGTCCCTGATCAGTGCTATGTGGACAGGATTCCGCGTAGGGCGGACGCCGCAGCGGACCACACCCGGGCGTAGACTGGGGGCACTCACGGAAGCAGTCCCAGCCAAGGACAGGAAGTATCCGTCATGAAGCCATCAGATGAGACCGAACATGTCATCCGGCACCACACCGACGCTCCGGCAGAGGGCGAGACGGAAGGCTGGGTCCCGCATGACACCGGCCTCCACAGCCAGGAACCGGCGGAAGGTCCCGACTTCGAGGACGACGCCCCCGCGGAGGGTTCCCCGTAACTGAGGTTCCTTTGCGAACCGGGCATGCCGGGTGCTTTATGCCGCCCTGCGTAAGCTGACCACAACCGCAGAAAGGACCCCTGAATGGCCGCTGGAACCAAGGACGATCCGTGGCAGCTGACCACCCCCCCGGGCTCGTCCGACTACGTCATGTACAAGGATGAGTCCGCGGACCCCCCGGCAATCGTCTGCCAAGTGGGCTCTACCAAGTTGCTGTACCAGCTCCGCGCCATCGAGGACCTGCACGCGTGGCTCGTGGAACAGGGCGACTGGGTCCCGCTGGGCGCCGCCGACGAAGGCAAGGACGCCGCCGAGGGAACGGTAGAGGCGTGGGGCCGCAGCGAAAGCAACCCCGTGGGCGGCTGGTACGGTCTCCGGAAGGGGTACCGGGGCCGGTTCGGTATGTACATGCCACCCCTGCTGGAAGCGCTGGGATTAGCCGAGCTTACCCATGAAAAGCGGAACAACGCCATGCGGGCGATCTCCACGTAACCGGACTGCGGTCAGCCGGGCACCCTGCCCGTAGTCTCCCTCACCACAAGGTGCGGTGTCCGCACCAGGTGGGCTGCCGACGTCGTACCCTCCAAACGGTCCACCGCGCGGTCTACGGCTGCGCGGGCCAACAAAGGCGCGTCCTGGCTGATCGAGGACAACTGGACATAGCTGAGCCGGGCGAATTGGCTGTCGTCGTAGCCGAGGACGGAGACGTCGTCCGGCACCCGGAGGCCAGCGGCGCGGAAACTCTCCCAGACACCCAGCGCACACCGGTCATTGAAAGCAACGACGGCGGTGGGCAAGTCCTGCTGCAGCTCACGGCCGGCGCTCAAACCGTCTTCTTCGGTGGGTCCCCCGGCGACGACGCGCGCATCCAAGCCACGTGAAGTCATCTCTGCCTGGAATGCTGCCCGTCGTTGTGCGCTGGACACTGCCTGGCCGCCATCCACGTGTGCGATCCGCCGATGCCCCAGCGAAACCAGGTGCTCCACGGCCAGGTGGATCCCGGCATGGTCATCGCTGCTCACTGAGTCCAAGGAGTCGCCAACGTCGTCGCGGAGAAGGCTGATGACGGGCAAGCGGGCTGCGTATCCGGCCAGTTCCTCCGGCGGGAGGGACGGGGAAATCATGATCAGTGCCTCGCAGCCGAGGTCCAGCAGGGATTCCACTGCCCGCGCTTCCGGTCGGCCACTGGCCACCGCGCTGAGCGCGATGTCGTATCCGCGTGTCATCGCTCCGGCATAGGCGGCGTCCACGATCTCGGCATGGAAGGCCTGTGCGGTGGAAAAGCTGAGGCCAAGGAGCCTGGTGCGGCTGCTTCGGAGGAGTCGGGCGCGGCTGTCGGGCCGGTAGCCGAGTTCCCTTGCGGCCGCTTGGACTTTCAGCCGGGTCGCTTCAGAAGCACCCGGGGCGTCCCGCATGACGATGGAAACCAAGGCCCTGGATACACCTGCGGCTTCAGCCACGTCCATCAAAGTGGGACGTTTCCCGGTCATGGCTCTCCTCTGCTCGGAGCCAGTCTATAGAACGTTCTACAGGCGAATAGATGTGTGCGCTCACAAATCCGGTCGTGCGGCCGGCCGCGACTCAGACGACCGACCGCACTAGCCCGGTTTCATGCAGCGACGGCGCCCCGGGTGGGCCCCAGAACCCACCACACCCATCGCTGCCAACTCGTCAATGAACCGCGACGCGGCCGAAAAGGGCAACGGCGCAGTACACAGCTCAAAGACATGGGCACTGGATATGTGCCCTGACCTGCGGAAACGTGACGCGGGGTTGCCAAGAAGTTTTTTGAACGTCACTCAGGGCATGGCATTGCCCGGTCGCCGAGCCAAAGGCCCCCCGAAAAGGGCATCACTTTTCGGGTGGCCGGAGCACTCCTAAGTACCCGGATAATAAGCAACCACCGTGCAGGAGCAAGATGTGAAATCAACCAAAGGGCTGGCCGTACCATTCGTCCCCTCGTTCGCGGACGCGCCGGACATCCACCTGCTGTTCATGGCGGCACTGGTCCTGTTGGCCGGGCGGGCCGGAGGGTGCGCCGTGCTGCTGCTCCTGCTGATGGCACCCCTGGCGAAGCTGGCGCTGGACCACATCCGCCCATCGCGCCAGGTCGCCCCCGAGCCGAAGCTCTCGACGCCGGGACTCCAGGCTGGTGTCCCGCACAACCCGGCGCAGATTCCGCTGGACAGCCCAAGACCCTCGAACTAGAACGATCTAGACGAGCAGGCTGAAAGCGTGCCATCATGGGCGTACTAGAACGATCTAGACATCCATTCAAGGAGCCCCAATGACGTACCTTCAGCACCCGGTCGCCGATGACCGGCCCGTCCGCATCGCAGTCATCGGGGCGGGGTGGATCGGCAACTTCCACGCTGAATCCATTGCACTCCGCCTCCCCAACGCCCGGCTGGAAGCCATCGCCGATCCCGTACAGCCCGCCCTGGAGGCCCTCGCGAGCCGGCTGGGCGTGGCGAAAATCAGCACCGATGCATCTGATGTCCTGAACGACCCCGACGTGGACGCGGTCCTGATCGCTGCTCCCCTGCGCTTCCACTCGGAACTGATCACCGCAGCGGCCAAGGCAGGCAAGGATGTCTTCTGCGAGAAGCCGGGCGGCCGGACCGTTGAGGAACTCGACGCCGCCATCGCAGCAGCGGAAGAGGCCGGCGTCGTCCTCCGCTTTGGCTTCAACCGCCGCTACTCTGCCGACTTTGCGGCAGCGCGGAAGCTCATCGACCAGGGCATCGTCGGCGTGCCGCAGCTTCTCCGCTCCCTCACCCGCGACCCCGGGACCGAAGCCGGAATCGGCAACCCGGAGCGAATCGCGCCCGGCACCATCTTCCTTGAGACGCTGATCCACGACTTCGACACCCTGAACTGGCTGAACCCCGGCGCCGTTCCAGTCAAGGTCCACGCGGTCGCAGACGCCCTGGTAGCTCCCGAGGCCAAAGCCGGCGGCCTCCTGGATACCGCCGTAGTGACGGTGACTTACAGCAACGGTGCCATCGCGGTGGCCGAGGCCAACTTCAACGCGCTGTACGGCTATGACGTCCGCGGCGAAGTTTTCGGCTCGGCGGGCATGGTCACGGCAGGCAGCCCGCAGTCCACCAATGCCACGAGCTACACGGCGGCGGGCATCACCTCGGAAACCACCCGCTTGAACATCGACCTCTTCCATGACGCCTACACGGAGGAGCTGGCACACTTCGCGGACGACGTCGCCGCGCGTCGCGGTTCCACAGACAAACGTCCGACGGCGGCCCCGCCGCGTACCGCTGTTGCCGCGCCGGGTGGAGCAGACGCCCGGAACGCCCTGGCTGTGGCATTGGCCGCGTTCAGGTCCGCAGAGTCGGGGTTGCCGGTAGCGGTGGCAGACATCGCGGAGCTTCGCCCGGCCGAGGCGGAGCCCCGGGGTGCGGCCGTGGTGCAGGAGGTCGGAGCGTGACCTTCCGGCTGGCCGTCTGCGCAGAGATGGTCTACGGCGAACTGCCGTTGATCGAACGTGTTCGCCGCATCCACGATCAGGGCTTCGAGGTTGAGCTCTGGGACACCCGCGGCAGGGACATCGCGGCCCTCGCCGCCACCGGAGCAAGGTTCTCGTCCATGAGCGGCTATTTCGGCGGCAGCCTGACCGACTCCGCCACTGCACACGAGGTCCTTGCGTCGGCTGAGAAGCTGATCCCCACAGCCTTGGAACTTGGTGTTGAGCGGATGGTGGTCCATCCCGCGGAGCTTGGTGAGGGTGGTCGTGCGGTGAGGCCGACACATCGGGCTACGGGCGGGATGTGGTTGACCGGACTCCGCACCTTGGAACAGTTGGGGCATCTGGGTGCCCAGCATGGGGTCGTCTTCGCGCTGGAGAACCTGAACACCATCCTCGACCACCCGGGCATTCCCTTGGCCCGCGCGAAGGACACCCTGGCACTGGTCCAAGCCGTCGACCACCCCAACGTGAGGATGATGCTGGACCTCTACCACGCACAGATTGGCGAGGGTAACCTGATCGAGCTCGTCCGCGCGGCCCAGCCGTTCACGGGCGAAATCCAGGTGGCCGATGTACCCGGGCGCTTCGAACCGGGCACCGGCGAGATCAACTACTCCGCGGTTGCCAGGGCACTGGCGGACGTCGGATACAACGGGGTGATCGGGCTGGAAGCGGGTGCTGTTGGCGGTCAATCGATCGAAGCCGGGGATGCTGCACTGGCCGCCTTCCGCGCAGCATTCACTCCCAACTGAGCCTCAGTTCAGGTCGTTTTGAAATGCCTCAAAACGACCTGAACTGTTACTCGCCTTGGCGGGAACCACGACCGATAGGCGCGGTAATCAGCCGGCCTTCCCGGACAGCGCAACGAGCACACCGGCGGTGGCGAAGAATTTGTTGCTGCCAAAGTCACGAACAGTCTTGATTCCCAGCTGGGCGAGCAACTCGTCGTGTTTATCTGTAAGGCCGGCGAGTGCGGACGGCGGAGCGGCAAGGATTTCGTCCAGGGTGGAATTCTCGTAGGCCTTATCGAGTGCTTTGCCCAATTCAACAGAAACAGCCAACGTATTTCCTTTCATTGATACGGAAAATAACGCGAACGTGCCGTGCAGCCATGACACATAAATAAGCAACCTTTGATTACTGCCATCACAAAACAATTAGTCGGGTTACTCAAGATCAAGATAGCCCACAATGGCGACAATTGGGACACCCTTTCTGACGGCAAATCAGTAAGGATGCTTACTATAGGCTTCATGGGTGCATTCCGCCGGCTGGACGGGAAGGTAGTTGAGCCAGGCATGGGCTACAGGTTCGTCCCCTGAAACGTTCCCGCTAAACGAAAGCCGCCCGCCGTCGTTACGGCGCTTTAGAGGTTCTCGATCAGCGAGACGTCGCGGACGGCTCCCTTGTCTGCCGAAAGCGCCATGGCTGCGTAGGCCCGCAAGGCCGGCGAGACCTGGCGGTCCCTGTTCTTGGGCTTGAAGCCGCCGTTGACCAGGAGCTTTTCGCGGCGCTCGGCCAGGATCTCATCGGAGACCTTCAGCTGGAGGGAACGCTGCGTGATGTCGATGCTGATGATGTCGCCGTTTTCCACCAGCGCGATGTCGCCACCGGAGGCGGCCTCGGGGGAAATGTGCCCGATGGACAAACCGGAGGTTCCGCCGGAGAAGCGGCCGTCAGTGATGAGTGCGCACTTCTTGCCCAGGCCGCGGCCCTTGAGGAAGGAGGTCGGGTAGAGCATTTCCTGCATGCCCGGACCACCGCGGGGGCCTTCGTAGCGGATCACCACCACGTCGCCTTCCTTGACCGACTTGTTCAGGATCATTTCCACGGCTTCGTCCTGCGATTCGCAGACGATCGCGGGTCCCTCGAACTTCCAGATGGACTCGTCCACGCCTGCGGTCTTCACCACGGCACCGTCCACGGCAATGTTGCCGCGCAGCACTGCCAGGCCACCGTCCTTTGAGAAGGCGTGCTCCACCGAGCGGATGCAGCCACCTTCGGCGTCCGTGTCAAGGGAGGTCCACACGTTCGACTGCGAGAAAGCCAAGGAGGAGCGGACGCCACCTGGCGCCGCGTGCCACAGGGCCTTGGCTTCTTCCGTTGCCTTGCCGCCGCGGACATCCCAATCGTCCAGCCAACCGTCGAGGTCGTTGGAGTGCACGGAGTGGACGTTCTTGTGCAGGAGGCCGCCGCGGTTCAGCTCGCCCAGCAGCGCAGGGATGCCGCCGGCGCGGTGCACGTCTTCCATGTAGTAGGTCTTGTTCCCGGCAACGTTCGGGGCAACCTTGGCCAGGCAGGGAACCTGGCGGGACTTGGCGTCCATCTCGGCCAGGCCGTAGTCCACGCCCGCTTCCTGGGCAGCGGCCAGCAGGTGGAGGATGGTGTTGGTGGAGCCGCCCATGGAGATGTCCAGGGCCATGGCGTTGTCGAAGGCTTCAGCGGTGGCGATGCTGCGCGGCAGCACGGACTCGTCGTCGCCGTCGTAGTAGCGCTTCACCAGCTCAACAATCGTGGAACCGGCCTTCTCATACAGCGCCTTGCGTGCCGTGTGGGTTGCCAGCACGGAGCCGTTGCCCGGGAGGGCCAGCCCGATGGCCTCGGCCAGGCAGTTCATGGAGTTCGCAGTGAACATGCCGGAGCAGGAACCGCAGGTGGGGCAGGCATTCTCTTCGATCAGGTTGATGTCCTCATCGGAGATGGACTCGTCCACGGCGTCGGAGATGGCGTTCACCAGGTCAAGGGAGCGCACGGAGCCGTCGGTCAGGGTCACGCGGCCGGCCTCCATGGGACCGCCGGAAACAAACACCACGGGGATGTTCAAGCGCAGTGCTGCCATGAGCATGCCCGGCGTGATCTTGTCGCAGTTGGAAATGCACACCAGGGCGTCGGCGCAGTGGGCGTTGACCATGTACTCCACGGAATCGGCAATGAGATCCCGGGACGGCAGGGAGTAGAGCATGCCGGAGTGGCCCATGGCGATTCCGTCATCCACGGCGATGGTGTTGAATTCGCGCGGCACGGCACCGGCGGCGAGGATCGCGTCAGACACGATCCGGCCCACGGGCGCCAGGTGGGTGTGGCCGGGGACGAACTCGGTGAAGGAGTTGGCCACCGCGATGATCGGCTTGCCGATGTCCGTGTTGGCAACACCGGAGGCACGCAGCAGTGCGCGGGCTCCAGCCATGTTGCGGCCGTGGGTGACAGTTCTTGAGCGTAGTGCAGGCATAGGTACCATCCTGCTGATTTTCTACAGCAGGCGGAAGACGGTGCTGCTACTAGTACTGAAAGTAACAGAGTAATAGTGTTGAAGGCGTGAGCAATGAACAGCGCAAGGAACTGGGCCTCTTTCTCAGGACCCGCCGCACCCAGGCCTTGCGCTCGGACTATGGCCTGCCTCCGGTGGGCAGGTCCCGCGAGCGCGGCCTCAGAAGGGAAGAGATTGCGTTCCTCTCCGGAGTGAGCGTCACCTGGTACACCTGGCTTGAACAAGGCCGGGACATCAGCCCCTCACGGCAGGTCCTTGAATCGATTGCGCGTGCCCTGCATTTGTCCGATACCGGGCTGGGCTACGTCCTTTCCCTGGGTGGTTATTCATCTGCGCCTCCGAAGGGCCCGGTCGCAGCGGACGCGCCCGCTCACGTGCAACGCCTTTTGGAGGCCCTTGATCCCAACCCGGCCTATGCCTTGTCCCCGGATTGGGGCGTGGCCGGTTGGAACCGCGGCTACGAAGCGCTGTATCCGAACATCGGGACTTTCGACGCCGCCGACAGGAACCTCTTGTGGCTGGTTTTCACCGACCCCTATGTCCGCGACCTGCTGCCGGATTGGGATATCACCAGCAAAAGGTTCCTCGCCGAGTTCAGGGCTGAAACGGGGCAACGGCTGGGCGATCCGGATGTCGCGTACCAAGTGGAACGGTTGAAGGAAGCAAGCCCCGAATTCCAGGAAAGCTGGGACCGTTACGACATCCTGGGTTTCCAGTCACGGGAGCGGCTGTTCCACCACCCGGCAGTGGGAGTCCTTCAAATGGAGCACCACCAGGTCTCGCCCTCGGACCGGCCGGATCTTCACATCGTGGTGTACACGCCCGCTCCGGGCAGCGATGCCGGCGAACAGATGGAACGGCTCATGGGTAAGGGCAAGCAGATCGCCCTATAAGGTCAGCGCTGCTTCGTCCGGGGTGGCCAGAGTCAGGACGGCCTCCTCCACCGTCTCGTGGTCTTCCAACTCGCGCTCCAGCCGGCGGAGGACCACGGCCACTTCGTGCTCCGGATGATCCCCCACCAGGTCCACGGCCGCAACGAGGTACAGCTTACGGGGGCCCACGAATTCCAAGTGGAGGTACGTGAGCCGGGCGATGTCCGGATGGTCAAGCACCCGCCGGGCCATGGAGCGTTCAATGTCCGGGGTGACGCCCTGGCCCACAAGGAACCTCCGGTTACGGTCGATCAGCACCACAGCGACGACGGCCAGCAGGATGCCCACCACGATCGAGCCCACGGCGTCCGGCACCGGCGATCCGGTGACTTGATGCAGGAACACCCCGGCAAAAGCAACAACCAGGCCAGCCAGGGCGGCAGCATCCTCAGCGAAGACGGCCCGCAAGGTGGGATCAGAGCTGATCAGGACCTGCTCCAACGTGTGGCGTTCCAGCTCCCTGGCTGCCTTCCTGGTCTGCCGGAACGCCTGGACAAAGGAGAAGCCTTCAAGGACAAAGGCCAAGGCCAAAACCACGTATGCCACCAGGAAGTCCGACGCAGGCTCAGGAGTGATGAGCTCCTGGATGCCGTGCATGATGGACACCACGGCCCCGGCCGTGAAGAGCCCGAAAGCGGCGAACATCGACCACACGTAGGCTTCCCGGCCGTAACCCATCGGGTGGTCCTTGTCCCGCGGGCGCTGTGAGCGCCGTTCGGCCAGGAACAGGAACACCTGGTTGCCGGTGTCCGCCCAGGAATGCGCTGCTTCTGCGGTCATCGATGCGGAGCCCGTGAGCGCCGCAGCCACCGACTTGGCCGCTGCCACCAAGGTATTCGCCGCGAAAGCGATGATGACGGTCAGCAGCGTGGAACCGGACTTTTTTCGCTTCTGGGATGCGGCCATGGGGATACCGTACCCAACTGCAGGGAAAACAAAAGCCGCCCACCGTCGTCGTGCTTGAGTAAAAGCACGACGACGGCAGGCGGCTTGCGCGTTCAGCCTCAGGCGGGAAGGTGGCTGGCGACCTTCGGGGCTTCCGCTGCCGGCAGTCCCTCGCCGGCCTGGCCGTACAGCCAGTCGTTGTACTGGAAGTCGTTGTCCTTGCGGCTCTTGAACAGCAGGTTTCGGAGCGTCCGCCCCAGTCCGGAGACGTGCCAGGACTCACCCCAGACGCGGGCCGTGCGCTGGACCCGGGCGGTGCGGGCGGCGCGGACCTTGTTGAATTCCGCAATGGCGTCGTCCCACGCGGACGGGTTGGCGCCGTCGGCGGTGAAGACGGTCCCGGCGCTGACGTCCTGCAGCACGGCGGCGTCTTCGAGTGCCTGGCATGCGCCCTGGGCGAGGTACTGGAGCATCGGGTGGGCGGCGTCGCCCATGAGGACCATGCGGCCGGCAACCCAGTTTTCGATGGGGTCGCGATCGTACATGGGCCACCGGATGCTGGTGCCAAGGTTCGCGAGGGCGGCCTGGACGGCGGGGACACAGTCCTTGTAGGCGGCCTGGAGCTCGTCCACTCCCCCGTACTGTTCTTCACCGCGCTCAAAGGAGGGGGATTTGAAGACAGCCACAGTGTTCAGCAGTTCGCCCTTACGTAGGGGGTACTGCACCAGGTGGCAGTCCGGTCCGAGATAGACCACCACGTCCTCAAGGTCGGTGGCGGGGGTCTCCGCGGTGATGGGAACCGTTCCCCGGTATGCGACGTAAGCCGAGGAAACGGGTTCATCGGAGGCAACCAGGGGACGCAGCGTGGACTTCAGGCCGTCAGCGCCAATCACCACGTCCGCTTCATAGTCCACACCGCCTGCAGTGCGGACTACTCCGCGGCCATTCACAGTTTCCACGCTGTCCACCATGACGTCGTTGACCAGCTTCACGCCTGCCGCTTCACATCCTTCGAGGAGTACGCGGTGCAGGTCGCTGCGGTGGATGACCACGTAGGGGGCGCCGTAGCGTTCCTCGAATTCCCCGCGCAACGACTGTCGGGTCAGCTCTTCACCGGTGACGGCGTCGCGGAACACCAGGTGCTTCGGCTGGACGCCGATCTCCAGGGCCTTCTCCAGCAAACCCCAGCGCTTCAGGACACGGGAGGCGTTCGGGGCCATCTGCAGGCCAGCGCCAACCTCGCCGAACTCGGGGGCGCGCTCCACGAGCGTTACGTTGGCGCCGTTCTCGCGGAGGGCCAGGGCACCGGCCAGGCCGGCCATTCCTCCTCCCACAACCAGGACATCGGTGGACGGGGTGTACTCAGGCATTGTTTGCTCCTTGGGAGATCTTGTTCTTGATGTTGAGTCCGACGGCGGCCAACAGGACCGCTGCGACAGCGGCGGCACCGGCGAACGCGAGGAAGTTTGAGTTGACGCCCAGCCCGGCGGCGAGCAGCAGCCCACCCACCTGCGGCGCCACGACGGCACCGATGCGGCCCGTGCCCAGCGCCCAGCCGAGCGCGGTTCCCCGCAGATGGTCCGGATAGTGGCTCGCCACGGCAGCGATGATGAGGCACTGCGTGCCATGGGTCCCGACGCCGGCAAGCACCAGCGCAAGGTACACCACCGTCACGGGCGGGCTGGCCAGGAGGGCGGCAAGCCCGACGGCGGCGACGGCGGCGGCCGCTATCGCCGTCGGAATCGGGCCGAAACGGGTGCCCGCCCAGGCGGTAAGGACCGAGCCGGCCACGGCGCCCAGGTTCAGGGCCAAGGCGAACGTCAGGGCGGACCCGAGGTTGTAACCGGCCAACTGCATCAGGTTAGGCAACCAGGTACCGAGGCCGTACCAGGCGAACAGGGTTGCGATGGTGGCTAAGGCGAACAGCACGCTGACACCGAGGTAAGGCGCACGGAGGAGGGAACCGAACCCTGCCTTCTTGTTGGCTTCAGTGCTTGCGCCCTTCCCCGGTGCCAGGGTCTCCGGGATGAACTTGAGGCCCAGCGGCACTACGATCACCAAGGCCAGTGCTGCCACGAGGAACATGGCTTGCCAGCCGAAAGCGGGAATCAACGGGATGCCCACCAGTGCTGCGATGGAGCCACCGATCGGCACCCCGGACATCATGAGCGTGGCGATCGTGGACCGCCATTTGGTGGGGACCAACTCGGCCACCAGCGCGTTGGCGGAGGGGACAAGCCCGCCTTGTCCTATGCCGGCGAGGAGGCGAAGAATGCCGAAAACGGCCGCGTTGGGGGCAAGGGCACACAGGATGGTGAAGACCGAGAAGACAATCGCACAACCGATGATGGTTTTTCGCCTGCCCCACGAGTCGGCCATTCTTCCGGCGAAGATGGCGCCGATCATCATGCCGAGGAATGCCATGGAACCGATGGTCCCGGCGGTCGCCTTGGTCAGGCCCCAGCCTGTTTCGGAAATCAGGGATGACTGGACGGTGCCGTAGACGATGAGGTCGTAACCGTCGAAGACCACCAGCAGCCAGCAAACAAGGACGGCCAGCGCTGAGCCTTTGGAAAAGCGTGGCGCTGCGCCGGGAGCGTCAGCGGTGACGGCTCCGGAGGTTGGCCCATGCGACGCTGCAGCGGGAAGTGTGTGATTCATCCCACCACTGTCCTGCCGTCCACAGAATCTGCACCATACAATTCTGTTGTGCAGAATAATCCACCACGATCCTCCACTCGGAAGCCTTTGCAGAAAAGGCCCACCTATTCCATTGAGGCGGTGGACAACGCCTTGCAGCTCCTCCAACTGCTTCGCGATGGTGGCGCACTCAGGCTCAAGGACGCTGCGTCCGAATTGGGCGTGGCTCCGTCCACGGCCCACCGACTGCTGGCCATGCTGGTCTACCGCGGATTCGCGGTCCAGGACGAAAACCGGCGATACGTGCCCGGGCCGGCGATGGGCGCGGGTCCCGCGGGACTGGGCTGGACCAGGCCCTTGCGCGACCTCGCGCTGCCACACATGGAACTCCTGTCGGCTCGGCTCGACGAAACGGTCAACCTGATGGTTCGGGTAGGCACCAAGGTCCGCTTCCTCGCAACGGTTGAGGGCCGCAACGTCCTGCGGGTCGGTGACCGCCAAGGCACGGTATTGCCCGCAGACAAAACCTCAGGCGGCAAGGTCATGCTGGCCGAGCTTGAGCCGGCCATGATCGACCAGCTGTTCCGCAGCCAGAACGCCGGAATTGGCGGCGACACCATCCCGGACGACAGCTATCCCTCCTTCCTCCGGGAACTAGAGATGATCCGCGGCAACGGTTTTGCCGCAAATTTCGAGGGAACCGAAGAGGGCGTCAGTGCGCTCGGAATGGCCGTGCACAACCGGCATGGCCAAGTAGTGGGAGCGTTGAGCGTCGCCACACCTGCCACCCGGTTCCGCAAAGTGTTCGACGCCGGATTGGTCGCCGCCCTGCGTGAGACATGCCGGCAACTCGAAATCGACATCGCCGCCAACCCCGCCGACGAGGACTGAATCCAAAAAGTTCTGTACAGCAGAATTTTCTCGGACCCCGGTACCGCCGTCCGTAGGGTCGAACTACGCCAAGAACTGTTCGGACCTATCGAGGAGGCCTACGTGTCCATCAGCGCCGAGAACACGACCCACGAATCCGTGGCCGCCAGCCACGCCCTGCCGGAGCCCACTCCGGAGGAGGCTGCCCAGTTGGAGCAGTTGTACAAGGATTTCGCTGCCGGGAACATGGTGCCTTTGTGGACGGAGATCGGTGACCTGATGCCGATGGTCCCCACCCCGAAGGCTGTGCCGCATGTCTGGCGCTGGGATGACCTGTACCCGCTGGCCGCCCGGGCCGGCGACCTGGTTCCGGTGGGCCGGGGTGGCGAGCGGCGGGCCATAGCCCTCGCGAACCCCGGCCTCGCTGGTACCCCGTATGCGACCCCCACGTTGTGGGCCGCGATCCAGTACTTGGGCCCTCACGAGGTAGCCCCTGAACACCGGCACTCGCAGAACGCCTTCCGTTTCGTGGTGGAGGGCGAGGGCGTCTGGACTGTGGTCAACGGGGACCCCGTGGCGATGCGCCGCGGAGATTTCCTGCTCACACCGGGCTGGAATTTCCACGGCCACCACAACGACACCGACCAGCCGATGGCGTGGATCGACGGTTTGGACATTCCGTTCGTGCACTACGCCGACGCCGGGTTCTTCGAGTTCGGCACCGAACGCGTCACCGATGAAGCAACCCCGGACATCTCCCGCTCGGAAAGGCTTTGGGCCCACCCCGGCCTCCGGCCCCTGTCCGGATTGCAGGACACCACCAACTCCCCCATCGCGGCATACCGGTGGGAACACACCGACGCGGCCCTCCGTGAGCAGCTCCTCCTCGAGGACGAGGGCCATCCGGCCACCGTGTCCCAGGGCCATGCCGCGATCCGGTATTCCAACCCGACCACGGGAGGGGACGTCATGCCCACCATCCGTGCCGAGTTCCACCGCCTCCGCGCCGGCGCCTCCACCGAACCGCTCCGCGAGGTCGGCTCCAGTGTCTGGCAGGTCTTCGAAGGCACCGGCACCGCCATCCTCAACGGTGAAACCAAGGCCCTGGCCAAGGGCGACCTGTTCGTGGTCCCGTCCTGGCAGGAATGGTCCCTGACGGCGGACGCCGATCAGCCCGGCTTTGATCTTTTCCGTTTCAGCGACGCCCCCATCTTTGAACGACTGAACTTCAACCGCAGCTACACCGAAGGACCAAGTAAATGAGACTGCTCACCCTCCGCACCGAAACCGCCACCGGCAAAGGCACCGTCGCCGTCCGCCAGGACGGCGACACCCTCACTGAAATCGACGGGTTTGCCGACGTCGGGGCACTCCTGGCCGATCCCGCCTGGGAAACCACGGCGAAGGCAGCCAACGGCGCAACGCACGCGCTCGACGGCGCCGACCTCGCCGCCGTCGTGCCCTCACCGGGGAAGATCATCTGTGTTGGCCACAACTACCGCAACCACATCAAGGAAATGGGCCGGGACATCCCCGAGCACCCCACCCTGTTCGCGAAGTACACCGAATCGCTGATCGGCCCGAACGACGACCTCGCCCTGCCGCAGGAATCGGACACCGTGGATTGGGAAGCCGAACTCGCCGTCATCATCGGCAAGAAGGGCCGCCGCATCCCCGAATCCGAGGCAGCGGAGCACATCGCCGGTTACGCGGTCCTGAACGACGTCAGCATGCGCGACTACCAGTTCCGCACCATCCAGTGGCTCCAGGGCAAGACCTGGGAGAACTCAACACCCTTCGGGCCTGCCCTGGTCACCAAGGACGAGTTCAGCGCCGGACCGCTCATGACCTCTGCAGTGGACGGAGAAATCCAACAGTCCACCCCCACCGGCGACCTGGTCTTCACTCCCGAATTCCTGGTCTCCTACATCTCCACCATCATCACCCTGAACCCGGGCGACGTCATCGCGACCGGCACGCCCGGCGGCGTCGGCCACGCCCAGGACCCCAAGCGGTACCTGCAGGAAGGCCAGCTCCTGGTCACCACCATCGAGGGCCTGGGCCAGCTGAGCAACCGCGTGGTCAAGGAAGCCTGATGGTCGCGCGCCACGACCTCGCCACCGACCCGCGCCTGCAGGAAGAACTCCCGCAGGCGCGGCGGGGCACCGCGTTCTTTGCCCGCAAACTCAGCGAACTTTCCGACGCAGAGCTCGACGGCGGGACCCGCCTTCCGCACTGGACCCGCCGCCACGTCGTTGCCCACGTCGGGTACAACGCCCGCGCGATCGCACGGTTGGTGGAGTGGGCTGCCACCGGGGTTGAAACACCCATGTATCCCTCCCCTGAGGCGCGGAATCACGAGATCGATTTCGGCTCTACGCTGTCGCCGATTGCGTTGCGGAACCTCTTCGACCATTCCGCCGTGCACTTGTCCGTCGAATGGCGCGACCTCCCGGATGAGAATTGGGCCAACGAGGTCCGCACCGCCCAGGGACGTACCGTGCCTGCCTCTGAAACCGTGTGGATGCGGACCCGGGAAGTGTGGATGCATGCCGTGGACCTCGACAACGGCGCCGCGTTCGACGACATCCCCAGCCCTGTCCTGGAACGGCTCCTCAAAGACATCACCGGCGCCTGGAAAACCCGCGGTACCGATACTGGACTCCTCATCACAGTGGACGAAACCGGCCAGGCGTTCGGCGACACCATCGCCACGAACCCGACGATCGTCACCGGGCCGCTGCCCGCCGTCGTCGAGTGGGCCGCCGGCCGCAGCAGGGACGGCACGAAACCCGTCCCGCCCCCTTGGATCTGAGAGTTTTGAACACGTACTGTACAAAAACCCGATAATTCAGCGCACTATGGGGAGATGAACGCCACCAGCCCGAACGGCCCGGTGGAGGGAGGCTCCAACGGCAGGGTGCCCCACCTGCACCCGTGGAGCCGCTATGTGGCTTTGGGCGACTCGTTCACCGAGGGAGTAGGAGATCCGGAGCCGCGCAGCCCCGGGGGCTTGCGGGGCTGGGCGGACCGGGTAGCGGAGGAGCTCAGCAACGGACATCCGGACTTCGCCTACGCGAACCTGGCAGTCAGTGGAAAGCTGCTCCGCCAGATCCTGGACGAACAGGTGGGACCGGCGCTGGCCCTCCGGCCAGACCTGATCACCCTCAACGCCGGCGGCAACGACCTGCTCTTCCACCGGACAGATCCCGATTCGCTGGCCCTTGAGCTGGACGCGGGGGTGGAAGCACTGGCCACCACAGGAGCGTCCATCCTGCTGTTCACGGGCCCGGACTGGGGCGCCACGCCCGTGCTGGGGCGCACCCGCGGGAAGGTGGCCATCTTCAACGAAAACATCCGCGTTGTCGCAGCCAGGCATGATGCCGTGATCGCAGACCTATGGGCCCTCCGCCAACTCACCAATCCTCAAATGTGGGACCCGGACCGCCTGCATTTCTCCCCGCTGGGCCAACACACCATCGCCATCATGGTCCTGGATGCCCTGAACGTCCCGCACTCCCTGGAACCCCTGGCGCCGAAGCCCCTCCCGGAACGCAGTTGGCGCGAAGCGCGGGCGGACGACGCCGTCTGGGCGCGGGAATACTTGGTTCCGTGGGTGCTGCGCCGCCTCAGGCAAAGGAATCCCGCCCAAGGCCGACACCCCAAGCGGCCCCAACCCGGCCCGGTTTTCGGCGCTGCCATGCCACCGGGGTCCTTTGTGGGCACCGATCCCCGTAACCTCACCGCGCGGGAGGACCGCCAGTAAACGTGGGCGGGAAACCGCGGGGTATGCATTCCATCACCCTTTGCCGCGCCTGTGGTGGCTTCGACAGGATCAACGCTAAAATTTCACTTGCCGCATGTACAAGCTCTTCGGCATCAACCGCGCTCTTTCCTCGGAGTGCCATACCGTGAGTGGGGGAAAACGACCAGTCATGACGACAGGCAGTACCCCCAACCCCCAGCCCGGATCTTCTTCGGTGAAAAACGTTCCTCCCGTCAGCCATACCCTTCAACCCCAGCCGTCCCCGGCTGCTGGTAAGCCCGTGGCGTACCCTGCCATCTGGCAGGGGTTCCTTGGTTCGCTGTTCATGTTTGCCGGGTCGATCGGTATTGGATGGATCGCCAACGGATCCCCCATGATCCGGCATCCCATAGTCATTGCCCTCCGCACAGAAGGATGGGGCGTCACCACCTCTGCGGTGTTGCTGACTGTGGGTGCCATGCTGTTGGTGCGCTCCTGGCTCAGGCTCGGGCAACGGATGGGTACGTGGGAGGGGAACTCCCTGCGGCCCATTATTTGGGCCATCACCGCCTGGTCCCTGCCGTTGCTCTTTGCTGTGCCCGTCTACTCACGCGACGTGTATGCCTACATAGGCCAGGGCCGCCTGATGATGGAGGGCCAGAATCCCTACACGGTAGGCATCTCAACTCTTAGCAACTGGTTCTCCCTGGGCGCCGACCCGGCCTGGGCCGAAGCCAGGACGCCCTACGGGCCGTACTTCCTGTGGATGGAGCACATGGTTGTCGCCATCACGGGCGCCCAACCGGATGTGTCCGTCCTGCTGTTCAGGCTCCTGGCTGCCGGCGGCGTGCTGCTCTGCGTGGTGTACGTACCCAAGCTTGCTGCCCTCCACGGCATCAACGGCGCCCGGGCACTGTGGATCGCGGTGGCCAACCCCCTGTTCCTCATAAGCTTCGTGGCCAGTGCACACAACGACGCCATCATGGTGGGCCTGGCAGTGGCCGGCACGTACTTCGCCGCCACCAAGCGCCCGCTGATCGGCATCCTGCTGGTCACTGCGTCCATTGGCATCAAGCCGATCACCGTGTTGTTGCTCCCCTTCATCGGACTGATGTGGGCCGGCGCCGGAGCATCGTGGCCCCGGAAATTCGGGATCTGGGCAGCAACAGCGGGGATCAGTTTCGGCGTGTTGTTCCTCAGCGGCATTCCCCACGGCCTCGGAATGGGCTGGGTGTGGGCCATCACCGATCCCACGCCCGGCTTCACCGGCTACTCGCCGTCGGGGTTCCTTGGCCAGCAAATCGAGTTCCTTGGAAACGCCCTGGGGCTCCCGGGCAACGCCATGGCCGACATCCTGCGCTCCGTCATGAAATGGGGCGGCGTGGGGCTGGTCCTGCTGCTGATGTTCCGTGGAGACCACTCCCGGGTGGTGCGGCGCATGGCCCTGGCGTTCGCGGCTTTGGTGTTGCTGTCACCCATCATCCAGCCCTGGTACATCCTCTGGTTCGTACCGTTCCTGGCCGTGACGGGCATCAGGGACGACTGGCAGATGCGCAGTCTCTACGTCGGGGTGACCTTCTTTGTGGTCTTCGGGGCGCAGGACCAGCTGTCCGTGTGGTCCTTCGTGGAGGTCTCAGTAGACCTTTCCTCGCTGGCCTTCGCGATCGCGCTGCTCTTTGCCTTCTACCTGGTGTTCCTGGACATCCATACACGCAGGCTCCTGGTCCAAGGCAGGTTATCGCGCTGGGTGGGCCAGAACGACCGGCGGCTGCTCCACCGGCCACCCACCATCCGCTAGAGCGTTACCTGCCGGACCTGGCTCCGCCGTCCCAGTTCCACGGTCCGCTGAACCGACCACCACAACAGCACTACCAGCAGCACGTTCCTGATGGTGAGGACCGTGGCCATGACCGGGTGGGCGTGAATGAGCGGCGTGTAGAACAGCGGGTAGATCACGAACGTCGTCATGGCGATGGCCATCAGCAACGCGGCAGGCACCTTCCAACGGTTCCAGTCGTGCGTCAGGCCGGCCACGATCACCGGCGCCAGCCAGATGATGAACTGCGGCGAGCCCACCTTATTGAAAACGATGAACGCGGTGGTCATCATCAGCGCACCTTCAAGGAACAGCTCCTCGCGCTCGGCACCGCGTTTGAGGGCGCGGATCAGGAGGATCGCCCCGGCGACCGCGGCGACAATCAGCAGCGGCTGCATCAGGAAAGCGGCTGCGTCGGCCCCGGGCCCGTAGACCTCGGTGGAGTTGATGGCCGTGTTGTCCGCCATTTTGGAGCCGGCGATGTTGAAGACACTGAGCCACACCCAGGGCGTGGAGAAGGTGGCTTCCAACTGCATGCCGCGCTCACCCTGGTTGATCAGGAAGTCCAGGATGTGCTTGAAGCCGCCAGTCAGGTAGGTTCCCAGACCCACGACGGCGGTGACGGCCGCGCCCGCTGCGACCATCTGCAGCCGCGAGCGGCTGGCAATGATCATTGGAGCGAGCACCGCCGCGGGCCAGACTTTGATCCACGTCGCGATACTGAGCAGCACCGCGGCAACTACCGGCCTCCGCGCAGCGCACAGCAACGCAATGAGCACGATCGGGGCCGTGATGCCCTCAACGCGGGCAAAGCTGAGGTAGCCCATGAAGACCGTGAAGAACAGCCACCACCAGGCAGGCGCGATTCCGCTGACCTTGCGCGGGCCCCTGGTCAGGTACCAGAGACCCACGGCGTTGAGCGCCGTGATGATCAGGAACCACATCAGCAGGTACAGGTCCGGGCCGGCTATTCCGGCAAGGAAGATGGGAATCTGTGCCAGCACCGGGTAGACCCAGGGACTGATCTTGCCCGGGTTCGCCGGGTTGTAGCCTTCCAGCGACCATTGCCGGTACTGCTCGGTATCGCTGAACGTGTCGCCGTTGAGGAAGAAGGACGCCATCCAGCACAGGAAGAAGAAATGCACGACGGCGAAGCCCCACCACACGCTGCCGGGCCGGGCGAACCAAGCGACGACCGCGGGAGGCAGGACACGGCTGCGGACGCGGACCAGCCGGTCGAAGAACGTGGCAGAAATTTTAGAGCTCCTTGACCGCTGGTTCGGCAACGACTGAAGGCTTCCTGCCCAGTGAATACAGGCGGCGCGCGGACCAGAAGAAGAGGACCACCAGGAGCACGTTGCGGATGGTCAGCACCATGGCCATCAGTGGGTTGTTGTGGCTCAGCGCATCGTAGAACAACGGGTAGATGAAGAACGTGGCCACCGCGATGGCTATCAGCATGGTGGCCGGGACGCGCCAGGCCTTCCAGTTGTGGGCCAATCCGACGGCCACGGCCGGGGCAAGCCACACCATGAACTGGGGTGATCCCACCTTGTTGAAGACAATGAAGGCGGTTACCAAGGTCAACGCGCCCGCGAGCAGGAGTTCGGTGCGGTCAACGCCACCGCTGACTTTTCCTTGGTGCAGGGCCCAGAAGGTCAGTCCGGCCACGGCGGCCGCGGCAAGCAGCAGGAGGGGCTGCATGAGCACCGACATGAAGGCCGTTCCGGGCCCGTCCACCTGCATGGAGTTGATGTCGGTGTTCATGTACATCCGGGAGTCGCCCACGCCCAGCACGGACAACCAGAGCCAGGGCGTGGTGAAGGTGGCTTCGAGCTGCATTCCGCGGTCACCCTGCTGGGTCAGGAAGTTCAGCAGCTTGGGAACGGCGCCGACCGTAGCGGCGAGTGCCACCACAACCGCCGTCGTCGTAATTCCTGCCAACACAACCAGCAAGCGGTTCTTGACCACGGCGAACAGCGCCAGCATCACAGCAGCGGGCCATACCTTGGCCCATGTGCCAATGCTCAGCAGCACCGAGGCGATGAATGGCCGCGCCACGCCGTACACCAAAGCGACCAGGACAATGGGGGCGGTCAACCCATCAACGCGTGCGAAGCCCAGCCAACCCATGAGCAGCACGAAGGACAGCCACCACCAGCCGGCCGGGATGGCCTCTGCGCGGCGGCCACGGTCGGTGAGCTTGAGCATCGCCCACCCGTTGAGGACGGTGGTGATCAGGACCCAGAGGAAGAAGAAAGGCCCGGAGCCCGCAGCGGCGGCGATGCCCATGGGGATAAGGGCCAGGATGGGGTACACCCAAGGACTTGGGCCGCCTGAGAGGTTGCTTTCGTTGAAGCCGGCCAGGGCCCATTCACGGTAGATAAAGGTGTCGCTGAACGCCTCGTTGCGGAAGGAAAGCAGAGCAGCGAAGATCAGGAAGCCCAGGTGGACAACTACGAAGCCCCACAGCAGGCCCCGCGGCGTGTTGAGACGCTCCAGCAACCTCCCCGGCAGCGTTTTGCTGCGAAAATCCGCGAGAATACTGAAAAACCTGTCCATCAACGTAGAACTTCCTGGCTAGGTGGGTCCGTGCTTGAGCAGTCCCCAGTTTTCTTGGGACCGGCAAAACCCCCGCGTGCTACTTTACGCGAGTCACCCAAAAGCCTTGCAGTCAGCCGGCGGGCTGCGCTTCGGTCTGCGCACGGATGCTCCAGGTCGACCAGTCCAGTGGATGCACGGAAGGACGCCCCAGCAGGTATCCCTGGGCTGCGGTGACGTTCAACGCGGTGACTTCTTCAAGTTCGGCCGTGGTTTCGATGCCTTCCGCGATGACGCTGGCTCCGAGGTCCCTTGCGAGCTCCACGATGGCCCGTGCGCGCATCTTCTGCCCTGCGCTGCCTTCGATGCCTTCGATGAGGTGCCGGTCGAGTTTGATGATGTCCGGGCGCAGTTGCTCAACCCTGTCCAGGGAAACCAGGGCAGCACCCGAAGCGCTGACCGCCAGCCGGAGTCCCAAGGCCCGGAGGGGACCCAGTCCATTGGCACCGGAGTGCCCGCCGGCGTCTTCCAGGCTGCCGGTCAGTTCAACGATGATGCGCTCGGGCGCCAGGGCAGCTGCGGCCAGCAGGTTACGCACCCGCGGGTCGATCGACGTTGCCGGGGTAAGGTTCAGCGCCACGGACATGGCATCCGGGACCTCGTGCGCGGCGGTCAATGCGCAGTGCAGCGCGGCGATTTCCAGTTCGGTGCCCAGTCCTGCGGCAGCTGCCTCACTGAACCAAACGTCAGCGCCGGCACCGTCCTCGCCAACGAACCGGGTCAATGCTTCGACGCCCACCACCTCGCCTGTTGGCAGGGCGTGGACGGGTTGGAATGCCGTCAACAGGAGCTTGTCTGCGAGGACCGCCTGGATGCTCTCGCGGATCTCGGGGCTGACGGGAACGGAAACGGTCCGTGCTATGTCAGATGATTCCAGGTGCAGGCTGGCGGGCTCACGCTGGACAGGGACCTTAGCCCCCGATGCCGGGGTTTTCCTTGTCTCCAGCAGGTGTTCCAGGAGGGCGGCGGCGGGGTTGTCCGGGTGGGCATCCACCAACACGCGTAGCCTGTTCCGGGCCTCTTCGCTGCCGGGATCGGTGTCGGCCAGGATGGAAGCGATAATGTCCAGCACCTGCTCGCGCATGGTCGCACCGCTGCTTTGCGGCGCGGCCCCAGAGCTTTCATGGCGCGAGCTATCGGCACCGCGATCCGGTGGGCTGGAGCCCTCTTCTTGAGCCATCGAAATATTCCTTTATGTGAATCCCCCGCTGGCTATGCCAGACACCTGCCGGACCCGCAACATGTGGGCCTTGTCACGAATCTAACAGAACGAACCGCAGGACGTTGCTACAGGCCCTACTGGCATTAACCAGGCAAGAATTCGCCGGGTTCAATCTCCTTGGCCATCTCGTCCAGGAACCGCATCACAGTCTCCCGTTCGGCGGGGGTGAGCCGTGCTGCGGCGAGGAAGCGTTTGGCTTGCTGGCGGCCCACGGTGCGCATGGCGGCGTCGTGCGTTTCGGGTGTGATTCCAATGGCGAGCGCCCTGCGGTCGGAGGGGTGCGCGCGGCGGGTGATGTGGCCTGCACGTTCCAGCCGGTCGAGCAGCTTGGTGGTTGACGCCGTCGAAATGTGGAGGTGCGCCGCTATTGCGCCGGGGGTGGCAATAACGCCATGGTTGGCACAGACAATCAGGTAGTGCAGGGCGCGCATGTCCGACTGGTTAAGCCCCATGTAGATCCGGGAAGCGTCGGAGAGTCGCTCCTCAGCCTCGCGCAACCGCCCCAGGGCGGCCATGAGCTCGTTGATCTGCTGGATATCGGAGTCGGAGAGGCCGGAGCGGTCCACGAGTTCCTGGTGGGGATCGTTGGATTCCACGCTGTAAATGCCCGAGGAAACCGAGGCGTCGATTTCTTCAGGTTTGGACATGTTGAGTATGTTACACCCAACTTCTTACATGGTAGCCTTTCTTCTAGCTTATCTAGCAATGTTGTTGATTGAGTTGTTCCGAGGGAAGGCGAGAAGTGAACGCGACAGAGATGGTCGTCCTCCTTGACGATGCCGGCAACCCCATCGGAGAGGCCCCCAAAGCCTCAGTGCACACCCAGGACACTCCCCTGCACCTGGCGTTCTCCTGCTACTTGCTTAACGAGGCAGGCGAAGTCCTCCTCACCCGGCGCTCGCCCGAGAAGAAGACCTGGCCAAGCGTGTGGACCAACAGTTTCTGCGGCCACCCGGGACCGGGCGAAGACTTCGAGGAGGCCATCATGCGGCGCGCACGCTTCGAACTCGGCGTGGAAGCCAACCGGATCGAACCCGCCCTCCCCCACTTCCGCTATCGGGCGGTCGACCCTACAGGGATCGTGGAAAACGAGATCTGCCCCGTGTACACCGCCCGGATCAGCGGCACCCTCCAACCCAATCCCGCCGAAGTGGCCGACTGGGCCTGGATATCGCCCGACTTGCTCAGCGAAGCCCTGGAACACACGCCCGCGGCCTTCAGCCCCTGGCTCGGCATGCAGTTCCCGCAGCTTCTCGAGGCCCGGACCCTCCCTCTCGCAGCAGGTGCCGGGGCATGACCATCACCTCAGGAACCGTGCGCAGCCGAACAGATCTCTGCACCGCCATCGAGAATGAGCTTTCCGGCCTGATCGGCAAGCGGACCAGTGCCGCCACAGCCTACGGTCCGGACTTCGCCCACCTTTGGACGCTGGCAGGTGCGAACGTCCTGGGCGGCAAGTTCGTCAGGCCGCTCCTCCTCATGGAAACCTATGACGCCCTCCAACAAGGGAACCCGCGGCAGCGCGAAACCGCCATCAGCATCGCTGCCGCCATCGAACTCCTCCACTACGCGTTCCTGTTGCACGACGACGTGATCGACGGCGACCTGGTCCGGCGCGGGCATCCCAACCTGATCGGATCCCTCCTGGCCGAAGCGGGAGAGCTTCCCAGGCCCGATGGCGCCCTCCACTGGGCCCAGACCGGTGGCATCCTCATGGGCGACATGCTGCTCTCAGCCACCCACCAGGCATTCGCCCGCGCCGAGCTGCAGCACGAACTGCGCCTTCGCCTGCTGGATCTGCTGGAACACACCATCAACGAGACCGTGGCAGGCGAGCAGCTTGATGTGGGCCTGGGAGATGGCATCGTGGCCCCGGAGCTTGAAACCATCCTGGTGATGTGCGGCTACAAGACGGCCACCTACACCTTCGAGCTACCGTTGCGTGCCGCCGCGGCGCTGGCCGGGGCGGACTTCGGCGTGGAAACTGCGCTCGCCACGGCAGGCAAGCACCTGGGATTGGCTTTCCAGCTGCAGGACGACCTCCTGTCCACTTTCGGGGATCCGCGCCGCCACGGCAAGGATCCTTTTTCGGATCTGCGGGAAGGCAAGCAAACGGCCATCATCGCCCACGCCCGCAGCACCAGCAGCTGGGCGGACATCGAACCCTTCTTCGGGCTCCCCGAGCTCAGTGGCGCGGACGCCCACCATGTCCGCAGGCAGCTGACCGACTGCGGAGCTGAGCAATTCGTCCAATCCCTGATCAGCGAGCAAATGCGGTCCTTCAACCACCTGCTGAGCAGTCCCGAATCCCAGGTTCCGCCGGGCGCCCGCGACGTCCTGTTGGATCTTGCAGGCCAACTGGAAGGACGGCAATCATGAGCGTCGCCATGGACACTTCCTTTACCCAGTTCACGCGCACCGCCGAGCGCGCCGCGAACCAGGTCATCGCCGCCTACTCCACTTCCTTTGGCCTCGCCTGCAGGTTGCTGGGCTCCCGGCACCGCCAACATGTCCGCAATATCTATGCCCTGGTGCGGGTCGCCGATGAGCTGGTGGACGGGGTTACCGCGGAGGCGGGACTCAGTTACCAGGAGCAGAATGACGCGCTGGACCATTTCATCGATGAAACCCACCGCGCCATCAAGATCGGGTACAGCAGCGACCTCATCATCCATGCGTTCGCCCAAACAGCACGCGCGGCCGGGATTGACGCGACCCTGATCAACCCCTTCTTCGACTCCATGCGCACGGACCTCGGCGGCCACGCTGCCGCCCCTGCTGTGCCGCTGCGGTTCGACGCCGACGCCCACCAGGGTTACGTCCACGGTTCCGCTGAGGTTGTGGGGTTGATGTGCCTGCAGGTGTTCATGCGCGGGCAGGACATCGACGACGACGGCCGCTCAGCCCTGCGCCATGGCGCCAGCCAGTTGGGGGCTGCGTTCCAGAACATCAACTTCCTCCGCGACCTGGCCGACGACACCGAACGTCTTGGCCGCAGCTATCTGGGTACTGCCGAGCATCTCGAGGACCGTGACCGGATGGAATGGGTCCGGACCATCCGCGGCCAACTCTCCGACGCCAACGCGGCCATTCCCCTTTTGCCACGGGACGCCCGGGCCGCTGTCCGCAGCGCACTGGCCCTGTTTGCGGCCCTGACTGACAGGATCGAGCAGACAACAGTGGACGAGCTATACCGTTCACGGGTGCGTGTGCCGGACACCGTCAAAGCCGGGCTCGCTGCCCGTGCGATCGCCTCAACCTGGATGGAGCTTCGCCGATGACCCGCACGGTAGTTATCGGCGGTGGCATCGCTGGGCTTGCCACCGCCGCTCTTCTCGCCCACGAGGGACACGAGGTCCAGCTCCTTGAGCAGCAAGATCACGTAGGTGGCCGGGCAGACAGCCTGGAACGGGACGGATTCCGCTTCGACACCGGCCCCTCCTGGTACCTCATGCCCGGCGTGTTCGATCATTTCTTCAAGCTCCTGGGCACCAGCGCCGCCGAACAGCTCGACCTGCGCACGCTCAGCCCCGCGTACCGCGTCTTCAGCGAACCAGGCCACGACGGCGTAACGCCGGAACCGCTCACGGTCCCCTTGGGCAGCGAACAGGTTCTGGACACCTTCGAAAGGGTCGAGCCCGGAAGTGCCAGGGAGTTGTCGGCCTACCTTGACTCGGCGCGGCACACCACGGACATGGCCGAACGCTTTTTCCTGTACAACCCCTTCACCAAGCTCTCAGAGTTGCTGCACCCGGAGGTCGTCCGGAACCTTCCCCGGCTGGCGCAGCTCCTCCTGACGCCGTTGGACAAGTACGTTTCCCAACGGTTCCAGCACCCGGTGTTGCGGCAGGTGCTGGGCTATCCTGCCGTGTTCCTAGGCACCAGCCCTTCGGCCGCTCCCGCCATGTACCACTTGATGAGCGCCCTGGACCTTGGCGACGGAGTGCAATACCCCATGGGTGGGTTCCGGGAGCTGGTGGAGCGCCTCGAAGCCTTGGCCACCGAGGCCGGGGTCCGGATCCATACGGGTGCCGAAGCACTCAAGATCACTACGCGGGAAGCAACCCGGACCAAGAAGGTGGGCCGCTTCGACGGAGTGAAGCTCCCGGCCCCCTTTACCGGCAAGGACAGCCGGGAAGTGACCGGCGTGAAATGGCGCGACGCCTCAGGAGCCGAGCACTACAGCGTTGCCGACCAGGTTGTCTCCGGTGCCGACCTGCACCACACCGAAACCCAACTCCTTGGCGTCCGGGACCGAAGCTACGACAGCAAGTATTGGCAAAGCCGCACCAGCGGGCCGGGCGCCGTCCTGGTGATGCTGGGTGTCAAAGGTACGTTGCCACAGATGCCGCACCACTCCTTGTTCTTCACCCGGGATTGGGAGGCAAACTTCGCCTCGATCTTCGGTGCGGACACCCGCATTCCGGATCCGGCGTCGATCTACGTCTGCAAACCCAGCGCCACCGATCCCGGAGTGGCCCCGCAAGGCCATGAGAACTTGTTCGTCTTGGTTCCCGTCCCCGCCGATCCCACGCTCGGGGCAGGGGGCCCGGACGGCACGGGCGATGCGCTGATAGAACGGGCCGCGGATGCAGCGATCGACCAGATCGCCCAGTGGGCCGGCGTCCCCGACCTCCGTGAACGTATCGTGGTACGCCAGACCATCGGTCCGGCCGACTTCGCCCGGGACTACAACTCCTGGCGCGGCGGCATGCTCGGACCGGCCCACACGCTTCGCCAGAGCGCCATGTTCCGGGCCCAGAATGCCTCCAAGCGGGTCCGCGGCCTGTATTACGCGGGGGCCACCACTGCTCCGGGCGTAGGTGTCCCCATGTGCCTCATCAGTGCCGAGCTGGTGCTGAAGCGGATCCGCGGAGACCATAGCCCGGGCCCTACCGCTGTCAGGCCAGTAGCTAGCAGGATTGGCTGATGGGTGTCCTCTATTTAGGCTCGTTACTGTTTGGCATCGGGTGCATGCTCCTGCTCGACCACCGTTTCCGGCTGTTCTTTTGGCGGGACGCCACAGCGGCGGCCGTAGTGACCGCCGTCGGGGTTTTGTTCCTGCTCGCCTGG
This sequence comes from Arthrobacter sp. LFS091, assembly GCF_047977885.1. Lineage (NCBI taxonomy): Bacteria > Bacillati > Actinomycetota > Actinomycetes > Micrococcales > Micrococcaceae > Arthrobacter > Arthrobacter sp. LFS091. Next base: position 534,418 of record NZ_JBFPFP010000002.1, read on the forward strand.
GACCTGGCCGGCATCGGGCTGGGGATTTTCCTGCGCGGTGAAGGCACCATAGCCACTGGCCTGCTGATCGCTCCGGAGTTGCCCATAGAGGAGCCGGTGTTCCTCCTCTTCCTGGTGCTCTGCACGATGGTCCTGTACACAGGCGCCGGGCGCATTCTGGGACGGATCCCCGCCCGGCAGGGCGAGAGGGAGAAGGAGAACGCGTGACCTACTTAGTGCTCGCGCTCCTCTTCATCGCCGCCGCCGTCATCGCCGGAGCAGCGTTCGCACGGGCAGCCTTCGCACGGGCAGCGTTCGCCGGGAAGGGTGGCGGGCCCGGCGAGCGAGGGCGGCATTGGAAAGCCGTGGGCCTCGCTTTCGCTGCGCTGGCCGTGCTGACGGCAGTATTCGACTCCGTCATGATCGGCCTGGAACTCTTCCACTACGATCCCGCGCACATCTTGGGGCTCAGGGTGGGCCTCGCCCCCATTGAGGATTTCGCCTACCCGTTGGCCGGCGTCGTGGCACTCCCCGGCTTGTGGGTGTGGCTGACGCGTCGTCGCAGCCGCGCCCCACAACCCAACCTCAAAGGCCTCGTCCCACAAGCGCTGCTCGCCTCCCGACCGGTCAGCTGGATCAACACCGCCTACCCTTTCGCAGCAGCCATGCTCCTGACAACCCGCGAGATCGACTGGGTCCTGATCGTGGGCACCTTCTACTTCCTGATCCCGTACAACCTGGCCATGTACGGCATCAACGACGTCTTCGACTACGAGTCGGACCTCAAAAACCCGCGAAAGGGCGGGATCGAAGGCGCGCTCCTGCAGCCCCACCTGCACCGGCCCATGCTGTGGCTGGCGGCGATCACCAACGTGCCATTCCTGCTGATCCTGGCCTTCGCCGGAGGGCCTGCAGCGTGGATCAGCCTGGCGGTGAGCGCCTTCGCCGTCGTGGCCTATTCCGTGGCCGGACTCCGCTTCAAAGAACGCCCTGTCTTGGACTCACTGACCTCCAGCACGCACTTCGTCAGTCCCGCCGTCGTGGGTTTGGCGCTGGCCGGCGCAAACGTGACGCCCGGGCTGCTGATCCTGCTGGCCGCGTTCTTCCTATGGGGCATGGCCGCCCACGCGTTCGGCGCCGTCCAGGACATCGAGCCCGACCGGAAGGCAGGCATCGGCTCCATAGCAACAGTCATCGGTGCGCGCCGAACGGTGCGGCTCGCCGTCGTACTGTGGCTTGTTGCCGGGCTCGCTATGCTGGCCACGCCGTGGCCCGGCCCGCTGGCGGCGATCATCGCCGTCCCGTACATCGTCAACTGCGCCCCGTACTGGAACGTCACGGATACGACGGCGGCACGCACCAACGTTGCGTGGCGCCGGTTCATCTGGCTCAACTACGGTTCAGGATTCCTGGTGACGCTCATCTTCATCCTGCAGTGGAGCCTCACCTCATGAGTGGGGCGGTTCCTCTTCATCGATGGCGTCCAGCGCTTCGCGCATGTGCTGCAAAAAGTTCACCACGATCTGCGACTCTTCCGGGCTCAATGCGCATGCCGCGTCGAGCATACGACGATGCATTCCGCCCAAGGTATGCCGGACTTCCTGGTCTGAACCGGTGGTTGCCTTCAAAATCAATGCCCGACGGTCGGTGGGGTGCGGCTCCCGGCGGATATGGCCGGACTCCACCAGACGGTCGATCAGCGTGGTCATGGAAGCGGACGTTATGCCGAGTTTGTCGCCAAGGTCCTTGGGCTTCATCAACTTGCCTGCAGCCTCGGCTTCGAACAAATACCGGAGGGCCAGCAGGTCCTTCTCACCCATCCCCATGGACGAACGGGTCCGTCGCCGCATCGCTTGTTCGGAGGCACGGTAGTCCCGCAGCGCGTTCAGGACGTCAACGTCAATGGCCTTCTGCCCCGGGTCTTTCCCGTACCAGTAGCCGTGTGCGTGGCCTTCCGAGTCCATCCGATGTTCCTTTGATAAACGTAAAGCTTGTTTCACTAGCATTTTGATACTAAGTCACCCGACCCGCGAATGCAGGACTCCGCACATTTCCCAAGGAAAGAGGCTCGAAACATGGCATCTCGAAGCTCAGACCTGGCCCGGCAGACGACCGTTACCGCGAGCCTGGTGATATGCATTGTGGGGTCAATGATCGGCGTTGGAGTTTTTGGCGGGACCCCCATCGCGCAGGCCGCCGGCGGTGCCTTGGCCGCCGACTCCACTCTCCTCGCTCCAGCGACACCGGCCTTCTCCATCTGGTCCGTGGTGTACGCCGGGCTGGTTGCTTTCACCGTGTGGCAGTGGCTGCCCTCCCAACGTTCAACTGAACGGCAGCGATCGCTTGGTTGGATCGTCGCCGCCTCCATGATCCTGAACGCTGCGTGGATCCTGTCCGTTCAGGCTGGTTGGCTCCTGGTCAGCGTTCTGGTGATACTGGCCCTTCTGGCCACTCTGGTACTGGCGTTCCTGCGCTACGGCCAAACCCGTGCCGGCTCATGGGTTGAGTCTGTGGTGGTGGATGGAACGCTGGGGCTCTACCTGGGCTGGACCAGCGTGGCCGTCTGCGCCAACATCGCCGCGGCCCTGAAGGCCTCAGGCTTTGCGGGCTTGGGGCTGCGACCCGAGATCTGGTCCGTCACGGTGCTGGCCGTGGTGTCCGTCGTCGGAATCGCGTTGGCCATCAAGGGACGCGGACGCCTCGCCCTGGCGGCAGCCATCGCATGGGGCCTCGCTTGGATCACGGTCGGCCGCAGCTCCAACGCACCCGAGTCCTTCCCGACGGCGATTGCCGCAGCCGTTGCTGCTGCCCTGGTGCTCGGTGCTGCGATCACGGTGCGGGCCAGGCTGAAGACTATCCCGCGATGAGCTCGTTCACCGGGCCTTCGTGCAGGGCCAGGTAGATGTCATCCCGGACCTTGTTGGCCTGGGGGTCCGTCATTGTTTCCGCCAGTGGACGCATCACCACACGAACCAGGGCGTTCGACTGGCCGGCCAGGATGCGGAGGCGCTGCCGGGCAGCCGGAGGAAGGGACTCGCCCGGCGTGAGGGCGAGCAGCTCCACGCTTTCCAAGTCCTCAGCGCGGTCGCCCAGTGCCATCCGCACCTTGTCGCCGAGCAATTCAGCATCCATATCTGCTGCAACCACAAGCGAGAGGTCCCGGCTGATGGGTGGCATCTGGGACACCGGCTTCCAAGGATCGAGGTTGGTCATCTGTTGCTGGATCCGGGCGTCCGAGGACCGCAGCAACCTGATGTCGGGGATTCCCTTGCGAAGCATCAATGCGCGATCCAGCCCCATCCCCAACGCCAGGCCCGACCACTTCCCGGGGTCCAGTCCGGCGTCCACCAGCAGGTGCGGAGCCACGAGCCCACACTCCGCGAGCTCCAGCCACTCGCCATCCATGAGGACATCGATCTGCAAGCCCTCCTGCGTATAGGGGTGTGCCGAAGGCACCGCCCGCCACTCAGCACCAGGCAATACCGCAGCCACCAGAACCCCGATCATGTCCTGCAAATGACCTGGCTTGAGCGTTATCCGTGAACTGATCCGCCACAAGTCCACCTGATGGGGCGTCCCCACGTGCGTCCGGTCGATGGAATCACGTCGGTAGACCAGGCCCGGGAGAGCCCACAGTTCGTCCATTGACTCCCCAGGGACCACGTTCCGCAACAGTGACGGGATGGAAGCCGAGGTGTGGCTGCGCAGCATGACTGTAGGACTGACGTAGCGGGAGTACTTTTGGTCGCGGGTGACGTCCATTTCGCTGAAACCCAGGCGGTCGTAATTGTCAGCGACACTCACCAGAGGACTGTGCCGGACCGTCCGTTCGGGCACTCCCCACAGTGCATGGAGGGCGTCCATCACGTCGCGAAGGAGTGTTTGCATTGCGTGGGGACCGTGGTCCGGGTTGGACAGGTCACGGACTGTCAGGGCGTCGTGAAGCTCGTCGGGGCTGGGATGAGAGGGCATGGCTGGTCCTTAAGGGTTGGAATGAGTGGGTTTCCTCCCCCGACTCACTCCGTGCCAGGACCTAGGCGCGCGCCAAACAGCCCTCGCGACCGGAGGCCGGTCGGGGGCAGGTAAATCGACGCAGGGAGAGCATGGGCCGACTATACCCCTGGATACAGGAGACGCAAAGGCGCCCCACACCCGCGCGGGTGTACGGCGCCTTTGCGCTTTGGGTCGGGACTATTAATCACGACGGCGGTTTACTCGCGAATCGATTGACATGACATAACTCACATTCTGTAAGCTGAATTCCAAGTCACGCAGACGGCTTACCTTGCTCTACACAGGGAGGTCCCCATGGCCCCCAATCCGCTGAAGGCCGAGATCCTCATGGCCCACGGTGTCCCTCCTTCCGCGGCCAGCGTTGCTCGACGAAGAGCAGCCGCGAACCATGGCACGCACGGCGTAGCCAACAAACCCGATGCCCTCCTTGGAGCGATAGCCGTCAGGCAATTGTTCCACCGCTGGCCCTTGGTGCCATCACGGGAATTGGAACGGATCCGCCACGTCCTCTTGCACTGCGATCAGCTGGGCTCCCCGGACACCCACCATCTGTCAGAGCCGGCCCAAGCGCTGCTGGAGCTGATCAACTGCGAGTTGGAGCGGCGTCGTTTACTGGCAAAATCCGGGCAGGAAAGCGCCAGCAGCAACTGACTACGGGAGAGCCGCAACCACATCGATCTCCACCAGGAAGTCGCCCAGGAACGATCCCACGGTGGTTCGTGCGGGGTACGGGGCTACAACATATTTTTCGTAGATGCTGTTGAAGCCTTCGAAGTCGCGCCCGGGGTGGTGCAGGTGGACGGTGGCTTTGACCACATGAGAGAAATCCAGTCCGTGCGCGCCCAGGACTTCACCGAGGTTGGTCATGGCCTGGATGGTCTGTTCCTCAATGGTGATGCCAACCCGTTCATCGGTCACGGGATCGTGGGGCGTCTGGCCTGCGGTGAAGAGGAACCCGTTGGCCACGATGGCCTGGGAATAGGCACCGGCCGGGCTGGGGGCGAGGCTGGTGACGACTTGCTGGCGGGACATGTAATGCCTTTCGTTGCGATGTAAATTGCTAGAGGACCTTGGAGAGGAAAGCTTTTGTGCGCTCCTGCTGCGGGTTGTCCAGGACGTCCTCCGGAGGGCCGCTTTCGACCACCACGCCGCCGTCCATGAACACCACCTGGTCAGCGACCTGCCGGGCAAAGCCGAGCTCGTGCGTCACCACCACCATGGTCATCCCCGCCTCTGCGAGGGACTTCATGACGTCCAGGACTTCACCCACCAATTCGGGGTCCAACGCCGACGTGGGCTCATCGAACAGCATCAGCTTGGGCTTCATGGCCAGAGCCCTTGCGATCGCGATGCGCTGCTGCTGCCCGCCCGAGAGCTCCTGGGGGTAGGAGTGTCCGCGGTTGCCCAGGCCCACCCGGTCCAGGAGTGCCTGCGCTTCCACCACCACCTCACGCCGGGGCCGGCCGAGCACATGCACGGGCGCCTCGATGATGTTCTCCAGCACTGTCATGTGCGGGAAAAGGTTGAAGCGTTGGAACACCATGCCTGCGTTGAGCCGCGAGCGTGCTGTTTGGCGTTCCTTCATTTCATAGAGCTTCCCGTTGCGTTCGGCATAGCCCACCAGGTGCTCGTCCACGTAAAGCCGGCCAGCGTCCACCTTCTCCAAGTGGTTGATGCAGCGCAGGAAGGTGGTTTTGCCGGAACCGGACGGGCCGATCAGGCAGGTCACGGAACCCTTCTCAACCCTGAGGTCGATGCCTTTGAGGATTTCGATAACGCCGAAGTTCTTCCAGACTCCCCGGGCTTCCACCATGGCAGTAGTCATCATGCTGTCCTTGTCTTGGGCTTGCGGATCCGTCGCGGCGCTGAGTCAAAACCGCGGCCGTACCGGCGTTCGAGTTTGTTTTGGAAGAAGCTCAGGACGGTGGTCATGAGCAGGTACCAGAGGCTGGCCACAATCAGCAGTGGAATGGTCTGGTAGTTGTTCGCATAGATGATCTGCGCCGAGTAGAGCAGATCCGAGATCGCGAGGACGCTCACCAGGGACGTGCCTTTCAGCATCGAAATGACCTGGTTGCCGGTGGGCGGCAAAACCACGCGCATCGCCTGGGGCAGGATCACCCGGTTCATGAGCTTGCCACCGCTCATTCCCAGGGCCCGGGCAGCGTCGTACTGGCCCTTGTCTACCGAACCGATGCCACCACGGATGATCTCGGCCATGTACGCGGCCTCGTTCAGCGACAAGCCCAGGAGCGCTGCACCCAACGGGGAGATCAACACATTCGCTGATCCCAGCACCACCGACGGCCCACCAAAGGGCAGTCCGAACGCGATCACCGGGTAGAGCGCCGCAATGTTGTACCAAAAGATCAGCTGGACCAGGAGCGGCGTTCCCCGGAAGAACCAGATGTACGCGCGGCTGATGGTGCTGAGGATCGGGTTGTCGGAGAGCCGCATGATCGCCAGCAGTGTGCCCAGTGCGATGCCCACGGTCATGGAAACCACGGTCAAAACCAGCGTCAAACCCGCGCCGGCAAGGATCTGCGGTGCGAACAGGTAGGACACCACAACATCCCAGCGGTACCGTTCGTTCACTGCGACATCCCACGCGGCACTGAGTGCTACCAGGATGAGCACCACTGCAAGGACCAGCCGGACCGGGTGCTTCAGCGGTACCACGGGAATGGAATCACCGGACGCTGTGGCCGGCTCCCGGGTGCCGGGGACTGAGGGTTGCTTCTGCACAGCCGTCACCTCTCTACTCGAATGCATTACTGGGCGAAGTTGACGCGGGCATCGGTGATGGCGCTGGTCTCAAGACCGTACTTCGCGAGGACCTTGGTGTAGGACTCACTCTTGATCACAGCGTCCAGGGCAGCGGAGACCGACTTCACCAACCCGGACTGCTTGGGCACGCCCACACCAACCGGCGCGAACTCGTACGTCCGGGCCACCTCGATGCCGGGGTTTTGGGTAGCCGCGAAGTTCAGGATGGGCGAGTCAGCCAGCACGGTATCCAACCGACCACTTGTCAGCGCGGATATGGCTTGCCGGGTGTCCTGGAATTCACTCCTTTGGATGGTTTCCTTGCCGGCGGCTGTGCAGGCCTCGTCATAGGAAGGCACGTTCACCGTCAGCTGGTACGAACCCGTCAGGAGCCCCACCTTCTTGCCGCAGAGCGCGTTCTCGTCCTTGATGCCACCGGGGTTTCCCTTGGGGACGGCAATGGCGTTGCCGATCTGCATGTAGTCCACGAAGTCCAGCACTTCCATGCGCTTTTGCGTGGGTGTCATTGAGGAGACGGTCATGTCGTAGCGGTTGGCTGCGAGGCCGGGAATGATGGAGTCGAAGTTGGCCACCTGGATGTCCACTTTGACACCCAATGCCTCACCGATGAGACGGGCCACGTCCGGGTTGGTTCCGGTCATTTCCTGCGTGCCTTCGCGGTAGAACTGCGTAGGAGGTTCGTTGGTGGGGATGGCCACGCGCAGCACCTTGGAAGCCTTGATGGATTCGGGCAGAAGGTCGACGGCGGCCTGGTTGACTGCCAGCGCGGGGACGCCGGTTCCCGCTGCGGCAGCGTCGCCGGACGGGTTCGACGCCGATGCGTTGCCAGTTGGGCTGCACGCCGTCACCGCCAACACCAGCGCAGCAGTGGCGACGACGGCCGATAAGACGGGTTTCGCGCGGAGGACCGCTGTTGGATTGTTCATGTCGGATTCCTCATTTCTGCAAGGCCAAAGGGGCCTCGGGGATACGGGTTGGTTGGTTGCGGACGAATGCTTCGTTGCGGTGCCGGATCAGGTCCCGGCCTTCCGCCCGCAGTTCTTCGATGGTTGAGACTCCGAGGAGCATCATGGTGCGGGTCATTTCGGCTGTGAACATTTTCAGCACGTGCTCCACGCCGGCTTGGCCGGCGGCAGCAAGGCCGTACAGGTAGGGGCGTCCGATGGAGCAGGCGTCCGCGCCGAGGGCCAGCGCCTTGACCACGTCGGAACCCCGGCGGATGCCGCCGTCGACGATGATTTCCATCCGACCGGCGGTCTTCGCAACGATCTCCGGCAAGACATCAAGGGGTGCCGCCATATGGTCCAGCTGCCGTCCGCCGTGGTTGCTGACCTGGATCGCATCGATACCCATGGAAGCTGCCAGCGCGGCATCGTTCGCGTTCACCACGCCCTTCAGCACGATCGGACCGTTCCAGCGTTCCCGCAGGTCCCGGATGTCGTCCCAGTCGGTAGGTTCGTAGGAACCGGCCAGCAGCGTCCGCCACATATCGGGCGAGCTGGCCAGCGGACCATCGGGAATTTGGGCATCGAGGTTGGGGAAAGCGATCGCGTCGTTGGCCAGGAATCCCAGGGCCCATGCGGGGTGCAACATCCCCTCAACCACCGTCTTTGGCTTGATGGACGGCGGGGCGGTGAAGCCGTTGCGGTAATCGCGCTCGCGGTGCCCGATGGCCCTGCAGTCGACGTTGACCAGCAGGGCTTCGTAACCGGCCTTGGAGACCCGGTCCAGGACAGCCTGCAGGAGCCCTTTGTCCGAGGTCGGTTCCAGGTTGAACCAGCGGCGAAGTCCCGGCGCCGCAGCGCTGACCGCTTCCATGGTGGTGGTGCTCAGGTGCGCCAGTCCGTAGGGGATACCGGCGGCGAGCGCTGCGCGGGCGACGGCGGACTCACCCTCGGGGTGGAACAGCCGGGTTCCGCCCGTCGGCGAGAGCGTCACCGGCATCGCCGACGGGCCGCCAAGGATGGTGGTTCTGAGGTCCAGGTTGTCCACTGATCCCCATTTGGGAAGGAATGACCAGTCATCGAAGGAGGACCGGTTCCGGCGCAGCGAGACCTCATCCTCACCGCCGCCTTCGATGTATTCGAAAATGCTCTTGGGGAGCCTTTTGGCTGCCAGCTTCCGCATGTCCTCAACGCTGTAGCACTTCCGGGAGAGCCGCTCGGCGGTGGATCGGGCTGGTCCCTGCACCGAGGCAAGCGCCCTGATGTCCTTGATTTTCATGGTGTGTCCTCTGTGTTCCTGACGGGCTCACCTGCCCGGCGTCACTCCCAATAGTGACGCAGATCTCCTTCGCTCTATATGTAAAATCCTCCACAAGATCGCTCACATGCCTGTGATAACGTCCAACCATGGATACCGTGGCGCAGTCAGGGATACAGCAATCGGCCGTCCGCGTTTCGGACTGCATCCAGTTGATGCAGGCCGACCTGGTGCACGCCAACCCCACTCCCGAGAACCTAGGCCACCTGGTATCGGACGTCCTCATGTACGACCCCCTGGATACTTGGTCCAGCGTGGACAACCGGATCATCCTCGCGGTCGGGTGCACGTACGGTTCACCGGACTTCGACCAGCTCCTCCACCGGGCAGCGAACAGCAACGCCGCAGCGGTGATCGTCAAAGCCCATGGCGCCCGGATGGAACAACTGCGTTCCGCGGCGGTTCGGCATACCCTCTCGGTCCTCGTGGCCCCGGATGACGCGGACTGGACGCAACTGGTTGCCCTGGCACGGGCATCGGTTGTGGGCGCTGCCGCGGACTCGGTGTCAGGTGTGCGGCTGGGGGACCTTTACGCGTTTGCCAACGCGGCAGCGTCCATCACCAACGGCGCCGCCAGCATTGTGGACCCGCTGGGCCGCATCCTGGGCTATTCCACACTGCCGGGCCAACCCATCGACGAACTCCGCCGCATCACAACCCTGACCCTGCAGGAAACCATCCAGCCGGCATTCGACCAGGACTTCAAGGCGGTTTACGCTGCGCCGGGCGCTGTGCTGGTCCCGGCGCCCGACGACGGAATGGCCCGCCTCGCCTTGGCCGTACGGGCAGGCGGAGAACTGCTCGGGTCCATCTGGATCATCGATCCCGGCGAAGAAAAGCGCGCCACGGCATTGAACGCGCTGGATCGGATGGCGCCCCTGGCAGGGCTGCACATGCTCCATGCCCGCTCGGCCTCAGACTTCGGGGAGCGACGAAATGCGGACCTCATCCGGACGCTCATGGATGACACTCCCCACGCCTCCTTCGCTGCCGCGCAGCTGGGCCTCGATACCGCCAACGGGCTGGCCGTGGCAGCCTTCTCGATTGTCCGCCCGGAGACGGGAAGCCTGGAGTCCGTCCGGGAAATCCACCGGCTTCTGCACTTGGTGACCACCGTGTGCGACGTCCAGTTCGGCTCCGGCCACAGCGCCCTGATCGGCTCAGTGGTCTACGCACTCCTGCCCGGCAATGGCCCGTCCCCGCGGGCCCTTCATGCCCGGATCATCCAGGAGATCGAGGCCTATTCGCACACCATCAGTTCGTTCCCGGTCATTGCGACAGTGGGTGGAATCGCAGCGACCATCGACGAGCTGCCGCGGTCCCGGTCCGAAGCCATGCGCACGCTGCACCATCTTTTGAACCTGCAGGAACGCCAGGGCAAGTCCCCGGGCAACAACAAAGTGCCGGGCGTTGCGCTCTTCGAGGACTTCCAGGTTCCGCTGAACCTGCTGAGGATTGGGGAGTTCATCGAGGAGAACGGCCTGGCCGGAACAGACGACATCGCCAGGATCCAGGCCCGGGACGCCGAGCAGCAAACGGAGTATCTGGAGACCCTGCGGGCCTATCTTGCCTTCAATGGCAACATTTCCGCCATGGCCACCCACCTCCACGTGCACAACAACACCGTCAGGTACCGCGTGGGCCGCCTGGCCGAGGACTTCAACCTCGACCTGGCGGACCCACAGAAACGGCTGTGGTTGTGGCTGCGGATTACCACCATGGAGCTGGCCGCGAAGTAGCTCCCCCCAACGCGACCTAACGGATGATGGGAAGTCCCGCCGTCGGGAAGACGCTGGGGAAGATCGACGGCGGCGGCACGGGAACGCTGTCCAGCGGCACCGTGACCGTTTCCGTCCCGACGGTGACGTCGTAGTCGCGCACCGTGATGTGCAACGGCTCGTCGCTGTAATCCGGCCCGGATTCGAGCGCCAACGCAATGGAGCCCTGCGCGAGCTCTACGGACAGGAGCCGGCCTTGCACCTTGAGCTTGAAGGACAGGTTTTCCCATTCGGCGGGCAGGCGCGGGTCGAAGCGCAACACGTCGCCTTGGTCGCGCATACCCGCGAAACCGCAGACCAAGGAGCTCCAAATACCGCCGGTGGAGGCGATGTGGACGCCGTCGATCGTGTTGCCGTGCGAGTTGTCCAGGTCGATGAACAGGGCGTCGGTGAAGTGTTGCAGCGCAACATCGCCGTAGCCGACTTCGGCCGCCATGATGCCCTGCACGCACGCGGAGAGGGTGGAGTCGCCGGTGGTGATGGGGTCGTAGAAGTCGAACGCCCGCTGCTTCTGTTCGGCTGTGAAGTCCTGCCATTGGAGGAACATGGCCAGCACCGTATCGGCTTGCTTGAGGACCTGGTGCCGGTAGATCACCAAGGGGTGGAAGTTCAGCAGCAAAGGGTATTTGGACTTGGGGGTGTTCCAGTCCCACGGTTCCAGCGTCATGAAGTCGTTGTCCTGACTGAAAACTTCAAGGTGGGGATCGTACGGGAGTGACATGCGCTCAGCTGCCTGCCGCCACACCATCCGCTCGGTATCGGCGATCCCCTCGTGCTCCAGCGCTGCGGCAGCCCGCAGGTTGAAGCGCGCCATGACGTTGGTGTACAGGTTGTCGTTGACCACGGCTGTGTACTCGTCGGGGCCCGTCACGCCGTGGATGTGGAACATGCCGTCCTTGCCGAAAAAGCCCAGCGACGCCCACATCCGGGCTGTTTCAATGAGCAGGTCCGCCCCCAGTTCTGCCCGGAACGAGTCATCCCCGCTGGCCCACTGGTAGCGGTTTGCGGCGAAAGCGATGGCGGCAGCAATGTGGAACTGGGCCGTTCCTGCGGCGTAGTAGGCGCTGGCTTCCAGGCCGTTGATGGTCCGCCACGGGAACAGTGCTCCGTCAACGCTGAGCTCCTTTGCCCGGACACGGGCATCCGGCAGCATGGCGTGGCGGGATTCCAGCACTTTTCGGGCACCGCACGGGTTGGTGTACGTCAGGTACGGCAGGAGGTAGATCTCCTGGTCCCAGAAATAGTGGCCCTCATAACCGGATCCGCTGACGCCCTTAGCGGGGATGCCAGCCACCCCGGCGCGGGCAGTGGCCTGCGCCAGCTGGAAGAGTCCCCACCGGACGGCCTGCTGCATCTCGGGCTGGCCGCCGATCGAGATATCCGCCGTGGTCCAGTACTGCCCGTAGTGGGCTTTGCTCTGGGCAAGGATTTCGGAGAACGACACCAGGTTGGCTTCGGCGTCGGCGGCCAGGCTCTCGCCACGGTCCTCGGCGTCGCTGGAACCGGCCACCAGGTAACTGACCGCCTTCTCCACACGGAAAGCCTCGCCGGCGTGAATCGCCAAAACGTAACGGACGGAAGATTCGTCTTCCGCCACCAGCGTTTCAAACGGCTGGCCTTCGGCGGAGATCCAGTGATCCACGGCCATGGCAACGCGCTGGCGCGATTCGGAAGTCTCCCATGCCATGCGGAGCGATCCGTCGGCACCTTGGAGGTGCAGCGGCAGGAGTACGCGCCCGGCGTGGCGGCCGGATCGGCGCGGGTCGTGGACCGAGTGGTCCTCCACAGGCTGGTCCTGGCGGTTGACGACGCCGGAGATAATGTCCGCGGAAACGTCGCGGTCAGCCGAAATGGACAGCTCCAGGCCAAGGCATCCGCGGTTGTCGAACCCCACTGCGCGGCGCTCCACCGTGGTAACAGTGGCGCCGGAGCGGCAGGCGTAGGTGGTGCTTTCCTCGTAGACGCCGGTGGAAAAGTCCACGGAACGGTGGTAGTCCAACACCGTGGACTCGGCCAGGCTCAGCGCCTCGCCGTCGATGGAAACAGTGAAGTTGTTGGCGTCCGGCACGTAGACGATCCGTTGGCCGGTACGCGCAAAACCGTAGGCATTCTCGGCGTGCTTGATGTCCCAGATCTCGTGGAATCCGTTGATGAACGTACCGGGGAGCTCACTGTCGCCCGCGGTCGAATGTGAGCCGCGGATGCCCAGGTGGCCGTTGCCGAGCGCGAACAGTGTCTCCAGGGTCCCCTCGTCGCCGGGGACGTGGATGTTTTCCACGAGCTTCCAGGGCTCGCAGGGGAAGCGCAGCCGATCGGAGCTGATGAGTGCCATGGGCTAAAGAGGTCCTTCGAAAAAGTAGGGTCAGAGAAGATCGTTGAGGTCGTCGACCACCAGCGTGGCCCCGGCGTCCAGCAGGGTTTGGCGGCCCGCTCCGCGGTCCACGCCGATCACGGCGTAAAAGTCGGCCCCCGCGCCGGCCTGCACGCCGGAAACGGCGTCCTCCACCACGATGCATTCCTCAACCGGCACGCCCAGCAGGCCTGCCGCGTAAACGTAGGTTGCCGGGTCCGGCTTACCGGGAAGTCCGACGCCGGCAGCCACCTGGCCGTCCACCACCACCTCGAAGTGGTGGTCGAGGCCGGCGGCCTTGAGCACGGCGGGTGCGTTGCGGGATGAAGACACGACGGCGACCTTCAGTCCCAGCTCCACCGCGGCGTTGATGAACTTGACTGATCCCGGGTAGGGCTCGACGCCACGGGAGTTCACGATCTCGTTGAAGATGGCGTTCTTCCTGTTGCCCAGGCCCTGCACGGTTTGGTTGTCCGGGTGGTCGTGGACAGGACCTTCAGGCAGGGTGATGCCGCGCGAGGCCAGGAAATCCCGGACTCCATCGAATCGCGGCTTGCCATCGATGTGATCGAAGTAGTCGCTTTCCTGGTAGCCCTGGGAATGGCCCGTCCGAGCGAGGTAGTCGTCGAACAGTTCCTGCCACGCATGCTCGTGCACCACGGCAGTTGGCGTCAGCACGCCGTCGAGGTCGAACAGCAGCGCCGAGGCGCCGCTCCAGGCATTACGAAGATCAGTCATGTGCGTCATTCCGTTTCAGCGCTTGTGGCGCGTGGTTTTGCGTTCGATGAGCTGGGTATGGGGCCAGTTCCGGCCACGTACTGGGAGACAGACGGGCCCGTCGTCGCGGAGCGTAGCCAACGCCCCGGAGCCGCTTGGTCGTTACGGGCGAACACTGCCGTGGGCGGGGCGCCGCAGGTGTTGGGTTGCCTGCCAGGCCACGTGTTCGTCATCGATACCTCCATTGTCCCACGGAACATTTCGCAAGCCCACGTCGGCCAACAGCCCAAAGTGTAAGCGCTTACAATTTTGTCATTCAAGAGAGTACAGCCGAACTCGAAATTGTGACGCGACTCTCACCGGCGTCTTGATTTTGGACCTTGGATGGTTTCTAATCCGGCGAACTACCGCAACACGTAGTACTTAAGGAACGCGCTGACATCCACCAGTTCCTGCGGCTCAATCCGGTGCCCCATCCCCGGATAGGTCCGCGCTGTCAGCGCGACGTTCGCCTCCAGCCACTCCTCGGTGTGCGCGATCGCGTCCTCATTGATGACCGGATCGGCTTTGTCCCTGCCCCAAAAGAACGGGGGCGGACTGTCGAAGGACTCGCTGAGGGCAAGGAGGTCGTTGTCCAGCACGAATCCGGACAGGCCCACCGTGGCCGTAAACTCCTGGGGACGCAACCGCAGGAGCGTGCTGGCCATCGCCATGCCCTGGGAGTAGCCCAGCAGGCTGACGCTGCTGTGGTTCCCTTTGACGGAGTTGATCCAGTCGAACACCCGGTTGGTGGAGGCGATGACATCCGCAAAGTCGTTGGTGAGGAAGTAGTCCAGCAGGAACCAACCGTAGTCGTCGCCAATGACTTTAGGCCCGCGCAGCGCAGCGCAGCTGAAGTCGGCAGGCAAATGCGGGAACAGCTTCTCCATGCGCTGCTCGCTTGTCCCATAACCGTGCAACATCACCAGCAACGGGGTGCCTGCTCGATCGTTTTCAGGCTTCGACCAAACCACTGATTCCATGGAACTGAGACTAGTAGACTTGCCGCATGACTCCGCAGGAACTGGCCAACCTGGCCCATCTGCGGCGAGCGCGCGACTTCATTGACCGTGAGTACGCCCGCCCGCTGGACGTTCCCACCATGGCCGCCGGCGCGCTCATGTCCCCGGCGCACTTCTCCCGGCAATTCAAGGCTGCGTATGGCGAATCGCCCTACAACTACCTCATGACCAGGCGGATCGAGCGGGCCATGGCATTGCTTCGGTCAGGAACCAGCGTCACGGATGCCTGCATGGAGGTTGGCTGTACATCTCTGGGTTCGTTCAGCTCACGCTTCACCGAGATCGTGGGCATAACCCCCAGCGAGTACCGCTCCCGCGAACACCACGCCGTGAAAGCCATGCCCACGTGCATCGCCAAGCAACACACCCGCCCCGACCGCAAGGGTGGCAACAACCTGAGCAGGATCGAAGAAGCGCCCGCCACGTAGCTGAAATAGCGTGGGCGTTATGAACATTTCACTGAAGTACGCACACGTCACTGTCAACGATGTCGATGAATCCCTGGCCTTCTACCGTGATGGCCTGGGCTTGCAGGTCCGTAACGATGTCGGCTCGGACGGCCAACGCTGGGTCACGCTCGGCAGCGATGCCCAGCCGGATCTTGAACTGGTCCTGTCCCCACCGCATGCCGGCCGCTCCCAGGCAGACGGCGACGCCATCCAGGAACTCCTCACCAAGGGCGTCATGCCCATGCTCGTGTTCAGCACCGACGACCTCGACGAAACTTTCGAAAAGCTCCGCGCCACCGGTGCCGAGGTCCTGCAGGAGCCGATCGTCCAGCCATGGGGTCCGCGCGACTGCGCTTTCCGCGACCCTTCGGGCAACATGATCCGCATCAACCAGGGCTAAGGCCCCTGGAGTACGACGGCGGGAGGTCACCTTGGGCACCCACGGTGACCATTCGCCGTCGTACTTCTCCTGCTGTGTACCGCGTCCTGTCAGCGGCCAAGCAGGTACTTGGCGTCCGACAAATCGCCGTCCTGATGAGTGGAGGCGATGGCGGCGGAAACGACGTCGGACAAGCGGTGCCGACGACGGTAGGCCTCGCGCTGCAACCGTTCGCCCGTTCCCCGGCGAAGGATGTTTGCCACCCCCGCGCGTGCAGCGGTCAGGTCCCCGGCCTCCACCAGGGCCCGGCGGACGTGCCGTAGGAGGGCAGCCACGACGTCGGCCACGGGATAGGGCGTCTGTTCCAGCGGGTGCAGCAACTGCTGGTCAACGCCGAAGCGGCTGGCTTTCCAGTTGGCCATTCGCAGGATCGGGGTGGAAACGCCCGATGGCGGGACCCCCTCGCGCCACTCGCCCACCGAGGTCTCCACCAGGGCCCGCGCGATCACCGCAATGGTCAACGCATCCTCGGCATAAAGGCAAACATCGGCAACCCGGAACTCAACGGTGGGATGCCCCCTGGAAAGACGCGCATCAAAATAGATCATGCCCTCATCAAGGGGTACACCCGTGGCGAGGAGGCTTGAGGCCATGGCATGGTAGCCCTCGGCGGATCCGAAGACATCCATGGGACCCGCCGTGGGCCAACGGTTCCAGATCTGGGTTCGATAGCTGGCGAACCCGGTGTCGGCGCCCATCCAGAACGGCGAGTTGGCGCTCAGCGCCAGAAGCACGGGAAGCCAGTGCCGCGTCCGGTCCAGGACGGCTACGCCCTCCTCCGGCGACTCGATGGAAACATGGACATGGAAACCGCAGGTCAGCTGTTCGCGCGAAATGAGGCCGAACTCATTGCCCATGGCCGCGTACCGCTGGTTGCCGCCGGTGGGCGTCGCATGGAAGACCGGCGGCGTTGCCAGTGCTGCCACCCTGGCCCCGACAGCCCTCGCGGCCTTATCCGCGAGGGCTCGCCCCGCGCGGATTTCGGCCCGGAGTTCGTACGCTGTCCGGCAAGGGAGCGAATTGACTTCAATCTGTTCCTGCTTGAACTCCGACTTCAAGGATGGTGCGTCATCGCCGGCCTCCTCAGCCGGAGTGCCTGCCACATCCAGGATCCCGGAGGCCAAAGCCAAAGGCGTCCCATCCGAAGGGTCGGCAATCAGCAACTCTTCCTCGACACCAAAGGTGCGCATGGCCACCCCTCCCCACGACGAGTTATTCAGGAACGGCAGTCAGCCGACGTGCCGCGGAACCTCCATCTGGAATCCGCACCGGCAGTGGAGCACCTGGGTCTGCAGGTACACCTCAAGAAGGTTGGGGGTCCCGGGACCGTCCGTGGTCCGGGGTGCCTCAATGACGCGCTCCGTGGGGCGTCCCAACGTCATGGGCTCGCCGCAGTGGGTGCAGCTGAACCAGAGCCCAGCGGCGGACGTTGACAGGAATTCCCTTTGGATCTCCGGCACCAGCGCGTCCAGGCGGACGGTGTGGGCGTAGAAGGTATCGCACTCGCTGCATGTGTAGCTGACGTCCACCAACTGAGACTGGTTGGGGGCAGACTCCACGACCGTTTCGACGAAAACGTACGAATCCGTGTCGCAGACAGTGCACCATGGGCGTGCGTCGGTATCAGCGACTGCGGGCACCGGCCCCGAGAGGGGTTTCGGGGCGGGAATCGGGGATCCAAGCGTCATTGCCATTCTCCTTTTGCTCCTCCAAGGAGCCTGCATGCATGCACGCGGTGAGCCGGCCGATAGAGGCCACGGCTTCAGTGCAGTTCTTGGACCATCCTTGATGGCGATCGGCATGAGACTCCAAGGGCTATCTGCTTAACCCATGTATGAATGTAGTTCACCAGTGGCGGGGGTCACAAGGGATGGGAAGCCCCAGGACCGGCTGCCGGCCTGCGCTTAGGGCTCGAAATGGGCCACGGGTGCATGGTTCGCCACGGACTTTACCAAGGACTCCGCGACGTCCCGGAGCTTCTGGTTCCGGGTGCTGGATGCCTTCTTGAGGATTTGGAATGCCTCGTCCTGCGAGCAGCGGTTCTGGCCCATGATGACGCCACAGGCGAGGTCGATCACTGTACGTGAGTGCATTGCTTCTTGGAGGTCCTCGGCATGCTGCTGCTTGGCGCCGATCCGTACGGCAAGCCTGAGCGACCGTTCGGCCTGGCTTGCGTAGAGCTCGCAACTGCGGATGGTGGCGTCATCGTAGACGTGTGCCTGCGGGGCGAAGAAGTTCAGTGCCGCGGTAGCGCCCTCGTCCAGTTCGAGCGGCACGCAAAGAGCTGAACGGTGGCCGCGCTCGGCGATGACCGTGCAGTACTCGGACCACCGCTCTTCGGTGGAGGTGTCGGGAACGTGCACCGTCTTGTGGCTTCGCATGGCTTCCAGGCAGGGGCCGTCGCCATAGGCCTGCTGGACTTCGTCAATCAGGCGCGCCTCGTGGGTACTGCCGGCCACGGTGGCGGTGCGTCGACGACGACTCAAGGTGATGCCGCAGAGGACATCGACTCCCACAGCTTGGGAGACCGCGGACGCCGAGAACGCCGCGAGTTCATTGAGGAATCCGCCCACGTCCTCGCTGTCGATCACGAGGTCCTGCAATTGCTCGGGGACCGAAACTTCGTCGGGCGCCGGGTCGGCTTCCAGTCGCGCCAGATCTACGTTCATTTCGTCCATGCCTTAGTTTAGGGTCGGGGTGGTACTGCACCGCCACCCCTTAATGAATGACAACAGAATCCTTGCATATGCGGTGCACCTATGTGCACAATTCTGCTACGTCCCCATCGAGGGATGAAGGCTTTCCAGCTCATGCAGACGGGCGTCCCGCATTTTTTGATGCAAAGGTACAGACCCATGCCGGCCCAGCCAGCGTCCCGAGTCCCGGACGAAGCCCACCAACCTCCTGATGAACCACTGTGGTGCAAGCGCTGCAACACGGACAGGAATCTCCTGGTCAATTCCATCCAGTCCCACTACCCACCGGCCCCCAATACGGTCGATGTCGCGTACGAATGCTGCAGTTGCAGATATTCCTACACGCAGACTGCCTCAGTCCAGAAAGTGGCTGCGGTGCTCAACCGCCCGGGCATCACCCAGGGTGTGCTGCAGTTCGGCGGCCAGTATCTCCACTGCGGTGAACCAATGAAGACCAAGAGCTGCGAATTGCGCAGGATACAGACTCCCCTGGTGTTGAAGCCCAAGGGACAGCTACGGATGTACGAGGTGTTGATCAACACCCGGATTCTCGGATGTCACTGCGGCTTCCGCATGGAGATTCCGGACTGAACCCGACCATTTGGCTTCGGCCCCACAACACAGCCCCGGAGCGACATAGCCCTCTGGCGACCGGAAGGAACACCATGCACGCAGAACCACCCAGAAGAGAGTCCGCAGTGACCGGCGGGAAGAGCGGCCAAAGCAAGAAGCGGAAGCTTCCTGATCCGCCCGATCCGGACAACCTGCCCATCGATTATCCGGGCTCCGGGTGGGATTCGGGCAGCTACCCCAGCCATGTGCCTCCAGCGCTTCGGCCCCGGCATGCGGCCCACCACAAGAGCGTGTGACCATGGATCCGCAGGGCACTCCGCATCCTGATCCCAGCCGCAGTCCCGGTACGGATCCCAGTCGCGAACCGCGTCCGACCCCCGAGCCCGTCCCCCTTCCCGAGCCCGGGCCACCGCCGGTTCCGGAACCCACGCCGGGGCCGGCCGCACCACCGACGCCTGCACCGGGAGGCGAGCCCCGACCCTAAGCGGTCCGTTGGCACCTCCACCCCATGGACCGGATCCTGGCAAATCCCCCAGTCAGGATCCTAAGTAGGGCATGCCGCACTACAGGGAGTGCGGCATGCCCTTTGGCGTGTCCAGGCGCAGTCCCCATCCAATCTTTGTTTGTGTTGGTTTTCTCTTGACGTACCCACATAAACAAAGATAGAGTCAAGCAATTCCACATCGTTGTGACAGCAGTCACGGACGTGGCTGAACTGAATTCTTGGCTTTACCGCAATGGAGGGTAAGTGTTCGCAGAAGAGCGCCAACAACTGATCTCCGCCCTCGTCGTCGAGCGCGGACGGGTGAGCGTCACTGACCTCGCCGACCGTTTCAGCATCACCACTGAGACCATTCGCCGCGACCTCGCAGCCCTCGAAGTTTCCGGAAACCTGCGGCGGGTGCATGGCGGCGCGGTTCCTTCGGACCGGCTGAGCACCAGGGAGGAGAGCATCCTTGAGCGTGCAGTTCAGCGTCAGTCCCAAAAACTACGCATCGCCAACGCAGCACTCGCACTGATTCCGGAACTCACCAGCGGCAGCATCCTCCTCGACGCCGGATCAACCACGGAAACCCTCGCGGACCTGCTGGCCCAGCGGACGCCGGCTGCCCACGGAAGCGACGAACTCGTCGTCATCACGCATGCCATCCCCATCGCCGGCAAGCTCTCTTCCACTCCCGGAATTGCACTCCAGATCCTGGGCGGCCGTGTCCGCGGCCTGACCCAGGCGGCGGTCGGGCAATCCACCGTTGAGGCCGCGTACCGGCTCCGTCCGGACATCGCTTTTGTCGGGACCAACGGGATCCACGCCGACTTCGGCCTGAGCACACCCGACCCCGAGGAAGCAGCGGTCAAGGCCGCCTTCGTCAAGTCTGCCCGGCGAGTTGTTGCCCTGGCCGATTCTTCCAAACTGGACGCTGAAACGCTGGTCCAGTTCGCCACGTTGAAGGATGTTGACACGTTGATAACAGACAACGAACCGTCCGCGGAACTCGCGGCCGCCCTGGCCGATGCCGGCGTCGACGTGGTGATCGCATGATCGTCACACTGACAGCAAACCCCAGCCTGGACAGGACGGTGGAACTCCCCGGCGCCCTGGCCCGCGGGGAAGTCCAGCGCGCCGTGGCCGTCCACCAGGAATCCGGCGGCAAGGGCGTCAATGTCTCCCGGGCCCTCGTAGCATCCGGCCTCGAAACGTTGGCCGTCCTTCCGGGCGCCGACTCGGACCCCGTCCTTTCCGGACTGCACGACGGCGGCGTGCCGTTTGCGGCTCTCCCCATCGGCCAGGCGCTGCGCAGCAATGTCACGCTCACCGAACCGGATGGCATCACCACCAAGATCAACGAACCCGGCCCGGAGCTGAGCGGTGAACAGCAGGAAGCCCTGATCGGGCTGCTGCTGGACCGTTCCCGTGGCGCCAGCTGGGTGGTTCTCGCAGGCTCGCTCCCACCAGGAGTTCCCGCGGACTTCTACGCCACAATCGCGCGTCGACTCCGGTCGAATGCAGATGGGACGGTAGCCCCAGGCATCGCCATCGACTCCTCCGGGGCGCCGCTTGCGGCAGCCCTGGTGGGTGATGCCGCAGGAAAGCCGGACCTCCTCAAGCCGAACGCGGAAGAGCTCGCCGAGCTTGCAGCCGCTGCAGGTTTCACCAACGTCTACACAGCTGAGCAACTGGAAGCAGACCCGGCCAAAGCCGCCCAAGCTGCTGCCGCCGTCGTCGCCAGCGGTGTAGGCGCCGTTCTCGCAACACTCGGGTCCAAGGGCGCAGTCCTGGTGACCGCGGACGGAGCATGGTTCGCCACGCATCCGCCCATCAAGGCCGTCAGCACAGTGGGCGCAGGGGATTCATCCTTGGCCGGCTACCTGTTGGCCGCAACTCAGGGTGGTTCCGCTCAGGACTGCCTTCGTCAAGCTGTGGCACATGGTGCCGCTGCTGCTTCGCTGCCGGGCTCCACTGTCCCGGCAGTCCACCAGACAACCCCCGACGCCGTAACCATCACGGCCCTCCAGAAGGACTAACAGTGACCCAGCTGATCACACCCCAATTGGTCACCCTTGACCAGAACCTGGGCGACTCCCCCGCCGACGTCATCCGCGTCCTGGCCGGCAAAGTCGCCGCGGCCGGCCGTGCTTCCGAGGTTGAAGGGCTCTTCACGGATGCCTTTGCCCGCGAGCAGAAGACCGCTACCGGCGTCCCCGGCGGGATCGCCATCCCGCACTGCCGTTCAGCCGCGGTTACGGAGCCTGCCCTGGCCATGGCGCGCCTATCCCATAAGGTGGACTTTGGCGCCAAGGACGGTCCGGCGGACCTGATCTTCTTCATCGCGGCACCGGACGGGGCCGACCAGGAACACCTGAAGCTGCTCTCCAAGTTGGCCCGCTCACTCATCAAGAAGGACTTCACGGCAGCGCTGCGCGCGGCTTCCTCCCCGGAAGAAATAGTGGAGCTGGTGGACGGGGCCATTGGTGACGCTCCAAAGACGAGCGAAGCCGGGGATGGGGGTCGCGGAGTGGTTGGGCATCGCGAAGCGGGCACGACCCCCATCGCCGGCGAAGCCTCGAACGCGCCGGCAGCCAAGCGCATCGTTGCAGTCACCGCTTGCCCCACCGGCATCGCGCACACCTACATGGCGGCCGACTCACTCGTGGCTGCAGCCAAGGAAATGGGCGTGGACCTCCAGGTCGAGACCCAGGGTTCCTCCGGCGCCAAGCCGCTGGACCCGGCCGTGATCGCTGCAGCTGACGCGGTCATCTTCGCCGTCGATGTCGATGTTCGCGGCAAGGAGCGCTTTGCCGGTAAGCCCGTCATCAATGCTCCAGTCAAGCGGGGCATCGACGAACCCACCAAGATGGTCCAGGAAGCCCTGGCTGCTGCGGAAGACCCGCATGCACGCCGCGTTCCGCACTTCGGTGCCGAAGAGCAGGCTGAGCGTGCCGAGGAGGAGAAGGGCGAGCACATCGGCCAGAAGCTGAAGCGCGCACTCCTCACCGGTGTCAGTTACATGATCCCGTTTGTTGCCGGTGGTGGCCTGCTGATTGCCCTCGGGTTCCTCATGGGTGGCTACCTCATCACCAGCTTCGCGGACAAGATCGTTGTCGAAAACAGCATCTTCAACCTGCCCACCGAATTCCCGGACAATGCCTGGGGGCCGCTGGGTGCCTACATCGGAGCGGTGCTGTTCAAGATCGGCGCCCTGTCCCTCGGGTTCCTGGTTCCTGCGCTGGCCGGCTACATCGCCTACGCCATCGCTGACCGTCCCGGCATCGCCCCCGGTTTCGTGGCCGGTGCCGTGTCCGGGTTCATGGGCGCAGGCTTCCTTGGCGGTATCGTCGGCGGCCTCCTGGCGGGCTACGTTGCCTACCAAATCGGCAAGCTGGATGTCCCGCGCTGGCTTCGCGGCCTGATGCCAGTGGTCATCATCCCGCTGATCGCGTCCCTGGTGGCGTCCGGCTTGATGTTCCTGATCCTGGGCGCTCCCATCGTTGCCCTCACCAACGCCCTGAACACCGGACTCTCCAGCCTGACCGGCGCCGGCGCAGTCGTCCTGGGCATCATCCTGGGCCTCATGATGTGCTTCGACCTGGGCGGTCCCGTCAACAAGGTTGCTTACGCCTTCGCCGTTGCGGGCCTCGGTGCCGCGAGTGTTACCAACCAGGCTCCTTGGCAGATCATGGCCGCAGTCATGGCTGCAGGCATGGTTCCCCCGCTGGCAATGGCCCTGGCCACCGTTTTGGACAAGAAGCTCTTCTCCCTGGCCGAGCGTGAAAACGGCAAGGCAGCCTGGCTTCTGGGTGCCTCGTTCATCTCCGAAGGTGCCATTCCCTTCGCAGCCGCAGATCCCCTGCGGGTCATCCCCGCCAGCATGGTGGGCGGTGCTGTAACCGGCGCCCTGTCCATGGCCTTTGGAGTCACGTCCAAGGCTCCCCACGGCGGCCTCTTCGTCTTCTTCGCGATCGACAACTTCGTGTTGTTCTTCCTCTCGATCGCAGTCGGCGTAGTCATCACGGCACTGTTGGTCATTGCCCTCAAGCGTTGGGCCGTTCGGAAGCCGGTTGAAGCAGAGCCAGTCCCCGCTACCGCCACCGCCAGCGTCTAGACTTCCCACAAAGCCACCCACACCTAAAGGAGCACCAATGCCCGAACGTACAGCCACCATCGCAAGCCGCGTCGGCCTCCACGCCCGCCCGGCAGCCATCTTCGCAGAGGCCGCCGGCGACCTTGGCCTCGATGTCACCATTGCCCGCCAGGGCGAGCCGGCCGACGACGCCATGGATGCAGCCAGCATCCTGTCCCTGATGAGCCTGGGTGCAGCCCACGGCGACGTGGTGGTCCTGCGCGCCGAGGGCGAGGGCGCTGACGCGGCTCTGGACAGCCTGGTCAAGATCCTCGAAACGGACCACGACGCGTAGCAGGGACGCGCAAGCTCCCCAATACTGAAGAAGAGTCTGGTGCCACCCCGGAAGAGGGCGGCACCAGGCTCTTTTCGCGTCCCGCTATGGCTTGGCGAGCGTGTCGAGGTGACGCGCCAGCATGCTGAGCATGGGACTTTCCGCCGGCAACTCCCCGCTCCATAGTCCGTTCATCGCAATTCCGTCCAGCAGCGCGCGCAGCCGCTGTGCTTCATACTCCGGGTCGCGGTCCCGGTGGAGTTGCCCTGCTTCCGCCAGGATCTGCAGGGCGGCGTGGCATGCGCGATCAACGGCCCCGCTAAGCCGGACCGCCGCAGGTCGCAGTCCGCTGTCAGTGAGGGAAAGGACGCCAAGCTGTACTTGCGCCACCAATTCCAGGCGTCGCTCCTTATCGAGGGGGAGCAATTGCATCAGCAAACCATCAACAAGGGCCCGCCCGGTGAGCTCAAGCGCGGCCACCCTGGCCGTGACCCGGTCCTCGATGAGTTGCAGGCAATACTCCCGAAGGGCATGCTGCGTGGCAAAGGCCCTCCGCAGCGAGGCAGCGGCGATGCCGGCTTCCGCCGCGACCCCGCGCACGGACAGGCCGGCCAGTCCATCACGCTCCAGGACTCGAAGGGAAGCTTCCGCAATCGCGGCGGTACGTGCCTCTGTGTCTATTCTCCGCGGCATGGTCTCAGCGCGAGGCAGTAGCGCCCGGCAATGCCCTGGCGGGCTTCTTGGGCCAGATCGTGTAGCTCACAGCCCAGAGGAAGTCGATGGCGAAGATGATGCCCAGCATGCGAAAGAACTCCGAGAGGGCGGCGGTTCGTTCTGCATCGTTCAGCAGGAGGATGACCGCCCCCAACGTCGCAGCGGCGATGGTCATCGCCAACGCGGTGAGGAGTACGTCGCGCCAGCACTTGACCGTGTAGGCGGTCCCGCTGAGGCGTTCCGGAGCGGGTCCGCCGGCGAACCGGTGCTGGAAGTGCGCGTCGGCCCACGCCACCATGCGTTTGCCGTAGGCGATGGAGACGCCAATGTAGATTGCCGCCAGCCCGTGGTGCCAGGAGGCCGTTGCCCCGCCCAACAGATCGACGGCCACCAGAGCCAGCAGGACGGCATCGATCAAAGGAGCCATGAGCAAGAGGGCTCCGCCCAGGCGGCGGCGCTGCAGTACATACCGCGCTGTAAGGCCGGCGAGAATCGCCAACCAGAAAGCCACTTCGCAGACCACGATTGCAACCAGAATCACTCACCGCTCCTCAACGCCGCACTCCAAAGAGCCGCGGCCCTCGCGTTTTATTAGTACGAGTGTACTCATAAAATGCGACGACGAAACGGGAGCCGCCCGCCGCGGTTGCGCTAGCTCTGTTTTTCGATCAGGAATGCAGCAATGGAAGGTTCCGTGGCTTTGACTTCCTGCAGTTCCCCGGACAAGTAGGCCTCCACGATCCGAGGGTCGACATACGATGTACGCGCCACTGTTGGAGTGTTGCCCAGGAGGGCCGCCGCATCCTTCATGGCTTTTACCAGCGCCTGGGGGCGCGTCATGGTGCCATCGGAACTCAACAGGCTGAGGGCGGCAGCCGCGGTACCCTTCCAAGTCCGGAAATCCTTGGACGTGTAAGCCGCCCCGGCAATGGTGCGAAGGTACTCGTTGATCATGGAGGCATCCAGGGAGACCCAGGAACCATCCACCTTGTAGGCCAGCAGGCGTTCCTTGCCCGGTCGTCGGGCCAGAGGCTCCAGGAACGCAGCCAGGGCGGGGTCATTAATGGAGGTGTCCCACAGCTGCCCACTCTTGCCGGGGAACTTCAGCGCCACAACATCGCCCTTGACCCGGGCATGCCGGCAGCGGAGAGTAGTGAGCCCATAGGAGCCGTTCTGGCGCATGTAACTTTCGGAGCCTACGCGCAAAGCACCGAGGTCCATCAACCGCACCGCTGCTGCGATGGTTTGCTGCTTGGGTGAGGAGGTGTCCTTGAGGTGAAGCGTGACGGCCCGGCGGACTGCGGGGAACACTGAGCCTAACTCCGCTGCGCGCTGGAACTTCTCGGTGTCCTTACGTTCACGCCAGCGCGGGTGGTACATGTACTGGCTGCGGCCGGCCGCGTCCACGCCGGTGGCTTGGATGTGTCCGTTGTCGTAAGAACAAATCCACACCTCAGTCCAGGCAGGCGGGATCGCCAGCGCGTTGATGCGCTGGCGATCCTCCTTGCTGACCAGGCTCCCGTCCGGGTGGCGGTAGCTAAAGCCCTTGCCCACCTTGCGGCGGACGATGCCGGGCTTGGAAAGGTCGCTTCGCTTAAGCCGTGGCACGCCGGGCTGCCTGTCCGCGATCAGCCAGGTCCGAGCGCTTGCTAGGCCTCGTCCGGGTCCGTGACGGATGCGCCTGCGTTCATGATTTCGGCGTTGATCATCCACACCAGCTGCTCGAGCCTGGAGATGAATGCGTGCAGGAGGTCCGCCGTCGTGGGATCTTCCTCATCCACTTCATCATGGACGTCGCGCATGGTCTGGACTGCGCGCTCCACGCGGTCGGTCACCAGCTTGACGGCGTTCTTGGTGTTGACCAGGCCGGCGGGGAATTCCTCAAGCCGCGTGCCCTTGGCGACGGTGGCGCTGCGGCCATCGGGGAGTGCGTGAAGGGCCCTCATCCGCTCCGCGGTGTCGTCGGCGAATTCGCGCGTTGCCACCACCAGCTCATCCAGCTGAAGGTGAAGGTCCCGGAAGTTGGGCCCCACAATGTTCCAGTGGGCCTGCTTGCCCTGGAGCTGCAGCTCGATAAGGTCTGTCAGGACGATCTGAAGGTTGTCTGCAAGCTGCTGTGACGCTTTCATGTGTTCCTCTCGTGGACGTTCATCCGAGCCAATACGTGCCACCTGTTTATCGTGGCACTGCCCAATCATCAAGTGACGACTTCAACAAGCCTTTCATAAGGTTGCTTAGTAGTACAATGAGGAGTGTTGCTGTTCACAACTGGCGAACTTCATCCTACGGTGAGGACCTGTTGGGGATAGCGGAAAGGCACTTGTGGGCGGCGGAACGCCCCTAAGTACCGGCATAACTAAATCGAAGTAAACCGGAATGCATAGTTGGGAATCCGTTGATTCCCCCAGAAAGGAATGTGCTGACCATGAATACGCTTCTGATCATTGCTGGTGTAGTAGCAATTGTCCTTCTCCTCGTGGGCGGCTTCTCCCAGGCCCTTAGCTGGCTGCTGTGGGTGGGAATCGTCCTCCTCGTAGTGGCGGCCATTGGCTGGCTCCTGAGCTTCATGTCAGGGCGCCGGGGTCATACGGTCTGAAGCCAGGTTCCCCGCCGAGGACTGCCCCGCTGCGCGGAACTGCGCGTCGGAGCAGTCCTCGGTCGCTTCTATTGGCCAGCAAGAGTTGCGAGGTGCATCAATGACGGAGCCGGATCACATTCCGCGGGTAGGACGTAACGAGTCCACCGAAGAGCGGATGGACCGGAACTGGATGGAATTGATCCAGGAGCTGCGCGTGCTCCAAACGGGAGTCCAGATCCTGGGGGGCTTCCTGCTGACACTCCCTTTCCAGGCCCGGTTCAGTGAACTGGACGACTGGCAGCAGAACCTTTACCTCTTCAACGTCATGACCGCAGCTTTGACGACTGTGCTCATCGTCGTCCCGGTGAGCGTGCACCGCCGGCTGTTCCGGCGGGGGCTCAAAGCCACCCTTGTCTCCAGCGCTGACGTCATCACCAAATTTGCCCTGGCAGGAGTTGCCCTTCTGATTACCGGCTCCGCCTCCCTGGTCTTCGACGTGACAGCTGGCAGGACTGCGGGGTTGGTGGCCGGCGGCGGCATCATCCTGGTCCTGCTGGTTTTTGTGGTGGGCATGCCGCTGTGGCTGCAACAACAGGCCGGGACAACCAACGGCACTTCAAAGGAGGGCTGAGCCTCCGTGTACCTCAGCGAACGCGGCAAGCCCGTTGCCGAACCCCACTACAAGACAGGCGCCTAACCAGGGAAAGGAAACGAACCATGCCGGAAAAGAAGAATCCCAGCATCAAAGATCCCGAACTGTATAAAGAACTTCGCGAGGATGGCGCATCCAAGGAAAAGGCCGCCCGCATCTCAAATGCCGCTGCTGCGCAGGGGCGCAAGGCCGTGGGCCGTAAAGGTGGAAAGTCGGGCGACTATGACGATTGGACCGTGGACAAATTGAAAGCCCGCGCCAAGGAACTGGGCATCAAAGGCTATTCCGGAAAAAAGAAGGCTGAACTCATCTCCATGTTGCGGAACCACTAGTTCAGAAACGCAAACAAAAAGCGGTGGCCACCTGGCGGGGCAGCCTGCTTTTGTGCTGAACGACGACGCCGGGTCACGCCTTTTTCTTGGCCCGCGCCTTAGGCTTGCTGGCAGTCTTGGTCGCGGCAGCGTCGTCGTCGGACGCCTTTTCCTTGCCGCGTTTCTTGTCGAGGCTGCGCTTGAGCGCTTCCATGAGGTCGATGACGTCGCCACCTTCGCCTTCGCCTTCCACGACGCCGAAGGTGGCCTCCGTGTCCAGGGCCTCGCCCTTCTCCAGCTTGGCCTCGATCAGCGTCTTCAGCTGTGCCTGGTAGTCGTCGGTGTATTCGTCGGGATCGAAGTCGTGGGCCATGGAGTCCACCAGGGCTGAGGACATTTCGAGTTCCTTGTCCGAAATCTTGACGTCGGTCTCCAGGGACGGGAACTTAGCTTCCCGGACCTCGTCCCCCCACAACAACGCCTGCAGCAGGAGCACGTCCCCGCGCACCCGGAGCGCCCCCAAACGGGTTTTTTGGCGCAGGGCGTACTGGACTATGGCAATCCTGTCCGTGTCTTCCAGGGTCTGTCGCAGCAACATGTAGGCCTTGGGTGACTTGGAGTCAGGTTCAAGGAAATAGCTGCGCTCGTACATGATGGGGTCCAGTTGCTCGGCAGGGATGAACTCCACTACCTCGATTTCCCGGCTGCTCTCTTCCGGGAGGGACTTCAACTCGGCCGCCGTCAGGACTACAGTCTGGCCTTCCTCTTCGTAGGCCTTATCAATGTCCTCATACGCCACCACTTCACCGCAGACTTCACATTTCCGCTGGTACCTGATGCGGCCGCCGTCCTTATTGTGGACCTGGTGAAGGCTTATATCGTGATCCTCCGTGGCACTGTAGAGCTTCACTGGTACGTTGACCAGACCGAACGCGATAGATCCCTTCCATATGGCCCTCATGAACCCAGTCAACAGCACAAGCACGCAGAGGAGAAGAGGTGGCAAGCAAGCAGAAGGAGCGTGTCGTGGTGGAGGGCCACGAGCTCACCCTCACCAACCTGGGCAAAATCATCTACCCCGAAACCGGCACCACCAAGGCCGAGGTGCTGGAGTACTACGCTGCCGTGGCGCCGTTCCTCATCCCTGCGGCGGCCAACAGGCCCGTCACCCGCAAACGCTGGGTCAACGGAGTGGGCACTGCCGAGCATCCGGGCCAGGTTTTCTTCCAGAAGAACCTGGAGGACTCCGCGCCCAAATGGATACCGCGCGCCACCATCCACCATTCGGACCACACCAACGACTACCCCATGGTGAACAACCTGGCCACGCTCACATGGATGGCCCAGATCGCCTCGCTGGAGATCCACGTTCCACAGTGGCAGGTTGACGCCGCAGGCAACCCGCTCCGCCCCGACCGTTTTGTGCTGGACCTCGATCCCGGCCCGGGCGCGGGGCTGCCTGAATGCGTCGAGGTGGCCAGGCTGGCCCGCTCCATCCTCCAGGACATGGGCATGGACCCCGTCCCCGTCACCAGTGGAAGCAAGGGCATCCACCTTTACACAGGTTTGGACGGGACCCTCAAATCGGAGCAGGTTGCGGCCTTCGCCCATGAACTTGCCCGCGCTTTGGAGTCCGACCACCCGGGGCTGGTGGTCAGCGACATGAAGAAGTCCCTGCGCGCAGGCAAGGTCCTGGTGGATTGGAGCCAGAACAGCGGCAACAAGACCACCATCGTGCCGTACTCCCTGCGCGGCAAAGCCCACCCCACGGTTGCCGCGCCCCGCACCTGGCGGGAACTGGATTCCCCGACGCTCGACCATCTGGACTACACCGCCGTGATGGAACGGGTCCGGACCGGCAAGGACCACTTCGCCCCCATCTCGGACCGGCACCTGCCGCCGCACGGCGAAGACACCGACGACGGCGATGCTGCTTCGGGCGGTTCGCGCGGCAGGGTGGTGACGGTGGAGAACCGTCTCGCTAAATATGTTGGGATGCGCGATCCGGAGAAAACCCCGGAGCCGTTTCCGTCGTCGTCGGCCGCTGCCGCGGCGGCGACCAGCGCGACATCCTCCGAACAGCCAAAACCGGGCGACCCTCCGCCGCCCGGCGGCATCTTCGTCATCCAGGAGCATCATGCACGGCGCTACCACCTGGACCTGCGTTTGGAGCACAACGGTGTCCTGGCGTCCTGGGCATTGCCCCGTGGTGTTCCGGAAACACCCGAGCGGAACAATCTGGCCGTCCATACCGAAGACCACCCCATGGAGTACGCAACGTTCGCCGGGATCATTCCGAAGGGCGAGTACGGGGCGGGAACCATGACCATTTGGGACCGCGGCGAGTACACCTGCGAGAAATGGCGCGATGGCAAGGAAGTCATTGCCACCCTGACCGGCCAACCGGGAGGTGGACTGGGCGGCACCAAGCGTTTCGCGTTAATCAATACGGGCGACCGTTGGCTGATCCACCTGATGAAGGAGCAGCCGGGAGCGCGCCGAACTCCGCCCGTGAAGGACCCGAAGGCCGCCGCTCCCCCGGCCAAGCAGCCCCTCCGCGATTACGCCCCCATGCTGGCCACATCCGGGACCACGGCGGACCTTAGCGGGAATGACTGGCTGTACGAGCTCAAATGGGATGGCATCCGGGCCGTCATCACCGGAACCGAGGGCAAGATCCGGCTCATGAGCCGCAACGGCAACGACCTCACGGCCACTTATCCGGAGCTCACCGACCGCTCCTGCTGGCCGGAAGGCGACTTTGTTGCCGACGGGGAAATCGTGGCACTAGGCAAGGGCTCCCGGCCCGACTTCGGGCGGCTGCAACTCCGGATGAACCTGGCCAAGGCTGCCGATATCGAACGCGCCAGGGCCTCGGTTCCGGTCCAGCTCATGCTTTTCGACCTGATGTACGACGACGGCACGGACCTCATCGGGCTGCCTTACGTTGAGCGCCGCGAAAGGCTGTCGGCGTTCGCCGGACGCCTGAAGGCAGGATGTCCGCTGCATCTGTCGGCCGTACTGGACCACGATGTCGAAGACCTCATGTCCAGCGCCGCCGAGTTGGGCCTCGAAGGGGTCATGGCCAAGAAGGCGGACAGCCGGTACGCCGTGGGACGCCGCAGCAGGGCCTGGCTCAAGCTCAAACTGGAGCAAAGCCAGGAAGTCGTGGTGGGCGGTTGGCGGCCAGGGGCCGGCGCGCGGAGCGGAACCTTCGGGGCGCTGCTCTTGGGCATCCCCGACGGGGACCAGCTGCACTATGTGGGCAGGGTGGGGACCGGGTTCAAGGATTGGCAACTGCGGGACATTATCGGGCAACTGGAATCACGGGCCACCAGCGAATCCCCGTTCGCGGACATCCCTCGTGAGGACGCGGCCGGCGCCCACTGGGTGCGCCCGGACCTGGTGGCTGAGGTAACTTTCGGCAACTGGACCGGCCCTGGCCGGCTGCGCCATCCGGTGTGGCGTGGTTGGCGCCCGGATAAGTCCCCCTCGGACGTGAGCCAGCCCAACTGAATGGCAGTTGGGCTGGCTTCCGCGTCGGAGTAGTGCGGCTAGGAGGAGTGTGGCATCTGCGGACGGCTGGTCCGGTGGATCGCAGACACTGCGGCCCCCTGGCCCATGCGCCCGTGGGCTTGGTCGCGGTCCTTCGGGTGACGGCGCTTGCCGTTACCGTCCGGCCACTGCTGGCTTTGATCCGCGCCCAGCGCCAACGCTATGGCAGCAGGTTCGGGCATCGGGGCCATGTCCATGGACTCCACCAAGTGGCTCGCAACCTCAGGATTGATGTTTTCTGCTGAATGCTTCGCAGTCATGGTTCTTCCCTTTCAGTGTGCCTGTCCGATGGATTTACCAGCGGACCTTCTTCTCGGTCTTGGCTTGCTTACCGCTGGCGGACGTGGGCTTGTGGCCTTTGCCGGTGCTCTGCCATCCTGCTGGCGCTCCGCCACCGGACTTGCTGGCGAGCATCGCCCGCTGGGCGTCCGTGAGCTTGGATTTGATACCGCCCGATGCGGCTTGGTTCTTGTGGTCTGAAGGGTTGGCGGTCATATGGACTCCTAAAGTGTGTGAGTCCTGAAGAGACACGTATCCCGTGTGTTGCGGTTCAAGAAAAGGGCGTCGTCAACGGGAACGGCATGGAGGCAAGCCTCAACAGGCGTGGATTTTTGTCTTCTGAAACGCAGCAGGTGCACCATGGCGGGCACTGCCGGTCTACTCAAAAATCAGTGTTCCCATGCGTCATACCCTAACCAAGTTCCGCCACGTTTGTGAACCCCTCAGCTAGCATGGCTCCCGTGACCAGCATCGCTTCGATCGTCACCACCTTGCGGGCTGCGGGCTGCGTCTTCGCCGAAGACGAAGCCCAGCTC
This sequence comes from Arthrobacter sp. LFS091, assembly GCF_047977885.1. Lineage (NCBI taxonomy): Bacteria > Bacillati > Actinomycetota > Actinomycetes > Micrococcales > Micrococcaceae > Arthrobacter > Arthrobacter sp. LFS091. The sequence goes on from NZ_JBFPFP010000002.1 coordinate 567,041, forward strand.
CTGATCCGCGCGGCCAGTACCCCGGACGAGCTGGCCCGAATGGTTGATCACAGGGTGCGCGGACTCCCGCTCGAACACATCGTGGGGTGGGTCGATTTCTGCGGGCAGCGGATGGCTGTGGGACCCGGCGTATTCGTTCCGCGGCGTCGTACGGAGTTCCTGGTCCGGCAGGCAGCGGCCATCGTCCGGCCGTCAACCGAGGGGCGCCGCGCCGTCGTCGTCGACCTCTGCTGTGGCTCCGGCGCGATAGGCGCAGCTTTATCTGAACTGATGGGTGGGCTCGAGCTGCACGCTGCCGACATCGATCCGGCCGCGGTCCAGTGTGCCCGGCGCAATGTGGAACCCCGCGGCGGCCACGTCCACCAAGGTGACCTCTACCAGGCACTCCCCCGCAGGCTCCGGGGGCAAGTCAATGTGCTCCTGGCCAACGCGCCCTACGTGCCCACCGGGTCCATCGGGATGATGCCGCCGGAGGCCCGGCTGCACGAGCCGATGGTGGCGCTCGACGGCGGAGCTGACGGTTTGGCGGTGCAGCGTCGGGTGGCGTCCGGTGCACTTGAGTGGCTCGCGCCGGGTGGAGCCCTGCTGATCGAGACCTCCACGGCACAGGCATCCGAAACGGCCGCGATCATGGTGGGTGCGGGGCTCGCGGCCACAGTGGTTTCGGATGAGGCTCTGGGGGCAACCGTGGTGCTGGGTTCACTTCACCTGGCGCCTTCGGACGTTGGACAACAATGAACAAGAAACTCATCCCACTCGCCGTTGCCGGCTTTCTGCTCGCGGGATGTTCATCAGCCGCGACCCAAGCCGGATCCGCGCCCAGCGCGCCTGTAACAAAGACGGAGGCCAGCCAGCCGGCAGTAGCCACTGAGGCTGTCCCGACCGCATCTGGCGAGGTCGACAAGACTGCAGACTTTAAGACGGCAAACGCCTCTGCGGCTTGGGCAGGTAGCATCACCGCCGTGACCGAGACGGAACCAGGCAGGCTCAGCATCGACACCACACTCATTGACCCACGCGGAGCAGCCGACAGTGAGGCCGCGAAGACTGCCATAGCAATTTGCGAGTCCGCAGTTCAGCTCTACCAGCCCAGCTATGTAGGAGTGAAAGAACAAGATGGAACCCACTTCGTCCTCTTCGGCCACCCCTCCGTACCCATAGGTGCCTGCGCGGAAGTCTGAATGATCAGATGATCAGATGATCGGATGATCGGAACTTGCCAGGTCGGATCGTGCTTCCGTATCGGGCCCTTCTACCAACCACCCGTGGACGCACCGTTCCGCCACGCGATGAGCACCACGCTGACCAAGCAATCCGTCAGTTTTTGACTCCGTTTCCACCCCTTTTGGTGGGCTTGGCTAAACAATTTGGTAACAACGCGCTTTGTGGGCAAAACCGGGCCGACATCCGCGTGTTCACGGGGCAAGAGCGGGCAATGAGATGCAACACAGCTAGGCAATTTGCACCCCCAAACGGCCCAAAAATCGGATCTCAACTCGGGTTTTGGGCCAAAACCGCGTAAAATTGAAGGCCTGCCCAGAGCGGGGCAGCAGAAGTCGCAAGCAAATGACCTCCCTAGGAGAAGCCCAAATGCCCACAGACCAAAGCAACACCGTCTCTCCGGATGGCGCAAGGAACGCCACCGGACAGCAGGTACCGGCAGGCCGCAACCCGGCCGCCGCAAACGCAGCAAACGCAATGAACGCAGTAAAGAACGCGGCGAAGAAAACAAAGCTTCGCCCGAAGCGCCGGCTCAAGGAGTCCGACGTCAACGTGGTGGACAAGCCCATGCTGAGGAAAGCTCTCGGCGGCACCATCGTCGGAAACACTATGGAATGGTACGACGTTGGCGTTTTCGGCTACCTCATCACCACCATGGGACCTGTGTTCCTCCCTGAAGCGGACAAGTCCGTCCAGACACTCTTCCTGCTGGGCACCTTCGCCGCAACCTTCATCGCGCGCCCCCTCGGCGGCGTCGTGTTCGGTTGGCTCGGCGACAAGGTGGGCCGCCAGAAGGTACTTGCAGCAACACTGATGATCATGGCGGCAAGTACGTTCGCCGTCGGCCTCCTTCCCGGCTACGCGCAGATCGGCATCTGGGCCGCCGCGTTGCTGGTGATCCTGAAGCTCATCCAGGGCTTCTCCACCGGTGGCGAGTACGCCGGTGCCACTACCTTCGTCAGCGAGTACGCCCCTGACAAGCGACGCGGCTACTTTGCCAGCTTCCTGGACATGGGCAGCTACATCGGCTTCGCCCTCGGCGCCGCCCTGGTTTCAGTCCTGCAGCTCACGCTGGGACAGGCAGCCATGGAGGACTGGGGTTGGAGGATTCCGTTCCTGATCGCTGGCCCGCTGGGCCTGATTGCCGTGTACTTCCGTAGCAAGATCGAGGAATCCCCGCAGTTCCAGGCAACCCTGGACGCCCAGGAAGCCTCCGCCAAGGATGCAGCCTCGCAGGATGCTGCCGTCGCCAAGGGACCCATCGGCATCGTCAAGGCCTACTGGCGCCAGATCGTGCTGGCCATGATCCTCGCAGCCGCAGCCAACACCGTTGGCTACGCACTGACCTCCTACATGCCCACGTACCTCACGGATTCCAAGGGCTACGACCCCGTCCACGGCACCCTGCTGACCATTCCGGTCCTGGTGATCATGGCCGTGTGCATCCCGCTGACCGGTAAGCTCTCGGACCGCATCGGTCGCCGTCCCGTCCTGTGGATCGGCGCTGGCAGCACCATCGTCTTCTCGGTTCCGGCCTTCATGCTGATCGGCATCGGTGAGATCTGGTCCACGCTGGCCGGCCTGGCACTGATCGCTTTCCCAGTGACGTTCTACATCGCCAACCTGGCCTCGGCCCTCCCCGCGTTGTTCCCGACGTCCAGCCGTTATGGCGGCATGGGTATCGCCTACAACTTCTCGGTAGCGATCTTCGGCGGAACCACGCCGTTCATCGTGCAGGGCCTGATCGAGGGCACCGGCGATGACATGATGCCGGCGTACTACCTGATGGCCACGTCCATCGTCGGTGCGATTGCCATCTTCTTCCTGCGTGAATCCGCCCAGCGGCCGCTGCCGGGTTCCATGCCCAGCGTGGACACCCAGGCTGAAGCGCGCGAGCTCGTCGCAACGCAGGACACCAACCCGCTCATCAACCTGGACGAGATGCCGTTCGACGGCCAGCCCATTGATGACGCAGTGTTCGGCAAAGGCAACAAGGACCTGACCCCCGCTTAGGAACTCTTTGCCTGCAACTTCTGAGCAGTAAGTAACACTGCAAGCGACACGGATAGTTCGCGGCCAAGCGCCGCCCAACGTAGCCACCAACCCCAAGGCGCTCTCCTTGAGGTTGGTGGCTACGGTCGTTAAGGCACCACCTGCACGTTGCTCACCCGCTGTTTCGTTGTTGGCCAACGACGGAACTGCGGGCCTGCAACGGGCCCTTAGGACGACAGCAACCTCCGCACCGCTTCCCCAATAATCCGCGCACCTTCCGGGAACGCGCCGGGGTTGGGGCCAGCGTAGTTGAGCCTGATGTGCGGCCCTTCCGGCTCTGCTGGGAACCACTCGGTCCCTGCTGCGATGGGCACCCCCGCCGCTTCGCAATCCTTGGTGAGCTGCTCGACGTCGAACCCGTCCGGCATCCGCAGCCACAGGTTCAAGCCGCCTTTGGGCAGGTTGCTGAGGTGGGCTTCGGGGACGTGTTCCGCGAGGCTGGAGACCAGAAGATCGCGGCGCGACTGCAGCTGATGGCTGAGTCCGCGAAGGTGGGTTTGCCACCCGGGCTGCGTGACGACGTCGAGCGCTGCCGCCTGCAGCAATCCGCTGACGTACATCGACTCGGCGGCCTGTGCGCCCATGATCCGTTCCCGGGCGGGTCCGCGTGCAATAATCGCCGCTACCCGAACGGCCGGCGACACGCTTTTGGTCAACGAGCGGATGTAGACCACGTGGCCGGAATCGTCCTTGGCAGCTACCGGCGCGGAAGGCGCCGTGATCCCGAAATCGTGGGCCCAGTCATCCTCCACAAGGAAAGCGCCATGGTGCTGCACGATCCGCAGCACCTCTTCCCCACGCTTTGCCGACCACTGCGCTCCCGTGGGATTGGCGAAGTTTGGCTGCGCGTAGAAGAGCCGGGCCCCGGATTCCTCGAAGGCCCTGTCCAGCTCGTCGGGATCGGGACCTTCGGGACCGCTCGGTACGGGGATGATGTTCACGCCGGCCTGACCCGCGGCCAGCAACGCGCCCCAGTAGCTGGGCGATTCCACCAGGAGCGGTTGGCCGTGGCCCACAAGTCCGCGAAAAATGGAGCTGAGTCCGCTTTGGCTCCCGGGAAGAACGACGACGTCGCTCGGCTGGGGCGGCGTGACGCCAACCGGCGTGGAGGCGCCCAGTTCCTGCGCGAACCATGATTGCAGTTCAGGGATGCCCTGCGCCGGCGGCCTTGAGAGGGCGGCTTCTCCCCTGGCAGCCCGCGTGAGGGCGGCGCGGACCAGCCGCTCCGGGAGAAGCTCGCGGTCGGGATATCCGGAATGAAAAGCGATGGCATTGTTGGAAGCGCTGCGCATTGCAGCAGAGTTCAGGGGCCGCGGGGCCTGGGCCGACCTGAGGGCAGCGGTCTGCCAGCCGTAGTCCGATGGCCTCGCCGTGCGGTACGCCCGGACGAATGTTCCCACGCCCGGACGGGTCTCGATCAAGCCTTGGGATGTCAGCGTTCGCAAGGCCTTCTGGACCGTGACCGGGCTGGCTTGGTATTCGGCCACGAGGTGGCGGGTTGATGGCAGCTTCGATCCCGGAGCGGCTTCCGAAATCCACTCTTTCAGTCGCACAGCGATGCGGGAACTGCTATCGTTATTCATGAGTCACCATAGTAGCGCTACTACTCTTTCGCGGCCAGTGATATCCCCCAAGACCTCAACCGGCATATGGTGGGGCCTCCTGGGAGTCGTCGCTTTCTCCTTCACCGTCCCCTTCACCCGCGTGGCCGTTGAGGGACTTTCGCCCCTGTTCATTGGTGCCGGCCGGGCCGTAGTGGCAGCCCTTCTGGCGGCACTGGCCTTGGCCGTGAGCCGGCAGCGCTTTCCGCGGGGCCGGCAATGGTTCAGGCTGGCCGCAGTGGCCGGAGGCATCGTTGCGGGGTTCCCGTTGCTCACCACCTTCGCCCTTACCAGCACGTCCGCCAGCCACGGAGCGGTGGTCATTGCACTCCTTCCGGCAGCCACCGCCACGGTAGCGGTCATTCGGGGACGGGAGCGGCCCCGCCTCCTGTTCTGGGTCCTCACCGCAGTAGGCGTGATCGCGGCCCTCGCTTTCGCAGTGGTCCAGTCGGGCGGTTTCGGTTCACTGCACTGGGCCGACCTGCTGCTGCTCGCCGCAGTCCTGGCCGCGGCTGTGGGCTACGCGGAGGGCGGCTTGTTGGCCCGCGAACTCGGAGCCTGGCAGACCATCTCTTGGGCTTTGGTTGTGGCATCGCCCGTGATGATCCTGCTGACGGCCCTGTCCGTGGGATCAGGGCCGCCCTCAGCCACTCCCCTTCAATGGCTGGGCTTCGCGTACCTTGGCGTTGTGAGCATGTTCCTCGGCTTCTTCGCCTGGTACCGGGGGCTCGCGATCGGCCCCATGGCCCAGGTCAGTCAAATCCAGCTGGTCCAGCCTGTCATGAGCATCGCATGGGCTGCGCTGTTACTGGGCGAATCCCTGAACTGGACCACCCTGGTGGGCGGCCTTGCGGTGATTCTCTGCGCAGGCGCCGCAGTCCGCGTAAGGCTCAACCCGCCGTCGGCCTCTTAAGACCCGCCCCCCGAAAGGACACCTCGCATGTATACCCCCGCACATTTCGCCGCCTCACCGGAAGCGCTTGACTCGTTGCTCACGCAGACCAGCGCCGCCAACCTGGTCACCATGTCCCCGGAGGGACTGCAGGCAACCCTCCTGCCTTTTGTGTACGACCCCTCAGTCGGGGAGCATGGTGCGCTGCAAGCCCATATGGCCAGGAACAATCCGCAGTGGTCCTTGCCGGTCACCGGTGAGGCCCTGATGATCGTGCAGGGCGCCGACGCCTACATCTCGCCGTCCTGGTACGCCTCCAAGGCCGAACACGGCCGGGTGGTACCCACCTGGAACTACTCCACTGCGCATGTTTACGGCCAGTTGATCATCCATGACGACGCCGACTGGCTGGCAATGCACGTCCGTCGCCTGTCCGACCGGAACGAGGCCGGCATGCCCAAACCCTGGACAGTGGACGAAGCACCCGAGCGGTTCATTGCCGGGCAACTGCGGGCGATCGTCGGCGTCGAACTTGTCATCAGCCGGGTGGAGGCTAAAACGAAACTCAGCCAAAACCGTTCGGCCGACGACGTGGATGGCGTCGTCGCCGGGCTTCGGGCCCGTGGAGATTCTGCGAGCGCCGCCGATGTGGAAAGGGCCCGGACCTCGTAGACTCGGCGCATGCGTGAGGTTGCAGCTGGGTCCGTGGGGGCCGTTCACCATCTCGAAATCTGGGTGCCGTTCCTGGACCGTGCACGGGCAGAGTGGGGGTGGCTGCTGGGCGAGCTCGGTTATGAGCCGTTCCAGGAGTGGCCCACTGGTTGCAGCTGGAAACTTGGTGGGACCTACGTCGTGGTGGAGTGCTCCGATGCCATCACCGGCACCGCTCACCGCCGCACCGATCCGGGGGTGAACCACGTTGCCTTCCACGCTGGCACGCGGGAAAACGTGGACCGCATCCGCGAGCTCGGAGCGGACGCGGGTTGGTACGAAATGTTCGAATCCAAGTACCCGCACGCCGGCGGCCCGGACCACTACGCCGCTTACCTGATCAACACCGACAGCTACGAGGTTGAGCTGGTGGCCGCCGACTAGGTGTACTGCCGGCTAGGTGGGCGGGACCACCGGGCGCCACATGGCCACCCGGGGCCAGCGGGTCAGGCCCAACTCCGCCTCGTGTTCCATAAGGCGGGTGAGCTCCGGACCCCAGCTACCGGCGTCGAGCATTTCAAAACCGAGCCGCCGGTAATACGGAGCGTTCCAGGGCACATCCCGGAACGTACTGAGGGTCTGCCGATGCATTCCGTGGCCCCTGGCCCAGACGCGGGCGGCGTGGAGGAGCTCGCGGCCAATGCCCTGGTGGGCTTGGTCGGGGTGGACGCTGACCTGTTCAACATGGCCCTCGCCGTCCACGACATCAGCCAGGAGATACGCCACCGGGTAATCGAGCCCGTCGACGTACACCCACGCCCGCCCGGCAGCGGCGTAGGCGCCCAATACCTCCACGGGAAACGGCTCATCGTCCGCTATCGGGTCCATGCCAAGCTGCCGGAAAACTTCCCCCGCGGCGCGCTCAATATCCTGCATCAGCTGCAGGTCATCGGCGTGGGCGAGCCGGATCATTGCCGTGCGTCCAGCGCGGGCGGTGCCTGTGCCACCAGGAATTCGTTGCGCTTTTCAATGAGATTCTGCATGTACCGGGCGAGGATCAGCTTTTCCGCCAAGCGGCCCAACGGGCCGAAAGGCGCCGCGAATTCGATCGTGTCCACCATCAGTGTTCCACTACCGTCGGGGCGGAACTCGTGGGTGTGGCGGAGGTACTTAAAGGGGCCTTTCACCTGTTCGTCAGAGAACGACGCCGGGGCCTCCATCCGCACAATACGGCTGGTCATGCGGAACCGGACTCCGAGGTGCCATGCCTGCCACGTGACGGTCTGGCCTTCCGAGATCAGACCCGTCGTGACGCCTGCAACGGCCTTCTCGCGGCTCTTGGTCATCGACTCCACGTGGGCGTCGATGTTCCGCGAAAGATCGAACAGCTCCTGCGGCGGCATGGTGGATCGGGTGCGGCAAACGAAAGCAACAGGCATACGTTGATCTTCCCAGACCTTTCCGCCTCAGAGCGCGCCAGCTCACCACGTGTTGTGACCGCGCTTATAGCGGTACGCTTGCCCGCCCTGATAATTTCGAAAGCAAACCGTGGAAGATTGGTGGTGTTCCCCTGTGCCCGCATTTTTGACGCACGCCCGTGAACTCCACCGCCTTGGCCCGGCCAACAACGATCGCCTCTCAGCCGTTCGCGTTGCGCTCAGCGTTGCCGTGCCTGCGCTGGTCCTGGTCCTCATCGGACGTCCCGACCTCATGATGTACGCAGTCTTCGGTGCGCTGACCGGAATGTACGGCCGCAACGAAACCCACCAGCTACGGCTCAAGCACCAAGCACAGGCTGCGCTGATCCTGGTCGGCGGGCTGAGCATCGGCGTCGTCCTGTCCGTGAACCACATCCACTCGTGGTGGTTGGTGCTCGTGGCTACCCTCTTCGCAGGGTTCGGCTCGTTGTATGCCGATGCCGTGCGGCTGAAGCCAATTGGTCCGTTCTTTGGCATCCTCGCCTTGGGCGCCTGCGCTTCGGTGCCAACCAGCGTCCCGTTCACGACGGCGATACTCATCGGAGCCGCGTCCGCCGCCTTCTCCCTGGTGGTCGGCTTTGCCGGCTGGTTCCGGCACCGGGCCTGGGTGGCCGGCGCTACGCGCGACGTTCCAATGCTCAGTGGGCCCCTGCGCCAAGCGGCACTCGTGCACGCCACCCGCTACATGCTGGCGGTTGGCGCGGCTGGGGCCATCGGTGTGGTGAGCGTGAGTGGCCACCCCCACTGGGCCATGGCTGCGGCGGCGGTGCCGCTCGCCGGGGCCGATCTCCCCAGCCGCGTCCACCGGGGCATCCACCGCATCGTGGGGACGTTCCTCGGTTTGGTGGTGGTCGCCGTCGTACTTTTCCCCAGTCCGCTGTCGCCCCTGCAGTACTTTCCCGGCCACGCCACCCTGGTCCTGGCGGCGGTGGTGGTCCTGTGCCAGTTCCCCACGGAGCTGTTCATGGCCCGGCATTATGGCTGGGCGATGGTGTTCTTCACCCCGGTGATCCTGCTGATCGCCCAACTCGCGTCGCCCATGGATCCGGGCGTCCTGGTGATGGAGCGTGCCATCGAAACGTTCGTCGGGGCCGTGGTGGGCATCGCCGTCGCCGTCCTTGTGCGGGCGCCCCAGGCCAAGCCCGCCGCGCAGGGGACATAAGACATACTGGTTCCATGCAGGCGACAACGGTGTTGGTCGAAGGCGAAAGTGACCGGCTCGCGGTCGAGTCGCTCGCTCGTCGCTGCGGTCATGACCTGGCCTCAGAGCGGGTCACGGTGGTTCCCATGGGAGGCGCCACCAGCATCGTCCACTTCCTGGACCGTTACGGTCCGCGTGGGGCTAACCACCGGCTCTTGGGCCTGTGTGATGAACGTGAATCGTGGGGCATCGCCCGCGCGCTGGAAAAGGCCGGGATCGGATCCGGGCCACTGGACGAGCTCGGGTTCCATGTTTGCCGGGCCGATCTGGAGGATGAACTCATTCGCAGCCTCGGCGTCGACGCCGTGCTGGACGTCATTGACGCCCAGGGCGAGCTTGCGTCGTTCCGGCTCCTCCAACGCCAACCATCGCAGCGCGGGCAACCGGAGCCTGCACAGTTGCGCCGGTTCTTCGGCGGCCGGAGCGGCAACAAGATCCGATACGCGCCGTTACTGGTGGACGCTTTACCTGCGGGGCAAGCGCCCGAACCGCTCGCGCAGCTCGTTGAAGCCTTCACGCGTGAAAGTTAGGGCTCCAGCGGCTTCCGCGGTGGGCCGGACGTCAGCCTTGCCGGCAAGATGCGCGCGAAGAAGCTGACCACTTTGTAGCGTTTGGTGGGGATGGAAACGCCTTTGCCCTTTGCGTTGTCTTCCAGCCCCACACGGACCACGCGTTCAGCGGTCAGCCACAAGAACCGTGGAGCCACGGATTTGTCCATGCCCATGCGGTCGTGGAATTCGGTATGAGTAAAACCCGGACACACGGCAGTGACCTGGACTCCGGACTTCGCATAGCTGAGGTTGGCCCAGCGACTGAAAGTCACCTGCCATGCCTTGGCGGCCGAGTACGTGCCCCGGTTAGCGAACGCGGCAACGCTGGCAACGTTGATGATCCTGCCCCTTCCGCGTGGCAACATCACCTCCAAGGCAGCGTGGCACAACTCCATGGGCGTCTGGACATGCAGTCTCAGATGCCGGCGTTCTTCCTCCAAATCGTTGCGCTCGAACGACTTCAGGAGCCCCAGTCCGGCGTTGTTCACCAGCACGTCCACGGGCCTTTCGGCATCCCTGAGACGATCCGCTACTGCCGAAACGCCGACGTCGGTTGTCAGGTCTGCGGGCAGGACCTCCGCCGAGATACTGAAGTCGCGTTCAAGCTCCGCGGCTTTGTCCTTCAGGCGCTGCTCGTCACGGGCCACCAGCACCAGGTGGTGCCCCGATTCGGCGAGTTGGCGGGCGAATTCAGCACCGATCCCCGCCGTCGCACCGGTGACCAGGGCGGTGAGTTCATTGGCTCGAGTCGTCATGGGCCAAGACTAGCCGCCACCACGCCGAGGGGTTAGCTCCCACCCCCTTGCCCACGCCGAGGGGTTAGCTCCCACCCCCTTTGGGCACGCCGAGAGTGCCGAGACCTAACCCCTCGCGGGGTGTCAGGCGAACTTCGCCAAGGGGTTGGCCAGGCGCCCCGCCATCTGCAGCCCGCCCGAAGGATCCGAGATGTCCAGCATTTGCTGGTTGTTCCGCAGCTGGAGCCGATTGAGGCATGACAGTTCGAAGTCCGGAGCGAACAGATCGTGCATGGCGAACTGATCCGCGAGCTCCGGGTGACGCTGCTGGTACTCCTTCACAACAGCCGCGGCAGTCTCCCAGAACCCGTCCTCGCCCAGCGTCCCGTCCTCCACAAGGATTGCTCCCAGGAAGCGGAAGATGCAGTCGAAAACATCGGTGAATATGGCGAGGACCATTTCCTCGGCCGGGATTTCGGCCTTGATGCGCGAAACCTCTTCCGGCAGTTCCAGCCGGTCCCCCATCACCACGACTTCCTCGGCAATGTCCTTCATGATCGCCCGGACCGGCACACCGTCCTCAAGGATCAGGATGACGTTTTCGCCGTGCGGCATGAACGCGAGTTCGTACTGGTAGAGGCAGTGAAGCAACGGCACAAGATACGCCTCGAAGTAGCGGCGCAGCCACTCGGTGGGAGCCAGTCCAGATCGCGCAATGAGGGCGGAAACCATGGACTGGCCAGTGCCATCAACATGCAGCAGCGACGCCATGGTGGCCAGCTGCTGTCCATCCTTGAGCAACGGCAGCGGACTTTCCCTCCACAGGGCCGAGAGCATCTTTCGGTAGGGCGAACCCTTGGCCGAAGCGGCCTCGTAGTAGTGGTTGTGGTAGCCGATGGCCGCTGTTTCACGGATCATGGCCAGGCCCCGGTTCTGGAGCTCCTGGTCATTGCCGATCAGTTCCTGCAGCCAATCGTTGATGGCAGGTGTTGCCTTCATGTATTGCGGTGACAAACCACGCATGAAGCCCATGTTCAGCACGGACATGGCCGTTTTGACGTAGGCCTTCTCTGGGTGGTCGGTATTGAAGAACGTCCGGATGGACTGCTGTGCCTGGTAGGAATCCTCACCGGTGCCAAGGTTCACGATGTGGCGCTGGGCGATTTCTGCCGCGAACGTCACGGTGAGCTTGTTGTCCCACTGCCATGGGTGGACGGGCATGAGGAGGTAGTCCTCCGGATCCAGCCCTGACGCGGAAAGCTCCGCGTTGAACCAAGCCAACGTGGCTGGCCCGAGTTCAGCTTCGAAGTGCGTGCGGTAATCCAGCCCGGCGCTCGAGGTAAATACTGCCTTGCTGCGATGCACGGCGATCCACTGCAGCTTCACAGTGCCGCCGGTTTCCGGCGCGAACGCATGGTAGTCCGCGATCCCGAATCCCAGCCGGCCATTGTTGGCCACGAAGCAGGGGTGACCCTCAGTCATGCTGTGCTCGATGGCTTGGAAGTCAAGGGCACGATCCGCGCCTCCGGTGACGCCTGCCGCCAGTTGCGCGGAGGAGAACGGCTTGCCTTGCTTGTACGCGTGGCTGGCCAGCGTGCTGCTGATTTCCTCGAGGTACACGGGCAGCATTTCCTGGCGGATGGCCAGTGCTTCGTGGAATTCGGCAATGAAATCCAAGGCGTCCACCGGAAGCTCCTGGCCATCCCGCAACCGAACGATGGAGTCCGCGACAACAGACCAGTGCTCCAGCTGCAGGACGCGCGCACGGAAGCGGTACTCGACGGTGTCGTCGTCGCTCACCACCTTGTACAGGCCGACGCCGGCGCCTTCCTCCCGGATCAACTCCGGGACCAGGATCCGTTCGTGTGAAAACTCGGCAATCGCCTTGCGTACCACGTGCCGGTTGGCAATGGCCCAACGCTCGGGCGTCAGGTGGGACACCGAGGCAGCGGCCGCGGTGGTCACGTTATCGGCAGTGGTGGTCACAGGGATTCTCCTCTGGTTGGCGCGGCAGTCGCGGCCAGGATCGGGGTCAGGGTTGCGAGGAAATCCTCGCGGGTGCAGAAGCTCAGGAGCCCCATTTTGTGGTCTTCGGCAGGATCGACGGCGGGCAGCGTCACCACGCCGTGTGGCCTGAAGCCCACCTTTTCGTTGAGCACGTGGATCTTGTGGTTCCGGGCGTCAGGCTCGACGACGACCCGCTGGGTTGCAGGGTCATCGAACAGTTCCGTCATGACGGACTGCATAACGGCGGTGGTGTAGCCCGGCTGCGGTTCCCGGCTGGGTGGGGACACGAGCAGGTGCATTCCTACATCACCGGGCCGGGCTTCGTAGACGTCCGCCAACGGCGACGACTCCGGGCGGTACCGTTCCATCAGGAAGGCGGGGGCGCCGTCGTCGAGCCCTAAGAACGCCTGGTGGTGGTCCGATCCGGCTATTCGCGAGTACTCCTCCACTACGTCCTGTTCGGTGGCCGACACCATGCCCCAAAAGCGGGCGTACTCCTGGCTGACCCAGCTGTGGAGGACAGGTGCATCGGCCACGGGATCCACGGGCCGAAATGTGAAACTCATACGGTTGCTCCAGTTGTTTCCGGCAGGCTGGCCGCCACGGGAGCCGGTGCGCCAAATTGCTGGAATGCGATGCTGCGCTCGATCGGGTAGACCTCGCGACCGGTGATTTCGCGCAGAATGCAGGAGTTGCGGTAGGCGGCCATGCCCAGGTCCGGGGTGACGAAACCGTGCGTGTGGAGCTCGGCGTTCTGGACGAAGATTTCGCCGGGTTCGACGCCGGTTCCGTAGTTGCGCTCGACGTCGAAGCGGCCCTTGGAGTCGCGGCGGATTCGGTCCTGGATCCCTGCCAGGAAGGCGGGCTCTTTGTAGCTGTAGCCGGTGGCGAGGACCACGGCTTCGGACTCCAGGGTGTAGTCCCGCCCGTGTTCTTCATGATGAAGCTGGAGTGTGTGGGTGCCGGTGGAGCCGTCCCACTCGGCTGCAGTCAGCGACGAGTGCGTGTGCAGCTGGGTGTCCACCATGCCGGAGAGGCTCTTGGTGTAGAGGAGATCGTAGATGTCGTCAATCAGGTCCGAGTTGATGCCCTTGTACAGGTTCTTCTGGTTCTTGATCAGGTGGTCGCGCTGCTCGCCGGGGAGCGAATGGAAGTAGTCCACGTACTCCGGCGAGGTCATCTCCAGCGTGAGTTTGGTGTATTCGAGCGGGAAGAAGCGGCCGGAACGGGTTACCCAGTTGAGCTGGTAGCCGTAGACATCAATTTCCTGAAGGAGTTCGTAGTACAGCTCGGCCGCACTCTGGCCGCTGCCCACGATCGTGATGCTGCGCTTGGACTGCAACTCACTCTTCCTCGACAGGTAGTCGGCGTTGTGGAAGACCAGTCCCCCGGCGTCCACTATTCCTGCACAGGCGTCCGGTACATAGGGCGATGTGCCTGTGCCAAGGACCAGTTTCCGGGCGCGAAGCATCTCAACGCCCTGGGGACCCTGAACGGAAAGGTGGTACACGCCGTCGTCGTAGCTCACATCCAGCACATCTGTGCTAAAACGGACAGACTCCAGCTGACCCGCCACCCACTGGCAGTACTGGTTGTACTCCGCGCGCAGGGGGTAGAAGTTCTCACGGATATAGAAGCGGTACAAGCGTCCGGTCTGCTTCAGGAAATTCAGGAAAGAGAAAGGCGACGTCGGATCGGCGAGGGTCACGAGGTCCGCCATGAAGGGAACCTGCAGGTGTGCCGGCTCCAGCATCATGCCCGGGTGCCAGTCGAAGGAATCGCGGCGGTCCAGGAACACGCAATCGAGATCCGCCACCGGCTCGCTAAGTGCCGCCAGGCCCAGGTTGAAGGGCCCGACGCCGATACCTGCGACGTCGTAAATCCTGCCGTTGTTTGGGGTGCTCATGCGGCGGCCTCCGTGGTGTTTGCGAGGAGGCTGGCGCCCGTCCTGCGAATGAGTTCGATGATTTCCTGGATGTCCTGCAGGGAGGCCTCAGCGTTGAGGAGGGTGAATTTAAGGTAGTGGCGACCAGCCACCTTGGTGCCCGCCACCACAGCCTCACCCGAGGCGAAAATCGCTGCGCGGATCGCGGGATTGATGGCATCGGCTGCGTCTTCATCGATGACAAGACCGTCAACCACCGGGCGGTAACGGAATACCAGGGTGCTTAACTGTGGTGGGGCAGCGAGCTCGAATTCGTTATCGTCGGCCAGCAACGAACCTACCCGGGCGGTGAGGTCGATCGCTTCATCGAAAAGCGCTCCGATTGCGTCGGCACCCATGATCCGCAAGGTCAGCCACAGCTTGAGGGCGTCGAAGCGTCGCGTGGTCTGGATGCTCTTGTCCACCTGGTTGGGGATCTCGGCCTTCGCGGCGCTCTCGGGATTGAGGTAGTCCGCGTAGTAGGTGACGTGTCCCAGCATGGAGCCGTTGCGGACCAGCACAGCGCTGGAGCTGACCGGCTGGAAGAACGTCTTGTGGAAGTCCACCGTGACGGAGTCGGCCAGGTGGATCCCGTCCAGGAGGTGCCGGTGGCGACCCGAAACAATGAGCCCTCCCCCGTAGGCGGCGTCAACGTGCAGCCACGAATCGTAGGCCCGCACCAGAGCGGCGAGCTCGGTAAGCGGGTCAACCGAACCGAAGTCAGTGGTCCCGGCGGTGGCCACAACCGCCATCGGCACCAGCCCGGCGTCGTGTGCTTCAGCCAAAGCAGCCGCGAGGGCGGTGGGGTCCATGCGGTGGTCTTCGGCAGTGGGTATGGCAACAACGGCGTCGAAGCCGAGCCCCAGCATGGACGCGGACTTCTGAATGCTGAAGTGGCTGTCGGCAGAGGTGAAGATCCGGAGGCGGTCAAGCAAGTGCGGCAGACGGGCCTCGGAGTTACCGACACGCAGCGTGGCCACCGCGTGGTTGCGCGCCATCAGAAGGGCCTGGAAGTTGGACTGGCTGCCACCCGAGGTGAACACGCCATCGGCGTCGGCGGTGAAGCCGATGCGCTCAGCGGTCCAGTCGATCAGGCGGCGCTCGATCATGGTGGCACCCGCACTCTGGTCCCAGGTGTCCATGGAGGAGTTCACTGCCGAGAGAACAGCCTCACCAACCAGCGCCGGGATGACGACCGGGCAGTTAAGGTGGGCCGCATAGCGGGCGTCGTGGAAGTAGATGGCGTCCTTGAGGTACAGCTCGTCGAGTTCCTCAAGGGCCGCTGCCGTATCAGGCAGTGGGCGTTCGAGGTCGACGGCGCCAACCTTCGCTTTCAGCTCAGCATGCCCGACGCCGGTGAACGGCTTGGCGGTCCGCTGCACTTTGGTGGAGACAGCGTTGACTCCTTGCAGAACCTGCGCGACGTAACTGGGCGAATTTCTTGCGTTGAACAGCTGGTTGGTGGCGGCGAGGGCCAGTTCCACTTTGGAGCCAAAATCCTGCTCCTGAGCGATCCGCTCTTCGACACTTGGTGACGTCACGTCAGCTTCCTTCCATTGCATTGGGGCGCTTGTTAGCAAGGTAAGCCTTACTTAGGTAAGCCTTTCCGTCAAACTTTTGTGACCTATTTCGCTTGGAAGGCGGTTTCTTGCGGTTTTTTGCCGTGCGGGTACGTCATTGACTTTGTTTGGCACCGGCCGAAGTGCACAATGTTGGCCGATTTTGTTGACGTGGAAGCGCGGAGGGATCACCATCCTGAGTGCGATCAGACGGGGTAGAGTGCAGAGAACATCAACGGCCACGGGCTGGGGGATCCCATGAAGGACCACGTTCACGAGCGCATCGGCTTCCGCGAGATTGACGAGAACGGCAAGGCCGTCACGGCGATCAGCCCGCACGCACCCGAGCCTGTTGTCCCGGAGAGGTCCCGCCCATCCATCAATCCATTCGTCGTTGCGCTGTGGGTTTTGAATGTAGGCCTGGCGTGGTTCGGAGCGTGGGCGTTGACCACGGCCACCTCAGCGATCATCAGCCCGACACCCAGCCAGGAGCCCGAGTCCGCCCAACTGAACTTCCTGATGCTGTCCAACGCGCCGTATGCGCTGCTGGCTGCGGTCCTGCTCACTGCCGCCCTCCTGTTCTGGCACGCGGCGCAGTGGCAAAAGAAACGGCCGACCAGGTAACAAGTACCTGATCGGCCGCCCCCCAATAAATGGGGCCAACTACACCACTGTGGCGCCCAAAACACACTTGATCGCGGTGGCAGGCTTGGTCACTTCGCTGTTGGTTACCCAGTCGAGGGCCTTGCCTGGCTGCGCGTCCTTGAAGGTCTGCTCGCCGCGCGCCAGAACCGCCGAGGTGGACGGATCCACCCAGCTAACGGTGATCTTCACCGCGCCCTTGGTGCCCTCTGGAGGTGTAACCGTCCCTTTGGCTGTCACCTTTCCTGGCGCGGTATCGCAGGACGTCATGGTGGTGGCCTCGATAATCCCGACACCCGGGTTGGCAGGTTTTGCCTCACCTGTGGTGGCGGCTTGGGTTGTGGTTGACGACGGCGATGTGCCCGCTTCGTTGCTCGGGGACGACGAGCAACCAGCGAGTGCGGCCGCCGAAACCAGCAAACCCGCAATGCATGCGACTGTCTTCTTCATGGTCTGGCTTCCTGGTTCTTCTGGGTTTTATTCGTTCATGAAATGCGCGGCAACCGGGGTTGGGGCCCCGATTGCCGCGCACTTTTGTCCTATGCCTCGGAACGCCTGCGGCGTCCAACAAGGAACAGGAACAGCCCCGCGCCAACAACCAGCAGGCTGATGGGCAACACGGTGAGGACAACTCCCGTGCTGGCCAGCGAACCTCCGGGTTGGCTCGGAACCACCGGCGGGAAGGTCACAACAACACTTGCAGGTGGTGTGGCGACAGGGGGTCCCACCGGGGGCCTACCCGATGCGGTTGCCGTGTTGGCAACTTCACCGGCGTTGATGTCGGCCTGGGTGATCGCGTACGTCGCCGTAGCTGTCACCGTTTCCCCGGGAAGCAGTGTGCCTGCCACCCCTGGCCAGGCGTAGGTCAATGCCGAGAGGCCCACCATGGGATCGTTGACAGCGACGCCCGTCAACGGCACATTCCCGGTGTTCTTGATCGTGAACTTGTAGATGATCACGTCTCCAACGTGGGTGGGGTCCCCCACCCCTGAAGCGTCGGCCGTCTTGGAGAACTCCAAGCCCGAGTTTGGCGTTAGCGGTGTGTCCGTCTCTCCCGGAGGAGGAGTAACGGGCGTTCCCGTCGGAGGCGTACCGGTGGTGGTGGCGCTGTTCGCAACATGACCAGCGTTGATGTCGGCCTGGGTAATTGCATACGTCGCCGTAGCCGTCACCGTTTGTCCGGGCAGCAACTCGCCCGGAGTACCTGGCCAGGTGTACGTCAGAGCCGAGAGACCAGCCAACGGATCCGTGATGGATACCTTGGTGAGCTTCACGTTGCCGGTGTTCTTGGCCGTGAAGTTGTAGGTGATCCGATCCCCAACCTTCGACGGCGACTGAACCGCCGAAGCGTCTGCCGTCTTCGTGAAGGTCATCGCCGGAGCCGGGGTCAACGGGGTGTCCGTCTCGCCCGGAGGAGGCGTCACAGGGGGTCCGACCGGCGGAGTACCGGTGGTCGTGGCGTTGTTCGCGACATGCCCAGCGTCGATATCAGCCTGGGTGATGGCATACGTTGCCGTAGCCGTCACGGTTTCTCCTGGAAGCAGTGTTCCTGCAACGCCGGGCCAGGTGTAGGTCAGTGCCGAGAGGCCAGCCAGCGGATCTGTGATGGATACGTTGGTCAGGGTCACGTTGCCGGTGTTCTTCGCCGTGAAGTTGTAGGTGATCTTGTCGCCAGCAACAGTCGGGTTCTGAACAGCCGAGCTGTCCGCCGACTTGGTGAACTCCATGGCCGGAGCCGGGGTCAACGGGGTGTCCGTTGTTCCCGGAGGAGGCGTTACCGGCGGACCGGTGGGCGGGGTGCCTGTTGTGGTCGCAGCGTTCGCCACGTGGCCGGCGTCGATATCAGCCAGCGTGATGCTGTACGTCGCCGTCGCCGTCACCGACTGGCCCGGAAGCAACTCGCCAGGAGTGCCCGGCCAGGTGTACGCCAGGGCAGACAACCCCGACATCGGATCCGTGATGGAGACGTTCTTCAGCGTGACGTTGCCCGTATTCTTCGCCGTGAAGTTGTAGGTGATCTTGTCGCCTGCAACGGACGGGTCATGAACATCCGAGGCATCAGCAGTCTTGCTGAACTCCATGGCCGGAGCCGGGGTCAACGGGGTATCCGTCGTTCCCGGAGGAGGCGTCACCGGCGGCCCAACAGGCGGGGTGCCTGTGGTGGTCGCAGCGTTCGCCACGTGACCGGCGTCGATATCAGCCTGGGTGATGGAGTACGTTGCCGTAGCCGTCACCGACTGGCCGGGCTGCAACTCGCCCGGGGTACCGGGCCAGGTGTATGCCAAAGCCGAGAGGCCAGCCATCGGATCAGTGATGGAGACATTCTTCAGCGTGACGTTGCCGGTGTTCTTGGCCGTGAAGTTGTAGGTGATCTTGTCACCTGCAACGGACGGATCCTGGACGGCTGAGGCATCAGCAGTCTTGCTGAACTCCATGGCCGGCTTCGGGGTCAACGGGGTGTCCGTGGTTCCCGGAGGAGGCGTCACCGGCGGACCGGTGGGCGGAGTGCCTGTGGTGGTCGCAGCGTTCGCCACGTGACCGGCGTCGATATCAACCTGCGTGATCGCGTACGTTGCCGTAGCCGTCACCGACTGGCCGGGCTGCAACTCGCCCGGGGTACCGGGCCAGGTGTATGCCAAAGCCGAGAGGCCAGCCATCGGATCAGTGATGGAGACGTCCTTCAGCGTGACGTTGCCGGTGTTCTTGGCCGTGAAGTTGTAGGTGATCTTGTCACCTGCAACGGACGGATCCTGGACGGCTGAGGCATCAGCAGTCTTGCTGAACTCCAT